>JAGFZX010000004.1 GCA_017889585.1 Bacillota bacterium
TATACCTTGGGTTTGCTCCTCATTACAGTGGCGGGACCGCGCCGGCATTTCACCGGTCTTCCCTATTAAGCCCCGAAGGGCACCTATCTCAATAATATTTAATTGTCTTCTGAAAACAGTATTCTATATTTCACGTTCATGATAGCATCTTCATAGATTCATGTCAAATGTTAATTTGCTTTATTATCTTCATTATCATCTCAACTCGATTAAATGGAGTAATAAAATAAAATCCCTGTACATGATCTTTCATTTTATGAGCAATTTCCACCGCGATTTCTATCCCTAGTAGCTCCGCTTCTTCCTTCTCCATATTCTTGTCAAATTTATTGATAATCTCTTCTGGTATTCTTATTCCTGCCACCTCATTATTCAAGAAGTGAGCGTTGCGATAACTCACAAGGGGCATGATGCCCCCCAATATCTTAGTATTTTCATTCTGCTTTATCTGTGGTAACAAGTTGATTACATTATCGTCAAATATAGGCTGAGTCAGAAAAAAACTAGCACCCATATCCATTTTTTGGGACATTCTTGTCAGTTCAACTTCAGGATTAAGTCCGTTTAAATTCAGTGCCCCTCCAATATGAATGGGCCCACCTGCAAAAACTTCTTTATTCATTGTCGTGATCAGTTCCATCAATTTGAAAGAATTAAGGTCGAATACACTTTTTATATTATTCTTATCCGCCATTGCAATGGGATCACCAGTTACGGCGAGTATATTTCTAATATTTTCAGCATAGCCAGCAAGCAAGGCTGATTTAATAGCATTTACATTTTTATCCCGGCAACAAACATGGGGTACAACTTCGATTCCGACTTCTCGTTTAATTTTAGCAGCAATCATAATTGAATCTACCCTAGCTCTTCCCATCGGGGAATCAGCAATAGTGATCACATCCACTCTAGACTCTTTGCAAATCCGAGCATTCTCTATCATCAATTCCACATCTGCATTAAATGGTGGATCTAATTCCACTGCGATAACGAATTGATTATTTTTAACTTTTTCAGAAAAATCCTTGGGGCTATTTATTTCTAAAGAGACTCTCGAATCTTCCACTAATCTGGTTTGCGTCGCACATATTTCCGAACTGGTACGAATCAATAAACTCATTTTTTCGATATGACTAGGAGTCGTACCACAACATCCACCTAAAATTTTGACTCCTAACCCACTAATTTCTTTCATTTTCTCGGCAAAATAAGTAGGATTTTGAATGAATACGGTTCGCTCATGTATTATTTCTGGATATCCTGCATTTGGGGCAACGGCAACAATATCATTCCCAATACTAATTTTCTGCAAGGAATTATATAAATGAGTCGGCCCAATACCACAATTAAATCCATAGGCATCAATATTTTTGTTTTTCTTCATCTCAGCTACTAAATACTCATTACTGATTCCTTTTCTAGTAAACCCTTCAGGAGTTGTTGCAAATTGAGTTAAAATAAAAACTGAGCTATCTTTTTTCTTTATATATGTAGTGATTTCCGCAAGATTCATAGCATCGCTAAAGGTTTCAAAATTGAATATTTTAACGCCCTGCTCAAGAAAAATATCCACGATAAACTTATATTCGTCTATAATAGCGACTTGATCAACCTGCATTTTATCAGCCATCTCTGGAATAGGTCCAATACTGGCGGCCACAAATATTTCTTTATTCGCTGTAGCTTTATTGGCTATATTCACTCCAGCAACAATGATTTTTTTCACATCTGATTGTGAACTATTTAAAGCATAACGATTAGCTGAAAAAGTATTGGTTTTGATCAATTTTGCACCAGCAGCAATATATTCTTGATGAATTCTTTCGATAATTTGCGGTTCACTGATATTGGCAAACTCTGGTAAGACGTTATATTTATCAGTAATTTGAGCGTAATAGGTTCCCATAGCACCATCTGTAATCAGAATATTATTCAATAGATACTCTCTAATCATTACCATGTCAATCCACCCTTTAAAAATAAAAATAACGAAAAGGCAAAGCAATCATGCTTTGCCTTTTCACAATTATATCATTTTTAGTTCACATCTCATAGTCAGCACCTATCAAATTTTAGCCAGTAAGCAACTCCCCGTAATTTATGCATTCCAATTCATTATTATTGACCAACCTTCTCAATACGTCAACAATCGCTGGATCAAACTGACTTCCTCGAAAACGTTCCATCTCCACCATTGCCTCACTAACATTGAGTGGAGGACGATAACTCCTCATCGATATCATAGCATCAAAAGCATCGGCTACAGAAACGATTCTAGCTCCTAAAGCAATCTCTGTCCCACACAACTTATCAGGATAGCCTTTACCATCAAAACGTTCGTGATGATGACGCACAATATCGACAACCGAGTGAAAAACCTTAACCTTACTTACAATCTGTCCTCCAATTTCAGGATGTTGGCGAATAATCGCAAATTCACTATCTGTCAGCTTTCCAGGCTTATTAAGAATAACGTCTGGAATACCAATCTTTCCAATATCGTGTAAGTGAGCTCCAATATGTATTCTTTCCTGCTCTATCGGTGACAATCCTATCCTTTGTGCCATTAACAAAGAAAGCTCAGCCACTCGCTGAGAATGACCACACATATGGGCATTTTTAGCCTCTAAAGCACTAGACAAGGCATCTACCATATCATGCAAATCATCTAAAGTAATT
The DNA here is from genome assembly GCA_017889585.1 of Bacillota bacterium. Lineage (GTDB taxonomy): Bacteria > Bacillota > Negativicutes > DSM-13327 > DSM-13327 > CTSoil-075. The sequence goes on from JAGFZX010000004.1 coordinate 2,680, forward strand.
CTATTTGGCACATTAAACATCCTTTCCAGACCTAACATCTAAGCAACCTTGGTAATCGAGTGAGTATTAATATCATAAATAGATACACCATTTCGACCATTGTGCTTAGAATAATAAAGGGCCTGATCAGCATAATAATATATTTTTTCTCTGTCAAAGCAGTACAATGATTGGGGAAGTGTGCAAATACCAATAGAAACTGTCACAGCAACTTGGGTCCCGTCTAGTAAAAACTTATGTTTCCCAATCTCAATCTGAATGCGACTCGCAATACTCACCGCCTGCTCTGCTAAGGTCCCTGGCAATAGCATGGCATATTCTTCCCCGCCAATGCGGGCAGCCAAATCTCCCTCCCTGGCATTTTTCTGAATAATTTGTGCCAATTCAAATAAAACTGTATCCCCTCCTTGGTGCCCATAAGTATCATTGATTTTTTTGAAAAAATCAATGTCAATGATAAGTAATGAAATATGACGATAATTACATACTAGCTCCGTAATTTGTCGCTCTAATGTTTCAAAAAAACACCGTCTATTCGCAATGGCAGTCAAGGGATCAGTCATTGCCATAACTTGCATACGACTACAAGAGATTTCTAATTGGATCGTACGTTCTTTTAATCTTTCTTGAACTGACATGAGTTCTGTATTAACAGAAAGCAATATTTTATTTTGTTCGTCCATGTAATTGCGTGACTGCCATAACTCATCAGCCGCATGTCTAAGATCTCTTTCCCTAATTTCGATTTGCCTTGCCATCCAATTCATATCACGCATAAGAATAATGATATCATCCTCTTCATTCCTCGATTCATTTGGCAGGGATAACAATTCTCGATAATTACCCTGTTTTACTTGATAACATAACTGTCGCATACTATCTAATGATTTTCCAACCAACCATTGCACCGTTATACTAGGCATTATCATTGCTAATATCAAGGCACTGGCTAGAGATACTGCTTCAATTTGACTAAAGAATTTATTTGACGCGAGTGAGGAATCATAGGCCATACCAAACATTACCCCTTGTGGAATCAACAAAATAAATAGAAAGATTAGGCGAAGCTTATTTACCAATAATATCACCTCCAAAAGTATCGTTATTACAACTGCATTCATGTGTACCTATTTTTCACAATAGTAACATCACTACATATCCCTGCCCGAAATATGTATCTTTTCCATCGTTCCAAACTCCGTTTTTAAGATAATGATATTAAAAATCCTTATCATTAAAAACAAAACATAACCATTGCCAATATCTATAGTTACTACTTATCCTTTATCTTGTAAAAAACAGCTTCTCAATAAAGAAGCTGTCTACGATCTGAGAGAAAGCAATAGTGCTTTGTCTTTAAAGCAATCTTATTATTTTTCATGAACTGATTTTTACTCTTTCAAAATCTTATTATCCTATGTTTGTAACTTAATTTCTGTTACAAGATTTAAAATTCGCGACTTATTGTTGCTTCAAATTTATTATTATTCTGCCCACTGCTAATGTTTTTTTGGTTCTTGTAAACAAATTCGAGAATATCAGTATCGCTTAGTTTATGAGTTATACCATAATAAAAACCCCGATTATCGTTATCAAAGTCGCTTTGTTTACCCATGTCCCCGTTAGTCTCTACTTTAAAACCAGTGATGTATGCCTCAGTCTTATCATTAAAACTGTAGTCCCAAGTTGCAACATATCCTTTGTTATCCGTACTGCTACTTGACTTTGTATATTCTGCCGTCAAACTATTACTGCCAAATTTATACTTTCCGTCCACCGCCCAGTGGTTTGTGCTTCCATTAATGCTATCTTGATAACGGCCCAAGGTAAGACCATAATTCAGGTTCGCCGCTCTATTATAGCCGACTCGGATGGCATATATCTTATTATCTTGAATTCCGGCATTATCCTCTTTCACCAAGAGTGTTGCTATCTCTGCAGCACCAATCGTACCGACAGCGGTAAGACCGTCAGCAAAGGTCTTCGTTCCAATATTTCCATCAGATCTGCTGTACAGTAGGGCGGTTGTCCCTACTGATACATCCTGACGGCCAATTTTGTATATTAGCTGCCCGCTATTGTAGGTTACTCCCCATTGGTCCAAGGCCACTACCGATTTTTTATCTTCTCCATAAGCGTCAAGATTATAATCCGCAAGTGTTGGCTGTGTTGCATATTGAGCCCCAAGACGGGCGTATAGTGACCAACCAGCCCCCAGATCTTTTTCAGCCTTAAGCTTGAAGGTACTCATTGTACCGAAAATATTTGGACTTCCATCAGCAGTATCCCTTTCGTATTTGACCGATATATCACCTGTCAATTTTGCGGATTCAGCAAAAGCAACTGGAGTCATATAAATACTTAAACCCAATACCATAAATGAAACAATCTTTTTCATGAAATCATCCATCCTTTTCAAAATTTAATTATGTATATAAAATGCACATTTTTAGTTAAGCGGGTTTTTATTAGCTACCGAACCCTAACAATCTACCACCTTGATATACAATAAAAGTAACAACCCACGCTAATGTTGTTAAATATACCATACTGACTGCCGGCCATTTCCACGACCCTGTCTCTCTTCTCATCACAGCAAGAGCTGCTAAACAAGGAGAATAGATAAGTACAAAAACCATCAATGCATATGCCACCAAGGGATTCATCTGTTCATCACTTTTTAGGGCTTTCGCCAAACCATGAGAATTCTCATTGCCATCTCCGATACTATAAATAGTCCCCATCGTACTGATAACAACTTCTTTGGCAGTCACACCTGACACCAGACTGATGCCAATACGCCAATCAAAACCCAGTGGTGCAATCGCTGGTTCAATCGCCTTGCCAAATTGTCCGGCATAACTTTTCTCTAGCTCTTCCCCAGATTTTTGATTTTTTATTGTGTCCTTTTCATTCTCTATTTTCTGGGTAAGCTCCACATATTTTGCAGCATAAGAATATATTGATCCATTTTGGGCTTCAAGCTGCTGATTCTTTTCTGTTTTTTCTTCTTCTAATTTAGCATATTCCGAACTATCCTCATCTAAGTCTTTCGTCTCTGCAGCAAAATTTTCTTCCTCTTTTTGAATAATATCAATCAAAGCTGCTAATTCTTCATTTTGATCAATATTTTCAATTTCTAGTTTGGATAAAACATCTTCACTAACTTGTTGTGTATAAGCTTCCTCAGCCTGAGCTACCAAAGCATCATAATCCTTAGAGTATTCAATCTCCTTAGGATATGTTGTCAAAAACCACATCAAAATCGATGCTGCTAAAATAATGGTTCCTGCCTTCTTTAGATACAGTGTGCTGCGTTCCCACATATGAATCAATACACTCTTGGCTGTAGGCATGCGATATGGTGGTAATTCCATAACAAACGGTTCGCTTTCCCCTTTGAAAAATGTACTACGAAAAATCCAGGCTACGATCATTGATAATATAATTCCTAAAAAATAAATAGAAAACAATACATTTCCAGCAATTTTTTCATCAAAAAATGCCGCTATTAAAATAGTATATACGGGTAGTTTTGCACTACAACTCATCAGTGGCGTTACCAACATGGTAATAATTCGATCACGAGGATTTTCTAGTGTCCGGGTTCCCATCATGGCAGTTGCGCTGCATCCAAAGCCTAATAATAAGGGAATAAAAGATTTACCATGGAGTCCAAATCTTTTCATGATTCTATCCATGATAAACGCCGCTCTAGCCATGTAGCCAGTGTCTTCTAGGATTGCAATTGCTAAAAACAATAACAAAATATTAGGTATGAATACAAGAACGCTACCTACACCCCCAACAACACCATCAACAAGCAGGGATTTAAGAGGACCATCACTGATTACCGTATCTAAATATTTACTTAACATAGAAAAACCTTCATCAATCCAATCAGCTGGAATATTGCCAACTGTAAACACTAAGTTAAATACCATCCACATTAAGGCGAAAAATATGGGTAAACCAAACATTCTATTTGTCAAAATTCTATCAATTTTATCAGACATTGTTATAGAACTTAACGCTCCAGTATTAACTGCGTACTCATATATTTTCCCAACATGTTTATAACGTTGACCTGCAATAAATAATTCAACGTCTTCTCCAAGTTTATTATTTAATGCTAGGCGAATTTCATTAACAGCAGCTATGATATGATCCCCATTCGATAACTTGCCCACAGACTCAATGATATTAGCGTCATTCCCCAATAATTTTAGTGCCAACCACCGCTGAGAAAAATTAAGATCTGTATGTAGAGATATGAGCAAAGGTTCCACCTTGGTAACTGCGGCTTCTACATCGCCGCCATAATCTAGTTTAAATGAAACAACTTGCTGACTACTACTTACCTTTGCTGCAATATCTAAGAGAGTATCCATACCTTCCTTACGGGCTCCAACGGTACGAACAACTGGGATCCCGCCTAAACCTTCTGCCAGTTTAGCATCGTTAATCTTTAAACCTGTAGATTCAGCTACATCGACCATATTTAAAGCTAGAATTAAAGGATGACCTAACTCTAACAGTTGTACGGTTAAATATAAATTACGCTCCAAATTAGATGTATCTACAATGTCAATAACCACATCAGGCTTATCATTGACAATAAAATTACGAGTCACAATCTCTTCCAATGAATAAGCAGTCAAACTATAAGTACCAGGCAAATCTACCAGGCAAAAATCATTATTTTTAAACTTCTTAAATCCTTCCTTTTTCTCAACAGTGACACCAGGATAATTCCCTACATGCTGACGCCCTCCTGTTATATTATTAAATATAGTGGTTTTTCCTGCATTGGGGTTGCCAACTAATGCAACTATCACTTCTTTTTTCCTCATCATTATTCCCCTTTATTCATTCAGTTTTATTGAAATTAATTATCGTTATCAATGTTTTTATAAAATAATTTCTATCTCAATCATTTCAGCTTCTGCTTTCCTTAATGAAAGATTAAAACCTTTTATTTTTACTTCCATAGGATCGCCAAGAGGTGCAAATTTCTGTACTTCAACCACTGAGCCACTCACAACACCCATGTCAACAATACGCCGTTTAATCAAGCTATTACCCATTACTTTTTTCACTATACCTTTTTCTCCGGCCCTTAGATCACTAAGAAACTTATTCATTTTCATTCCTCACTTTTTTACTGATTTTCATTCTCAATTAAATAACAAAAAAATTTAGCTCTTCCTGCTTTACAAATTCATCGTATTTAATTCATGTTTGCGGGCTGCCCATTAAAGGATAGACATACACCTTGGCTCCCTAACATATTTTTCAATCCTTGCAGACATTGTTGCCCCCTGGTACTGATGTAGTATGTAGCAGAAAGTTGGATTTCTAGGTCTTTTATACCTCGCCGCACCTGGGAATTAATCATGTCGCACAAGCATTCTGCATGCTCATCATAAATATCACCTTCAATCTGAAAACTTACACATTGTTCATCAGAATCCATTTTTACTGTCACTAATTTCCTACCTCCTACATATTTTATTGTCAGTCACAGAGCGTAAAACCAACTACATTTTTAATGCTTACGCCACCCTTGTAAAATTGCTGCTAATAAATTTTTTCTCATAGTGATATTGAAAATCATTCTCAATATAATATAAAACAATTATCTTACTTTGTCAAGATTTACATAGGCTTTTTTTCGATAATTTATTTCAACAATTTTATATAAATCGTCTACAAACTATTCTCCGCTCTAGATTGGATATTATGTCAAAAGCCACTCTAACATTTGAGTGGCCTTTGACAGCAGAATCAGAGAGTATATCACTTGCTCAATTCAAGAAGCAGGCACAGATTGCTTTAGCAGTCAAACATCCTTCCGTCCTAAGACTTGGCACAAGCCAAGTTTTCTTTATCCTGTATCAATTATACTTGTTAGAATCAATCTATTAAATCATCAATCTTAGAGCTCAACTTCCGACTCAAAAAATATGCTGTAATAGCAGCAGTTAATGGTATGGAAAAAATCAGTCCAATACTTCCTGTAAGAGCTCTGGTTATTTCAGTTGCAACCATATTTAAATTCATGACGCGCGTTAACGATACATTCTCTTGGGACATGATAAGAAAAATTAATGGCAATGAACTACCCGTATAAGCTAGGATTAAGGTATTTGCCATTGTCCCCATTACGTCTCGGCCAACATTTGTACCCGCTTTAAATATTTCAGAAAAACCATATTGCGGACAAGAGTTTTTAATTTCATATTGAGTGGAAGCAATAGATATTGTTACATCCATGACAGCTCCTAATGATCCTAAAATAATACCCGCAAACAATACTTCTTGAAAATTAACGAAGGATAGAGTAGTGACCTTGAGCATCATTGCTTCTTCACTGTCTAGACCAGTCAAATGCATCCAGGAAATAGCTACCGCTGCCAATACTCCCGCAATAGTTACACCGCCTACAGTTCCTAAAATAGCACCCCATGTTTTTTGATTCCAACCGCTTATTGTTATTTGAGTGACTGTTGCAATCACCGCACAGACAAGCAATGTAGCAAGAATAAAATTCCAGTGATAATTTAATATGAACGGAATCATACCTTGAAAAACAAGAAATATAGAGAAACAAACAACAAAAAGTGTCTTAATGCCGGTCTTTATTCCTAAAAGTAATAAGGATAAAGCAAAAATACCTACTAATATGTATGTTGATGAAAGACGATTAAAATCAGCAACATGATAATTTTTCACCGTTTGAACTTCATTTACAGCCAGAATAATTTTGTCCCCTGGACTTGGATTTATATCAAATAAAGGTTGATTGGTAAGATAATTAATACTTTGAACTTGCTTACCAAATTCCTCTCCCGATGTCAGCTGGATCGTTAGTAGTTTCTTGCTCGTAATACCCATATTTTTATTTCCTGGAACATCTAGTGACTGCTCAGACAGAACGACTCCATTAACATATTCTACTTTCCCAGTATCATTCGATGCCACTACTACGGATACAGCACTAAGAATTAATAATGTAATAACCGCTACTATAATGCGCATTGGAAAATTCGAATATAATTTCATTATAAATAGTCTCCTTAATAAATACTTGCTTCTATGATTTACAATCTTTAAGCATTCGTTTCAATCCGCTCTAAGATAACTCTATGATCAACTAAATGAAGCTCTTTAATGCGTGCAGCCACTATTTTGCGTTCACCAAAAATGTTTTCTAAGTAAATTTCTCCACTTTTAGGTATGATTTTGTCTACTCTCTCAAGTAATAATTCCTCGATATTCTTATTTACTAAATAAACATTAGCTTCGCACATATTCACAGCCCCCTAAATATTTCTTTATTTGTACTATTAGAGCATCTACCAAATGAGGAAGTGGCTCAGTTTGCAGTCCTATAATATCAATATTCCCCCGATAGATAGGTATTAACAATTTACGCGCCTTACTATTCATTATTGCTTCTGCTATTTTAGGTGTAAGCTCGCCAAGCATTGAATTCGCCATAATAATACTCAATGAACCTATAATCAACTCACTATCTTTACTATTATATACAATCGCATTCTCACCTGTAGCACCTTCATTGGCTCCAGCCTTCAGCATAGCAGAAGTTGCTAGCGCATTCGTTCCTAAGGCGAGGATATCAATCTGCTCCCGAAATTCTTTCCTCATTTTTTCAATAATGACTTTCCCCATACCTCCACCTTGTCCATCAATCACTGCAATACGCATAGTTACCTCCCAGACCAATTTTAACATATCCTACCTTTTTATGTTAAATGATACTCGATACAAAATTCTACATCTCAGATTGATTTTCCTCTATTAAACATTACTTTACTCTTTGTGTATCTTACATACCTTAATTAATAAAAGCAGCTTGTGTCCTTGATGACAGAAGCTGCTTTTATTACTATCTATTTTTCTACATTATTATAAACATCCCAATCCGTCAAAGTAGACAGCTCTGCCATCCCCCATTTAGCTTCACTAAGCAACCGTTCTTTATCACGAGGCAATGTACCTGCCAACGCAATATAATTTGAAATATGATTACTCCGAAATAAACAATGAGCTTCATGAGGTAACTTTAGTTCACTAATGAGTTCATATAATTCCCCCATACTTTCCGTTGGTGACAATATTTCAAATTGACCATGCTCATATTCATCTCGCAGTTCGCTACCGGGGTACATCATCAATGTCAAAGCACTTAGCATATAAGGATGAATGGCATTAATTGCTTGGGCGGTATGATGAGCATGTGCCTTAGAGCCAATCTTGCCCGCCAGACCCACAATCACCATGACAGATAACTTGATACCTGATGCAACCACTCGTTGCCCTGCTTCAATAGATTGCTGAGCTGTTACACCTTTGCAAACATGACTCAGGACTTCATCATCACCTGATTCCATACCATAATAGACCAAAGTAAGCCCAGCTTCATATAGCCGCTGAAGATCTTGAGGTGTTTTGCTCAAAATATCCTTTGGTCCAGCATAGCAAGATACCCTACGTAGTTTAGGAAAGGACTCTTTTAATATTGCGAGAATCTCCAGTAACTTATCTGTGACTAGCACCAGGGCATTGCCATCAGCCAAAAATATGCGTCGGATAAACTTTTGATATCCTTTAGCAGCATTGACTTGTGCCATAATTTCAGCCATGGTCCGCACGCGAAAATTCACTGCTCTATACATATTGCAATAGGTACAGCGATTATGGGAACACCCCATAGTCACCCGCAAAATAAAACTATCAGCCTCACTAGGCGGTCGAAATACCGGTCCTCCTGCAGTATCAAAATACAATATTCTCACTCATTTCACGTTTTTGTCTCATAAAATAGGCACCCTAGTCCCTAAAACAATTTCATCTTCATGAACAACAGAGTCATATGCAAGCAGTGTAACACCTTTTGTCCTCGCTAGCGCCAATGCCTTAGCAAAATTTTCATCCATTTTTACATTCGGTCTAAAACAGTTTACATCCTTCATCTGGATCAGAAAAAAAATAATTCCCCCATATCCAGCCTCGACAGCTTTGATCATTTCATAAACATGCTTAGTACCCCGGACTGTAGGAGCATCAGGAAACATGACTATCCCCTCATCTTCAAGGGTTACGCCCTTGACTTCAATAAACTTCTTTTGCTGAGCAGACTCACAATAGATATCAAATCTTGAATTTCCATAAGTTACTTCCCTTTTCATCTTGTCTGACAGTCCTAATTCCGAAATACTTCCTGTTTGTAAAGCTTCAAAAACAACATGATTCGGCACCTGAGAATCAATATTGATAAGTCGATGACCTTTATAAACAGCAATTAAAGAATAGGCTGTTTTTCGCTCTGGATTTTGCGATGGTTCCAATATAACCACTACCCCAGCAATTAATAATTCTCTACATCTTCCAGTATTTTTGACATGGACAATATGCTCTATATGGTCAATTAAAACATGGGCAATAAATCGATTGACACGTTTTATAAAGATCCCCTGTATGATATTTTTATATTTCATAAAGCACCACTGCCATCTTAATGGGCCTTGAAAAGATCCACATATTCACCATACCCTTCTTTTACCAAGTCTTCTTTCGCGATGAAGCGTAAGGCTGCTGAGTTAATACAATATCGTAATCCTGTTGGCGTCGGTCCATCATTAAATACATGACCCAAATGAGACTCTGCCTCTTTACTGCGCACCTCAATGCGATTCATTCCATAGCTATCATCAGTCCTCTTGATAATTCGGTCTTCTGATAAAGGTTTAGTAAAGCTTGGCCAACCGCAACTTGACTGATATTTATCCATGGAGCTAAATAAAGGCTCACCAGATACAATATCAACATAAATACCAGCATGGTTATGATTCCAATATTCATTGTCAAATGATAGCTCAGTTCCTTGGTTTTGTGTTACCTCATATTGCAACTTGGTCAGTCTTTTTTTCAATTCTTCTTTATCGTCCCAAGGTTTTTTTTCATTCATTAAAGCCCCCCCTTTTATCATAAAACCTCAATATTATCTTCTGGCAAATAGGGTAGCTAATAAATACATTATAATAGCAATAATAAATACTGCAACTATATCACCAAATTTTTATATGTTAAATACTATATAAGAAAAGACTTGGCTTCAGGCACGTCCTCAGACGCAGACAGAAGAATGTTCGACTGCTAACGCATCGAACAAAGCGACTGTGCCTGCTTTTGGGAATCGAGAAAGTGCTATACTTTCTGATTCCGTAAAAGCAGCAAATCACACCCCTAAGAAGGGAGTATATTTATTAATGAATGATGAGATAAAGATGATGTTGTCAGCAGCTGATTTAGCTGCCCTACAACAAGTACACAGTGAAGTTGTGGAGGAATTCCTATACCCCGATAATCTACGAGTCAATGTTGTCGGTCTAGGCGTCGGGGTTAAATGGAAAAATAATCAGCCAACAGGTACGCCAGCCTTGATGGTTCTAGTCACTCATAAGGTCGAAAAATATAAACTCCCCAAAGCCAGCTTACTACCACCAATCCTGAAAGGCATGGACATAGATGTTATTCCAGTAGGAAGGTTAACTGCCAAAGCCGGCAGCTCAATATTATCTAATAAAGCCTCTGGCCTTACCCAGCATATCCGTCCAGTACAAGGAGGCTACAGTATCGGCCATATGGATATTACTGCCGGAACCATTGCCACATGTGTCTATGATTTGCTACCACAAGGTATAGGCATACCAAAAAAATATTACATCTTGAGCAATAATCATGTCCTAGCCAATAAAAACAATGCTCGCCCTGGTGATCCGATTGTTCAACCCGGACCTATAGATGGTGGATGTTGCCCTTTTGATACCATTGCCAACTTAAGCAGATTTATTCCCATTGATTTTGAACCCTTTGTTCCTCGCTATCTACACGATAATATTGTCGATGCCGCCATTGCCCAAGGCCAGTTGCATAATCTAGATAGAGCCATTAGCTGGATGGGTTATGTAGGCGGTTGGCTACCCCAGGAAAAAGTAAAAGTCGGTATGATCGTACAAAAAACCGGTCGTACGACAGGTTTTACCCGAGGCAGAATACTGGCAACCAATACCACTGTTGATGTTTCTTACTCTGGTGGCAAAACAGCCCGCTTCAAAGATCAAATTGTCAATACCGCCATGACCTCCGGCGGTGATTCAGGCTCACTGCTAGTTACCCTCATTGATCATATCCCCTTCGCAGTCGGCCTACATTTTGCCAGTTCCTCGTCCACGAGTATTGCCAATCAGATTGAGCATGTACGCTCACTACTCAAAGTAGAAATCGCCGAAAATAGCATTTATCAAAAATAAATAATAATAACTTATACCGCCATAATAGAGCGGTATTTTCTTTGCAATCGTATGTCTAGCCGCCTAGACCAATAAGAGGCTAGCGTGATAGTGAATTTAGCCTGCGCCATCCGGATTCCTTAGCAACTAGCAATCGATTCTATAATTGATATTTCTTTCACAAAAAGGATAATTTTTACTATTGTCGAATTACATGTAAAAAGACTTTAAGTTACAAGGAGGGATATGATGCTTAAAAGCATGCACTTAAATTTGTCAAGTAAACTCATCCTATGCTTCGTTCTTGTAAGCATAGTCATTATTTGCGCTACCGTTGTCCCAGCACTCTTTCTATTTTCGGGTACAATGCAGAAAATCACTGAGGATAGGGCCATACAGGGCATGGAGGGGTTAAACTCAATTCTGGAAACCTATAAAAAAAATGCTATCAGCCATGGTGCCGTTTTGGCTACCAACCCTCTTGTCATCTCAGCCATCGAAAGCAAGAATACCGCTTTAGTGCTCTCTGTACTACAGCCGCTAGTAAATGAAGCTAAGCTTGACTTTGCCACGATTACCGACAACAAAGGTGTAGTCATAGCTCGGACGCACGCACCGGATAAAAAAGGTGATATGGTCACCAACCAAGTCAATATCCAGAAGGCAATCCAAGGAACAGCCTTTGCCTCTATTGAGCCTGGGACTGAGGTCAAACTATCTGCTCGGGCCGGTATACCTATCAAAAATGAAAAAGGCGAACTTGTAGGGGTGATTTCGGTTGGCTACAACGTAGCAAAAAATGAAGCTGTAGATCAAGCTAAAGCCCTGTTTAAGACTGATACAACGCTCTTTTTGGGCGATGTACGTGTTTCCACAACGATAACAAAGGACGGCCAACGCGTTGTTGGAACAAAATTAAATGAAGCAATTGCGGCAAAGGTTTTGAAAGAGGGACAACGCTATGTAGGCGAGGCAGAAATACTGGGGACGAATTACGTTACTACATATATGCCACTTCTAAGCGCTGACAACAAGCCCATAGGAGTCATATTCGCCGGACAAAAATTTTCTGAGGCGATTGAAGCTCAAAACAAGTTGCTCCTTACCATTGCTGGCATTTCATGCATAGCCATCCTTTGTATAATCTTTATCGCAGTAGTTATTGCAAGCAGGATCGTTAAACCCATTAAGTCGCTGGTACAATCTGTTGGCATTGTAGCATCTGGCGACTTAACTCAACAGGTACCTGTTACGTCATCTGATGAAATTGGAACTCTCGCTACTGACTTTAACAAGATGGTAAGACAGCTTAGATCTCTTATAACTAAAGTAAATGACCTAGCTCAATCTGTTGGAGCGTCATCAGAAGAACTAACCGCCAGTGCAGATCAATCTGCGCAGGCGGCAAACCAAATCGCAATCTCCATCACAGACATAGCCCATGACACGGAACGGCAATTAACTGCTGTAAACGACACATCGACAATCGTTGAGCAAATTTCGGCCGGGATAGAAGAAGTGGCTGCAAACTCCAATAGTGTTGCTGCATCTTCAGACGAAACTTCTATGACCGCAAAAGATGGTGGACAGGCAATAGAGACTGCCGTTGCTCAAATGACTATGATTGAGGCTACAGTTGCAGAAACATCTACTAAGGTTAGCAAGCTAGGGGATCGCTCTAAAGAAATTGGGCAAATCGTCGATACTATTCGCGCCATCGCTGACCAAACAAACTTATTAGCTCTTAATGCTGCGATTGAAGCGGCAAGAGCTGGTGATGCAGGACGTGGATTCGCTGTCGTAGCAGAAGAAGTACGCAAATTGGCTGAGCAGTCACAAGATGCCGCTAAACAAATTGCATCTTTAATCACCGAAATCCAACATGAAACCGGGGAAACAGTTATATCAATGCATGAAGGTATGCAGCAGGTAGCTCTCGGAAGCCAGGTTGTAACACACGCTGGTCAATCTTTTAACAACATTGCTGCGTCAGTAGAAAAAGTGACTTCGCAAATAAGAGACATCTCCGCGGCTATTCAGCAAATGGCAACTGGCAGTCGACAAATAGTCATGTCTGTCCGAGAAATTGAGGAAATATCCAAGCGCAATGCTGGAAAAACGCAAAGCGTGTCTGCTGCAACTGAAGAACAATCAGCTTCAATTCAGGAAGTAGCGTCGTCAAGCCAAGCTCTTGCCGGAGTAGCCGACGAACTCCAGATTGCAGTATCAGTATTTAAAGTATAAATCAATATTAACATTAAAAGACACTATTTCACCTAATACAGTTTACAAATATCCTGTATTGCTCATACGTAAGCGTCAAACAAACCCCACCTTGAAAAAAGACGGGGTTTGTTTGGCGTTCTATTAGATAGTACCACCAAGGTCTATTATTTGTTGTTTAGCTGTTTCAATATCAGGATTACTACTCATTTTATAAAAGCTACCAAGATCTATCATGCTTACAATACACACAGTCATTAGTAAAACAGTGATGACAGCAATCACGATCAGAATCAACAATCATTTTTTATCAAAATAATATATTATATTTATTACATAATATGTGTTTTGATAAAAATGTCCTACAATGGCGTAAAAGAAAAGGAGCCTTACGGCTCACTATCATAACAACCTTTAGTTTTGTCTTATATACCCAATAATGCCCACACAATGTAAATGTAATTAAGCTATCGATACAAACTGTTGTGATTATAATAAGCAATTATCGCCCACAACTGATGCTTATTATATTAGAAGCCAGATTCTTGAATTTCTAACTCAGTTTCGGTTGCTATTTCTTCAACATCTTTAACTGTCGGCAAATCAACTCCTATTTGCTCACCACCATTTTTTAAGATAATATACCCCGATCCATCTGTATTCTGAAATAGCCCATCAGGAATATACCCAGAATTTTTAAAGCTCACTACTTCTTCTAATGTTGACATGGAATTTGAACTCATTAAAACACACTCCCTTTTACCAATTAAATACATAATTCGATAAAAGATAAATAATTCCTCTAATAAAACCGTATAAAATATATATTTTGTTATATGCTATATTCAAAAAAGGAGGTTTATTATGGATTACGAAAACAACAAACTTCAACATACGGAATGTCACTTTTGTGGCCAAGATAAGAAATGCTTCGTACAAGTTGAATCTGATGAACAACATATAATATGCCCAATATGTTTACTTACTGGAGATAGTGATTAATCGCTAAAAAACCGCCTATATTTGCATGCGTCGACTGTTAAGTAATCGTATTAAAATAATGAATTGACCTGTTGTATGATACTCACCTCCTGAAATTAGGTTCATATAATGTATTAATCGACGATAAAGGAGGAATACTTATGGGCTTCGGTTTTGGAAGCGGGCGCGGTGGCGGCTTCATTATTATTATAATTATCCTCTTGTTACTTTTCAGTTTTGTTGACGATTCTTCCTCTAGTTGCTAATTTATCCAGACTATCCACGAATCTAAATTGCTCCCTTACAACCACGCTTCGCCAAAGCGTGGTTTGTATTTTTTGTAAAATAAAAGCGCCCCATAGTCAGTACGCTTTTATTTTACAAATCTATTTAGTTTGAAAAGCTGTATGATTTTAAGTCGTATAATAGTTAAACCGCAAATGCTGGCAGTATAGCAACCTGTACACCACCCACAAATAATTCAACACTAAACATAGTATTTGATTGCAATGTCACATATCCATTATCATTGTCAACCCCAATCACATCAACAATCATATCTGCTGGTTGATTTAACACTTTGTACTCAGTGCCAAGACTGAGCCTACCTGACCATTCGTATTCCATTATTACCTCCTCATGGCAAATAAATTATCATCCTCGTAGCTACCAATAATAGTACGCATGCATGGTAAGCCATTATCTACTCGATCATAATAACACCCCCATAATTTATATCCACTGGGGTGTTATTTTATACCTATTTCCAAAACCACACCCTAAGAAGCTACACTAGGGACCTAACCCTATACTTCCACAACGTTTTAACAGTTCAATATAATAGTGTACCCATAGTAATTATCACAACTCAAAAACAAAGCCGATAAATCATTACCAGCGACCCGAACCACATAATAACTACCTACCTTCTGGTATATTATTACCAGTTTGTCAGATTAAGCGTTAGAAATTTATCTTTTAAAATTTAATAGTAAAACTCATCCTAATATATACCCTCTCCATATCATAGTTTTATAAAGAGATCTAATAATCTAACTTTCTAATTATTTATGATTTTTAAGTAAATGAAAAAAGCCACTACTGTGACTGATAGTGGCTTTTAGTGATGATTCGGTACGTTGTCAACTGATTTGCTATTTATACATTATTATATCAGCTATCCGAAAAAACAGGAGAGCTCATAACCACCCACATTTTCTTATTTATCAAGAATCAAATCCAGAATGTCATGGGCAATTCGTCTCAAATTTTCTTCATGACGATCCTTTTCATGACGCTGACGTTCATGCCACTCTCGTTCATTCTCATGAGGACGCCGTCTCATCTCACGTTCATGTCGTTCATTTTCAATACGTTCTCGTTCTTGCCGATCTTGATGACGATCTTGATGCCGATCTCTATCATACCGATCATCTTGTTGCTGCATGGGAGCTAGATTATTGTGTAGTGGTGAGGCTTCTATTACTGAAACACCTAGGCCTATTTGCATCATACCTATCATTGAAAAAACGGCTATTTTTTCAACTATGCTTTTCATGGTTAAATAACCTCCTTTTATATAAATGTATTGTAGCATTACAATGTCACAGGATTGTTACAGTAATAATGTATTTTACTAACTAAACAAAAAAAGCCCTCCTATTAAATTACAGGTGACTCTCAACCAATACTATATACCTAGGATAACAGGTCTACGCTCAATAAGTGCGGTTGGCGGATAGCCGTTCTTCACACCGGAGCCGTTTTTTGATATAAACTTTATTCTAAACGATTTTATAATATTAAATGTATAGAATAGTAATTAAAGAATTGTAGTCAATTCTCCTATTTGATTGCAGGAGGATAGATAAAATGGAGAGTGATAAGTAATGAATAGCAATTTGATTGATTTTTCTAAGTTTATGCCTCATGAACAAGCTAGTATAGACAGCGAAGCCGCTAAAAAATATTTTATTAGTGAGGTTTTGCCTTATGTATGTATGGCTAGTTTGCAAAGACTAATCACCGCAAATGCTTCTGGCAATTCACAATTAGTACGACTCGAAATAATGAGAATGTACGTTGAGTCGGAGCTAATAAAACCAACAATGACAGAAATAAATAGTTTGAAATTATTTTTTTCCGAATCTTAAGCTCTCCCTTGGTCCATTTACGAATCAGATATGGATAAGATAAATTCTATTTGTATAGGGTATTCTAAATTACTAAAATTTATATTCCGGTCACTCAGAACAACATTAAGTAAAGAAACAGAAATATCTCCGTAAAATTTGAGATATTTCTGTTTCTTTTGATATACTTAGTCTCTTTTTTTGTAATTGTATACTGCTTACCATATCGACCTTAAAACTGAACCCTATCGGGTTATGCGGACATTATAAATGGGTGGTTTCTTCTAATTTCATACATTAACCGTGAAATACTACCTTAGAAGCTATGACGTCTCCTGGTATTATAATAGTCAAAGAAGCCTGTGAAGACAAATTTGATCAGATACTCCCACTACCCTTTACATGTATCATGTGCTACTTTCGCGATCTGATCCCATGTTTGTTTGTAGGAACTTGATTCGCTGGTGAGTGTAAGTTCTTTCTCTGCGCGAGTGACTGCAGTGTAGAGCCACCGTGGGTTGTGTCTGAAGGCATCTTGGTGAACGAAGATTTTTCCCCTTTGGCTGACTGGATCTCATTGATGAGATCAGTGTAGACAGTTTTGCTGATCATAGAAGATTTATCAACGAAATGAATCCAGTAGCATGCGAAATATGGCTAGTTGCCCCTCGTAAGATACGCTCTCCCTTACTTGGGACCATGAGTGTATGGCAAATACCATTTAGGAATTACTGTTTGAAATCCATCATACCATTCCAAAACATCACTTGCCTGTTTACGCATGATATCAATCTGTTCTTTTCCAAATGGAATAGCCCAAGGCACAGAAGAAAGTATGTTAGTTGCAATATAAAGTGCCATTAATCTAAAAAATACTTCCGGCACGTTATTTCCAAAGTAATCATTAATACGCCCTGACGCAAATGCGTTACTTTCGTCCGCACACCATACAATACGGTTAAAATCCTCCCAAGGATCGCCATAATCAAGTCTGTCAAAATCTATAATTCCTACTTCACCATGTTTAGTGACTATCATATTTCCAATATGATAATCACCGTGCTGAAATGTTTGCGGACGACTATCCAAGAGATACCTATTCTTCTCAATATAATCTACAATCTGGTCTGCACCATAAATTTCAATACCACATGCTTGATACTGATTGATATTACGATCAATTTTACGATTAAAACGTTTTGTCCACAAAATGTGATTTCCCGATACAGCGATTGAATGCATTTTTCTTAATGCCTCACCCGCTTTCATTCCGAAATTATACTGTTCTTTATCACTCAATGTGTGAAGTAATTCTTTCAAATCTACCCCTTCAAGCCAAGTGAGCAGGAAATAGACATGTTTCCCATCATTGCAAACACCAAAATCAATTGGTCTTGAGATTAAGACATCCACTTCATCAAGCCTTTTCATTGTCTCATAATCTTTTTTTCTAATTTCATATTTGGATATATCTGAAACACGCAACAACAATTGTATTCCCTCATCGGTTACTATATGATATTTCTTATCATCAGACCAGCCCTTATTAATTGGTTCAATTATTTTCCATTTATGCACGCCTGATACTTCACGAAACATTTGTTTCATTATCTAACCATTCCTTTCGCTTTACTCAAGGCACAAACCAATGAAATTAAGGACCGACTAATACATCTTAATGTAAATACTGCTTACAAACTACATAACACTGGCTTTGCACCTTCATCACTTTACTTCTATTAAGCTGGCTTCATCGTGATCTAATATATTGCTTGCTTTCTCTAGCAGCTCAGCTTCTAATAAACATCTTGTCACTTTGATATAGTTATTTGCAGTTGTAAGATCATCAAATAGCTTCTTATTATGCCATATACTTCTTTGGAGAAATTTCTCTTTCACCACATCTTCATTAGACGCCCCTTGATAGAACTCTCTATTAGCATTCAGCCTGTAATCTAAAACATTTTGATCACAAATAAGCCATATATTTTTTACATTTTGGCTTTTAAATTCATTTACTAAACTCGGATACAAAGCCCAGCCTTCAATAATAATTGGCGTTCCCCATTCACTATGAATTTTAACTAAACGTTTTACAGCAGGCCATATTTTTTGATGATACTCCCACGCATCTAAACATAAATCTTCGATTGATTTTTTTATATAATATTCGCGATAATCCAGATCTTTTATAGGATTAATATCAGCCATTGTCTGTAATATCTCTCCAATATCGTCAGTTGAGATGCAATTATATTCATATCGTGCTGCCAACTTAATTGCTAAGGTTGTCTTACCACTCATGGGACTACCACCAATGATAATGACCTTCACATTCTTATACAAGCACATTCCTCCCAGAAACTCAGTTCAGTTCGACTCGCTGATCCGCAACTTTGCAAATCCACCTTTTCTTGCTCATTCAAAATTAACTAGGGATCTCTATATCATCAGCAACGGCTAATTCGCCGATCGACATGTTACGGTGATTACCTTCTCCGTATCAATAACAATGGCGAATTTTGTTCCTTATATATATAACCTAAATCTGATAGTTTTATATTTTATGATTGTTCCCTATCCTATACACACGAATACGTTTTTCACCACTTGCAGGTTCAAGCAATCCTTTTTCAATCCAGCCCTGAGCCCACTTTATTATAGTACGGGAATTAACATCTTTAAATTCCCCGCTCAATATCTTTGAGAGTATTTTCCCCGTCCTTCAGAAACACAAGCTTTTGTACTACTTTATCTTTGGAATCCACGTTGCGTATTCTTAGATCAATTTGATCATTTAATTGAGACTGTGCCGACAACGCCACCTTTTGAAATGCCCGTTCCATGATTCAATAAAGTAATCTATCCAAGGAGTTAAATCAGAGGCATTCCGCCCATCATAATATAGCGAAACCCATTTGTAAATTAGCAAACTATAGGTTTTCCCCTATTATAATCATTTCAATATCCAATTAGACATATGATTACTTCAATGATATCATATGAAACAGAAGAGTACTTGAGGACAACCTCATCTCATGATCTTATACTATTAATACAACAGGAGGAAGAAAAAATGAGCATTAGCGCAAGAAATCAATTAGCTGGAAAAATCGAATCAATCCAAGAAGGTGCAGTAAATTCTATCGTTACATTAAAATTGGATTGCGGTACAAAAGTTAGTTCTACCATCTCTAAAGAAGCAGTAGCTGATCTTGGACTTACTTCTGGTAAAGCAGCAACAGCTGTAATTAAAGCTACAGAAGTAATGATCGGTATCGGTGAATTAAAAATCAGCGCAAGAAATCAGATCGCCGGTGAAATTGCAGCAGTTACAGAAGGCGTAGTAAATGCAACTGTAACTTTTAAAACTGATGGCGGTAATACGCTTACTGCTACTATTTCCTTAGCCGCAGTGAAAGAATTAAGACTTGCAGTTGGTGTGAAAGCGAAAGCTATTGTAAAATCCACATCAGTTATGCTAGCTGTATAAATCACAAACAAATCTATAAATACTCGACTCAAGTTAAAGATCCTTGTAGATTTTCACACGCAAACATAGCGTTATAAATCTACAAGGATTTTTATATTTCATTATAAATTATGACATATTTTTATAAAATCCTGTATAGCGTCTGTCAATAACTTATTTTTATGATATACAATCGCCAGCTTTCGGTTTTGCTCCATATCTTTCACTTTGAGTTCTTTTAACGATCCTGAAGCAATATACTCTTTTACTAGCTGAAAAGGCACTACAGCAACGCCAAACTTTTTTTTGCAGCATTAATTAAGGCTGTCGTACTGGTACTTTCCCAATATGGATTAGTAAATAATCCCAGTTGATTCATCTTGGATTCAAATAAATCTCTGACGCCAGCTCCCTTTTCCCGCAATAAGAGAGGTTCATTCGCAATATCATGTACAGTTATAATTTCTTTCTTAAATAGATGACATTCAGGATCAGCAACAATCACAATTTTGTCATCATAAAACATGTCTTGAACCAGGTCAGATGTATTCTCCATTTCTTCAATAACACCAAGATCTAACTCATTTTTTCTAAGCATTTCCTTAATAACATAAGATTTATTTACGATTATCTTGATTTCAGAATCTAGATATAGCCTCTTGAATTGTTCGATACATTTATGTATTAAGAATGTACCAGCGGTATAATTAGCCCCTATTAAAAGTTTCTTCTTAAGAGAATTTTCTCGAAGACTCTCTTCCATATCATCAACAAGCTTGATGATATGGTTAGCATATTGATATAATTTTTCTCCAGATGAAGTAGTATATAGTTTCCGGGATAACCGTTCAAACAAAACGACTTTATACTGGGATTCAAGTTCTTGGATTGCTTGGCTTACTGTCGGCTGTGTTATAAATAATTTATTTGCTGCAGCAGTCATATTTTTTTCATCATATACTGTTACAAATATTTTTAAATGTCGTATTGTCATCTCAGCTAATCAACTCCTACAAAACGCGCCCATAGTACGCAATCTTAATTAAGATTCTAATCTTTAGCCTTAGCTGCAAGAAGGCATATTTTTCCCATTAAATGGTAACTATTTAAAACTACTTAGTTAAATACGCAAGCCACTTCATATGACTCAACAAATTTATATGAAAAAGGAAACACCGGACTGATGTCAACAAGATGAACTGCGCCCTCTAAAGTAGACAATGCTATAAAAAGCTCTTTCAATGTGTCCTCTCAGAAGTTGAGTTTTTTAATAAACTTATGGGTGTGGCTGATTAGGAAATTATCAGGCTGTTGACAGCTTCTAATTATTGTAAATTTACTGAGTAGTGGTACCAAAACCGTTATTTGGGTGTAGAGTACTTTAGTAAATCTTCTACTTCCTGTTCAGTCAATTCATAATGGTAAAATATCCGATAGAAGTTTTTTGTCTCAGCTTTAATATCTATTTTTACGTAATCAGCGTAAAGCAGGTTGGCCAGCCACTTAATGCCTATAATCCGATTTATGGAAGGCGGCCGGTCAAGCCAGCTAAACGGTTGGTTGGGTATTTTGTACACCTGATGTTCTTTGACAGCCTTAATGTTTTTCCAAGAAGAATTATCTTTAATAAATTCTGGTAAGTTCCCTTCCTCACCCTTCATTTTCCCAACTAAAATCACATCCGGATTCCAGAACATCACCTTTTCCAACGAAACAGCAGCCTGCCCTACATCCATCGGTACTTTGGCTACATTGATGCCCTGAACAAAGTCAAGCACCTCGTTATGTCTTGACCCATCTGCGATTGTATTCAAGCCTGTTTCTCCCTCGGCATAATACACGCGCAGCCGTTTTTCTTCTGGTATTTTTGCCACTGATAACTTAATTTCACTAATCGTATTACGGCAATAATTTGCCAATACTTTAGCTCGCTCCTTATCTCCCAGTAACTCACCCATAAATTCATATGTTTTATCCAACTGCGACAGATTGCTGGTAAATACTATGACCGGAATGCCCAGTTGTTCCTGTAGTATATCAGCATTGGAAGCGGCGGCAACATCGTCCGAAGCTTCCATTGTTGTTGATAAGATAATATCTGGAGCAGCTTTTACAACCTTTTCCCTGACAGCGTTGTTATTCTCGGCACCATTCATTCCGCCAAGTACTGGCAGATTTCGATACTGTTCCAAGACATATTTGCTGTCTTTTGCAGACATACCGGCTTGCCCGATGAGTTTGGACGGATCAATGGAGTAGACGAATATCGTACCAACAGCACTGGTAGCATAAACCTTCTTAACATCACTGGGTATGGTCACTTTTCGTCCAATCATGTCAGTAATTTCCCTTTTGGCTATTACGGTGCTGTTGAATCTAGTTAGCTCTTTTCCGCAAGCTGTTAATAATATCGAGATCAGAATTATGCTAATAAGTGCTGTTAGTTTTCTCAAAATATGCCTCCCTTTATATTTTTTGTATTGATACTTTCTACTACCAGCATTTATACCGTCCAAAAAATCCATGCTAGTTTGGTCTGCGATTTTTCTGTGATTAAGCCATTGCTAGCAACGCTACTAAGATAATCAGCGATCCGCTTTTGCATGTCCGCACTTACTGGCTTTCTCCACCTTAACTGAGTACAATATGTTTCCACCGCCTGTTCAACAGTTAATGCCTGTTCCAAGTCGGTGTCGTGATATATGATCTCCGGATAGTAACCGGCCAGAAACAGAATATTCAAGGCATAATACAGATTATTGCCCCGGCGCGGCGGCTCTCCACCGCAAATAGTACGGTATAGCTGATCGCCAATTTCATCTTTCCTTTCTATAAAGCCACTCATAAAACAATAGCCCTTACTCGCCTCACACATTTTGAGCAAAGCATCACCACCGCTGATAGCCGGAGACATCGATGCGAACACTAAGTCGTATTCTTTCCGCCAGCCCCTGGCATCAAGATCAACAGATTCCCATGCAACCGTTTCATAATAAGCATGATTCAGGTATTTATTGGCTGTGTTTCGTTTTGCATATTGAATCATTTTTGATGAAATATCAATTCCCGTCACTTGTTTAGCCCTTTTGGCAAACTCACTAGAATATCTCCCCGGACCGCAACCAATGTCGAGAATTTGGGTTTCATCATTAAAAATGTTACGCTCTTCTAAAAATTTCAACAACTTATCTTTCCTTGTGTCAAAACCACCGCTAACATGACGCTGAAAATCTTCCACCCTCGAATCCCAGAATTCTGGAGACTGTTCCATGTTGAACAAAGCATTTTCTTCCTTCCATAATCTAGCAAAATCATTGATATTCACAAATCATCCCCCCTGTTCATAACCATCAAGCCATTAGGACAGATCTATTCGCATACGGTCTAAACTATCTCGTATAGTCGCATTTTCGAAGTTATCCAACCTACTCAACGACTTTTTCTGAATATGGTCTCTCTGCACTGTCTTTATATAGTGTCAACTTGTTAATATTTACTTCCCAACAGTCACCATCCTTCTCCAATACTTAGCACAAATAAATTCCCATACAGTCATTCCCTTTTTACATTCGACCAGACCGAATTAACCAAACACAAACTAACTAAATGCAATAATATGTATTGTTTATGATGTTTTTTATAGGTTTACTTTGTTAATTCTGCATCAATTTGAATAACCCTGCAAATTTTTCTAAATTAAAGTCATATTATAAAAGACTATACGACGTACAAAGTGAGCCAAGGTCGTATAGAGTAAGCCAGTGAGGGAATTGGAGAAGTTTACCTTGCTGGACCCATTGATTGATTAGAACCCCTGTTCTTCTAAGAGAACAATGCATTTTCTCAACAGAGCCGATTAGGACTAGTATTAACTCTTCATCCCCTATCAGCTTCACTCATTGATGAGTGTAAACCATATGATGTTGCAGAGTGTTCACCGTGTATCACTTTCCTCTGAGGTCATTACTCGCTTCATTGGCATTATGAATTAATCCGGTTTTTTGCACACCTTTCGTCAATCTTGATTTATTTCGCTCTTGTATCGACGTTACCATGATACGGAGATCACTTCGCTTATTGGGGAAACCCACCCGCCCATCCTGATAGATTTAATACATGACTACGGAAATTTGCCATAAAACATGATCTACCATACATCACGCCACATAGTTTCCCATATATGGCAGACACTTATTTAGCTACTGGTGGTGTCGATCTGCGAACAGTTGCAGGGAAAATAGGTCATGCTAATTCAACTACTACCCAACTGGTATACAGCCATCTTGTAAAATCTGCTGAAAAAGAAACAGCTGATATGATGGACTCTTTCATTCAAGCCATTACAAAAAAAATAAAAAGCACAGGCTAAAATAACTTGTGCTTTTTGCTTTCGTTTGTACTGATTGGTGTTAAATTTTAAGCTTTAAGAGACAGAATAAGGGACAGTTGACATAAAAAACCTCCGCAGAACCTGCGAAGGCGTGATTACAATGGTGACCCCGGAGGGATTCGAACCCCCGACCTATTGATTCGAAGTCAAACGCTCTATCCAGCTGAGCTACGGAGCCATTTAAGATATTTAATTTAACTACTCTATTATATCTAAGACAACCTAAAATGTCAATCAGGACTAATAATCACTTTTATGATAACATTAATTATAATTAAATTCTACACTTTTTAGGCGGTGGTTATCCTATGAAAAAATTTTGTTATCATTATTGGAGATACTAATATCATCGGAAAATTGCTCTATAATAAACCATTTAATGGGTTTCTAACTAAAGGAGAATTGACATGTTCAATCTTGCTACTCTTTACAATTGGTTTCATAATTACTACTGCAATTTTTATTCTTCTGACCCTGACATCATGAATATGGTGCGGCTTAAAGAGCATCATAGCGTCATGGTTGCCAAGTATGCACGAGGATTAGCAGAGAGCATTGGGTTATCTGCTGAAGAAATTGATCTAGCAGAAATTATCGGCCTCCTACACGATATCGCCAGAAGCGAGCAAGCCCACTGTAAGACCTTTAACGACTCTATCTCTTTTGATCACGGTGATAGAGGCGTTTTAAGACTTGAAGAAGCAGGCATACTAGATGCACTTGACTGTGAATCACAAGAAATAATTTTATTTTCTATTAAATATCACAATAAGATGACAGTGCCCAGTTCTAATCCTGATAAAATGTTATTTACAAGTATAATTAGAGATGCTGATAAACTCGATATATTTAGAAATCTGCCGCCTGTACGGGCAGAACATAATTACTCCCCTGCTTTAGTGGAATTGCTAAGAAAGGGTAGAGTTCTTCCATACTCTGAGGTAAAAACGACAGCAGACAAAAGACTAATACGATTAGGCTGGTTGTACGACATTAATTATCAATGGACACTCGCCCAATTAATCAATGAAAGCTATGCCAGTGAACTAGTAAGGTCGTTGCCAAACGCTCCTCCATTTGATGAGATAAAAGATAATTTTAGAGCGTATATCATAGCAAAGCTGTCTGCAAATCCATAAGGTCTATACAATCGGTTTCTGATCGTATTCAGACTTAATTCGACCAAGTCCTCAAACGCAAATAGAAACCTTAGTCGTTCTTACCTGGAATCGAGAAATTGAGATACTTTCTGATTCCGCAGAAACACCAGCAAATCCTTAGATTTGCTGGTGTTATTGTTTCACTACTTATACCTTACCTAAGCGATAATCATCTGGCTTTTCAAGCTATTTGCCACTTCTAACCCCTTCAATAATTCTACTATTTTCAGTGCAAATTCAAAAGATGTACCCGGTCCACGAGAGGTAATGATCTTTCCATCAACAATAACACTAGCTGAACTGCTTATATCTGCCCCTGTCAGCTGTGACTCACAGCCAGGATAGCAAACAGCTGATTTTCCTGTCAAAAGCCCAAGCTTACCTAAAACTGTTGGTGCTGCGCAAATGGCTGCAATCCATTTGCCGCTCATGAATTGCTTTGTTAGTTGTTCATTTAAACCAACATGCTCAGCCATGTTTTGAGTCCCTTGACCGCCACCTGGCAAGATGATCATGTCTACATCTTTATAATCAACATTTTCAAATAAAACGTCTGCCATAACTCCAATATGATGAGCACCAACTACTTCTTTTTTGCCCATAATAGAAACCATTTGTACTTTAATATCTGCTCTTCGGAGAATATCAACTACGCTGATTGCTTCAATTTCCTCAAATCCATCAGCCAAATGCATACATACTTTCATTATTCTTCACATCCTCCATTATAAATTTTCTTGATAGTCTTTCGCCAATGCCTCCGTCACAAATCCAATATGTTCCTGCAAATCTACGCCTAACATTTCTGCACTTTGGATGATAGTCTCACGATTGACAGCTCTAGCAAACGCTTTATCTTTCATTTTTTTCATAACTGATTTAATTTGCACATTAGCCAGACTCTTATCAGGGCGAACAAGTGCACAAGCAATAACAAAACCTGTTAACTCATCAACAGCAAGCAAGGTTTTTTGTAAACGACTCCTCTGTGGCTCCCAGTCTCTAGCATGGGACTGAATATCAATCACAAATTGATCTGTATAGCCATGTGGCTTTAATAAATTCCCTGTTTGATTGGTATGATCTTCAGGATATTTTTCAAAATCAACATCATGAAGTAGACCTACAGCACCCCAGTATTCTACATCTTCACCAAATTTCTCTGCATATGCACGCATAGCAATTTCTACTGCTTGGCAATGATTGAGCAGCGGCGTTTCTTTAACGTGATCAGTTAATATCCGCCAAGCTTTTTCTCTCGTTGTATCCATTTGTTATCCTCCAATTGTATCTATTATTTATCCCTATATAATACCATATTACCCCTTTTTTGCCACCATTAAACCTAATCCACGCATGGGTACAGTCAGCCACCAAACGTAGCAGTTTCAGTCCCCCTCTTGACTTCTAGAATCTCAGGAAGTCCCTTTATAAAAGCAAGTACCAGTTTGGGATCAAAATGACGCCCGCTAGTATTCTTAATTTCCTCTATTGCCGCAGCTTCAGACCATGCTTTTTTATATGGACGATCACTCGTCAATGCGTCAAATACATCGGCTAACATCACAATACGACTGGCAAGAGGTATATCCTCTCCCGCTAATCCATAGGGATACCCCGTCCCATCCCATTTTTCATGATGGGTAAGTGCCACCTGCCTAGCCATTTTCAGTAAGTCTGAAGGATGTTCGCCAATAATCTTAGCGCCAACAGTGGTATGGGTTTTCATAACTTCCCATTCGTCCTTATCCAACTTACCAGCTTTTAATAAAATTCGATCAGGGATGCCAATCTTGCCAACATCATGCATGGGTGACGCCTGCAACAAAAGATCCGCTTCTTCCTTATCTAATCCAGCGACCAATGCAATAATACGAGAATAGTGACTTATCCTGAAAATATGGTTTCCTGTTTCCTCATCCCGATATTCCGATGCTGCGCCAAGACAATGGATAATGCGGCGACGGGTATCATGAATTTCAGCTGTGCGCTCCATGACTTTTTTCTCTAATAGCCGGTTATGGTCCAAAAGAGCCAAGTGTGTTTTTACCCTAGCTAGAACAATCAACGGGCTTACAGGTTTGGCAATATAGTCCACCGCTCCCAGTTCAAATCCTTTAGCTTCATTTTCTACTTCATCCATCGCCGTCACGAAAATAACGGGAATATTACGAGTGGCCAGGTTATCCTTCAACTGCTGACATACTTCGTAACCACTCATCCCAGGCATCATAATATCCAACAATATTAAATCTGGCGGATGAGGTGCCATGGCAATTTTTAAAGCCATAGTGCCATTGGTTGCTACTTTAACCTGATAAGTAGGGCGTAATATTTCACTTAGAACATCAATGTTTGTTGGTATATCGTCAACAACCAAAATAATCTGTTTCTCTACTTGTTCCATAATAATCACCTCTCCTTGTGTGATATGTATTATTCTTCAGAAATAACAATAGTAATATCTTCTATTGCATAGACTTTGCAATCTCATTTAATTGTTCTAGAGCTCTTTCAAAATCATAATTTTTAATCAAAACCTCGATTGTTTTGAATTCTGCTTGATATGTATTGGCTACTGGTAGTGCCTTTAACTCCTCAAAAACCGCTGTCGCCTCCGTGTCATAGTTTGCAAGATAACCTTGCAAACTTTCTATCAGTGCCTTGCTATATTTGCAATTACCAACGTTCTCCACCCTAATATCTCTTGGATGAGAGACAATTGATGCTGCTATACTTTGTTCAAGACCCCTGATAGATGCCAGCACATTAAGTAAAGTACTAGAAAAAGAATCCATCTGAAAAGCGATTTTTTCAAATTGGCGTTTTTTGATACTCACTTCCAATTCTTGCGTTGCGACATACAAATGATCAGCACCAATATTACCAGCGACTCCTTTGAGAGTGTGCAAAATCATTTCAGCACGTGCATAATCACCCTCTCGAAGTGCCGCCTGAAGGCTTTCAATAGTCCCTTCATTATTCTCCAGGAACAATAAAAGAAGCTTATAGTAAAGTCTCCTATTTCCCCCAACCCGTACCAAAGCACTTTCTACATCAAAACCCTGCAAGGATAAAACATTAACTGCAGCTTCTTGTTCTATACTCTGGAGCTCAGTTTTTTTTAAATCCAGGGTAGTCGATTGAGGCTTCACCCACTTGCAGATAGTATTAAACATTTGTTCAATATCGATGGGTTTAAATATAGAATCATTCATCCCAGCTGAAAGATATGCTTGTATTCTTTCGCCAACAACATCGGCTGTCATGGCGATGATCGGCAGCTGGAGAAAACGATGGTCATTGCGTATCAGTCGGGTGGCTTCCAAACCATCCATCTCCGGCATTTGGATGTCCATCAATATTCCATCAAACTCCAGTTGCCGTACCATCTGGACAGCCTCTCGTCCATTCCTGGCAATTGATACAATTATATGTTTCTCCTGCATGATCTCTCGAGCTACTTGCAAATTGATTTCATTATCCTCAACCAGCAATATTCTAGCGCCCCTCAATTTATCCCACTCTTCATGATCTGGAACTTGTCCTGACAGAGAACAAGATGGCTGGCATTTATCTTTGTCAAACACCTCCATGACAGCATTAAACAAAACTGAAGGAGTAGTTGGCTTGATTAAAAATCCTTCCAAATTTAGATCTTTCGCCTGTTTTCTAATATCATCACCACTATGGGAGGTCACCATGATAATTGGTATGACAGAACCCTTAAAATATTCCCGTATACGTCGCGCAGTCTCAATCCCATCCATATCAGGCATCATCCAGTCCAGTAAAATGAGATCAAAAGGTTCTTGTGCTACCCTCAATTGACGAATACCGTCCTCTCCTGAGGCCGCCAGAGACACTTGAAACGTTAGCTTCTCTAGAATTTCTTTAAAGGCCAAACAAGAACTCTCATTATCGTCAATTACCAATACTTTCAAGTTTTTAAGATTATTTTTGGAAAAGCACTGTTGCTCTTCTTTCCCATATGACTCAAAATTGGCTGTAAAAATAAATTCGCTCCCCTGTCCAGAAGAACTTTTTACATGAATAGCTCCCCCCATCATTTCTACTAACTGTTTACTAATCACCAGTCCTAAACCAGTCCCCCCATATTTGCGAGTCGTGGATCCATCAGCCTGGGTAAATGCATTAAATAAACGTCCTTTTTCCTGTTCGTTCATACCGATACCTGTATCACGCACTGCAAATTCTAGTTGAACTCTATTTGATTCTTGTGTTATTAGCTTGACAGAAAGGACAACCTCGCCTTGATGGGTAAACTTCAAAGCATTACTTAACAGATTCAACAAAATCTGTTGTAGACGATGAGGATCTCCTTTGAGGCGCATAGGTACAACCTTGGCTACGTTTAATACCATTTCCAAGCCCTTTTCCTCCGCCTTGGAATTGAGAATTGCTATAACATCCTCCATGACTTGCCACAAGTTAAACTGGATATTTTCCATAGTAAGTTTTCCCGCTGCAAATTTGGAAAAATCAAGAATATTATCAATAATCCCCATCAATGACTGGGATGAAACAGAAATTTTCTGCAAATAATCCCGTTGTTTTGGTACCAAATCAGTCTGCAAAGCCAGATGAGTCAGCCCGATCACCGCATTCATGGGGGTACGGATTTCATGGCTCATATTAGCCAGAAAATCCCCTTTGGCTTTATTACTCATCTCAGCTTCCACTTTAGCTTGTAGCAGTTCTTCTTCCATTTGCTTCTGCTCGGTAATATCCTCTTTAATCGCAATAAAATTAATAATTTGGCCCGAGTCATCTATTATCGAAGAAATAGAAGCTCGTTCCCAATATTGCTTACCTTCTTTCGTTTTGTTGAGAAAATCACCTTTCCATATATCACCAGATAGAATTGTCTGCCAAAGTTCTTGATAAAAAGAGTGTGGCAAGCTTCCCGATTTTAGAATTCTAGGATTTTTTCCCACAACCTCCTCTGATCGATAATGAGTTCTTTCACAAAACTTAGAATTTACATATTCAATTCTTCCCTTTCGATTTGTGATTACCACAGAAACAGGACTTTGCTCTACAGCTTGAGATAGCTTGCGTAGTTCTTTATCAACTTTTCGATGCTCTGTTATATCTTCTCCTGAAGAGAGCATACCAATTGGCCGCCCCGTTTTATCATAAATTAAAACATTATGCCAGGTCATCAGTTTCTCTGTGCCATCTTTCAAGCGGATTAGACATTCGTAAAACTCTATTAATTCTATTTCTTGATTCATCATTTTTCGAAATTCAGTTTTCTTAATCTCCATATCCTGCTGGCAAATAACATGAGTAAACCAGTTTTTTCCTATCATCTCATCTTCAAAATATCCTAGTAATCGTAGTCCTGCTTTGTTAATCAAATTTATCTTCTCATCTTCACCAACTACTACAATGACTGACCCAGCAATATTAAGATAACGCTGGGCTTTTTCTTGTTCTATTCGTAAGGCTTCTTCCCCTTGCTTGCGTTCCATTAACAAGCCAAGTTGCTCACCAATTTTCTCAGCAAAAGCAAGAACGTCTTCACCCAGTTGTTCCATTTTGTGAGCGAAGAATTCAAGAACAGCCACCACCTCTCCATTTGCAAAGATCGGAAAGGCAAACCCCGCATTAATGCCAATACTTGCCGCCACTGATGCACGAGGAAAATTTATACTCCTAGTAATATCTTCTATGATAATGGCTTTTTTCTCCAGCAAGACCATACCTGGCAGCCCAACCCCTAATACAAAATGTTTTTTTTCCGTACTATTTATAAAATCCTGACATACTATAGGATTTTCTATATACCACATGGAAGTTGAAATCAATTCTGATTTATTATCAGGGGAAATTATATGTACATGACCAATAGGCCATTTCATATTTTTTGCAATACTGCGGATAGCCACTAATAAAACTTCTTCCGTATTGTCATCTGCATTTGCCGCACTAGCAATTTCTTTTACCAAGTGAGCTCGTTCTTCACTACGTTGCAATAATCGATTGGCGATTTTCAGCTCATGTGTCCGCACTTCTACCAGTTCTTCTAAGTGATCCCGATACTTTGCCACTTCTTGCTCTCCCTGTATACGATTCATAAAACCTCGTGCTAATAAATAGCAGCAAATAGCTACTCCACTGCATAAAAAAAGCCAAAGAATTGCCAATGGTTCTAACGTAACTTTAGAGAATTCTTCTGTTCTTATATTATTAATGATTCTTTGTTTTTCAATTTGGTAAAAAAGCACTATCGCCGCTGTTGCAATAAATAACAGAGGAAAAAACATCGTCGCAAATACTTTCAAAAAAGCTGTTCTATTACTAGATGTCCTAGCAATTATTGAATTCATTTTTATTCACCTCGCTTCAGAATAACTTTATTACCTTATTTTATCATTTTTATGCAGATGTGTCTTTGTTCTACATCTATTTCCCAAGTTTTTATCATATAAACAATTTTTTTGTATAATAACAGAGTATCCTCTCAACATATGTCGTTCTTTGCGTTCAACTAAGAATCACAATAAATAATTCTATTTTCTATTAAGTATCACAATAAGCTGACATTCCTCAGCGGCTTCTTATTATATTCCAGCTCAAAAAAACCAGCAAATCCTAAGATTCGCTGGTTCTGCTGTTTAACTACTCTTTACGCATCCTTCATTATAGCTCTTGTGGATAGTCTTTTGCCAATGTTTCATTCACAAATTCAACATGTTGCTGAAAATTATCGTTATGTTATCATTTTTATCTAGCCATGTCTTTCTTTATGCACAAATAATGCCCTCCGATTATGACTGTACTCAAATTCTACTTCCATAATAATAGACTTTGTACATTCCATATCTACAATTGGATCTGTTACAACTTTCCGAGCAATCTTAATACGTTGCCAGATGTTCTCTAGTAGTTGTATAGTAGGCTGTAATCCATATATATAGAAAGGTTTTTTAAAAATAAAGTTCACAAAGAAGTTTTCCAGCACAATATCAGGGATATAGTAATTGAGTTCTTGTTCTGCAGTCATCTTCCCATCTAAAAGCTCATAATTGTCAACAAATACTTTAGTTATTTGCTGACCAAGGGATTGATCCCGAGTTAAACAGTTTATTGCCTGAGCAGTATCTTTGATCATCTGTAAACGTTCCCAAACTTGGATACTTCTACATTGCATAATATCAATAAAATGTTGCTCTAGTTCAAAATAGTACCGTAGGGGATTCCAGACAGGTTGTTGTTCGGGATAAACATGTACTACATCATTATTGGAAGGGATCGTAATAGGATTCCTCTCTGACCGAATAATAGTAAGAGGCGCAATACGGCTTGCCATTCTGATCACTGCTGGGCAACTAAAACTAAGAGTTAGCTCAGTACCTCGCGCCGTATTCATGGGATAACGGGGAAATATCTGACACACATGATCAAGATGATGATGACCTGCCTCTACTTGTAGTAGGCAACGATTATTTTCATCCAAGAACCAGCATCCGCCGGTGGCTTTTTTTTCGATATAAGCATATTCTCCTAGTCCACTTTTATCTATAAGCCGTTTAAATATTTGGGCAAACGCCTCACCTCTGCCTGTCTTCATAAACAGCTGGGCATTGCGTTGATAGCTATCCTCATCAAGAGTTACCAACCAATCATTAAGGCAACATGAACCACACATTTCACAGCTAAAGTCTTCTATAATATCTAGATAAATATACATCAAATAATTCCATCCTAACTATAATTTTTTAGGAAATCAAAATTAACACTATATTTTTCTACACCCACTTATTAAATACCTTCATCTACGACCATTATCAGAATACACCATGAATAATTTTAAATTTCCAAAGGAAAATCCCACTAAATGTCGAAATATTTATTATATGTAATTTTCAATGTAGAATAGGTGATCTGGTGAAAAAAATCAACTAGAGCATGATGCAATATTCCGGATTTACTTACCGCTCCCAAAGGAGGATTTATCAAATGGAGTCCTTAGATAGTTTTCTGTTTGAAGAAGACAGATTGAAATTTTCTCGAAACAACGAAAACATAAAACTTGCATCAAAACAAGACAGTTGGAAAATCCTCATTGTGGATGATGAAGAGGACGTGCACGCAGTAACCCGTATGGCCCTGCGACGATTGGTCTTTGAGGGACGCAATATGGAGTTTTTAAGTGCCTACTCCGCAGCAGAAGCCAAAGAAATGCTCTATATTCATTCTAATATAGCAGTTATACTGCTCGATGTGGTCATGGAAGATGATACCGCTGGGCTATCCTTGGTTAGCTATATCCGTAGGAAGCTGGGTAATACCATGGTGCGAATTATTATTCGAACTGGTAATCCCGGTCAAGCCCTTGAAGAACATGTTATCATGGATTATGATATTAATGATTATCGAGAAAAAACAGAACTAACCACTCAACGCTTACGAACCGCAATAGTTACTGCTCTGCGATCTTTTCGAGATCTTTCTACTATTGATGCCCTAAATCTAGAAATCGAGGACACACAAAAAGAACTTGTTTTTGCTTTAGGTGAAATTGCTGAATCCCGTTCTTCTGAAACCAGTAATCATGTTAAAAGAGTTGGTAAAATAGCCAAAATTTTAGCATCAAAGTATAAATTACCAGATTATGAGACTGAAATATTAAGACTCGCAGCTTCTATGCATGACCTAGGTAAATTGGCGATACACGATTCCATTCTAGCTAAACCTGGCCCTTTAACATTAGAAGAGTTTGCAACTATGAAGGCACATTCTGAAATGGGTTATGAAATGCTAAAAGCCTCTAAGAGGCCGTTGCTGCAAGTAGCTGCCATCATTGCACACCAGCACCATGAAAATTATGATGGAACAGGCTATCCCCAAAGGCTAAAAGGCAAAGAAATTCATCTTTATAGCCGCATCGTTGCCCTTGCTGACGTTTTTGATGCCTTAGGAAATGAAAGAGCCTATAAAGCGCCATGGCCAAATGATAAAATTAAAGATTATATTAAGGAGCAAGCAGGCAAGAAATTTGATCCCCATATCGTAACATTATTTTTACAAAACTTTAGTGCTATTTCCGCGGTACGAGAAATGTTCCCTGATTAAGGGATCTAATTCTGAAATTTAGGGAATTTTAAACCCATTCCATTTCGCGTATCAGTGTTTTCACGCCAAAAGATTATAATTTTTGATATTACAATAAAATCCTGCAATACCTTATTATAAGGCATTGCAGGATTTTCACGGAATCAGAAAGCATCTCACTTTCTCGATCCCAAGTAAGAACGACTAAGGCTTCTGCCTGCGTCTGAGGACTTGGCATAAGCCAAGTCTTTTCTTAACATTAACCTTTATTTATCTTGCCAGCTTCCAGAATCATTTTAGGCGTCAATGTGGATACGGCGTCGAACAACCTCATCCGAAAAGTGCCGATGCCTTCTCCAGCCTGTAGTGAATGCTGCGCCAATTCCCCGGCCAATCCCATCATCATGATTCCTGCTGCCGCTCCAGTGAAGCAGTCATTTATTGCTCCGCAGAAACAGCCAATTAGAGAAGTTGCCATACAACCAGTACCAGTTACCTGAGATAGCATGGGATGTCCGTTATCAATACGAACTATTCTATCTCCCTGGGCAATTATATCCCGCTTACCTGTTATTGCAATAACAGCAGCAAGCTTCTGCGAGAGTTCCTGAGCTACCTGTTCCCCATCTTCCGCGCTAGCCACGGAATCCACCCCTTTGATGGTTTCCTGAAAACCAGCAATAATCTTAATCTCTGACATATTTCCCCTGATGACTGAAGGGCAGACCTCACGAATAATTCTCTCGGCAGTACCGGTACGCAATTTTGTCGCACCTACCCCGACTGGATCAAATATAATAGGGATACCCATTTGCCGGGCCTTTTTGCCAGCAACCAACATGGATTCAATGGTCCGCGAATTGAGAGTGCCTATGTTAAGGACGAGTGATCCAGCAAAAGACACCATTTCCTCTACCTCACCTATATCGTCAGCCATAACTGGTGAGGCACCAATAGCTAGGGTCATATTGGCACAATCATTAACCGTCACATAATTGGTAATATGATGAATCAGCGGTTTCTTGTCCTTTATCCCCCGCAAATTTTCAGCTATACTTTGCAATATTTCCATTGTTTCGTATACCCCCATATTATTTTATATAGCAGTGCTGTTATCAGCATCACCGGTATGGTGGCCCCGATGACAAACTCCATAGAAATGAATTGATAATATAAATATATTCCCAAGGCCCATACGCCAATTGCTGACCAGTTCACAAGCAGATCAGCTTGCACCTGTCGATTTTTAAGAATAAAATAATCTGTCAATAGTATGGCAAATAGGGGAGCAAAAACAGACCCAATCGCCATTAAAAAATTCTCATAATTTTCTATATCTACCCATAGAGCTAGGAAAATGCCAATCAGTGTCATGATAAGCGCCACCAGCTTTTCATTCAGCTGCGGAAAAATATTGGCAAAACTGACGCCAGCTGAATAGGCATCTAGAAAGGTAGTAGTTACCGTGGAGAGTATGACGACGCCTAGTGCCGACAAGCCCATATTAGCTGCTAACATCATGGCTGAAGGTTCGGGATTGTTGGCTACGATTGCAGCACCTAATCCGATAGTATACATCCAACAACTTCCCACAAAGTAACCAATTCCGCTACCCAAAGCCCCACTCTTTTTGTCCTTAGCGAAACGAGTGTAGTCGGCAATCAATGGCAGCCAGGATAGGGGCATAATTACACTTAGTTCTAAGGCTTCGCCGAAAGATAACCCTCCAGCAGAGGGAACGCTAAAAACAATACCGTCTTTAAAAACAACAGTACTGAGGACTATTGTTACGCCAAATAGCAAAAAAACTGCTACCATATTGGCTTTCTTCAAACCGCCCTCGCGACCAAGGGCAATCCACAAGAGCACCAGTCCGCCGATAACCACACTCCATAACTGAAGATAATCCATCCCCCACATCGCTTTTGCAATTTCATTAGCCGACCGTGCGGCGGAAATGATCATTACTGCCGTCCAGCCTACTAGCTGCAATACATTCAGCACCGAGAACAGATAGGAACCATATGCCCCAAAAGAAATACGAGTAGAAACAAGTGCAGGAATTCTTTCCCGAGCGCCAATCAAACCCGCCAATACGAGCAAGATGGTACCCACTAGATGACCGACAATAATGGCCACCATTCCACTTTGAAAACCGAGAGGAGCCAGCAATCCTCCTGTCATAATTTCTGCAATAGAAACAGCAGCGCCAAACCAGAGAAACAAATAATTATTAAAACTTAAAGTATTAGTATTTTCATTCATCCTTTAACATACCCGCCTTTTGATATAAATTGTAAAAATGATGAACCGGGCCTACGCCCTTACCGATGGGAAAAGAATGCTCAATTGCTGTGGTGATATACTC
Source organism: Bacillota bacterium (assembly GCA_017889585.1). Classification (GTDB taxonomy): domain Bacteria; phylum Bacillota; class Negativicutes; order DSM-13327; family DSM-13327; genus CTSoil-075. Next base: position 39,808 of record JAGFZX010000004.1, read on the forward strand.
CTTACCGCAGGCAACCGCCTCATAGGCATTATATCCCCTTGCTAAATTAGCAGCGATAGCGGCAGAAAGTGTACAGCCTGTGCCATGAGTATTTTTCGTCGCAATGCGTGGGCTAGTTAAATATTGAAAATTATCACCATCAAAGAGGATATCTGTAGCATCCTCTTCTCTATGGCCACCCTTTAATAGTACATACTTGGGTCCTATACTATGAATGATCCGAGCTGCTGCTTCCATATCCTCCAGGCTAGTAATCCCAATTCCTGCTATTTCTTCCGCCTCAGGTATATTAGGCGTTACGATAGTTGCCAAAGGCAATAGGCATGATATCATGGCTTCCACTGCGTCTGGCTTGAGCAAATAGTAACCGCTTTTTGAGATCATCACTGGATCGACTACAATATTAGTAGCATTATATTTAGTGAGCCCAGCAGCAACAACCCGGATAGTTTCACTACGGGAGACCATGCCGATCTTTACCCCATCTACTGTAATATCATCAAAAATAGCGGCTATCTGCTTTTCAATCACATCCACATCAATATCCTGGACGGCAAATACCCCTTGAGTATTTTGCGCTGTTACCGCTGTAATAACGCTCATACCAAACACTCCATTGGCAGAAAAGGACTTCAAATCAGCCTGTATCCCTGCCCCACCACTAGAATCTGAACCAGCAATTGTCAATACTTTCTTCATGTAAATTCCTCCTGTATATAAGTTAAATTAAATATTAAATAAAATGAAAAAGCCCATCCGTAAGGATGCGCTTTTGCTTCTGTAATATGCAAAAACCCTATCGTTCCCTACGCTGGCATTACCCAGATCAGGTTAAAGGGTCATAGATTTCATCAGATCTATCTCTCAGCCGGCCTTTCTAGCTCCCCTTGACACATCAACTATTCTTTTGATGTTCATATTAACATATTTGGCTTATATTCTCAACCACAAAATAAGAAAAGACTTGGATTGTGCCAAGTCCTCAGATGCTGACAGAAGTCTTAGTTGCCCTTACTTGGAATAAATAAATATCAAATCTTATTTGCTATTACCTGCGCGCATTCTCCTTCTCCGCTTTCTTAACTACATTCATAGCATAAACCCTAGCTTGATTACCTGCCTCCAAGGCTTTATTAGGTGAATATAGTGCAATCACTGACTCTATTGACTGACTAGAATACCCTTGCTCTAACATCGTCTGCGCTATTTCGCAATCAACTTTGGCATTCACTTCACTTCCCACATTTCTTGCAACAAAAAGGTTTAGACGATATTGATATTCTTGTATTGCCAAACTCTCTTTATCTTGCTTCGGTGCCACTGCTACATTACCTTGCTCCTTAACAGAACTTTGCCAAGGAGCCAGGTCTAATCCTTTTACATCTGCTATATTAACATCATAAAGCTTAGATTCATCACTAAACTTTACCTCAGAAAAATCAGCAGCAGTTAAACTTACGTTTCTAAATTCATTAACACTGCTTAAAGTAACCGCTCTAAAGTCAACGCCGTCTAAATTACAGTCTGCAAAACGCCCATACTCAATTTCAGATTGTTTAAAATCCGAATTTTCTAAAGTACTCTTTTCAAAAGTAACATTAGCAATTTTTGCTTTAGCCAACACAGATTTTTGCATTTCACAATCGGTAAAAATCATTGAGTACAAATCTGCATTTTCCAAAGAGGCATTCGTAAATTTACAATCTTTCATTTGACTCTCAATAATAGAAGCATTATTAAAATTAGCGTTCCTAAAATTAACGTTTTCTCCGAATAACCAACTAATCTTTGATCCGCTCAAATCAGCATCATTTAAGTTGACATCTTTAAATACATTTAAATTACTAAATTCTACATTCGCACTCTTTAAGCTTGCATTTGCTAGGTTGCTCTCTTTAATACCCACGCCTTCGATTTTAACATGAGACAAATTTACTTTTTGCATTGCACAACCAGTAAAATCAACCATAGATAAATCTGCCTTTTCAAAATTTCCTCCAATCAAAAGACCATTCTTAAACTCACCTTGCTTAATTATAGTCTCACTAAAATTAACACCACTTAGATTGCACTCTTCAAAATTAACACCTTCGAGTTTTCTGCCAGATAAATCAAGTCCACTTAGATCGCAATATTTAAAATTAATTTGCAATCCGTCCTGTTTTTCCTCAATAATTTGGTTTAAATTCTCTTGGGTCATTTTTTTAAAAATTTCCTCTCGTCCCATCTACCTAAAACCTCCTTGCCTTCGTATCTCCATCGTTCTACTTCTTATTTATCAGGCGAGTTTAAAATCTTAGTGCAACAATATGTAAAACAATAAACAATTTCCTTCTTACCATAGTTGAGAGTAAGGGATCAAGAGTTATACAAAAAGAAGGTAGCTATGGTTGCCTGTTCCCCCTAGCTTACGAATTCACTTATCGTAAAAAGATAGCTCTCTATTATATTCGCTATTGCACGATAATATCCTTGCAGTAAGTGTCAGCCTTTTATTGTTTTAAGTACCTACATCATTAGCTAGAATTTAAAACTATTACAAAAATAATTCCAGTCCGAAATTATAATGTTATGCGTTCGCTGATATCTGAAGTATCCACTCAGTTATCGAATGATCATCGGATGATGTACGAGAGAGGACTGAAGCTCACCCGCACAACAATTATGAGATGGGTTCACCAATATTCTCCGCTATTTGATAAAATAATAAGAAAACACCTTAGGTAAACATAAAAATATGCTGAATTTTAGTTAAAAAATGCAGCATATTTATTTTTTCACTATAACAACTTATTATGTTCAAATATTCGACGTAGAAAACTCAGCGGCATATTACCAGATTCTAAGTATACTTTATGAAATACCTTATCCAGCTCTATGTCGTCAAGCTGACCTTTTTGGGCTTTAGCCAAATCACTTTTCAATTCCCACACCAGCTTATTTCCCATAAGGTAACAGAGTGGATATGATCGTTCCTGTGAATACCAATTCAGCTCAGCCTGTACTCTATCAGAAACAAAACCAGTGACTTTCTGCAATAACTTGCCAGCATTGATAAAAGGATCTGTCGAAGATAGATCAACATCAATACCTACATCAAGGTAATTTTTATCACCTGTCATAAAATATAAATCAATGGCTACTCTAGCACCGATTCTGGCAATATCACGCTTTGCCGTAAATCGCGCTTCATCAGTCAGGTCACCCATGTATCCAATATTGAGCATATAATCCTCTAGCATTGTTGTCCAACCTTCGGCGTGCTCCATGGCGTTACAATGTCTCCGTACAATCGAGGGATGATTACAAGCTGTTGCTAGCTGTAGGTGATGTCCTGGAATGCCCTCATGAATCATCATGGAAGGAATAGAAAGCTCAGTATGCTCATCAAGTAATTTATCACTTAATGTCAAATAAACAATACTAGTTTTTACACCATCTCTAAAGGGTGGTGGGGAAACCATGGCACCCGCCGGAATAGAAGGGGCCATGAAAGCAGGTGTCTGCATAATCAGCATCTTTTGTTCTGTAAATATAGGGAATAAATTTCTTGCCTGAAGATAGCCTAGAATCTTATCCCGTTCCTGTACATACCGGCTAATTACATCATTTAGATTACCTGTATTCTCTAGTTTTACTCGATACTGCTTGTTCAAGAAGCATTGTAATTCTTCAACACTAGTACTGGGGATCAACTGATATTTATCGACGAGTTTTATACGCAGTTCTTCAATTTCTCTGGCAACATTCATTAAAAATTCTGCTGACAGAGCATGCAGTTCATCCAATGATTGATCAATTCCCCGTAATTTTATCAGCTTACTAGCTTGTTCTTGTCCAATAAATAGAGTAGTAGTTGTTGCCATAGCTTGCAGCTCTTTTATATAGTTTTCTAATGCCAACTCAGCTTGTTTATGAGCTACTGCCAGCCTCTTGAGCTGTGGATATTTTTCTTCTTGTGCCCAATTATAAATAGTGCTAAACAATTCTGGCAGATTTGTTACTTTTTCAATATCTATATCAACCCAACGTTTGACTGGTGTATCTAGTCTGTTAATTAGCTTTTCCAAGTACTCAGGAACTTTTTCCAGACGAGCTGTAATATTACTTAGCCGCTCCCAAGCCGGTCTAGGATCATTAATAAACATGAGAAACAAGCCATCACTGATATCATTGCCAGCTGTTGGCTTCTGCTGCAACTCAGTTTTTTCATTAAAGGTATAAGTATTACTGTATATTTCAAATTCTACCCCTAGTATAGCTAGATCCAAATCAAGCATTTGATCAAATTCTAATACGCCCCGGGGAAAACTGCGAAGCTCTGTCAGTAATTTTTCTCCATCTTTTACTGTTGATGCAATACTATCCAGACTAGGATCTGGTAAATCATCCAAATGTTTATTGACACCTAGACTTATACACGCATTCCCATCCCGCGTAAAATAATCGTGAAATTTATGAATTAAAACATCATATTCTTTCATTTTAATAACCTCCACTCTATAGTTTGAGTTGCATTAATATCCCACTATATTCCCCTTTGCTTTTCCATTTTATCCAATTTGAAGGGTGCCGCATCGCTGCCTAGCATCTTGGCATTTACTCGGACTGGACTTTCACCAGCTAGTAAATTATAGTTTACCCCGCCACGCTCTGATTCCGCAAAAAAGCCTTCCGGATTCCGGAAGGCTTTTTTTATCCACCATATCCTAGCCGTTAATGCTAGGAATATCTAGCTGGATATCCTGTTCTTCATCATAGTCTACGCCAGCAAATCCGAAACCAAACAAACGAAAGAAATCATTACGATACCCTGCCACATCCGAAACTTCAGCTACATTTTCTGTCGAAACTTTTTCCCATAATGCTAACACTTCTGTTTGAACATCTTCTCGCATTTCCCAGTCATCCAGACGAATTCTGCCCTTTTCATCCAATGGTATTGTGGATGAAGATAATTTTTCCGCAAAGAGGCGATAGATTTGTTCAATACAGTTCTCGTGAATGCCTTTCTCCTTCATAACCTTAAATAACAAAGACATATATAGCGGCATTCCAGGAATTGCAGTACTGGCTTGAGTAACCAGCGCTTTCTGTACGGAAACAAATGCCTTACCCCCCAGCTTGCTAAGCCCGGTATTAATTTTTTTTGCAGAAAATTCCAAATCATTTTTGGCTTTGCCGATAGTACCTTCCCTATATATCGGATAGGTAATTTCCGGTCCAATATAGGAATAACTGATTGTAGTCGCCCCATCAGCAAGGACCCCTCCATCACGCAAAGCTTCTATCCACATTTCCCAATCTTCGCCACCCATAACACCTACGGTCTGTCTTACTTCTTCATCGGTAGCCGGCTCAACAGTGATCTCAGATACCTTCTCCTTATGAAAATCAATCATTTTGCTAGAAAAAGGCTTGCCTACAGGCTTAATCGAAGAAACCAAAGTTTCCCCATTAATTGGATGTATTCGTCTTGGTGCGGCTAGACTATAAACAACCAAGTCAATCTGCCCCAAATCTTTTTTTATTAGCGCTATGGCTTGTTCCTTTACTGCTGTAGAAAAAGCATCACCATTAATACTCTTCGCATAACAATTGGCTTCCTTTGCTGCTTTCTCAAATTCTACCATGTTATACCATCCAGCTGTAGCTGTCTTATTATCACTAGCAGGTCTTTCAAAAAACACACCGATTGTACTGGCTCCGCAGCAAAAAGTCGAAACAATCCTCGAAGCCAATCCATAACCTGTTGATGATCCAATCACAAGAACATTTTGGGGACCTTTTATTGACCTTTGCTTTTGTACATAGCTAATTTGTTCCTTAACTGAGCGAGCACACCCCTTCGGATGGGCTGTAGTACAAATAAATCCTTTAAATTTTGGTTTAATAATCACGATTATCTCCTTCTTCTTTAGCCAAATTTCGGTTTTTTGTTTAGATTCAGTTATAAAAGCACATCTTTTTATCCTTCTATTTCTTATGTGCTTGGTAAAACTCATCATATTTTTTTAGTTCCCGTTTCAAAAGGTTTGGAGTATCAAGACCATAAGGGCAATTATTTTTACAGCGTCCACACTCAATACATTGATTGATCAAACTCATTTTTTCTCTAAAGCTGTTTTCTAAGAAGGGTTGATACGGGGCTCTTCCTAGAAGCAATGATATTCTTGCTTGGGTGGGTATTTCGATTCCTGCTGGACACGGCATACAATATCCACATCCACGACAAAAATCTCCCGCCAATTCAGCTCTGTCCTTCTCAATAATCTTCCACATGGCTTCATCCAATACTGGAGGGTTCTTTTCCAAGGCTATAAATTCTTCCAGTTGACTCATCTTCTGAATACCCCAAATCGGCACTACATTATCAAACTGCCTTAAGAAGGCAAACGCAGCAGAGGCACTTGTAATTAATCCACCTGATAAAGCTTTCATTGCGATAACCCCAACGTCTCTTTTCTTGCACACATCAATAAGCTTTAGTTCTTCAATAGATGAAAGAGTATTCAGGGGAAATTGAATAGTGTCGTACAGATTTGATTCTGCCGCTTGTATGGCCGTTTTTATATTATGGTTTGTAAACCCAATAAAACGGATCATTCCTTTTTGCTTTGCCTCTAATAATCCTGTATAAAGGCTTTTCGGATCTTCATGATTTGATATGTCTTTAGGATTATGCAATTGAAAAATATCTATGTAATCTGTTTTCAAATTCTTCAGGCTGGTTTCTAAATGGCTAAACAATGTTTTCTTGTCCTTAGCTTGGCTTTTTGTCGCTATAATAATATTACTTCGTACATCGGAAAAGGCATAGCCAATTTTCTCTTCACTATCAGTATACATTCGTGCCGTATCAAAGAAGTTTATTCCACTGTCGTAAGCCTTCCTCAAAATGGCTTTTGTTTCTTCAAAGGAAATTCGTTGTATCGGTAAAGCACCAAATCCACTCTTACTTACCATTAAATTTGTACGGCCTAACCTTATTTTATCCATAAATAAAATTCCCTCACTTAATCTTCAATTATTTATCATAAAACAGTTAAAAGAGTATCAGAAAAGAGGCAGGAACGAGTTCACTTCGATTATAGCATATATTTACAAATAAACAGAAAGTTATTCCTAAATAATTGAACTTATTTTTCGTTAGCAGCAATTTTCATTTATATAATACATACAAGGAACAGTGAGACTTATAAGCAACAAAATTCATTCTAAACTCATACTTCTGATATATTATAAAAAAACTTGATTCGCGCCAAGCCTTAGTTGCCCTTACTTGGAATGGGAAAGTATTCTACTTCCTAATTCCGTCAAAATAAGGAGACAGTCTACATGTAGACCATCTCCTTTTATCCTAGACCGATTGTTTGCTTTCTAAATATTCATCATAGGTCATGCGTTTGTCAATAAGACCATCAGGCGTAATTTCCATAATCCGATTAGCAATAGTTTGTACAAACTCATGATCATGGGCCACAAATAGCATGGTTCCTTCAAAACTAATCAGACCATTATTGAGAGAAGTAATGGATTCCAAATCCAAATGGTTTGTTGGCTCATCAAATATTAACACATTAGCGCCACTGAGCATCATCTTGGACAGCATACACCGTACTTTTTCGCCACCAGACAACACATTGGCTTCTTTTTGGCTTTCCTCACCAGAAAACAGCATACGACCCAAAAACCCTCGAACAAAAGTTTCATCAGGGTCGCGAGAAAATTGTCGTAACCAATCCACAAGATTTAAGTTGCTATCAAAATACTCCGCATTATCTCTTGGAAAATAAGCTTGAGAAGTGGTAATACCCCATTTGAATTCACCGCTATCTGATTCCATTTCACCCATTAATATTTTAAATAAAGTGGTTTTTGCCACACTATTTGGACCAACAAAGGCGATCTTATCACCTTTCGTTACAATAAAGCTAACATTATCAAGAACCTTTTCACCATCAATGGTCTTACTGATATTTTCAACAGTAAGCAGTTGATCCCCTGCTTCACGGTCAGGCTTGAAAGCAATGTAAGGATACTTACGAGAAGATGGTTTTATATCTTCTAGTGTCAATTTTTCCAACTGTTTTTTACGTGATGTTGCTTGCTTAGATTTAGAAGCATTAGCACTAAAACGCTGAATAAAGCTTTGCAATTCTTTCATTTTTTCATCGGTCTTTCTATTGGCTTCTTTAGCCATCTTCAAAGCCAATTCGCTAGATTGACGCCAGAAATCATAGTTTCCCACATACATTTGAATATTGTTAAAATCAATATCAGCAATATGGGTACAAACTTTATTCAAAAAATGACGATCATGGGATACTACAATAACAGTATTATCAAAATTATATAGAAATTCTTCTAACCACTTAATAGAATCTACATCAAGATGATTTGTTGGTTCATCCAATAACAAAATATGTGGGCTGCCAAACAGAGCCTGAGCTAGCAGTACCCTTACCTTTTCATTACCGCCTAAATCTTTCATTAATTTATAATGATATTCTTCGCCAATCCCCAGACCCATTAGCATTTTAGCGGCTTCAGTCTCAGCATCCCAGCCATTGAGTTCAGCAAATTCGCCTTCAAGCTCGCCTACTTTGATACCATCTTCATCGGTAAAATCAGCTTTTGAATATAATGCTTCTTTAGCTTCCATGATCTCATACAGTCTGGCATGCCCCATGATAACTGTTTTTAATACTTCAATTTCATCAAATTCATAATGATTTTGTTTTAAAACAGCCAATCGCTCGCCTGGTGTAATACAAACCTCACCAGAACTTGGCTCAATTTCACCAGATAGTATTTTTAAGAAGGTCGATTTTCCTGTACCATTTGCACCAATTAAACCATAGCAATTGCCTGCCGTAAATTTTATATTGACGTCCTCAAATAACGCCCGTTTTCCATAACGCAAAGTTAATTTACTTGTACTAATCATGTTTTCATCAGCCTTCCTTTTTATAAATGGTACATAATAATTCTCTATTAACAGAAATAAAGAGCCTAAGTAGGCTCTTTATTTATTTACTTACTGTATGCAAAGGAAAAATCATTCGCTAGCTTTTCATAGTTTTCTAAAACATTAACTATTCTAAGTTGCTCAGCAACATTTGCTTGTTCTATATCGTTATTTTCCATCACGGTTTGCATAATACGCTTCACCTGAAATGGATAATAACCTAAGACCATCAACTTCTGACGAAGCTGACAGATACGCTGTTCGATATTCATTTCTAATCCCCCTAATAACCTATAATGTATAGCAGTCATTAATATACAACGCAACTTTGCAATTTATAACCACTATGTACTTAATCAACATTACTACTACTTTATAGGATATAGAGATATAGGATCAGCCAGTCCTTTGCCTACAATCAACTTCTTAAATCATCACAGCGACACTTTACTGTGAAACGCTAGGTAGCTTTTGTAAAAACATCTACTTTCCATCATATAAATATAAGCCTGCCAACATAACAACTTATAGTAATCATTATTGATCTTCCGATATTATATCATGAACTGATAGTCAGGTCAAGTTTTTTTATACACAATCAAACTGATATAACACAACCCTATTCTGTTTTAAGCTTTCTGACACATCTATGATTCGTTGATTAGCTGAACCTTTAAACAGTAACTCATAACTTTTTAGCGAGAGTTCAAACTTGCCATCAACCAGCACATCAATATACTGCAAAAGCTGTCGACAATCAGGTCTATCCAGTAATTCTTCAAAAGTAAATCCAGTATAACACCAAATATTAGTGCCATGCTCTTTAAGTTGACTGGCAATTGCAGCGCAACTTGCTGCCTGAATCATGGGATCCCCCCCGGAAAAAGTCACCCCTGATTGCATCTGCACTGCCAGAATTTCTTGTACTAGCTCATCAATATCCTGCTCATACCCACCCGCAAAATCATGAGTATCAGGATTATGACACCCCGCGCAGTCATGAGAACAGCCCTGACACCAAATCACGGTTCTCAGCCCACGTCCGTCAACAACTGAATCTGTAACAATTGGCGAAGACAAACGAATTTTCATTATAGAACCCCTTCTAATAAATTATTATACTCGGCAATCGTCATATACAAACACTCCTGCAAAGCATCTCAGCCTTGCAGGAGTGTTTGCTCTTAAAATCGATCAGTTTCTAGCACCATGCTTAACCCGGTCTTTTTCTTCAGCACGTTTACCATCATTCCATTTATCCATTGTACCCACCAGATAACCAGTAATACGGCGAATGCGTTCAAAGTTCATAGTATTTTCGCCTTCCGCGCGTCCGCATCTAGGACAATTATCACCAATGACTCCTGTAAAACCGCACACTGGATCACGATCAACAGGGTGATTAATTGACCCATAGCCAATACCACTTTCTTTCATTTTGCGTACAACAACTTCAAAAGCATCAAGATTCTTTACTAAATCACCATCGAGCTCAATATAGGTAATATGGCCAGCATTTGTCATAGCATGATAAGGAGCCTCTAGCTCAATCTTTCGAGCAGCCGAAATTTTATAATATACTGGAACATGAAAACTATTAGTATAATAATCTCGATCTGTTACGCCTTCAATAATGCCGTATTTCTTACTGTCAATTTTTACAAACCGACCTGACAAGCCTTCAGCTGGCGTAGCAATTAAGGAAAAGTTGAGTTGATATTTGCCTGCTGCTTCATCTATACGCTTTCTCATATGTCCAATAATGTCAAGACCAGCAGATTGAGCAGCCTCCGACTGGCCATGATGCTCGCCAAAAAGGGCTTTCAGTGTTTCAGCCAATCCAATAAATCCAACTGTTAAGGTACCATGCTTGATTACATCTTCAAGCGTATCTTCCCAACCTAATTTATCTGAATCAAGCCAGATTTTTTGCCCCATTAAGAAAGGAAAGTTTTTAACTTTTTTGCGTTTCTGAATTTCATACCGTTCTAATATCTGCTGAATAACTAGCTCAATAAGATCATCTAATTCGGCATAGAAACCATCTAGATCGGGCTCATTTCTTTGTTCTAAAACAATCCCGTGCTTAATGCCCAGGCGTGGCAAGTTAATACTGGTAAAAGAATTATTACCTCGACCAAAAATAATACCGTCTGATTCAGGAAAAACCGAACCAACTACCCTTGTTCTACACCCCATGGTAGCAATTTCCGTTTCCGGACGACCTGGTCTATAATATTGTAAATTAAAAGGGGCATCAACAAATACGAAGTTAGGAAATAATCGTTTCGCCGACACACGACAAGATAGTTTAAATAAATCATAATTAGGATCTTCTGGATTATAATTGATACCCTCTTTAACTTTGAAAATGCTGATTGGGAAAATAGCTGTTTCCCCATAACCCAGACCTGCTTCTACTGATAGCAGAAACTGTTCAACCACTAAACGACCTTCTGGGGTAATATCGGTACCAAAATTAATACTACTGAACGGCACTTGTGCCCCAGCTCTTGAATGCATGGTGTTAAGGTTATGCAAAAATCCTTCCATAGCCTGATATGTTTTCTTCACCGTTTCTTTTTTAGCAAAACGATAGGTAAGCTCTTGAATTTTCTTTATCTCATCAGCAGTTACCCCCATTTGCCCCTCTGCCAAAGCTGCTTTCAGACGCAATGATTCATGAATATGATAGTCCTCATACTCTTTATCACCAATGCGCGGATAATCAATATGTTCATCGCTATAGGAGTTGACAGTACATGCAACCACTTGTTCAATTGCATCTTCAGTTAGTTCCTCAAAATCTATCATCAAAATTTTTCTCATATTTTCTGAGTATAATTTAACAAAAGTTTTGGCGACACCAGCAGCCAGACCATAATCAAAATTTGGGATAGATTGCCCGCCATGCTGGTCATTTTGATTACTTTGAATGGCAATAGCTGCCAGCGCTGCATAGCTCATAATATCTTGTGGTTCCCGCAAGTGTCCATGTCCTGTGGAAAATCCATTTCTAAATAACTTTTTAATATCAATTTGGCAACAAGTCAAAGTTCCAATGGCTTCAAAATCCATATCATGGATATGAATATAGCCTGATTGGTGGGCTTTGGCATACTCAGGTTTTAATATATGGTGAATCGCAAATTGTTTTGACCCTGTTGCACCATACTGAAGCATTGTTCCCATGGCTGTATTACCATCAACATTGGCATTTTCTCTTTTCCCGTCAACTTGTTCAGCATCTTTAAAGGTAATGTCTTTATAATCCATCATCAGCCGCATATTTGCTTCGCGCACCTGAGTACGCTTAGCTCGGTATGCAATATATTTTTTAGCCACAGCTACTTCGTCAGATTGAAGTAATACATCTTCTACAATATCTTGTATTTCCTCTACTGACAAACTATGTACCAGCTTAGCCTCAATACACTTAAATACCTTATCTGATAATGCCTGCAATTTTCCGTCTTCTACTATGCCGTCAAAGTTCTCCGTATATGCTTTTTTAATCGCTGCATAAATTTTTTCAACCTTAAGTTCAACCTCACGACCATCACGCTTAATCACTTGAAAATTGCTCATAATTACCACCCTGTACATAAGATTTTATAAAAAAAACTTGGCTTGCGCCAAGTCTTAGTTGCCCTTACTTGGAATTTGTTATACTTTCTGCCTCTGTAAAAATTGGATTTAATTAGTATCATAGAAAGATAGTAAAAATACGAACAAATTGATAATGATTCTTTGTAGATAATTATATCATATTATTTTTTTTTTACTAGTCTTGACTATATTTTTTCCCTAGCATTTCTATTTTTTATCAAATCGAAAAGATTAGGCGCAAACAAATAGATGCTCGATTGCTAACATATCGAACAAAGCCCATCACATCGTCGCTGAAGCGTCGTGTGTCTGCTTTTGTGCCTAATCTTTTCCGCATAATAACACTCAGAAAAACCTAATACTTTCACTACATTATATATTTTGTACACCGCAATTGCAACCATCCAGAAGCATAGGAAAAGGGCTATATATCAGGTTAAACTGACTTAAATAACCCAAACCTACGTAATATGATTGCCATACGCACACCAATGAGAGGCATCTGTTTGATATCCTCTTCACCAATACCACCTAACAGTAAAAGTACAGCACCGTATACGATACCACCGAAGAATATCCCCATCACCGTAGCTAAGGCACTGCTAGCAGTTTCAATCATCATCACATCATAAGTTATATAGATTACGCCCCCCATAGCAGTTGCCGCCATAATAGTCTTCACTAAGCTTTTAATATCCATGACAAATCCTACATAACGATTTACGAAATACATATTCAAAATTGCACCTATGCCAAAATCAGCTACAGTTGCCCATGATGCCCCTTTAATCCCTAAGGTCGGCATAGCAGTAAGCCCCCAATTCATAGCAACCTTAAAGACAACAGCAATCCCCATGTTGATAACCGGAATAGAGGTATGCCCCATGCCTTGTAACACGCCAGTCGTAACCTGGTGTATGCCTAACAAAAAAATCCCTACTGATATGATGCTAATGGAATGGCTAGCCTCAGGTGCATTATAAACTAATTGAGAAATGGGTTCAGCCAGTAACCATAAGGCAACAAAACCAGGAATAGTAACTAAATTAGAAATTCGCATTGCCGAGGCAGTCTGCTGATAAATTCGGTTCTTATCATTAAGCGCAAAGGATTCAGAGATTGCTGGTACCAGACTAATACATAATGCGGCAGTTAAAATTGTTGATAAATTCAGTAATGGTACCGCCATACCTGTCAGATAACCAAATAATTCTGTAGCTTGTTCTACTGTATACCCTGCTACCTCTAATCGTGCCGGAACAATAAACAGATCCAAATTTGCTACGATTGGCAGCATAAGACTAGATAGCGACACAGGCAAAGCCAACTTGGCAATCCGTTTAATAATACTAATACCTGATTCTTGAGGGTTTGTTTGATTTTGCTTTTCGATTTTATCTTTAAAATTCTTATTCAACTTCCAATAGTAATAAATCAGCACAAGTAGACCAGCTACCGCCCCAGGAGCAGCACCAAGACTAGCTCCGCCTGCCGCATATTCCAGGCCCTTTGGCAATAACCAACTGGCAAATATGAGCATTGTAATGACCCTAACTAATTGTTCAACAATCTGTGAAATAGCTGTAGGTGTCATTATTTGACAGCCTTGCAAATACCCACGGAAACTGGATAAAATAGTAACAAAAAATACGGCCGGTGCTAAAGCAAGTAGTGCATAATAAGCCCGGGCATCATGAATAAACTGGTATTTAATTAACAATTCAGCACCAAAATATAATAATAAACTAAAGAATAACCCTGTCAATGTCAATACTGTTAAAGAAATGTGAAAAACACGATTAGCACCCCTAAAATCATTTAGTGCTAGCTTTTCAGCAGTAATAATAGAAATAGCTATCGGGATACCGGCAGAAGATACACTCAGTGCTAGAAGATATATGGGAAAGGCCATCTGATATAAACCAATTCCCTCCCCGCCTAACACCCGTGATAAAATAATCCAATTTAAAAAACCAATCACTTTTACAACAATTCCGCCCACCGTTAAGATCAATGTGCCTTTTAGAAAGGAATTACTATGTTTTTTAATTACTGGTGTTTGTTCTCTTGATTCCGTCATTTTCTATATCCTTCGCTCCATAATATGATGTTATTATTCACTCTATCTGCTATTACTACCCTATATTATTGACAATATACTATACCTCAAGTAGTAGATCGCTTTCTTATTATATAATAAATCGCCAAAATAAACAGCCCACCCGCTACAACTAAACTAGCCTCATGACCTATCGTACGCATTGTAGGCCAATTTTCCCCGAGTAGCATCCCTACATAAACAAGAGCAATCGTCCAAGGTACCGACCCTAAAATCGTGTATAAGACAAATTTAACAAAGTTAACCCTTGCAAATCCGGCAGGTAGCGAGATAAATGTACGGACAACAGGCAATAATCGTGCCACTAGTACTGTTATTAAACCATAACGATCAAACCACTTCTGGGCCATCGCTACATTCTTCTCAGATAAAAATACATACCTTCCATACTTTAGGACAAAGGTTGGTCCGCCATAATAACCTATCAAGTAAGACACGATAGAGCCCATCAATCCGCCTACTACGCCAGCGATAACGGCCAACTTAAAGTCCATTCTCCCGAGAAAAACAAGATAACCGGTGAAACCAAAAATGAGTTCACTAGGAATCGGTATATTGGCACTTTCCAGTGCCATCCCTATCAGAATAGCAGGGTAACCCCATATATCAATAAAATCAATCACCATTTGAAATATCTGCTCCATGAATAGCCTCCCTAAAACAACAACCGTGATAAGAGTAGCTCCACCACTATATGTGAATATAGAATAGACTTGCCATACACTACATAGAGATTTTAGTCTTTTTATGTCTCTTTTGCAAACATTATCAATATTTTTTAGAAAAACACATAGTTAACGCTTCCACCAACTATAGATAGCTAACAGACCACCTAATATCGTTGTTAATCTTTGGTATTCCTTAATTGTTTGAAATGTTGCTAAGATATATATTAATCCCCCAATCATCGCTACTGAAGCTAAGTAATACATTACCCTCTCTACTTTAGACCTATTAGTTGGCGCCTTCTTTGGAAAAATCCTTTTATACCATGGTGCTGAGCCAAGTGGCTGCCCCCTCGTACTACGCAAAATTTTCTCATCAATAACAGGAATAGGCTGAGTGTCTCCCGAACGATCTCTGAGTTGCCGACCACACTTACGGCAGTATCTTACATTATAATGAATTTTATTACCGCAAAAATCACAATACATAATTGCCTCGCACAATAATTTTTTTCTAGTTTTCCCAATATTTTCAAAATAAATCATGAACTTAACATCCGCTCTACTAAAACCTCCGTCTGGTCATAAAGGAAACTTGTCTTGCGCTACAATTATCCACTCTAGCGCAAAAAACCGCATCCCAAAGATACGGTTTTAAATAAATATTATATGGGGATGCTGATACCCATACAATGTTTATTTCTTAAAGAATAGGACTATTTATAACTTATATTTATATTTATTGCGTGGCCGTCCGACTTTTCCATAATCACAGATCACAAACAATTCATCCTTAGCAACCATGTATTGCAGATAACGAACTGACGTCTGATAGGCTAACCCCACATTTCGTGCTACATCTTCAATATAGAATCCATCTGGCGCCGAAATACAATAATCTGCTATCATCTGCAAGGTAACTTGATTAATCCCTTTACTAACCATGAAATGCTCTTGAACTTCACGCTGTTTTTCCAATAATTTAAGATGAACATTAATTCTCGCTACAAGATCAGGAACTCGAATCGGTTTATTCGCAAAATCATTAGCTCCTGCATCTAAAAATTCGTCAGCAAGTTCTTGACGGTCGTCAACTGTTAAAACAATAATAGGAACCTTTCTATCTATTGTCCGTATCTGCTTTACTGTTACTATCCCATTCTGCTGGGGCATATGGTAATCCATCAATATTAAATCAGGCTTTAGTGTTTTCACCTTACTTACGCCCACAATACTATTAGGCTCGGTATAAATATGCCAGCCTACGGTTGCTCCAATCGCTCCTATCGTATAAAGAATATCTTTATCATCATCAACTACTAATATCGATGTTTTTTTCGCCATACTACTACACCCCCGGCAACGTAATTATAACTTTCGCTCCACCATCAACATTGTTACCAATACCAATTTGGCCACCATGTTTCTCAATGACATTACGTACAAATGGCAAACCCAGACCAGAAGATTTTTTCGTGGAAAAACCGATCTCCCAAACCAGTACACTCTGATCCTCCATAAGGCCCTGTCCATTGTCGATAACAACAATAGATACCTCGCCTCCCTCAATTTTTTCCACTACAACACGAATACAGCCTGTATCTTTTTCTACCGCTTCGAGAGCATTTTCCAAAATATTTATGATCGCACGTGTCAATTTAATTTTGTTAGCATGTACTAATGAGTTGTCCTTTATAATCAAATGAAACTCTGCAATACTATTAAGCTGTGGTACATGAGCCACTGCATATTCAATCAATTCTCTGATTGCTATAATCTGTTTACTATCATCCTGAAGCAATTCATTAATCATTACATTCATTTTATCTACCATATCACTGATATAACTAGCGTGTTTCTTAACCACTTCTTGATTATCAGAAATAGCAATCACTCCTGCCAAACCTTGTATACTTGTTAACGGAGTTTTCAAATCATGAACAAGAGACTGTATCTCCCTAAGGGATCTGTTTTCGATACTTTGCAACTGTAGCTGATTATTCAAAT
The DNA here is from genome assembly GCA_017889585.1 of Bacillota bacterium. Taxonomy (GTDB): domain Bacteria; phylum Bacillota; class Negativicutes; order DSM-13327; family DSM-13327; genus CTSoil-075. Next base: position 57,179 of record JAGFZX010000004.1, read on the forward strand.
GTTCAATTTCCAAAGCATGCTCCACAGCCTTAATTTCTCTCATATAAATATTAAGTAGTCGGGCAATAATAAATGCATTACCTACAAAAATAATACAAAGACAAATACCAGTAACGTTCAAAAAATTATCCGCTGTATTTAGCAGAGCAATATCCTTTAAATACATTGATACATTACCCCGTCCAAAGCCATATGCTGTTAAAAACGGTACAATATCTAACCATTCTACACCAAACAGCAGTAATGTAAATACTGTGACTTTATGTACAACACTGCGAGCCATATTGCGGTTTCTATTTACAATCATAATCGCAAAAACCAACGTCATAGCTGGAACTCCAAAATCATAAGCAATATTATAAATCAGATAAATGACTTGATAAATAACGGGAATTAGGAATAAAATAAATATTTTAAACCAACGACTACGTTTTGTATCAAAAATACCTAATCCTTCACCAACTAACAGTATCCCAATATAAATAGGCAGCGCACGCAAGGTATTCAGTACCACCAACCGTACAGAAGCAAACAATAAGCTTGCAGTACTGCCTGTAGCAATACTGTGCTCAGCGAAAGGCAATATGCCAAAATCTTTAACTTTTATCATCCAAGGAGCCAATAACCCCAGTATGACACAGCTTATTCCCCAGATAATCAAACGTCGATTCCCTTGTACGATAACGCTCATAGCTTCCACCACACCTTCTGCTTGCCATACCACATACACACTACAACACCAATAATCCAAACAGCAATCATCACCCGTAAATATAAGGGTACCCTGATAGACCAAAACACTCGGCTATGACCCACTTCTCCAGAATGTATATCATAATGAGCAGCTAATCGATTTATGTTAATAAAATGAATTACTCCACGATTGGAATTTATAAACTCTGCCGCCAATCCTCCTGTTATGGGATGATAAGGCTGATACCCCTGTGTTAATCCCTGACGCAGCAACGCATCATGTCCATGTTCACCAAAGATAACATGGCTACCACCAACATTGACCAACACTTTGGGCAAACTCCCATTATTCTTAGTCTTATACAGTTCTATGCGCCTCTGAATAGCATCTGCAAGGGTACTACCACCAATTAGAGGTACTCCTGAACGTTCAATCGCAACATCTATCATTGCCAATCCTTCAGCAGTCAATCCATTTCCCTGATCCTCTCCGCCACCACGCCCTACAGCACTAGATCTCCAGGACCAAACTCCCTCATCAATCAGCATTTTCTCCATATCAAGCCAAGTAAAATCCGGTCGATTTGCCCCCCATGTAGAAGCACCCACTGAACTTACGATAACTGGTTTTGCCCCGATAGCATCAATTGCCGCTATCACCGCAATATTTAAAGCTGGAAATGAACTTGACATATTTACAGCTACATTATCACCAGCATGTACTCCTGCACTATGGAGCATATCCACAGCAACAGCAGCAAAGTCTGGATTAGTCGATAATATTTTAGCATCATGAGCCCCGAGGGTAGTGGTAATAGGAGTATACTCTTCACCAATCAGCATTGGACCAATTACTTTTTGCGCCTGAATTGCCATTAAAGTAGCATTCATCTTGGTATTATAATCCTGGCTATACTGCCAAGAAGTAAGTTTGGAGCAAATAAGAAAAAACAACACATTAACTGACAGCAATACTATAGCAGGAAGATTTCGCTTTGCTACCACAGCATCCCCTCCCCAGCCAAAACAATAAGGCGAGTCATTAACACTGCAACCGTCAGCCACAGAATCGTCCAGCCAATTCCTTGACGCGAAAAATCTCGCGCAATCAATCCTGGAATCAAATAACCAATGATCATAATTCCATGATCTGATATGGATCTAACCATAAATAATCCAGAAATCATTTGGCTAATGACCATTCCCGTAATAATATATATAGCAAATAGTCTTCTACCATATAGCAGCATATGTGATTGGACTTTTTTTACAATTCCATGTGTCAGTAATGCGATGATCATCGTTCCTATTAACCAACTGGGCTGCAGGGCAAACATCGCCAGATAGCCAGCAACAACAACTCCACCTGCCGAAAATCCAGTAAATTCTGTAATTAAGAGAGAAACCGCAATTCCGGAGAACAAAAATACATGCATAAACCTTATCCTCCGCTCAAATTCCCCATAAATTCTTGGGGTAACCCTTTCATATTTCCTGCTGCGAAAATAATAATTCGATCCTCAGAGCATTTTTCTATAATAGATTCCAATTCACTAAACTTTGGCTTGTCGGATAAACAATATATCTCACCCGATTCCTTGCACAACTTCTTCAATAACGAACTGGCAAAATCTCGATCCCCAGCCACAACAAAACTACCTTTATGAACGGAACTTAACATTTTACATAATTGAGCAGTACGATACTGTCGATCTGAACGACAATTAAGCAATACAACTGCTCTGCCCTCTAACGGCATGCAATGATTCCAGAGCCATAAAGTTGATTCTGGATCATTGGCAGCTAGTGCATTGACAATGGTCACCCTTTTATTACTCACCATTAATTCTGTTATCGTTAAGTTTCCAGCATCCGCAGTAGCTTTACGCATACCATCAATCGCTACCACAACATCAACCCCAGCTAATTCACAAACCCTTAACGCAATAGCCACATTATCTGGAATAATCTCATACCCAAAATCTTGCAAATATGTAGCGTCCAATTGTTCGCCAGCAACTGCAAACATTTCCGTCCCGCCAATAACTGGTTCCAATAATGTTCTAGCTTCCTGCGTAGTAACAAGTTTTCCATTCTCTGGAATGGTATTACTAAGGGCCATGGCAATTTTTTCAAGACCATCCCCCATTACATCTTCGTGATCGGCTCTGATATTTGTAATAACGCCAATATGAGATTTAATCAAACGGCTCTCGCAAAACTTTTGCAGTTCAGGGTTTATTGCCATACACTCCACAACAATGGCATTAGCACCACAAGCAACTGCCTGCTTTATCACACTAATATTTTCTATTATATTAGCAGGGCCTTTACGCTTAATATATTGCTCACTACCATCAGGAAAAATCATTTTAGCCTCAGTACCTGTTGTTTTGCCAACTACTTTGTATCCACCAGCACCAAGTCCTGCCGCAATCAGTCGTGTTACACTAGACTTGCCTCTCGTACCATTGACATGAATACGTAGTGGTAACTTTCGTAAATTTTTCTCATGATTACTAGCTTCCAAATAGAAATACCCATACATTACCAACAACACTATAGCATAAAAATATATTTCATTATTCATTACAAACTAATCAGCCTCACTTGCCAGCCTTTAATAAAACTTCTGTTACCATATCGTTATCATTTATCAATAACACCCTGGCTAGATACTAGAAATTTAGCAATTTCAAAACTGAAATTCACTCGATCTTCAAGTGGCTGATCACTACTTGTTTCTACTGTAAAAGCTGGAACTTTTAATACTGTATTGGCATAATGAACCGTACTGCCAACGATAGGATTGGCGAGTACCGAAAATTTCTTTTTTGCCTCGGTAATTTGCTTGTTAATATGCTCCACTGCATCCATAGCTAAAAGAGCACTCGTATCATCCGTACCTGGCAAAATAGTCTCACCAACCGATTTGGAATCTACAGCATTAAAGGCATATCCTTCATGCAAATCAAGTACCATCGCCACCTGATATTTTTTCATCAACTGAACGATATCATAAGTAAGCCTTTCTGCGGGAGTACCATCGCTTTTCCCAGGATAAGCACGATTCAAATCTTCTATTTCAGGCAATGTGCGTTCATTGGCATCTAGCGCTACATTATTCGCCCTAGGAATGACAATTAACTTACCCCTCAGTACTGGTATCTCCATAAATTTACTTGCGGCTAACGAGCCGGCTGGCTCATTGCCATGGATACCACCCACCACCATAACAGTTGGTCCTTCTATAACAGATTCATAAATATATGCCTTGCTCGTATATGGAGTACCTGGTACCAACTCTACGACGGTCTTCTTAACCTCGGCCCGTGGTTGACCCACTTGAGCTGTTTGACTATCTTGACTGCTCGAACTAGAACTTTGATTGCCTACAGTTCCACAACCAGTAAAAAAAATGATTATACTAAATAATACACTAATCCACAAAATAGGTTTTTTATCAAAATTCGTTATCATTATATATAATCCCTCTATTACATTTTTAATAATAATAATTCCATAATAAAGTTTCTGCTGTGTCACGAATGTAACACAGCAGATTTTTTATAGATAAGCTCCCATGCCCTTTGCTGTAAGCTCTTGATATGTAGGAAGATTTATAATCTTAATCTGTTGTGGCATTTTTTGATTATATACATTGACTAATTCCATGATAGCAGATACATGTCTAGCTACTCGCACCTCAATAGGATGGCCCTGCTCATCAAATGGTACAAACAATCGTCCCATTTTGCCAGCTTGCACATATAAGGGATCACGACCATTTAAAATGCTTTCGTCACTAATTTTACCACGCAAACGTCCTTGTGCAGGATTAGAGGTTTCCATCAGTATCGCAAGAGTATCGGTAGCATCTCCCCATTCTCGGTGAGATAAACCACGTAGCTTAACAGGAGATGGTTCAATTCTCATATCTACGGCATCCATCTGTAAGTTCATTGTGGCTTCTGCGGCAATATCCATTGCTCGGTCATGAGCAACAATAGCATTAATAACGGGATACTCAGGGGATGCTTCATGTAGGTCAATCGACATATTGACTTTTTCACTTTTAATTACTTGCATAATACCATATGCCACTTTTTCGGTCAGATTACCATCAGGTCGACCAGGATATGCGCGATTTAAGTTCCGCGTATCACTACCTGCTAAGGTTTGTCCTGAACCACTATGTACATAAATGTCAGGATCTGGCCACTGGTCAATCGGATTGGTGGCACGTGAACCATAACGGAAAGTTCTGTCACCTTGAGCTGTTTGGATTTTTAAATAAGATGGAGTCCCTTCCATATGATCAGAATGACTAAAGGCACTATTATTAGCCCTTGGAATAATGATCATCCTGCCTGTAGTTAGTTTAGCATTTTCAATCATTAAAATTGCACTAAGATAACCTGATGGTTCGTTAGGATGAGTCCCCCCAAGCACCATAAGCGTTCCACCTGGGTTACCACTATCTAAGACATAGATATCTGTATCACCACTTGTGCCTTTTAAATCTGCAAAATAATCACTTAAATGCTTGATTACTGTAACGCCTGCCCCTGATTTAATTATCTCTGGAGTCTCCCGGGCAATAAATGCGGGAGTGACAACCCCAATAATCGCTAAGACAAAAACTAATAAAAAGCTCGCCGTTTTATAACTTCCTTGCATTATCAATACCTCCTTACACTACCATAAACAATCGCAATATAAATGGAATCAGTGTCATAGCTGCCATACATTGTATCTTAATGTCTTTTTGTGTGAACATTTCCCACATTACAGCAACTAATACTAATAGCACAATCAGCTGATAAACCACTTTCATCATATCAATTACCCCCTAAAATATAATTTTGGCAATGGGTTCCGCAAAAACAAGCATTAGCACACCAACTACAAGGGCAAATAGGATAGGAACAAAACAAGGGCGAATCAGCTTGCCATAATTCGGTTCACCAATAACTTGTGCCGCAATGGTAGGTGTCAATGCTACCGGTGGCATAAAACTACCCATAGCCGCAATCAGAGATAATGCTGAGATTGTAATAATTTGGTTTGAGCCAAGTAGAGCCAAGGCAAATGGCACACCAAGTACGCTCGCCGAACCAAATACTGAAATCCCACCAAAAGCTGGCATACTAACCACAATGCCAACAAGCATTAAATACGCTGGTATACTGAGCATGTTTACAACAATAAAACCACGTAATCCAATCAATGTCATAATTTCGATTAACATTCCAACACCAATCAACAAGCTAACAACAGGTAGGATCTCACTCACACCCTGCTTAACAGCCTGAGGCACGTTAAGCTTACGACCAGTGAAAACAGCAATAATAATAGCTACTAAAAAGGTCGGTGGCATACCTGGATCAGGGATACTTTGAGGGAAAACTTTAGGGAAAATCATTAGAATCAACATGACAATGAGTGGTGAATAAAGGAGTAAACTGCTTTCGGTTTTTTCTTGCCTCAGCTTTGCTACAAGGCCTTTCAAATCTGCTTTTTTTGCATATGAATAACCTAAGTACAACGTGGTAATAATGGCTAGTGGAACTGTTACCAAAAATAACACCGTGTTAAATCCCAAATAAGGAACATCCATACCAGCTCCAATAATCATCACAATAATATTAACAGGTGGAGCAATCATGCCATAAACTGAAGCCATAGTGATAACGGCTCCTACAATATGCCTTGGCATGTTTAGCTGCAATAATACTGGCGCCAATAAAACCCCCGTACTCAGTACCGACGCTGCACAAGAACCTGTAATTGCACCTGGGAACATAATCAACAGGGTAATAACAATCAAAAATGTTATCGGTGAATCGCCGAATTTTAAAATCAAATCTCTAGTTAAAGCATTCAATAAACCATTTTTTTCGATAACCTTCATAAATATCATAGCAGTGATTAATACCAAAGACACATCCAAATAGCCAAACATACCATTTATGAGGTTTTCTAATATTGTTAAATTAAAATGACCTGCTGTCAAAGCAAGAACAATACTTGTAATCGCTAGAGAAAAACCTACAGGCATTTTTAGCCACATTGCCAATCCCGCAAAAGTTGCAAGCATTAAAATTAATAGAAATATTTCCACAGATATTTTTCCTCCCCATCAGTTTTACAATTTTGACATAATCCTTTAGCACTAAACAGATAAGGCGGACAGCACCAAACATTGCCAAACCGCCTTATCTCTTATAAATTCATGCATTAAGAATTATTTAAAAGCTGCCTTTAAATATTTACCCACATCCCCAATATTGGCAGGGTAATCAACAGGCATCTTACTTGCGACAATATTAGTGAAAGCCTTATCCTTATCACCATCAGCTACCAAAATTGTATAATTAGCATCAGCCATTAACGGAATAAAGCGATCTGTCAAATCACCACGGCGAGAAGCTCCTCCTACATGCATGGCAATAATTTTAATATTTTTTTCTTTGGCTTTAGCAATTAACGCTTTAGCACGTTCCTCTTCCTGTGCTGAATTGACGCCAGCAGCCCCCATCCCTTTTGAACTACCGCCAATGACCAACACCAATGTCTTGGCATTGTCTAATGCATCAGGTTTAGCAGCAACTTCATACATATATTTTAAAGCACTACGCTCGGCAAGAGCCTTAACCATTTGCGCATCAGCGCTTTGTCCAATCGAAGTAATGAGCATTGGCTGTTCAAATTCAGCAGTTTTTAATCCACTTGCCGCTACCGCTGATGCTTGTTGCTCTTGTTTTGCTGGTGCTGCTTGTTTCGTATCACTGCTTCCACAGCCACCTAACGCCACTCCAGCAAAAAGACAAGCTGCTACTAAGGAACCTATACGCATATTTGTTTTTTTCATTTCTAAATCTCCTATATTTTTATTTTTGATTTATAACTATTGTAATATTTCTTTAATTAAGAACTAAATCCCTATTTTTTATCATTTTTATCTTTAATTTAGATGTCATCAATATTTTTATGTACTTTACCCTCAAAAGACTAGAGTAGAACTGTTGACATAAGCCAACAGTTCTACTCATAATATGTTACATTCTAATTACCAAAATGATTAGAACTCTATCCTATACTTAATAACCAACAGCTAAACCATCTCTTCTTGGATCGGCACCACCATGCAACTTACCATCCGGGGCAAGCATTACCCCTTGCGCTCCACCAAAGAATAGATCCATATCTTTCTTAACATCAAATTTATGACCGCGAGCTTCCAAAGCTTTTACTACATCCTGGGGAATACGAGACTCAATGCTTGTCGCTGCAACATTGTTATTATGAAAACGCGGGTACAAAATCGCAGGCTGTAAATCCATCTTAAAATCAATAAGATCGACAATCAGATTTGATATTGTTGTAATAATCCGAGTAGCTCCTGGCGTACCTAGTGTTGCAAAAGGAACTCCGTCTTTTAACACTACAGTCGGCGCCATACTACTCAGCGGACGTTTACCTGGTTCTGGAGCATTGACTGATTTAGCATCAATCGTAAAGTCATCCATTTCATCATTTAGTATAATACCTGTTCCAGCAGGAGCTACGGCACTACCCATAAAGTGATTAATCGTCTGAGTTATGGTCACCATATTGCCTTCTTTATCAACAACTGAGAAGGAAGTAGTACTACCAGACTCATATTTACCAGGCTCACCTGCTTTAATTTGGGTATTAGCTTGTTTCAAATCAATCAGTTTGCGTCGCTCTTCCGCATATTTTTTATCCATCAAACCGATCAGTGGAATTTTAGAAAATTCTGGATCGGCCATATATTTAGCTCTGTCCGCAAAAGCCAATTTTTGAGCTTCTGTAATAACATGCATCGCATCCGCTGAACCTGCTCCCATTTTAGCGATATCATATCCTTCAATAATATTCAGTATTTCAAGTAAAGCAACACCGCCTGATGAAGGAGGTGGCACAGTCATTACAGTATAACCGCGATAATTCCCCTGCACTGGTTCTCTCATAATGGCTTTATAATTTTGCAGGTCTTCTTTCGTAATCCATCCTTTACCTTTTTCAGCATATTCCTTAACAATTAAATCAGCAATTTCACCTTTGTAAAAGACATCAGCACCCCCTTGTGCAATCTTTTTCAAACTTTCGGTAAGTTCAGTGTTCTTTATGACATCACCTGGATTAGCAGGCAATCCATCTTTATAGAAAATTTGCTTAAGCCATGGATAAGATGGCGAGTCTTTCGAAATACGCCCTAGTTCATCGGCTAAGATCCCACTAAAATTTTGACTCACAGTAAGTCCAGCTTCTGATTGTTTAATTGCTGGTTCCATCAATTCGTTCCATTTCATACTACCAAATTTTTGATGTAGCATTTCCATACCACGTAACTGTCCTGGCACTGCTACTGATTGATAACCAGTCACCAATCCCATGGCATCATCTACCGGTTTACCTTTTTCATCCAATTTGTATGATGAGAGCTTTGCTGCCAGTGGTGCTGTTTCTCGATAATCTACCACATAGCTTTTTTTCTCTTTGGCAATATAGACGGTAGCAAAACCGCCACCACCCAGACCTGAGGCATTGGGCTCAACAACCCCTAAAGCAAATGAGGTTGCTATGGCTGCATCAATCGCATTACCACCCTTTTGCAGAACCTCTAGTCCAGCCTTGGCTGCTAAAGGATGGGCTGCTGCAACTACACCCTGTGATGCGACGACATCACGTTTTTGTTCTTGTGGTTGTTGCGGTGCTGCAGCCTTTTCCTGAGTGCCACAGCCAGCAACAATCGTCAATGAAAAAATTAGAAGCATACATAAAATCAGAATACTCTTGTTTTTCAAATTTTTCTCCTCCTTAAAATATATAATTAAAATAACCTAATATGTACTGCTATTCTAGCATTTTTAACATACTCCTATTTTTTATCATATTTATCTTTACTATCTGCCTATAATAATTATAAAGATTAGGACTTTCAGCAATGGGCTGAAGATCTTAATATATAAATCTTGTAAAAAAGCCAGTCAGTAGAGAAACTTCTACCGACTAGCTTTTCTAAGCTTATATTTTAGCTAAATTCCAGTTGCCCCTACCGTCCAGTTCCAGTCTATTCTGGTGATACGCCAGGAGCGTGCGGCGATGCCCTACACTGATAATAGCTGTTCGGGATAATTGTTCGGTGATAATTTTATAAATGCTTTGCTCAGTCTGCTCATCTAAGGCAGAAGTGGCTTCATCAAGGAATAACCAATTAGGTTTTTGCAGTAAAACCCGAACAAAAGCCACCCGCTGTTGTTCTCCAAGTGACAAGGCCTGCCCCCAATCAGCCACCATATGTAGCTTATCAATCAAATGCTCTAATCTACATTCTACTAAGATAGACTCCAATTTCGCCTCGGTCACCGGCCTTGAAAGTCCGGGATAACTCAAAATATCCCGCAAAGAATTAAGAGGTATATAAGACTTCTGTGGTACAAACATTATTTTTTGTCCTTCTGGCACTATTATTTGTCCAGAAGCATAGGGCCATATACCAGCAAAGGTCCGTAGTAATGTACTTTTGCCGCAACCTGATGGTCCCATTATAAGCAAGCGATCAGACCCATGCAGTTCCATGTAAAAGTTTTCCAAAATACTACTGCCATCAGGTAAAAAAACATTCAGTTTTTTTACTGAATACTCCTTGCAAATCTTTCGGCAAACATCAAGATGATAAACTGCAGTTGGCTGGATACGAACCATTTCCATACTGACTAAAAAATTATTAAGCCTGTTAACGACTGCCCGCCACTGGGCTAAACGAGTAAAACTATCAACAACAAAGGAAAATCCTGTTTGTACATGGTTATAAGCATCAACAATCTGAAACATTTCCCCTAAATGAATGTGATTGCTAAAATACCGAGGTGCTGCAACTAAGGTTGCAAAGATAGCCGATATCTGAGAATAACCAGATGTCAACCACATTAATCTTTTGCGTACAATGATTATTTTTAAATAATTCCCAATAATTTTCCCAAAACTATCATGACAATTCCACTTTTCTTGATTTTCGCCAGCATACAGCGCAATACTTTCCGCATTTTCTCTTAGCCGCATCAAGCTAAAGCGAAAATCAGCCTCATAACGCTGTTGATCAAAATCCATTCTGACTAAGGGACGCCCCGTTTTTACCGTCCAATAGGTACCAACAGCGGCATATACAATCGCTGCCCACACTAAATAACCATATATAGGGAATTCATATCCAATAATAGAAAAATAAAGCACCCCCGATAAATTCCACAAAATAGCTATGAACGACAGAACTGTCACAACATCCTGCAAAAGATCTATGGAAAGCCTGAGGGTAAGCCAAACAAACAATTCAACATCTTCACTAATCCGCTGATCAGGATTATCTGTATCATGGCCCACAGAAAGCTGCAACAGGTAATATTTCTTATGATCTAGCCAGTCAGACAAATATTGTTCTGTCATCCAACGCCGCCAACGTATATGGAGCATCATTCGCGCATAAATCTGATAACCCCGAACTAAAACCAAACAAGCTGTAAGCAAGCTATATTCCGCAATAGCCCGAATAAACCCGCTGTAATTATATTTTTGTATAACCTCGTAAAAATTAACCTGCCAGATATTGAGCAATACTAAGATATATACAATTCCTAGATTCAGAGTAATCACTGTAAGTAATAATCCCCAAGCAGACCACTTTTCCCCTGAGAACCAATAAGCCCTAGCAATTTTCCAACTATTTAATAGTAAAGCGGTTTTTCTGCTCCCCATCGTGTTGCATCACCTCCTTACTTTATATTCAATAACCGGCAACGGCATAACACTCAAACTACCTTATTTTTAACCGCAAAAACATAGGTAGAAAAGAAAAAGGGCTGTCTCAATCGTTTATTGAGATAGCCCTTTACGTTTCACTCTGATCATTCTTTCTTATTAAGCATAATTTCAAGAATGATTTTATCGGCTTCAATTGACCCCTCATTGCCGATTCGGCAGAGATTATCAATGGAATAGGATGCATTTTTTTCAATGATACCTTCTGTTTCCTGAATTCCAAAACCCATAATTGCCATCAGAGCCGATTGAACAGCCGCATTGGTGCAGGTAGAAACCTTCATGGCACAACCAGCCTTAGCACCATCGCAAAGCATGCCCGTCACATTTCCCAACATGTTTTGAATGGCTTTTTTTATTTCTGCTTTACCTCCGTCCATTAGATAGGTAATGCCACAGCTAGCACCCGTTCCCGATACAGTCGCACCACACAGAGCTGATAGACGACCAAACTTCCCTTTAATGTAAATCGTAATTAAATGACTCAGTGTTACGGCACGAATCAGTTTTTCGTGAGAAACCTGCAATCTTTGCCCCACGGCAACCACTGGTATGGTAGCTGAAATTCCTTGATTGCCGCTCCCCGAATTGCTCATGACCGGCATAGAAGAACCAGCCATTCGCGCGTCAGAAGCAGCTGCGGTCAATGCCATGGCATGGGTGGCCAAATCATCACCAAAGATCCCCTTACTTACATAAGCCTTTATTGTTTTTCCCACTTGCAATCCGTAAGAATTTTGCAAACCATCATCAGAAATTCGCTGATTTAGTTCAATACTTTGTCTAACAATACCTAACTCTTCAATATCCACCGTTTGAACGAATTCCCAAATCGTATCTATATCTAAGAACGTTCTAGCATTTTCCTCAGCAGAATATTCTAGGACCCCACTTTCTCCTGTTCTCACAATCTGCCCATCTGTTTCAACAAGGGCAACACGGGTGTGTTCATCAGCAACAATCACCTTGGCGTTGGATTCTGGCGTTTGAATACAGACTTCAATATATAGTTTCTTGTTTGTATCAGCTACCTGAACAGCAACACTCCCCTGCGCAATCATAGCTTCCGCCTTGGCAATATCCTCCGCCGTCAGACCTGCTAATACTTCAAGGTTTTTATCCGCATCACCAGCCACAATGCCCAGTGCAACCGCCATAGCAACACCACAGCTTTGGGTACCAGGTATAGCAACAGCCATAGCATTTTTTAATACATTACCACTAGCATACACTTTTACTGAGGTAATATTAGTTCCCCGTAAATTTTTCTTCGCGAGAGCCCCAGCATATGCAACTGCAATCGGCTCAGTACACCCCAATGCAACTACGAGTTCCTCTGATAATACATCCAAAAATTGTTTCTTATCCATCTACACTGTCTCCTTTCCACTCTATCTGTTACTTATTCTAGCTTCCTCTGCTGCGCTGATGATTTTTTTGAAAAGGAGCAACATTTCAGAAGATCGATCAGCCATCATTCCTGGATGCCATTGAACTGCCAAAATAAATTCTCCACCCATTTTCTCAATTCCTTCAATTCTTCACAATAATCAATCAGACTGTTAGCACCATGCCGATCTACACTCTTGATTGCGATTAGCTCCTTAAGTAATTCAATACAACTGCTCATTTACAAATACCTCCGCAAGATAATAATAACTCCGCTCTATTATCCTTGCATTTTTAACTGAGATAATTGTTCAATAAAATTAAATAGTTAAACTAGATAATGTCTAATTCGTACGCAACTCTACTTTACTATAATTTTCATCGTCGTATTATAATTATTCAACAAAAAGACAGGTGTTACGAAATACCTGTACACATTATAACACTAGATATTGATACATCCTAATTGTCGATCACTAATTTCCAGGATTAATCGGTGTTACAGTTCCCATCTTTTTTTCAACTTCCCGACTTGGCGCTTGCCGCGATTGTAATCTTGTACACTCTTTATCCTTAAGTCCCAGTTCACTTTTTAGGTCTCTGATCTCTTTTTTTAGTAATTCTTCATGTATGTCTCGAATTCTCATTTTCTCAAGGTCTTGTTTCAACTCTTTCATATAGGCTTTTAGTAACTCTATGCATTTATATGGATCTTCATTGTCATATGCTTGGATACGGCGTTCGATATAGCTTTTCAGAATGGGTAAATTATAAATTATTTGCAGTGAAATATTTGCATATTGTGAAGTCCTTAACAAGCTAAAAACCTATCTAAATTAAAAGGATTTGTCAATTATTTTGTCGAACTATCTGTTATCATTCATTAAAGTTACCTAGACAAATCGGAAGGAGCATCTACTTTGCCGCTATTTAAACAGAAATCTGTACTATGGATACTAACTATTTTTATTAGTTTATTAGTAGGTCTGAGCTATATGTCTACATCTTTACTTTCTGGCATACCTGTTCTAAATTATCACCAAATTAATAATAAGGCGCATAACGCATTAACACTTAGCTCTCAAGAGTTTGATGCACAAATGGCCTATTTGCACGAGTCTGGTTATAACAGCATATCACCTGATCAATTAGTTGATTATCTTCAATATGGCAAAACTCTTCCCCCTAATCCAATTCTCATCACCTTTGACGATGGCTACGAAGATAATTATCGTGTAGCTTATCCCATATTACAAAAATATAATTTTACTGCAACGATATTTCTGATTACCGATTTTATTAGCAACAGTAACCGGTACCTAACCTGGAGTCAAGTCAAAGAAATGCAAGAAAATGGCTTTAGTTTTGGATCTCATACGTTAAGCCATCTTTTTTTAACCAATGCTTCGGATAATGATATTCTCTTCCAACTTACGAAATCACGAGAAGCCATGGAATGGCGCCTCAATCAAAAAATTGAATACTTGGCCTATCCAGGCGGAGCTTATGATCAACAAGTTATTAAACTGGCAAGGCAAGTTGGATATCGGGCAGCCTTTACCATCGATTTAGGACGTAACACAGCCAAATGCGGATTATTTACCTTGAATCGTATCCCTATTTTTGCAGGGACACATTCCTTTTTACGTTTTCAGTTGCGCCTAAAATTCACACAAATTATTATTGCTGTGCAAAGTTTCAAGGATAAACTGAATATACTAGGTGCAACCACAATCGCAAACTGGATTAGCACTCCATAAATCACCAATCTTAACTCCCGCTTTCCCGATTACACGGGCCGACTCCCGCCAATTATACAATTGACGGCTTGAACCTCAATAATGCCAAATATTTGCTTTGGCGTGAACAGATCAAAGATCTGATAGTGGGGAAATCCTCTGCCAGATAAAAAATGAGCCTAACGATAAACTTCGCACCAGAACCAAAAATTCCTTAGCGTACATTTTACTAGCGATACCCCTTAAAGGAATCTCACCAACAAAATGTGCTAACTTAGCTAACAAGATAGATAGACTTCATAGTATTCTATGAAGTCTATCTATCTTTTATTATCAGTAAATTATTCCCCGAATGCCTTGTCAGGATCTCCAAAAAAATACAGTTCATCCCGTGCGGAATACGGTGTTTCAGCAAGTTTAGTACTCTTTATTTGTTCGGAAAGAGATTGGTCTTTCGATTTTCTGATAAAAGCATCCAAGTCAGAAATATCCACTCGTATTCCGTGACCAACACGATATCCGATCAAATCTCCCCGCTTAATCATCTTGTAAACAGTAATTTTTTTGATTTTCAGCAAAGTAGCTACTTCTTCGACGGTATATAATTGGGTATCGCTCAACATTCTACACTCCATTCACTCTTTGATTTATACATTAAGATGATAATTGGAGTTGCCAATTTATTTCCCGGTAATTTTCTTCATTACGTCGTTGGTAATATCCTGGCCTCCGTAGGCGACAGCATTTTTTTATACTACCGCAGATAAGCCTTTCACATCAGATACAGCTATAATCGCGACAACAGAACAAATAGCTAGTGGGAGGATCATCCTCTTTCTCTGTGAAATTTTGTTGAGTAATCTGCCTCACTAGGCGTCTACAAGGCGGAATCTGACTCTGACGTCGTGGAAACTGGCAATCGGGATTCCCGCCTTTTTAGCTGGTGAAAAACGCCATTTTTTAACTCCCTGTACCGCAGCCTCATCAAGCTCGTCATAGCCGCTGCCCTCCCTAACAGATACCGATACTACCGAGCCGTCGGTAGAAATGAGGGTGCGTAGTACCACTGCACCTTCCCAGCCAGCTTTTCTGGCAGCCTGGGGATATGTAGGTTTCGGACCGTAGAGGCAATTGGCGGAACTCTCTCCGCCGCCACTATCGTTTGCTCCACTGCCGTTGTTGCCGCTTACCACCGCGGTTTTCACTGTGCCTGTTCCTGACGAAACTGGATTGCCCACCGAGATTCCATTTGTTTCACCCTGCATGGCTGAAGGAAGAGATTCTATGCTGGGAGTTGGCTGTACCGCCTTCTGAGGAACTGACTTTTCAGCAGGAGCCGAAGGAGATGGGTCTGCCTTCTGAGGAACCAACTTCTCGGCAGGAGCCGATGGAGCTGGGTCTGTCAAAGCAGTTGCCATATCCCCAATATCGATTACACTGGCAGGAATGATATCAACTTCAACTGCAGTTATTTCAGGTGGTGCATCGATTGGGGAAAGTGGCCCCAACATGAATAAAATACCAAGCAATGCACCGTGGAGGAACAAGGAAATTCCGGTTGTTTTTGTATAGGGTGAATCAATAAGAAAATTCATTCTGGCCTCCAGGTAAAGAAATAGAGATTGCTTAGCCAACCCTATTTCTATAAATCAAGTATAATAACACTGCATAATTATCGCCCGTAAAAACAGATCCTAGGCAAACTAAACATTTGAGCTAAACCCGCTACGGTCACGCCGTAATAAATCACTGGTTTTCCTTGCTGCAATTCGCGGTAGGTGTTATTGACCAGCACACTACCAGTAGACAGCACAATATCCGCCCAATGGGCATGATCCGCATTGAGGGATGCATCATAAATGTGCGTGCCGCAGCGGATTTGACCAATGTTATCCGGATTAGCATCAGTCACCCGCAGGTCAAATCCCGCATCGTTCAAAGCTTGGATCATAGCAGGCTGAAATCCTATGAATGCTATCTTGGGCTGACCATGATGTTCTCGAATATATTGAGGCAACGTTTGGGCACAAAATGCTGGTTCTTTATCTTTGCAGTGAATTGTCGCCTCCGTCTGCTTTAAGCTACGCATTACCGCATTCAAAGTTGAGACGAAAACCGCCCGCCGAAAATTAGTATCCAGAGATATATGCAATACATCGTCCAAGGTACCTTCAAACCGCCCCGGCTGATCTGTAAATGCCTGTCCAACTCCATCGCGGAACCGCGATTCCATCATCACTTCTTTCCCGTTTAGCAAGGGATAATCATCGCGTTCCGGTTTCCCAATCGCTTCGTCGGGAGTAAGATCCCGCGCCGATACAATTAAAACTTTTTCATGCTTATTCCACCCATTGTCCGCGGCAATATTAGCGAGCTTTATTTGGGCTTCTTCCAATAATGACATATCATATATACTCCTTTTCCCCATCGCAATTTTGTTTTGTTTAAGTCAAGCGATTTTTACTGCAAATAACTCTTCTGCACTTTATAAGCTGTATAGCTGGCAAATCTTTCGGTCTGATTTTTATAACCCGAACAGGAAGTATACCCTCCAAATTTGTTTATGCGCTAAAATCATCTTTCAGCACACCTTACACTGACATCCCTGTTCATTTGGTCAAAATCCAGCCTGCGTTCATGAAACCGCCGCAAAGATGTTCTGTGGGCAATACTCACTATCGCCGTTTCTGGCAGTTTGCCTATTAGAAGGCGATAGAGTCGTTCTTCGCTCGCCTCGTCCAGCGCCGACGTAGCTTCGTCAAGGAAAAGCCACTGTGGCCTGATCAACAGGACACGAGCAAAAGCTAGCCGTTGCTGTTCGCCGGGGGAAAGTTGCTGGGCCCAGTGGCGTTCTTCGTCTAGTTGGTCACACAACTGGGACAAGCCGCAGTCCACGAGAACATGTATCATCATAGCCGTGTCACAGCAATCGGCTCTGTCGGGATAAGTGAGCACTTGCCGCAGCGTATCAATCGGCAGATACGGTTTTTGCGGAATAAACAGGACTCTCTCTTTTGTTGGCAGTATTATCTTCCCGCCACAAAACGGCCACAACCCGTTTATGGTATGAAAAAAAGTCGTTTTTCCACAGCCGGAGGGACCGGTTATTAGGATACGGCTACCCGACGGAATATCCAGCGTGATCTGCCGCAAAAGCGGTCTGCCGTCAGGAAGCCAAGTATCTAGTCCTATAATGCGCAGCCCTTCCATCGCCGGTCCGGTTTCTCGGATTAATTTAGTTTGTTGTAAAGCTTCGCTTTTGGCCATCGCCTTCTCAAAACCGATGAGCCGATCCACCGTGGCTTTCCATTTTGCTAGCGCTCCATAATTGTAGATAAACCAGGAAAAAGCCATCCGAGTCTGGGAAAACGCGGAAGCCGACTGTTGAATGTCACCCAGCAAGATAGCCCCCGAAAAAAATCGTGGCGTCATCACCAAGTACGGCAAGATGAACGACAACTGATTATATCCGCTGAAAAACCAGTCCAGTGTCCTATTCCGACGTAAAATGTTCCGCCACATTCTGATAACGCTGGTAAAATGGCTAGCAAAGACGGCCTTTTCGCGTTCTTCGCCACCATAGGCGGCGATAGCTTCGGCATTTTCCCGCAGCCGTACCAGGGAAAAGCGGTAATCGGCCTCGAATTTTTGTTGTTCGCAGTTAAAAGCGCTGAGATCTTTCCCCATAAGATGATTGAACCAGGAACCGGTTAATGAATAGAAAAACGTTAGCCAGAACAAAAAGCCAGGGATTTTCATACCGCCCACTTCCGGGGATCCGGGCGAATTCCACAGGATTGCGGAAAATGCAAAAAGCGATCCCATCGCTTCAATAAATCCAAACACTATGTTAATGGTCTCTACCGAAAATATCTGTAAATCCTCAGCGATTCGTTGGTCGGGGTTGTCCGTACCGTCAGCAACGTGCTGCAGACGATAATAGTTCCGTTCGTCCAGCAATTTGCCGGTATAACGCTCCGACAACCAGCTACGCCAGCGAATTTGCGCAAGTCCGCGCAAATAGCGCTGGTAGCCGGTCAGCGGCAGAAACAGCAAGGACAATCCGACAAACCGAAAAAGCTGGTGAGTGCACTCGGCTGCATTCATCAATTGAATGGCATTAAAAAAAAGCTTTTGCCATTCGTTGAACAGCACACTCACATAAAGCCGAAAAACAATCAGGGCCAGCGCGCATAACAGCATCGCCCCCGCCGCCCAGCCTTCCTTTGACCGCCAAAACGGACGAACGACTCCCCACAATTCATAATAAAAAATCTTTTTTTCAGCTGCCATCGACTCAGGTGACTCCTTCAATCAGCATTTCATCGCAAACAAGATGTCTATCATTCCCATCTTTTTTTCTTGTAATTGCGTTACTACTCAGCCATAGATATTGTGGCTTTGTAAATCATACATACAACATATAGTTAATGTAATGACTGAGTAGTAACGAAATTAATATTCAGAAGTTCCTTAGAAGAAACTTCTCTCTATGCGAAAAACGAAACTACGAGGCGTGCCCGCATAAACGCCAGACGAACTACCCAACGCCCAATATTCCCTGTTGGTCAAATTATACATATTGAGAGAGTAACGCCAGTCTTTTGTTTTGTAGTAGACTACCGCGTCAAAGGTAGTATAGCCGTCCATCCAGCCCAAGGTATTATTGTAGTCGACGGTACGCTTTCCGGCGAAAGTCACGCCACCGCCAAACCCAAGCCCCTTCCGAGGACCTTCTTGAATTTCATAGGTACTCCAAAGTCTAAAGGAATTAAGTGGCACATTGGGAAGTACGCTGCCAGCCTTGTATGTGCTGTCCTGCACAACCCGGGCGTCGCAATGGGAATACGCCGCCAGCAGATTCCACCCCGGCCGGATAACATAAGTGGCGTCCAATTCAACACCCTTGCTTCGTTGTTTGCCGATCTGGAGATACTCCGTCGGGTCTGTACCGGGAACAGCGTAAACCACGTCAGCGCGATTAATTTGATAAGCCGCCAGGGTAACGCTGGCACGGTCACTTATATCTACTTTTACACCGCCCTCAAACTGATCCCCAGTTACGGGTCTCAGATAGAAAGTTTTGATACCGTTGTTCACAGTGCCTTGTGGCTCGTAAGAGGTGGAGTATCCAGTGAACAGATTGATCCCCGGGGATATCTCATAGGTTGTCCCGACCCGCCACGCTTTGCCGGAATCGTGAGTACTACCGCTGTCCTGGTCGGTGAAACTGACGCCGGCGGCAACCTTCAGTTTTGGCGAAAGTTCCACCACGTCGGACAAATAACTTCCGTATCTGTAGCTATGGGATCTGTAATCCTTCATCATCGGTCTCAACGTGCTCGATGGGGAATAGCTAACGAATTCCGGATCGATCAACGAAACACTAGTCAACATAGTTCTATAAAAGTACGGAATATACTGTGTGAAACGCGACCAGTCGTAGCCAAAGGTCAGGTCATGGGCCAGTCCCGCCATCTTCAATTTGGCATTGGCCGTGGTATCCCATGATACAACATCAGTTTCTATCATCCGATGCTGCCACGTTTGGCTAACTGTATTGGTGGTTGTATTAAGAGTCGACCCTCCTTGGTAATACACTTCGGTGGATTGATTGCTATAGCGCAGGGCCGAACTTACCGTCCAGATGTTATTGATCCGATGGTCCACCCGAGCCGAAACGCTACGTCCGTAATAGGTGGTGTTGACGTCCGGATTGTTATAATTTCCATCATACGGCACCAGCCCATACGGTGCCTGAACTGTTCCCTTTAAAGGCAGCAGGCCATAGCCGCTTGAACCTTTATGGTTATGAAAGTCGGCTTCAAAAGTGTATGTAGTATCATCCTTGGGCTTGCCCTGCACAATGAAACTGCCATCAAAACGCTTGGACTCAACCCCTTTTTGAAAGGGATGATAGTTGGTCTCCTGTAAAATCGTCCGAGAAAGCCACTTTTTGTCGTCAGTTAGTGGAAGAGACATATCAATGTCCGACGACTTCGTCCCCCAAGAACCATACTCGGTACCAACAGTAAACGCCCGGTCAGTTAACGGTTTCTTAGATACATAGTTGATAATTCCTCCCGGCTCGCCGTTTCCATACAACACCGAAGACGGTCCCTTGAGAACCTCGATGCGGTCAAGATTACCGATCCAGCCAGCCATTGTACTGCACGGGTCCCACAAACCGTCAACATAAATGTTTTCAGGCAAAAAGGCGGTACCGCCGCCGCCGAAACCGCGAATATTGAAACTCGATTGATAGTAATAATTGGGAACCTTCTGGGTTACCGATATACCGGCGACGTTGACCAGCGCATCAGCCACTGTCAAGTTATTCTGTTCCTTCATGATCTTTTGCCCTACGACAGTAATTGATTGCGGCAAATCCTTGTTTTCTATGTCTGATTTGCTACCGGTGGAGCTTTGGGTTACAACGTAATTATTCACGCCTTCAGCATCAGGTTGCTGACCGATTGTTAGCTTATTCTGTTTATCCGCAGTAACCTCCACTTCAGCAACCGGAACATTGGCTACAGATGAAGCCGCAGCAACAGAACTATCGCTTTTTTCGTGTTTTGCTTGTTGATCGTCTGCTTGATCCTGATTTTGCTGTTTATCGTCTTCAGACACCCGAGTGCTCTCTGGTTGCGTCACAGCATTTTCCGCCCCGGCAATGCCTGATCCATATAAAAACATGGCAATAGCAAGTGTAAAGCTGCAAAATGGTTTCCATGTTGAGTTTTTCACCTTTTTCCCCCTTATGATTTTAGTAGTGCCCATTAGGAAGCATAATCGGTTCCCGTTACATCCATCGGCAAATACCTTACAAAATCGTACTTATTTCCAAACACCAATACGATTTAGTCAGTAACTCTAAACCCAAGTTCTTCAACCGCTTTAGCAAGCCCGGCAGGACTAGCAGAACCAGCAATGATTGCTTCCTTCTTTTCCAAATCAACACTAACGCTTGTTACTCCTGAAATACTTTTTAGTGTTTTTTCCACTTTACCTTTGCACATGCTGCATGACATACCCTCAATTTTTAGAATAGTTTGATCTAATTGACCCATTATTTCCCTCCTCTCTGCAAACAGACTGAAAACGCAAATAAATATAACCAAACATAATCAAACATATTCAAATTATTATTATCGGTTACGTTCTGTTATGTTTGTTAAAATGATATAATAAAACAAATAGAAATACAAGTACGCACTTTTATATGATATACTCATATATATAATACTATTGAGAAAGGACACATTTCGAATGGCAAAAACACAAAACCTCAGAGGTCTTTGTCCGGTAACTAATGCAACACTAACAGTTGCCCAAAGGTTAGTCACGGGCAAATGGAAATTTGTAATTCTATGGTGTTTAAGTGAGGGAACAAGAAGATTTAGTGAACTTTATAAACAAATACCCAATATTTCACAAGGAATACTTACACAACAGCTACGGGAACTTGAACGGGACGGAATAGTGTTTAGAGAAATATACAAAGAAGTACCGCCAAAAGTCGAATATTCATTAACAGATATCGGACAAAGTTTTATCCCTATTTTGAACGATGTGTTTGGATGGATAAACATGTACAATAAAGAAACGAAGAAACAAGAAAAACTTTCTACCGGGGGAGTGAAAATTTCAAGAAAAGATAGCAACACTTCGGCTACAAGTACTGACGGTTGTTCGTGCGGTGACAGTTGTTCCTGCGGCGACGATTGTACATGTAACGGCTAAGAGATAAGAAAAAAAGAAAGAAAGCGATATGTTCTATCTTTTACTATATATCTAAATATGGCAAATCACTCTTGACAATAGCATTCTAAAGTTATATATTGGTTATGAAATATATTTCTAAAATTGAAGGGAGCACTATGGTTCGTCCACATAAAGAACGTCGAATTGCCCATCAATGCCAAACAGGTCTACGTCATTATTGATAAAGTGGTTGATCATTTTACATCGCCCCGCAACGCAAGGCATATGCCGGATGCTGATGGAATCGGAACCATCGGTGAACCAGACTGTGGCGATCATTGCATGATATTTATTAAGGTCCGGGAAGAAATCATTCACGATATTAGTTTTCTTATTTTCGGTCGCGGAGCCGCAATCGCTTCTGCTAGCGTGACGACAGAGCTAGCGAAAGGCAAAACGATTATAGAGGCTTTACAGATTACGGAACAGGGTATCATTGAGGCTTTAGGAGGCTTACCCGAGATGAAACAACACTGTTCTAATCTTTAATAGCTTCGTTACAAGCAGCTATTAAAGATTACCTAGTAAAGCAGGGACCCACCCCGGAAGAATATATCTAGCTTTATATAATCTAATGATAATATTTTTTTGCTCATGTTATGAAATATGTTTCATAACATGAGCAAATGAGGTGAATTCTATGCCAAGAAGAGATGGAAGCGGTCCTTTGGGCAATGGACCAATGAGGCGCGGGTGCAGCAATTGCCAAGGTATGAGTTTTGGGCGTCTAGTCGGTATGTTTGGATTTACTGGTACTAATTCTGCAAAGCAAGGCTCTCTAGAAGACCAGGCTGCTCGACTTGAAGAACAAGCTGCGAATCTGCGTAAACTTGCCAAACAAAATTCCAAAGACAAATAACCCTTGCAATGATCTGAGTCTTCCCTATCTAAAGTAATATAAGATTCCATATCCACGGAATTTCTCAGACATATGCAAGGAAGACTCAATCTAAATCATCGAAAGAAAAGGAGGAACCCCTGTGCTGATTAGTATTGCCAGCGGCAAAGGCGGAACAGGTAAAACAACCCTAGCCCTACTCCTTGCTGCCGCAGAACCCGATATAACTTTGATTGACTGCGACGTCGAAGAACCAAACTGTCATTTATTTCTCAAACCAGAGTGGCATGGACAAGGAAAAGAAATCACTGTCATGGTGCCGCGCATAAATAGCAACCTGTGTAACGGGTGCAGTGCTTGCTCAGTAGTCTGCCTCTTTAATGCCATTGCAATTTCTGGTGGGAAAGCTTTGTTATTCGATGAATTGTGTCACAGTTGTGGTGGCTGCATTCTCGCCTGCCAATATGGCGCCATCAAAGAAGAAAAAAAACCAATCGGCACCATTACTACTGGAACTTCCCCTATACTGCCTAACATTCATCTACTAAACGGCACACTTCATATCGGTACGCCTAGCAGCGTACCACTGATTAAAGCAATCAAACAAGAAGTCTCTGATTTGAAAGTCGATATGTTGCTGGATTGTCCGCCTGGTACCTCCTGCTCGATGGTTACTGCCGTCAAGAATAGTGATTTTTGCATCCTTGTCACCGAACCCACCCCTTTTGGTAAACACGACTTAGAACTAGCCATGAATATTACCCGCCTACTCCATATGCCGACAGGTGTAGTTATTAATAAAAATGATGAAGCCACTGGTGATAAAAGCATTGAATCCTTATGCCAAAGTCGAGATATTCCAGTGCTAGCTAAAATACCTCATAGCCTTTCTTTCGCAAAACAATACGCCGCCGGCTTCATACCTGATGAATTTAAGTCCATCGCCATCAACATCTGGAAACAGCTCCATGCTGAAAGGAGGGAAGAAGCATGAAAGAATTAGTCATTGTCAGCGGCAAAGGCGGTACTGGTAAAACCAGCATCAGTGGGGCTCTCGCTTTTCTGTCGCCACAAAAGGTCATGGTAGACTGCGACGTAGATGCTGCCAACTTCCACTTGATCAGCAGCGCTGTTATCAAACACACTCACGAATTTAAAGCTGGCTTTGAACCCCATATCGATGAAGAGGCTTGCACCCACTGCGCTACATGTACTGACCTATGCCGCTTTGGGGCCATTACCGCTGGTGTGATTAACACCCCCTTAAATTGTGAGGGATGTGGTGTATGCGCCTTTAATTGTCCAGAGCACGCTATTACCATGCAGGAAAAAGAGGCAGGTCAATGGTTTGTATCAGATACCCGTTTTGGCCAATTAATCCATGCGGAACTCGGTCTCGCTATCGAAAATTCCGGCAAACTCGTCAGTAAAGTACGGCAAGAAGCCAAAAAAATCGCAACTACCAATCATTTTCCCCTCATCATTACCGATGGACCGCCTGGCATTGGCTGCCCAGCCATCGCGGCCCTATCAGGTGCCAGTTTAGCACTTGCGGTTGTGGAACCTTCCTTATCCAGCATGCATGATTTGGAGAGACTGGTAGAACTCGTGTATCATTTCAATTTACCAATCATGGTATGCATTAACAAAAGTACGCTACACAAGGAAAATACCAAGCAGATTATAGACTGGTGCAACAGTAAAGCCATTCCCATCGCCGGAAAACTTCCCTACAGCGATGCCTTCCGCACTGCCGTTCAATCGGGAAAAACAGTGATGGAAATAACAGATGAGAATGTTAAAGAACAAATGACAAAGCTATGGCATAACCTGGCGAAACGATTAGACGTTCCAGCGCAACTCAGCGGGATTGGTCTTTTACGACAAAAACTCAATCTCTTTTGATAATACTCAACTAACTATTGACACAATAAGCGCCTTGTTTTATCAGACTCATTATACAAAAGAAAGCGAGGGACATTACACTATGAAAATTGCTATCACATCTCATGGCGAAGATCGCCACTCGGAAGTCGACTCTCGGTTCGGTCGGGCTGATTATTTTATCCTTTATGACCAAGAGACAGATACTTGGGATAGCCTGCCAAATACGCAAAACTTAGAAGCAGCCCATGGTGCTGGCATTCAGGCAGGTCAATCCCTAGCCAAAACCGGCGCCAAGATACTCATTACTGGGCATGTGGGCCCCAAAGCATTTAAGGTACTGGATGCTGAGAAAATCACCATGTATTCCATGGGAGATCTAACTGGTACTGTAGAGGATGCACTAGCAGCTTTCCTCGCCGGAAAACTTATGACCATCGACGTACCAGGTGCGAGTCACGGTAAGTAAGATTTTTTACATCAAAACTTAAGGAGATGGATTTTAGAATGGCTTGTAACACAGATACAACAGATCATGAGTATGAAGCGCAAACAACAAAAATCAATCAATTTTTGCAAAATGTAGACCACAAAATTGTGGTCATGAGCGGCAAAGGCGGTGTCGGTAAAAGTACGGTTGCTACGAACCTAGCTGTATTTCTGAGCAACCAAGGCTATAAGGTAGGCCTCCTCGACGTGGATGTACACGGTCCGAGTATTGCTGGACTGTTAGGACTTACTAACCTCAAACTAAATATCATTGGTGATAAGATTCAGGCATATCCCTATACAGATCATTTGAAGGTAGTATCCATCCAAGGCTTATTAGATACGCCTGATCAACCACTCATCTGGCGTGGGCCTCTGAAAATCGGTATTATCCGCCAGTTTTTATCTGATGTCATTTGGGGGCCACTGGATTATCTCATTATTGACAGCCCGCCTGGCACTGGTGATGAGCCCTTAACAATCGCCCAGACAGTGACCGACTGCCAAGCGATTATTGTTACCACGCCCCAAGAAATTTCCCTAGCCGATGTTCGTAAGTCAATTGAGTTCTGTCACAAGGTAAATCTACCAATCCTAGGTCTGGTTGAAAATATGAGTGGCTTCGTCTGCCCCTCTTGCGGTAACATGCACGATATATTCAAAAGCGGCGGTGGGGAAACAACGGCAGCGACTTCAGACATTCCCTTCCTCGGACGTCTGCCAATTGACCCAAGTGTGGTAACCGCAGGCGATAACGGTGAGGCTATGGACAGTTTGACGAGTCCTATCAAAGCAGAAATGCAATCTATCATAGGCAAAATCATTGATCAACTATCAAATAAACAGAAAGGTGCTGATTCAGCTATGAAAATCGCGATTCCATTAGCCGGAGGTAAACTTGCTACCCATTTTGGTCATTGCCAAGAATTCGCCATTATAACTATCAATAATGGTACCGTTATCAAACATGAAACTTCAACCCCGCCCCCCCATGCTCCTGGTGTCATTCCTAACTGGGTGGCCGATCTAGGCTGCACTGATATCATCGTCGGCGGCATGGGTGAAGCCGCCCAATCGATTTTAAGTGCGCGTAACGTAAAAGTCATGGCAGGCGCACCTTCCCTCGATCCTGAAAAGCTTGTCGCTCTCTATCTAAATGGTGAGCTTACGGATTCTGGCAACGCCTGCGAGCATGACCACGAAGGACATGAGTGCGGTCATCACTAAGCCAAGTTGAATCAAATGACTCCATACAAGGTAAATAGGACTTCCCAACGTGGAGTCATTTACTCTTTCAACAATATACTTGCGGTCGATTCAAACCTGCCTATAAAAAATCGGCACCGTTTCAAAACGAACGTCATACTATAGGACTGGAAGCTAGCGCAATTAAAATCCTGGTAACGCAAATCGCCGGTATTATTGTCCGCGCATCATTTCCAGGGTTGCTTTGGGGGATTAATTACAACAAGGTCAACGATACGGCATGATCAAAGAATTCATGGCATTAGTTTTCTTATCTTTGGTTGCGAGGCCACCATTGCTTCTAGTAACATAACCACGGTATTGGCAAAGGGAAAAAACCTTCAAGAGGCTTTATAAATCACTGAACATGATATACTTCATGCATTAGATGGTTTACCTCAACTAAAGCAGCACTGCTCAAATCTAGGTGCGGCAGACTTGCATGCTGCTATTCACGACTATCTGGCAAAACAAAGGAAAACAATCAAATAATATATACGTAACCCCTAGATCAATTCATTTATAAGAAAGGAGATTGTTATGATCATCAAACAAGACAATGGCTGGAGCCCTTATTTTGCTGGTGCACTAAGTGGTTTATTGCTCGTGTTTTCCGTTGGAGTTGCTGGAAAGTACTTTGGCGCTTCGACAACCTTTGTGCGTACCACCGGTATGGTAGAAAAAATATTTGGGGCTGACCGCGTCGCCCACATGCCATACTTTATAAAAGAAGCACCCATCATCGATTGGCAATGGATGTTTGTTATCGGCATTTTTATTGGCTCACTCATTGCAGCTACACTGTTCGGTTCTTTTTGTTGGAAGTCATTGCCGAATACTTGGATAGAACACTTTGGCGAAAATAAAACATTACGCGCTGTAACAGCTTTTTTAGGGGGCATCATCGCCATGTTCGGAGCTCGGCTGGCAGATGGCTGCCCAAGCGGTCATGGGATAAGCGGATCATTACAGTTAGCTGTCAGTGGTTTTATAGCCTTAATCTGTTTCTTTATTGGTGGCATGATTGTGGTGCGCATCTTATATCGTGGAGGTGATCAGTCATGACGGATTTAATTGGGGGCTTAACAACAGGCATTTTATTTGGATTTTTATTGCAGCGAGGGCAAGTCATTCGCTATGACAAACAAATCGGTGCACTACGATTACAAGATATGACCATTATCAAGTACATGCTTTCTACTATCTGCGTTGGCATGGTTGGCGTATATCTACTATACGACATGAATTTTGCCAAACTAGCTATTAAGCCAACCATCTTAGGCGGGGTTGTGATTGGCGGCCTACTGTTTGGCATTGGCTGGGGCCTCTTAGGATATTGCCCAGGGACCGCTTTAGCTGCCCTCGGCGAAGGTCGTCTAGACGCTGGCTGGGGAATATTAGGCATGTTAGTAGGAGCAGGATTATATGCTGAAGCTTACCCAATGCTAAAAAATTCTGTACTTACTTGGGGAGATTTCGGTAAAATTACACTACCCCAAGTATTAGGCATCAATCACTGGATTATCATTGTATTCTTTATTTTTAGTACTTTCGCCCTATTTCGCTGGCTTCATACAAAAAAAATATAAAAAGGTACGCCACCTGAAGCATTCCTACTCGTAAATTTATAGAGTATGAATGTTTCAGGTGGCAATCATCAATAAGGAGATTGCTTCTTGAAACTAACTGTCCTCGTCGATAATACTACCAATACGCGAGATCTTAAAGCTGAAGCTGTTTTTTCCCTCTACATTGAAGATCAATCAACCAACATTTTATTTGATACTGATTGCTCAGCTTTATTTCTGGAAAATGCACATAAGCTTGACATTGATTTATTTAAAACAGAATACATAATATTATCCCATGGGCATTATGATCATACCTTGGGCCTTAAGCATCTACTCAATATGTACCGAAGTGCAAATACCATCCCTACCTCAAAACCTATCTTATTAACCCATCCACTATCTTTTAACCAACGGACAACGGACAGCAAAGAGATGGGCTGCAATATAGCAGAAGCAGAACCCATTGATTTCTTCTTAATCCATAAAAGCAAGGACCCGGTATGGATTACTGACAATCTCGTTTTCTTAGGTGAAATAAAACGTAAATTTTCATACGAAGGAAATCATACCATTGAGCTAATTATTAAAAATGATATTGCAGTCGCTAACTCCATGGAGGATGATACGGCCCTCGCCTATAAATCCAGTCAAGGTCTTGTCATCATCACTGGCTGCTCACATTCTGGTATATGTAGCATTGTGGAACAGGCCAAACAAATCTGCCAAGACGACCGTGTGCTAGCCATCATCGGCAGACTCCATTTGCGCAAACCTCTAACCGAACAACTTAATGGCATCACTGCCTACCTACACCAAGCCAATGTTCAAGATTTATATGCCTGCCACTAGACCAACCTTCCCGCATTGCCTTGGCACAGCTAGGCAACCTACAAGAAACATCTGTCGGACTAGCCTTAGAATATAGATAACGTTTTGTTATCTCTTGACCACTCAACGTCAGTATTAGATGAATCTACAGGCTTCCCTCAAAATACTTTTCTCATCCGATCATATATATCAATTTTGGGATATATTTCACAATTTGACAAAAACACGATGGGACGTCCGCATAAAGAACGTCGTGTTGGACAACTCCCCCCTTTCACCCATTATAAACCTGCAGGGGGAATTTCTTTGCGCGATACTATGTTTATTAACAAGACAAAGGAGATGAAATCTATGAGTATAGATCAAGATTTAACTTATGAACTTTTTATAAAGAATGCATTTAATAAAGGGAAATGCAGCGATTTCGCTGCTCTTGTAAAAACAGAGGAGTTTGAGCCAGGAAGCTTAGAGGAAATGAAAGTTGCAGTAGCTCATGCCATGACAATCTTTATTAATCGCCTAATAAATGCCTCAAAAATAGTGAATGAAAATGATATAACTGCAATGGAAATTTGCCTAAACAATGTTATAACAGCCCCTGACAAGAATACAGTATCTAATTTAATCAAGCAATTTGAAGCAATTTGGAATACATATTAAAACGGATTATGCCGTTCGTTCAGAATAGTCATACGCCTTCCCCTAAATAGAATTATTTGTACCGGAAGAATAACTGCTTTATATAATGCGCTTCAAGGAGTGAAAACAATGAGAATACAGACCATCAAAGCCGAAGATGCAGTAGGCAAAGTCCTCAGTCATGATATCACTAAAGTTGTAAAAGGGGAGTCAAAGGGAGTACCCTTCAAAAAAGGTCATATTGTCAAGGCGGAAGATGTCTCTGAGCTATTAAAAATCGGCAAGGAAAACATCTATATTTTAGACCTTGACCCTAATGATGTCCACGAAGATGAGGCCGGCGTCCGTTTGGGGACTGCCCTTGCTGGCACTGGTACAACCTGGACTGGACCCAAAGAAAGCCGCGTAGACCTCTACGCTGATTGTGACGGATTGCTGAAAATTAATGTTCATGCTCTAGAGGAAATTAACGATTTGCCGGATGTGATTCTTTCCACACTGCCCAATAATATGGTTGTTCACAAAGGAGAACTGCTTGCAGGCACAAAGGTCATCCCGCTGGTTGTAAACGAACAGACGATTTGTACAGCGGAAACTATTTGTCGGCAGGCCGGCTGGGTCATTAAAGTGATACCCTTTCAAAAAGTTCAAGTCGGAGTAGTTATTACTGGCAGCGAGGTATATAAAAAGCGGATCCGAGATGAATTTGGTCCAGTGATGACTGAGAAAGTACATTCTTTCGGGTCAAATATTTTGCGCATCGACTACGCACCTGATGACACAGAATTGATCGCAACGAAGATTAAGAAAATGGCAGAAGACGGAGCTTCCATCATTTTTGTTACGGGAGGCATGTCTGTCGATCCTGATGATGTTACGCCGAATGCGATCAGGCTCTCTGGCGCTAAGGTAGAGAAGTATGGCGCTCCTGCGCTTCCTGGGGCGATGTTTATGCTGGCCTATCTGGAGGATATACCGATCATGGGTGTACCGGCTTGCGGGATGTTTTTTAATATTACCATTATTGATTTGATACTGCCTAGACTACTGGCTGGTGAACGGGTCACTCGTAAGGATATTGTGGCTTTGGCTCACGGCGGACTTTGTAGAGCTTGTCCCAAATGCACATATCCTAACTGTACATTTGGTAAAGGAACTAGTTATTCATCTAAAGACTCTTACTATGCATGCATAAAAGCAGACCACAATTGAGAAAGGATGGTATCATCATGAATGTTAACCTTCAGCAAGAAATGGTCCTTGTAACCGTGATAGGCGTGGAAGGTCTTCCTTGCAGTGTGCGAGGACAAAAAAATTTTTATGCAATAGGCGGCGAAAAAATAAGTGGTAATTTTCAATTACCATGGAAAATACCATCAACTTGGTTGGAAGAACAAGTGGCAGACTTAGTACGGGAAAATCTGACTAGTGGCTTATTTGGAGTTGCCAAAGTAAGTAACCCTGAGGAGCCAGATCAAATTATAACTGTCATGCTTGAACTCAGCTTGCCCCCCCATGAAGTCAGTAACAGCTTTTATTCGGACCTGGTGAAAAACACGAACAAAAAAAGACCGCTGGTTATTGTAAAGGGTGGTGGCGATCTCGCTACAGGTGTTGCTTACCGGCTTTTTAAATGCGGCCTGAAAGTGATACTGACCGAGCTAAGCAGACCGTTAACAGTTAGAAGAACTGTATCTTTTTCAGAGGCAGTGTATGAAAACACTGTTCACATTGAAGGAATACAGGCAAGTATGACCAGTACGATAGAACAGGCCTTGCAGCTTCTCGACAACAATATCCTTCCTGTACTGATAGATCCTAACGCTGAAGTGATAGAGATCTTGCGGCCGATGGTTGTTGTAGATGCCATCATGGCAAAGCGTAATCAGGGAACCACCTTAAAGGATGCTCCATTAGTAATCGGGCTAGGACCAGGCTTTACTGCTGGGCTGGACGTACATGTTGTGATCGAAACCTGCAGGGGACATACTCTTGGTCGCGCCATTTACTGTGGCAACGCAATTGCTAACACCGCTGCTCCGGGCGCTATTGATGGCCATACCTGGAAAAGGCTGCTGAAATCACCGGTTGACGGAAAGGTGCTTCAGAGTCGTCCTATTGGGAGTCAGGTGGAACAAGGGGATATAGTTGCCTTGGTAGATAAAATACCTGTGTACGCTGAAATAGCGGGAGTCATTAGAGGAATGATCAAAGAAAATGTTTGGATATCCAAAGGAACCAAAATCGGCGACATTGACCCTAGAAGAGACGCCGAATGGGATACGATCTCCGATAAGGCGCTTGCAATTGGCGGCGGAGTGTTAGAGGCTGTATTTCATTTTCTTGCTTTTCCGAAAGAAAAATGCAGTTATGAAAAGGATGGGGATTCAATGGTCTGAATTAATGTATGCTATTGCATTAACCATCACACCTGTGGTCGTTTTTTATTATGTTTTTCGATAATAAGCAACCTGTCCACCTCTTACTTCATACCTAAAAATGGAAAACTACTCTTGACAATCTCATCCTAACATTATATATTAAATATGGAATATATTTCATAAGATGAAGGGAGTATCATGGTTCGTCCACATAAAGAACGTCGAATTGAAAAATTGCCTCCTCTCACCCATTACAAACCTGTAGGTGTTCCTTTGCATGAAATCGATGAAATGATATTAACCATTGAAGAAATGGAAGCGATTCGTTTAGCAGATATTGAACAGCTAGACCAGGCGGCGGCCGCCGACAGTATGGAAATATCACGTCCCACCTTCCATCGCATTGTCAATCTAGCACATCAAAAAATAGCTTCTGCCTTGTGGCAAGGGCAAGCACTACGGGTAGATGGTGGTAAATTTCGCATTGCCCGTCAATGCCAAACAGATCTAAGTCATTGTTTTTGCCTTAATTGTACTCACAAATGTACCGTGCCTCACGCAGCAGGAGAGTGTTGTCATGATTTATTATCCTGTCCTACTTGCCAAAATTTCACTGCGAGTCGTGAAAAAGATTAATATCTGACGATCATTGCATGACATCTATTAAAGTCAAGAAAGAAATATCACTGTTCGATATTTGAATTAGAATGCATATTAAATAAAAGATTATTTAGTGTTGCATTCTAATGACAGCATTTTTTATTTTCATTATGAAATATATTTCATAATGAAAATAAAAAGGAGATGGATTTTAAAATGGCTTGTAACACAGATACAACAGATCATACTTATGAAGCGCAAACAACAAAAATTAATCAATTTTTGCAAAATGTAGACCACAAAATCGTAGTCATGAGCGGTAAAGGCGGTGTCGGTAAAAGTACGGTTGCTACGAGCCTAGCTGTATTTCTAAGCAACTTTAACCCAGACCCTATGCACCTAGCGTCATTCTTAACTGGGTAGCAGATCTAGATTGTACAAATATCATCGACGGCAGCATGGGCGAAGTAGCCCAATTGATTTTAAGCGCTCATAGCGTAAAATTCATGGCCGGAGCATCTTCCCTTGAACCGGAAAAGCTTGTCCCCCTCTATCTACGCGACGAACTGACCAATTCTGGCAATACCTGCGATCAGGACCATGTAGGGCACAATTGCATCCACTAAACAATATAAGACGCAGCTAGACAACTTCAACTCATTCTAGGTGTGATTGCTGTAGAACTGACGTAATTATTGGATTTATCTAAAATTTGTTTTTGCGGACATTAATTAGTTCGGAACAATGCAGGGTAAGTACGAGTTATCCTGCATTGTTCCGAGTTACTATCATATAGCAATTATTGGAGAAAATGTCATCTTCGTATCCAAATTTTAAAGTTCAGATTAATTTGAGTTAACAACTTGCCCACCAAGGGCGATATCTTTTAGGAGGTGAATAGCCATGTATATTATTACCGATAAATGTCTTAAATGTGGTACTTGCGCGCCTGGTTGTGGAATGACTGCAGGCTGTGATGGGCATACATGCTATATTCAATGTGGGGCTCACGGTTGTCATGTAGGAGCAATAATCGAGAGTATATCTCAATATATAATTACTGAAAACTGTACTGATTGTGGAGAATGTGCCAAAGTTTGCCCAAATGGAGCCATCATCCCTGGAATTACAGCAATTCCAGCAATTTGAACAACAGAAAAGCCAGTTTTAAAAATTTGTTTTTTTTACTTTTAAACTTTTATTGCAAACAGCTCATTAAGTAGACGTATACAGCCCTAAAGAAACAATCATTGGATCATTATTTTTGAACATCGTGATAAAGATGTCGCGATGAAATTCTTTAAAAGAGCTTTAAAACTGGAAAGTACCCTGTTGTATTTTAAAATATGTTTTCCCATTTATTTTAAAAAAAATTATAAATTCAACAACAAGAAAAGATAGGAAGCTCATGCCCCCTATCTTTTCTTATTGTATCTTTTACTTAATGACCGCCGCAGCAACCGCCATCATGATTATGATCATGATCGTGCCCATGTCCACCACCGCAGGCATGTTTAGCGCCATCTTCGGCAAGCTTATTTTTTTTCATGCTACCACATTGCGGACAAGCAATTTCGTAACCATGCTTGCCGCCAGCCGTACATGGTTCTACTTCCCATTTGTGACCACAATCCTGACATTCAAATACACGATTCTTTACCATATAATTTCCCCCTTTAATTATGATAACTTGACCTTCTACTAATGCCGTTGCAATCTTGATTCTAGCTGACTGCAATATACGCTGGAAGGTCGCCCGTGATAACCCCATGGTAGCTGCACAGTCAGCTTGATCCATGCTGCCTAGGTCTTTTAAACGCACTGCTTCAAGTTCTTCTATCCCTAGTTCAACAACCTTGGAGTTTTTTCGGCCTTCTGGTATAAATCGCTGACAAGCTGGCTCACGTTCTATTAAACCACAACAACGTTTTCTAGCCATATTATCACTCTCCAAGTGAGCATATGCTCACTTATATTTTACTACATGTACGCCTAAATAATACGTCTAATATTTAAATAATAGGTAAATGCTACGCGCCTTTAGATAAGACAATGTCTACTTACAATTTAAATTTGAATTTCTTGATGATAATATTATAAGGTCTGGATTGGAGGAGAGTTGTTCTAGGAAATTTATTAGCAAGTATACCTCCTAGCATATCGATATAATAAATTGGAATAATGTTATCTCAAATTAATATTCTGGCGTACGGTAAGGTATCTTTGACTCCCTAAACATTCCGCACCTGAGCCCACCCCCTACAATAAAAGTGTCTAAAGTAGCAGCACCAAAAATCATTCAACGATAGAAGCCACTGAAATGAACCACGTGTGTACGTTGCGAGAGCCACCATGTTCATCTTGATGGCCACTTCTGTCCAAGCGGTTTGGGACAGTGTTTCAGGAGGAGAATCACTATGCTGATTTCTAGTCTCTTGGATTTTTCCCTGTTAGCTATGTACCATCTCCCGGAGTCATTCAGTCAAGGGCGAGTGTGCTTTTTGCACTCGGCGTAGCGTACCATTGATTGAATGGCGGAAGGAGATATACTTTGCCTTTAGCAGGGAGAAATCATTTTCTCTAGGTCATTTAAAATAGGTGAATACCACCACCTTCAAGTGATTCAACTCATGTCTTTATTGTAAAAACAAATTGTTTTATATCTGATTGACATACTTTTGAATATCTGAAGCATTGCTATATTTTTTTATCGTGTCTCCCAACACAATTAAGGTTGGCGCATGACGGATATCAAATTTTTGCACCAATTCTGGCTTTTCTTCCGCATAGATTTTTTCAAAAGGAAGTTCCGCCTTTTGTAAAATCAAAGTAGCAATTTTACACTTCGGGCAAGTTTTTGTTGCAAATAAAATCAATTTGGGGTCTGACTTATCTGTTGGTTCTGCAACACAAGCATTCTCTTCTTCTGGTTTTTTATTCGATTGTTTTTTTACCAATGTGGAATGATTTAAATCATAGACCTTTCTTTCTTTGTATTCCTGGGTTTTCCCATCATTCCAATTTTGCACAGGTCGATAATATCCCGTAATTCGGCTGTATACCTCAGCACTACCACCGCATATCGGGCATGTAAGTTGTTCGCCGTCTAAATATCCATGCTCCTTACAAATAGAGTAAGTTGGTGACAAGGTGTAATAGGGCAATTTATAGTTTTCTGCAATTTTTCGCACCAAGGCTGCTGAACTTTGCCAATCTGGCAATTTTTCTCCCAAAAATGCATGAAATACGGTTCCGGATGTATAAAGCGTTTGTAGCTCATCCTGAATATCGAGTGCTTCAAAAATATCATCGGTATAGCCAACAGGCAAATGGGAGCTATTGGTGTAATAAGGTGTTTCCCCTGATTTTGCTGCGGTGATGATGCCCGGATAGCGAACAACGTCATGTTTTGCCAGTCGATATGTAGTCGATTCTGCTGGCGTTGCTTCCAGATTATATAAGTCTCCATATCCTTCCTGATAGTCGGACAATCTTTCACGCATATGATTTAAAACTTCAATGGTGAATGCTTGAGTTTTTTCATGCGACATATCTGCACGGAGCCAATTTGCATTTAGACCTACTTCGTTCATACCAATCAAGCCGATAGTGGAAAAATGGTTATCAAATGTACCCAAATAACGTTTTGTATAAGGATATAAGCCTTCGTTCAACATCTTAGTAACAATGGTTCGTTTGGTTTTCAAGCTTCTTGCAACAATGTCCATCATCTTGTCCAAACGTTTATAAAAGTCTTCTTTGTCTTTTGCAAGGTATGCAATCCTTGGCATATTGATGGTGACCACGCCAACAGACCCTGTGCTTTCTCCACTGCCAAAGAATCCGCCCGATTTTTTGCGCAATTCTCTTAAATCCAAGCGCAATCGACAGCACATGCTTCGAACATCGTTGGGTTCCATTTCACTGTTTATGTAGTTTGAAAAATAAGGTGTGCCATATTTTGCAGTCATTTCGAAGAGCAAACGATTGTTTTCAGCGTCAGACCAATCAAAGTCCTTAGTAATGGAATAAGTTGGAATCGGATATTGGAATCCTCTTCCATTCGCATCACCCTTAATCATGATTTCAATAAATGCCTTGTTCACTATATCCATTTCTTTTTTACAATCTTTATATTTGAAATTCATTTCTTTTCCACCCACAATGGCCGGAAGCTCTGCCAAGTCCGTTGGAACGGTCCAGTCTAGGGTAATGTTGGAAAATGGAGCTTGTGTACCCCAGCGACTAGGTATGTTTACACCAAAGATAAATGATTCAATGCATTGTTTTACTTCCCAATAATTTAAATTGTCTACCTTCACAAAAGGAGCAAGGTAAGTATCAAAAGACGAAAATGCTTGTGCGCCAGCCCATTCGTTTTGCATTATGCCTAGGAAATTGACCATTTGGTTACAAAGCGTACTCAAATGCTTTGCTGGAGAAGAGGCGATTTTCCCAGAAATCCCGCTCAAACCATCCTGTATCAATTGTTTCAAAGACCATCCTGCACAATATCCAGTAAGCATGGAAAGATCGTGAATATGCATGTCTGCATTACGATGTGCATTGGCAACTTCTTCGTCATAAATTTCAGATAACCAATAATTGGCTGTAATCGCACCTGAATTGCTCAAGATCAATCCACCAACAGAATACGTCACAGTGGAATTTTCCTTAACACGCCAGTCAGTCACACGCACATAGCTATCAACGATTTCTTTGTAATCCAATATTGTGGACTTCATATTTCGAATTTTTTCTCTTTGCTTACGGTACAGTATATAGGCTTTTGCTACATCCGTATAGCCTGCTTTCCCTAGCACTTCTTCTACACTGTCCTGAATATCCTCCACCCGAATCAAATCATTGTTAATTTTCGGCTCAAAATCTGCCGTAACCTTCAATGCCAAAAAATCGATAACATTAGGGGTATATTGTCTATTTTGTGCCTCAAATGCCTTTGTGATGGCCGTACTAATTTTACAAATATTGAATTCAGTAATTTGACCATCTCTTTTTACAACCTGATACATAATGATCCTCCTTTTCAAAACTGTTCATTATCACGATTTCCATTACAATAACAACGCCGTATATCATTGTCAATTAAATGCAGGTATATATCGTATTAGTTATTTACCTTTTTCTTATAAATACATAACATATAGATTAGACGCCTCGTAACATCACATTGGGAATATCCTGAGAGAGCAGCTGTTGAAACTGTTCCATTTCTCTTTTGCTGTATCCACTTAAGTCATTTTCAATTAAATTTCCCGAATCCACGAAACTCTGTAAGAAATAGTTCTTTGCACCATGAATCCACTTTCCGATGGAAATAAAATCCTCCGCCTGGTGAAATTGTCTAACTACTGTGGTGCGAAATTCATATTCCACCGGATTTTTAAGCAAATACTGCACACTCTCCTCCACAACCTTCGTATCAAAAGAGCGGAGTCCGACTGTCATGCAATATTTTCCCAAGGAATTCTTTATATCCATGGCTACATAATCCACCAGCTCTTTTTCTACGAATTGTTGCAACAGATCTGGAAACGTTCCATTGGTATCCAGCTTAATCAAATATCCAAGCTCCTTGACTTGCTTTAAAAATTCTTCTAAATCCCGTTGCAACAATGGCTCACCGCCGCTGATACAAACTGCATCCAAAACCTTTCGCCGCTTTTTTAAAAAAGATAACACCGAATCTACCGGTATACTTTCCATCGCCATTTGACCCAGAAATACCAAAGATGCATTGTGGCAAAAAGGGCAATACAAATTGCACCCACCTGTAAAAATAGTACAGCTGATCTTTGTTGGATAATCCAATAAACTAAGCTTCTGTAATCCTTGTATATTCATAAGCGGCTCCTAATTCCTATTTCAAAACAGTAGTTTAGCTTGCTTTTAAAAACCACCGCTACAGCATAACAAAAACTCTTTTTTGATCGTCTCGGAGCGGTCCGACATTATAATAACCTGGTCTACTTGGTACACATAAACTTGCCCCTAGGTACTTCCAGCACTTTAGATAACTCCAAAAACTTGTGATCCGTCTGCCGGATACCGTCTAAGACGTTTATGAAGAAGAGGAAAAAGGACCCCAAGGTGATGATGAAAATCTTAGCCCCTTCCGCAATGTCGAACCAGAGAATAGACAGATTCTTCCATATTCTTAATATTAATTCCGCCTGCAGCAATTATAATTATATTAGAACTGATATTTCTGATTATTTTTACATACTTAGTCAAGTCTTTATATGGAATTTTATCAAACTGAATCCCATCAACTCCTACTTTGAAAAGTTTAATTGCTTCCTCTATATCTTCAACCTCAATGATATTTTTTTCTCACAACACTTTATTTTAATGTTAAGTCAGCATGATGATGATCCCCATCACATTCATCTGTTCCTTCATAATTTTTAATATACTGTAATGAATTTTTTCCCATTAAATCGAGTGCGTTTTTGACAGAATGTCCAGCCCCTAAATTTCTTGTTACACATGCTTCTGCTAGTATATCAAATGCTGTCGGATTTAATTTTCCGGTAATAATGAGTTCACAATCATGTTTTACAACTTCATTAGCAAGCTTTTCTCCTGACGAATCACCTTCATTTTTAATAGCTATAACACTCAAGTCATTCATATTGACAATTAATAAATACTTACACGAGTCAAATTGTTCAGATACTTCACTGTTTAAACTTTGCCCATCAGCAGCTACAGCAATATTCATTTTATCCTCCATATTTGTTTTCTTTTTTCCATAATAATTAAAGTTCACCTTGGTTATCCTCGCAAAACATTACCAATATATTTATACTATATCCGTATAATGACATATTGAAAAGAAAAATTATAATTGAGCAAGGGATAGTTAAGAAGTTTACTACAATACCTTTCAAGTGTATATGATATAGATGAAAAGTATAAAGAGGTTCTTCTATTGACAGAGTTTGAAAACCTGACTCAAAAAGAATTAAATGAAATAGGGGAACGCCTTTGCTGGGATCTCCTATACTGGAACTTTAGCTTCACAACGCCCTTTTATCCCGAAGTAATAGATAAAAATATCGCAAATATCAAGAAATGACTACCTCCTACATGCTGGCGGTAGTCATTTTTACTTTTCTGATTTCGTTTATCAAGTAGTGTATTAAAGCTGAGTTTACTAATTTTTATTTTCTCTCACGTCGCCTGTTTTTCCTCGGCGACTTCTAGGCCGAGTATTTGCTATATAAATCAAAACATAATAAATAATTTATCCGGCTTCCAAACATGTTTCCGTTTCTTATATCAGCAATCTGATTAACGCGCCAAAATGTAATTAATCATTAAAATGTCTAACTATAATCATCTTTATTGTAGTTAGAGCTCTATTGCCATACAAGAAACTATGTCTCCTTCAATCCAAAGCATAATATTTCACACTTTTTTCACATTTTGGTCATAAATTATTCATCTAAATTCGAGTATAATGAAAGTACTTAAACTGAAAGGGGGCGGTGTTATGTCCAGCCAAACCATTCTTATCGTAGATGACGAACCGCAAATACGTGAAATATTATCACTTTATTTTACTAAAGAAGGCTTTACTGTTGAGCAAGCGGCAAATGGCGTTGAGGCTATACGTAAAGTGGAGCAGACTAAGCCTCACTTGATACTTTTGGATATTATGATGCCTGTATTGGACGGCATTGAAGTCTGCCGCCAAATTCGAAAGTTCTCCATGCTCCCCATTATTATGCTGACCGCCAAGGCTGAGGACGAAGACCGCATCATGGGCCTGGAATTGGGCGCGGACGACTATATTGCCAAGCCATTTAATCCACGTGAAGTAGTAGCTAGGGTCAATGCCGTGCTGCGGCGCGTGCCGGACGCCGACTTTTTCAAAAGCGATATACTACATTTTGCCGACCTAGAAATCAATATTAATGAATCTACTCTTACCACCTTTGGCAAAGTAGTGCCACTCACTGCCAAAGAAATGGAGCTGCTATGGTGCCTGACTTCCCACCCAGGGCGGACTTTTTCGCGGGAACTTTTGCTGGAGAAAGTATGGGGCTATACCTACTGCGGCGAGACCCGTACGGTTGACAGCCATATTAAACGACTGCGCCAAAAATTAGGCGTGAAAGATACTACACCCTGGAATATTCAGACTGTATGGGGCGTGGGTTACCGCTTTGAGACGCGGTCATGAGACACTCTCTGCAGCTTAAACTATTATTCAGCTTCATGCTGGTCATCACCATCCTGATAGGCAGTGTTCTCTTTGGGGTGTCTATCCTCGTCAAAGAACAGACCCTAGCGGCCAAACAGCAAGAACTTATTGCCAAAGGAACAGATCTGGCTGGTACCCTACAAAGTTTCCACGCTGAAACCGGTGATTTTGCGGATCTAGATTTATTGTTAGCAAACGCAGCCAGCTATCTGGACTCGCGGATATGGGTACTAGATGCCTCCCGCCGCGTGGTCAACATGTCAGGCATGGGAATGGGTAAGGGTATGGGACGCGGCCCTGGCTGGCGCATGAATAGTGGATCCAGCCCCGGCAACTTCGGACAAATGGGCGTGGGATTGCAGTCTCAAGGTGGTATGAATACAATTATCAATGAACTGGATTCTGTATTTATTGACGGCAAAACTTGGACAAAAACTTTTAATAACCCCTATTACGGTGAAAAAATGCTGGTCGTAGCCATTCCCATTACCCTGGCAAATGGCAAAATTGGCGGCGCAGTGTTGCTGCACGCGCCAGTAGCCGATATCGATGCCTTTATGCAGCACATCTACTATTATATCGGTGGAGCCGGCATACTTGCGATCCTCATTGCCCTACTTATCGTCAGCCGACTCACCCGGGATGTTGTACGCCCCTTAAAAGCCATGCAGCAGACAGCCGAAACTATGGCTCTGGGAGATTACAGCGCTCTGATCAAGGTGGAAA
Source organism: Bacillota bacterium (assembly GCA_017889585.1). Classification (GTDB taxonomy): domain Bacteria; phylum Bacillota; class Negativicutes; order DSM-13327; family DSM-13327; genus CTSoil-075. Next base: position 99,046 of record JAGFZX010000004.1, read on the forward strand.
CCAGTGATGAAGTGGGGCGTTTGGGCTTGGCGCTCAATTCCTTGGCACGAGACTTAGCCCAATATATTGCCCAACTGGAAAATGCGGAAAAATTGCGTCGCGACTTTGTAGCCAACGTCTCCCATGAACTTCGCACGCCACTGACTATCATTCGTGGATATACCGAAGCCCTTTTAGACGGTACCGTTGACAGCCCTGACCAGACGCTAAAATACCATCGCCAGATGCGCGATGAATCAGAGCGGCTGGAACGATTAATTAAAGAATTGCTGGACCTTAGCCGGCTACAGTCTGGACGAACAGAACCTGCGCAAGATCCAATACCACTCACGGCGATAGCCAATAGTGTTGTCAATATGATGAACCAGCAGGCCCAGCAAAAGCAAATTACGTTAACGGCCAATACCAGCCAGCATGTTCCTGATATCCATGGTAACGGTGACCGGCTTACTCAACTTGTATTCATCTTGCTGGATAACGCCATAAAATATACCCCTTCCGGCGGTACCGTGACCGTCAATATTTTGCAAGATATCAAGGTTGTAATCTTAAAAGTTACCGATACCGGAATTGGAATTCCCGCTGAAGACTTACCCTACATTTGGGAGCGATTCTACAAAGTCGATAAATCCCACTGCCGGGCGGACGATGGCACTGGTCTGGGTCTGGCCATCGCCAAACAAATTATTGATCTGCACCAGGCAGAAGCCGTAATCACCAGTGAACTTAGGCTTGGCACAACGTTTACTATCCGTTTTCCCCTTGATACCAACAGAGATACCTAAAAATTAAAATTAGATTTCACACTTTTTTCACACTTTCTCCATACTTTTGCCATAACTTTCGTTTAAACTAAAAGTAGTTGGGAATCCCAATCATACTTTCATAAATATGAGGAGGTAAAATCATGAAAAAAACTATTTTGGTTACCGTAGTCAGTCTTTTAGTACTGGCCTTTGCCGTAGCTATGGTAAGTGCGGCTGCCCCTACCACTAATTTCCCGCCTTTCGCCCAGAACCAAGCCAATTTGACGGATGCGCAAAAGCAGGAACTTGCGCCCATGCTTAACCAAATGACCGACCTGCGTAAGCAAATGTTTGAGGTGCAAAAGCAAATCATCCAGAAGCAAGTATCCTTCGGCAATCTAACCCAAGAACAGGCTGACCAACGCATCGCCTGGATGCAGCAGCGGATTGACCAAGGCTTTTCCGGCCCCGGCATGATGGGCAGAGGACCTGGTATGATGCATGGCGGTCCTGGTATGATGGGCAGAGGACCTGGTTCAGGCCCGATGTGTCAACAGCAACCAGCAAATAAATAGCATCATCAAGAAAAGAACCTTGCTAGGTTCTTTTTTTTGCCTATACCAGGAAATATTTCACAATTACAACACACTTTCGCCTAACTTTCCCATTATACTTTTTATTAAAAAGTCTGAGGGGTGGAGGATTACGATAATGGATTTACTCCCGACAATTATTAGATGAGGTGATGTGAATTGAAAACATGGTTAACAAAATGGAAACGGCCTATTATTATGACCTGCATACTAGCAGTGGTTGGAGGAATCGTCTGGTTTTTTCCCAGCAAAGTCCTCTTGGGTCCAACGAAAGTGACAATAGCTAAGGCCCATAAAGAAAATATAAAACCCAGTGTTTTCGGCATTGGCACAGTAGAAGCAAAGCTATAATACGCTATCGCCCCACGCAGGCCGATCGGGTGTTGACCGTACGTGTCGACCAGGGCAATAAAGTACAAGCCGGTCAAATTCTGGGTGAAATTGACCCGGTGGATATTGACCATCGTCTGCAAAGTGCTTCATCTGCCATATCAAAAGCACAAAGCGCCATGGCAGTTACTGAAGCCCAGGTGCGGGATGTATACAGCCGCAATACTTTAGCGCAGACCAACGCCAAGCGGTACAGTGATTTACTGGCCTCCCAGGCTGCGCTGGACGTCGCGCGGGCATCACTGGCGGCCGCCCAAGAAGAAGTATCCGGGGCCGCATCGGACCGCAATGCCATTACGAGACAACAAGCCAATTTACAACTCATCAGCCCCATCAATGGAATTATCGTGTCCCGTGACGCCGAACTAGGTACTACAGTGGTCGCTGGCCAATCGGTATTTCACCTGATTGACCCACAGACCCTCTGGGTGCAAACCCGGATTGACCAGACCTGCTTTTACGGCATCGCTGTCGGTCAATTAATGCTATACGTCATTGCTGTCTCTATACTTACCCGCAACTTGTCGATCATCATCATTCCCCCCCCCCAAGCCCAAGTATCTCTTCGGCATCGGCAATTTCCAATTCTTCTACCTTGCCAAGTTTTCTATTGATCATTTCAGACCTATCCTTAACTTTTTCCATACTTACCTGGGCCTCATTTATCTTCTTTAAAGACTTGTCTAGTAATTCGGTAAATGTTCCATACTGTGACTTAATTGCCCTAAGTAATTTCCATACCTCACTAGATTTTTTTTCAATAGCTAGTGTAGCAAATCCCATCCTTAGACTATTAAGTAAGGCAGCCAATGTAGTCGGGCCCGCGATCATAACCCGGTAATTATTTTGGCAAAACTCTGCTAAACCAGGCCTTCGAAGAACCTCGGCATAGAGACCTTCAGTAGGTAAAAACATAATCGCAAAATCCGTAGTGCTAGGCGGAGTAACATACTTATCTCGAATTGTTCGAGCATCTGCTTTAACCCTATTCTCCAATGCTTTAGTTGCTTCTTCAACCCCAGCTGGGTCTACTCTATCTGCTGCATCTTGTATTTTTAAGTAATCCTCTTGACTAAATTTTGCATCTATGGGAAGCCATACACAATTACCCTCATCTTTCCCTGGCAGTTTTATTGCAAACTCAACCCGTGCATCAGAGTTTTTCTTGGTAGCTACGTTCTTAGCATATTGATCAGGAGTCATAATCTGCTCCAAAATACTGCCTAACTGTACTTCTCCCCAAGTTCCACGGTTTTTTACGTTAGTTAATACCCTATTTAGATCACTGACTCCACCAGCCAAAGACTGTACTTCCCCTAGGCTTTTATATAAGAGTTGAAGTTGATCCCCTACTTGTTTGAATGAATTGTCTAGACGAGTTGCTAGTGTAGCATTGAGTTTTTCATCTACTGTTTGACGCATTTGGTCTAATTTTTTCTCGTTAGACGCCTGAATTTCTTTCATATTAGTTTCAAGGGTAAATCGAATCTTTTCCTGTTGCTCTAAATTTGACTTCATAAGATCAGACATTCCAGTAGTTACGTTAGATAGCTGCCTAGCTTGAACCTCAGCTAACGTTGAAAGTTGCGTTGCAAGCATGGAACTCACTCGCTGAAAACCGCTACCTACTTCTTCTCGCAAATTCTTATTATGTGCATCCATTTCTTGGCGAGTTATGGACTTCTCTTCGTTGGTTGTCCTCACATATGAATCAAGTTGTATCCCCAACTGATTAACCTTATTGAATAGTTCATTATTTAAAGAATTATTCCGTAAACCTAATAGTAAGACGATAATCACTAAGCCTATAACCAAAATACTAACCAGAATTGCAATTAACATAATATCCATTTAATTCTCCTTACAACATACAATAGCTTATTTCACTGTCTAATTTGTACAATTATTAAATATATAAAAGTTTTCCTTTAATTTTCCCTCTACCCCTTCTCGCATTTTATCCATACGCTGCTCATTCGCCGTAGTCAGGATTTGTAATTGCTTAACCAACATTTCATTTTGGGATACTTGAAGTTGAAAGGTACCTGCCATCTGCCTACCAACAGAATCAGAAAATTCCTTGAGGGAGTTGCCAATTTCTTCACGCAGGGCTTTCGAATTAAGCCCAATTTCCCCGCGATCTCTAGCTAATTCCTCCTTGGGCCTCCGCTCTAGCCGATCCATATTGCTTCCCAAAAATCATAACAATATCTACTTTTCCAACCCATACAAATCTTCTATTTTTTTACTCACTAATGCATGTGCGTCTTTGATAGCTTGATTATAAATAGCCGGACCTACCTGTTTAATCATAAAATCCATTAATAATTCTGCAGCTAGATTCCCAATTTCCTCATCCCGCTCATCGAGAAAATACTTTTGAATTTGAGCAATAATTTGCTCTTTTAATTCTTTTTCTAATTTAAATTTTTTCATATTAACATCACCTTTCATATCCGTAGCTACGCAGAGGGTAAAATCCCGTTAACCTCAAAGGGAGTAATAATATATTTTTGCATACCCTTTTTGTCCTTTGCGCCCTTGCGGTTCAATCGGACGCGCAAGCGTCTTTCTAGCAAACTCTGCATTACTCGCAAAACATTTACTTACCATAATAGACAAAGAAGTATCTATTTGTCAATTCTGCATGTAGCCTACATAACTAGGGAATACTATGACATCATTACATTAAAAAGAGGTATTACAATGAATCAACAACTTCTGACCCAGGGACTAGGTTTCCCGCCCCAACATCAAAACCAGCAGCCTGGAATTGAGTCCCAAATGAATCCTCGCCCTATTTCCATTGATGACCACTACCTAGCCAGTGGTAAGCTGAAAAACAAGGTAGCGCTCATTACTGGTGGCGACAGCGGTATTGGTCGGGCCGTAGCATTGGCCTTTGCCCGCGAGGGAGCAAATGTAGCTATCTCCTATTTTAATGAACACGATGATGCCTCGATCACCAAACGAGGTGTAGAACAGGCAGCTAAAAACTGTTTAACCATTGCTGGCGACGTGGGCAATGAAGAGTTTTGCCAACAAGCAGTAGCACAAACAATCAAAGAGTTTGGGCAGTTAGATATTCTCGTAAATAACGCTGCTGAACAGCATGTTCAGACCAGTATTCAGAACATTTCCGCCTCACAACTAGAAAAAACCTTTCGTACCAACATATTTTCCTACTTTTATTGCACTAAAGCCGCTGTACCCCATTTAAAAAATGGCAGCACTATTATTAATACAGCCTCTGTTACTGCCTACGCTGGTAATGAACAATTAATTGATTATGCTGCAACCAAAGGTGCTGTTGTGTCATTTACTCGTTCCCTGTCTCTTTCTCTGATTAAGCAAGGTATCCGTGTCAACGGCGTAGCTCCAGGGCCAATCTGGACACCCCTTATCGTAGCTTCTTTTAATGATCAGCATGTGGCTGAGTTCGGCCAGAATACTCCCATGCAGCGAGCAGGCCAACCAGCTGAAGTAGCTCCCTGCTATGTATTTTTAGCCTCAAGTGATTCAATCTATATGTCAGGGCAAATACTGCATGTCAATGGCGGTATTATTGTAAACGGCTGATTACTCTATTATAGAAATATAGCCGAAAACCCATTGCTTTCAGCTGTGAGTTTTCGGCTATTTGCTCTTTTTTTCATTATCATCTTGGTGCAATAATAGCTAATAAAATAAATACGCTCCCAGCAGCAACTAAATATCTTTTCCAAGTTGTCTCTTTCCTCATTCTCGCTTTTAATCCCATATACAATAATATAGGCACCGCCATCATTAATAAAAGACTCATAATATTGGACAGCATGGTCCCTCCTTACTTCCAACGAGATTCCCCTTATGGCATATTTCACGATTATTGCCCATTATTCCTGCATATTATAAAAAAAAAGACTTTTTAGCATATACATTTCACGTTATACTATTAAGATAGAAGATAATATGATTGGAGATATAATATATGTTGGGATGTTGCATTGATCAGCCAGAACATTTTTGTGCTTGTATCGTACCTATTTTTAAAACCCTTAATCATACTGAACTACAAAAGATTAGCACTTTAATTAAGAAGAAAAACTATCCCAAAAACTCTATGCTCTTTTCCAAAGGCGATGCCACCAGTCATTTATATATCCTACGACATGGCAGAGTAAAACTATACGAAACTTCTGAAGATGGTCGTCAACAAATCCTACGTCTGCTAGAGCCTGGCGATTTTTTCGGTGAACTAGCGTTAATTACGGAAAAACAATACTATCAGTTAAATGCTGAAACTTTAGAAGATACAGGAATTTGCTTACTTTCTCGTGATGATTTTAAAGAACTCATACACCAAAATCCAGAAATTTCATTAGGTGTAATGCAAGCTTTGACTGATAGACTTGCCTATGCCGAAAATTTCATTAGTACCCTTACTTTAAAAACTATTGAACAAAGGCTTATTTCCTGGCTACTCGCCTTGGCCGAAAAAGAAGGCGTGCTTACCCCTGAAGGAATCAGACTCACCATTAATTTGCCAAGGCACGAACTAGCTAGTCTATTTGGAACGACTAGAGAGACAATCAGCCGCAAATTTTCCAAACTGCAAGCAGATGGCTTAATTACGATGAACGGTCAAAAACAGATTATTATTATCAATAAAGATGATTTGGCTTCTCTCACACAACTATAAAACTTAAGCAATCATTCTCCCACCTCTAAGGCCAATTGCCCCGACCTCTGTTTTGCTATATAATACAATTACAGAGTTATTTGCGACCTATATAGGTCTAGTTTATCACTAAATTTATTAATCGGGAGGATTCTATGGAACTTATAGGTAAAGCACTGATTGCACAGGGTGGCGGTCCGACAGCAGTTATCAATCAAAGCATGGCCGGGATTGTTGCTGAGGCACGAAAGTATAAACAAATCACTACAGTATACGGAGCCCTTAGAGGTGTAGAGGGTCTCATCAATGAAGATTTTATCGATTTAACCCAAGAAACTTCCTTTAACCTCGATCAGGTGGCACAAACTCCATCATCAGCCCTATTTTCAACAAGGGTAAAACCTGATGCAAATTACTGCAAGGAAATCTTCAAGGTCTTAAAAGCCCATGATATACGTTATTTCTTTTATATTGGTGGTAACGACTCTGCTGATACAGTACATATTATAAGCGAAGAAGCCAAATTAGATAATTATGAGTTCCGCGCCATTCATGTACCAAAAACAATCGATAACGACCTATTAGTTAATGACCATACCCCAGGTTATAGCTCAGCTGCTCGTTTTGTTACTCAAGCTTTTTCTGGAATTAACCTTGATATGAAAGCATTGTCTGGAATATATATCGGCGTTGTTATGGGGAGAAATGCTGGCTTTTTAACAGCAGCAGCTGCTGGTGCACAAAAATTCACTGAGGATGGTCCACATCTCATTTATTTACCAGAGCGTCCTTTTATCATCGAAAATTTTGTTGCTGACATAAAAAAAGTATACGAACAATACGGCTACTGTATCGTGGCGGTATCGGAAGGTATTAAAGATATCTCTGGCACACCTATTATCGTAAGTTTATTAAAAGACATAGAAAAAGATGCCCACGGTAATATAACCCTGTCAGGTACAGGGGCATTGGGCGATTTGTTGACTCAAACTGTAAAACAAGGACTAGGAATTTCCCGTGTACGCAGTGATACCTTTGGCTATATTCAACGTTGTTTCCCAGGTTGCGTATCTGATGTTGATCAACATGAAGCACGTGAAGCAGGCGAAAAAGCAGTCCAGTTTGCTCTATCTACTTGCTGTAACGGTTCTATCACCATCCACCGGATTGGAGACTATGCCGTAGAATATAAACTAACTCCTCTTGCTGAACTGGCAGGTAAAACGAAATATATGCCAGATGATTTTATAAATCCAGCCGGAAATCATGTTACTGATGCATTCAAAAATTATCTCAGACCACTCCTTGGTTCCAATCTACCATCAATCGCCAAATTAATAGCCCCTAAAGTTCCTAAGATTTTAAGAAAAGACTAACGTTTACTATTGAACCGCAAAAGCGCAAAGCAAGCAAGTAGAATAAAAACCATTATTATTCTATTTGCATTCTTTGTGGCCTTTGCGGTTAATCATTATTCTTTATCCTCAAAAACTTATACTTTCTGGTATCGTAGAAAAGGGCGGTGGAAAAATGAACGTTTCCGTTCTAGGCTGTGGGCGCTGGGGAACCTTCTTAGCCTGGTATGCTAATAAAATTGGACATACAGTAACATTATGGGGTAGAGAAAGTTCTAGAAATTATTTAAGACTTAATGAAACTAGAACTAATGATTATTTAACTTTGCCTCAGAAAATCCTATTAACTAACTCCTTGGAAAAAGCAGTTTCTACTGGCGAAATCATTATTATATCTATTAGTGCTCAGGAATTAAGATTATTTACTGAGCAACTACGTCTCATAAAAACAACTAATAAAATATTTGTTTTATGTATGAAAGGATTAGAAGCATCAAGTGGTAAAAGACTTTCGGAGGTTTTTAATGAAGCGGTCAGTAAAAATATAAATTTAGCCATTTGGGTCGGTCCAGGTCATGTACAGGATTACCATAATAATATCCCTAATTGCATGGTCATAGATTCTGAAAATATTGAGATTACCAAGAAAGTTGTTGAAGAATTTAGTAGTGATCTAATACGACTTTATTATGGCAATGATCTTATCGGTAATGAAATCGGTGCTGCAGCCAAAAACGTAATGGGAATAGCAGCCGGAATGCTTGATGGTTTAAATTATAGCAGTTTAAAAGGCGCACTTATGGCTAGAGGCACCAGAGAACTATCACGCCTTGTGCTAGCTATGGGCGGAAATGACCTTACGATCTATGGTTTAAGTCATCTTGGCGATTATGAGGCAACACTATTTTCTAAGCATAGTCATAATAGAAAATTTGGCCAAGCCTTTGTCACTGGTGAAAGCTTTGATAAACTAGCTGAAGGAGTGGCAACAGTTCAGTCCTTGAAATATCTGTCACAACAATATGAAATTGAATTACCCATTTGTAATGCGGTATATGACATTTTATTTGAAGATAAAGATACGCGCGAAACATTATTCAATCTATTTTTGCGTCCTGTGACCTTTGAATAATCCAAAAACGCTTTACCGCAGAGAGCAAAAACCGCGTTAACCACAAAGGTCACAAAGAAGTGCAAAGGACACAAAGTTTTTTATTATTCTCTTTGTGGTCTTTTTGTCCGCATAGCGGCTTTGTATCTTTGTGTTTTAAAATATGGTTTTCTATTTATTCTATAAAAACGTATAAATTATGATATCATAAAAATAAGGCCTACATACATTTTTGAATCTTATAATGTACCCTATCGGATAGACAATGTAAAAAAGTCTACCCGATAGGGTATTTTTATGTATAATGAAAAAAACAAGAATGGTGGGAGTTAAATTGA
>JAGFZX010000106.1 GCA_017889585.1 Bacillota bacterium
GATGGGATATAGGGTTGAGCGGCGTTACGTAGGAAGCAAGCGACGCCCTATATCCCATCATCGACAGACCAACAATATAGCTATCAATTTCTTTAATGCAACTTATATATCTACTAAAACTGAACTTTAGGTACTTCTTTGGCACCCTCTGCAGCCTTGAAATATTCTTTTTGTCCAAACCCTAGTATTCTAGCATAAATCACAGTAGGGAAAGATTGAATCTTAGCATTATAGCCCTGCACAGCATCATTATAATCTTTACGAGCAACTGCTATCCTGTTTTCAGTTCCCGCCAATTCATCCATCAGCCCACGGAAGTTCTGATCAGCCTTCAAATTAGGATAATTTTCAGAGATAACAAGCAATCGGCTAAGTGCGCCACCAAGTTCCGCATCGGCCTGGCCTTTAGCTGCTGGCCCTTGCGCTCCAGCCAATTTAGCCCTTGCATCTGCTACTGCTTGAATTGCCTGCTGCTCGTGTGCAGCATAACCCTTTACTGTGGTTACTAAATTAGGAATCAAATCAGCACGACGTTGCAATTGATTCTCAACTTGTGCCCATTTGCCATTAACATTTTCATTCATCTGCACCAAACCATTATAACCACTCACACCCATGACAACCAAAAGCACTACAACAACAACCGCGATCATCCAGCCTTTCAATAAAAACACCTCCAAATATGTAATTCAGAATAGATTTATTATACTCTAATTATATCATATTATTGATATTTTTTACCGCAGAGACACAGAGGACGTAGAGGGGAAAAACACGTTAAACACAAAGATCACAAAGAAGCGCAAAGGGCACAAAGATTAGTTTTCAAAAATATCCCCTTTGTGGTCTTTATGTCTGCGTAGCAGCTTTGCGTCTTTGTGTTTAAATTTATGGTTTTCCACCTATTTCCCGAAAAAAGTCATATACCGCCTGGGCTGCAGGTAATGTCATACTTGGCACAGCCGCTAATTCTTCTACTGAAGCAGCTTTCATTTTAGCCAAACTACTGAACGCATCCCATAAGGCTTTACGACGTTTAGCACCAATCCCAGAAACATGATCAAGAACAGATGCCATATTGCGCTTGGAACGCAATTTCCGATGATAAGTAATAGCAAAGCGATGAGCCTCATCACGAATACGCTGAATAAGATATAAAGCCTGGGAATGACGGGGCAAAATCAACGGATCACTTTCACCTTCTTGAAAAATATGCTCAAATTCTTTAGCTAGGCCTATCACTGGCACATGCAGACCTGCACCTCGAATAATTTCAAGGGCCGCACTGAGTTGCCCCTTGCCTCCATCAATAATAATCAAATTAGGGGTCGGTTGTTCCAGGTCCCCATACCGCCGCCCCACAACCTCTTGCATGGATTTAAAATCATCAGGCTTACCTTCTACGGTCTTAAGCTTATAACGCCGGTAATCCTCTTTCTTGGGCATACCACCTTCAAATACCACCATAGAAGCTACAGTTTCCGATCCTTGAATATGTGAAATATCAAAACACTCTATCCGTTCAGGTACAACTTCTAGGGCTAAATATTGGCCAAGATCTGTAATGGCTTCCACGGTTTGCGCTGAATGGGCTTTTATTTTAGTCTCTTGTTCACTCAATACAGTGGCCGCATTATCATTAGCCATAGTAATAACACTCTTTTTCGTGCCCCGTTTGGGAGTTTCCACTGCCACACGACTGCCTTTTAACTGGCTTAACCAATCTGACAGCAAATGCTGTTCAGCAATCGTCAGTGGCAGCAATACCTCCTTAGGTACAAAAGCAGCCTGGCTGTAATATTGCTTAATAAATGCGCTCAAGGCCGCCTCATCGTCTTCTTCCTCACTGCCTGACAGTAAGAAATGATCCCGCCCCACCATTTTACCATTACGAATAAAAAACACTTGGACGCAAGTACCTAAGGCCGACCGTGCCAAACCAATAGCATCCTGATCCCCTGCACCTGTAACAATATTTTGTTTTTCTGTTACTTTTTCCACGGCAGCCAGTTGATCCCGCAGCTTTGCCGCCTGCTCAAAATCCAATTTTTCAGCTGCTACCGCCATTCTTTGTCGCAAACTCCTCACTACCGCATCACTGCGGCCTTCAAGCAGCAGACATACCTCTTTAATCATCCCGTCATAAGCAGCACGATCCACCAAATCAGCACAAGGAGCAAGACAGCGTTTAATATGATATTCAAGACAAGGACGCTGGGCAGTCAAAGCACGGCAACTGCGCAAGGGAAACAGCTTGCGCATAAGCTTAATAACTTCATGCACTGACCCAGCATTCGTATATGGACCAAAATAGCGGGCTCCATCCTTTTGCACTCGCCTAGTGGCATAGAGAAGAGGAAACTCCTCATTGGTGGTGACTTTAATATAAGGATAGGTTTTATCGTCCCTGAGCCTGATATTATATTTAGGACGGTGTTTTTTTATTAAATTACACTCTAAAATTAAAGCCTCTATTTCAGATGCAGTAACAATATATTCTAAATCAACAATCCGGGCAACCATAGCCTGTACTTTAGGTGAATGATTGCGACTGGATTGAAAATAGGAACGAACCCGATTCGTAAGTACAACTGCCTTACCAACATAAATAATGCGTCCCTGATCATCTTTCATCAGGTAGACTCCTGGCTTATCAGGTAAATGTCGTAACTTTTCCCTTAACTCATCATTCACGTATACCCCCCCTTTTTGGGAAAAATGACACATTGCCAAAACACTAAAAGTATGAGATAATTGTAACATACTTTTAGTACCTAGTCTTAAAAATCAATTGGCCTACATGTAAATATTAATAGTTTAGATTAAGTAATACGTCGAAGCGTTATACTATATATAACGCACTAAATTACTGTCATTGTGAGGAAGATCACAGTCTTCTCCTGATTTACAAGATTGTAACCTGACTCGCAATGACAAGTAATTTTTTTATGAGTTTTGTATACATTCATCAAACGCATTGTCGACTTCAACCTTATATAATATAATGAATGTCATTAGTGTTACGCTACACTTAAAATTGTAAATTTATTTATAAATAGGAGGTCTCTACTGATGTTCAAAAGACTACTTATTGCCAATCGTGGTGAAATTGCGGTCCGAATCATCCGGGCCTGTCAAGAGCTGGGGATTGAAACTGTTGCAGTCTATTCAGATGTTGATGTGAATGCATTGCACGTTCAGTTAGCTGACCAAGCTTACCATATTGGGCCTGCTGACGCTGTGAAAAGTTATTTAAACATGGATGCCATTATCATGGCCGCCAAAGCAACAAAAGCAGAAGCGATTCACCCCGGCTACGGTTTTCTATCAGAAAATGCTGATTTTGCCGATAAAGTGACCAATGCGGGCTTGAAATTTGTTGGTCCCAGTGCTGAAATCATCCGCCAAGTAGGAGACAAAGATGCTGCGCGCGCTGCTATGAAAGCAGCAGGTTTACCAATGACTGTTGGCAGTCCTCCCATTAACAGCAACCAGCACGCCTGCCAGCTAGCCGCTGAAATCGGCTATCCCGTTATTCTGAAACCTATTTCCGGTGGTGGCGGCAAATCAATGTATGTTGCCAACAACAATGATGAACTCTTACAGGCCTTAAACAAAGTCGATGTAGAGCGAAGTGCTTTCTACTTAGAAACCTATATCTCCGAAGCACGGCATATTGAAGTACAGATTATGGCTGATAATTACGGCAATATTTTACATCTAGGTGAACGTGAATGTTCACTGCAACGTCGCAATCAAAAAATTCTCGAAGAATCACCTTCCAGTGTCTTAACACCTGTAATGCGGGAAACAGTCGGCAATATGGCAATTCGTGCTGCTAAAAGCATTTTTTATACCAATGTGGGTACAGTAGAATTTTTACTTGATGTGAAAACAGGCAATTTCTATTTCATGGAAATCAATCCCCGTATCCAGGTTGAACATGCTGTTACTGAAATGGTTACAGGTGTTGATTTGGTCCGTCGACAAATCCGAATTGCTGCTGGTGAACCACTGAATAAAAAACAAGTGGACATTGAGTTCCATGGCCACGCTATTGAGTGCCGTATTAATGCCGAAGATCCTAATATGTCTTTCCGTCCATCCCCAGGTTTTATTGATTTTTATCATGCACCAGGCGGCCCTCGGGTCAGAGTAGACAGCGGTGTATGTGCTGGTCAGACAGTACAAGAACACTATGATCCCATGATTGCCAAAGTGATTGCTCATGGCCGTACCCGCGGTGATGCCATTATGATTATGCGCAGAGCCCTCGCGGAATTCCGCCTCTCTGGAATCAAAACCAATATCAGTTTCCATAAGCAAATACTGAACAACTCACACTTCTGTAGTGGCAATATTGACACCCAATTTATTAACAAACGCATGACTCCTGACACAACGACGGAATGCGAATTAGAGAAAGAAGATAAAAAATATTATACTTTCCAAGAGTAGGCGCTATGCCTACTCTTTTTCTTTTTAAAACCGTAGAGAGTAAGACCCACGTTAACGCAAAGGTCACATAGAAGCACAAAGGACACAAAGGTTTTTCTATTTAAATATCCCCTTTGTGGTCTTTGCGTCCGCGTAGCGGCTTTGCACCTTTGTGTTTAAACGGGTTCACTTACTCCCTTATGCCCCTAGCTAATATTGGCGCTAGATATTGTCCTGTATAAGATGCTGCAGTACTAGCCACATCTTCAGGGGTTCCTTTAGCAATAATAGTCCCACCCCGATGACCTCCTTCTGGCCCTAAATCAATTACATAATCTGCAGTCTTAATCACATCCAGATTATGCTCAATAACCACTACAGTATCTCCACCATCCACCAACCGTTGCAGCACAACAAGCAGGCGATGAATATCGGCAGTATGCAGACCTGTTGTCGGTTCATCCAAAATATAGAGGGTCTTACCCGTACTACGGCGTGCTAGTTCTGTAGCTAGCTTAATACGCTGAGCCTCACCTCCTGACAAGGTCGTCGCAGGCTGCCCCAGCTTGATATAACCAAGGCCCACATCCTGCAATATCTGCAGCTTACGTTGCACTTTCGGGATATTCTGAAAAAACTCCAAGGCATCGTCAATAACCATATCGAGAACCCCAGAGATACTTTTGCCTTTATAGTGCACTTCCAAAGTTTCTCGATTATAGCGAGCCCCTTTACACACTTCACAAGGTACATAGACATCAGGTAAAAAATGCATTTCAATTTTGATAATACCATCACCATGGCAGGCTTCACAGCGCCCGCCCTTCACATTAAAACTAAAACGTCCTGGCTTGTAGCCCCGCATTTTAGCTTCATTGGTTTGGCTAAATACTTCCCGAATGACATCAAATAATCCAGTATAGGTAGCCGGATTGGAACGGGGGGTACGCCCGATAGGGGACTGATCAATATCAATAATCTTATCAATCTGCTCAGCACCACGAATGTCCTCATGAGCACCGGGGCGCGTCCTGGCACTACGGTAGACTCTGCTTGCTAGCCCCTTATATAGAATCTCATTAACCAGGGTACTTTTACCTGATCCCGACACACCAGTTACCGCTGTAAATAGGCCTAGGGGGAAACCTACCCTAATATTTTTTAAGTTATTTTCCTTGGCTCCCACCACTTCTAGCCATTTGCCATCTGTCTGGCGACGAGCAGCAGGAATCGGAATATACGCAGTCCCAGTTAAATATTGACCAGTAATCGACTCCGAACAAGCCTTGATATCCTCAACTGTGCCTTGAGCTACTACCTGCCCCCCATGTTCCCCAGCCCGAGGACCAATGTCAATAATATGGTCAGCAGTATACATAGTATCTTCATCATGTTCAACCACGAGCAGACTATTGCCCACATCTCGCAAATGTTTCAAGGTATCAAGGAGGCGGTCATTATCCCGCTGATGCAGCCCGATACTGGGTTCATCTAGAATATATAGCACACCAACAAGACCTGAACCAATCTGAGTCGCCAGGCGAATCCGCTGGGCTTCCCCACCTGACAATGTACCTGCTGCCCGGTCTAAGGTCAGATAATCAAGGCCCACATTCAGCAAAAAGCCGAGCCTTGCATTGATTTCTTTTAAAATCTGCTGGGCAATGGTTTGTTCCCTCTCCGTAAGCTCTAGATGACTAAAAAACTCCTGACACTCAGCAATGGTCAGCCGAGTCGCCTCATAAATATTTTTCCCACCAATCTTAACAGCCAGAGTCTCAGGTTTAAGTCTGGCCCCTTTACAAGTTGGACAAGGTTTGGAGCTCATATAATCTTCAAGATCTTCCCGTGACCAGTCGGAAACCGTTTCCCGATAGCGACGATTCAGAAGTGGAACAACACCTTCAAAAACCGAATTGTATGTTTTGGTTTCACCATACATATTGTCATATTGGAAAGTAAACTGTTCACCACCTGAACCGTTCTTAATTATATTCTGCATCACTGGGGATAAACTGTCCCATGTATTGTTTAAATTATATCCATATTTATCTAAGACAGCATCAAGTTGGCACATGAAATAGGAATTAATATTTTTGCTAAGGGGAGCAATAGCCCCATCTATTAGGGTTTTAGTGACATCAGGGATAATCAATGATTCATCAATTTCCATATTATTTCCCAGACCACTGCAATCTGGACATGCCCCAAAAGGGTTATTGAA
>JAGFZX010000064.1 GCA_017889585.1 Bacillota bacterium
AAAATACTACCAACAAATTCTGATGCATTCCCTTTCGCAAAACCGATGGGGATAAAACCGGCGCAAGTGATTAGCGTGCCTGTGAGCATTGGAAAAGCAGTCGCCGTATAGGCATAGCAGGCTGCTCTAAAAGAATCCCACCCCTCTTCAAGTTTAACTACCATCATTTCTACTGTAATCATGGCATCGTCAACCAAGAGCCCTAAGGCAATAATTAAAGCCCCTAATGATATTTTCTGTAAATCGATTCCAAACAACTTCATACCAACAAAGGTTGCAAGGATAACCAAGGGAATACATAACGCCACTACTAAACCAGAGCGGGTACCAAGACTGATAAAAGTGATAATAAGCACAATTACTATCGCTTCCATCAACGATTTCACAAATTCATCAATAGACGCGGTAACGACCTTAGGCTGATCTGCCACCGTATGAATTTCAAATCCAGCTGGCAAAGTCTTTTTAAGCTTTGCAACTGTCTTATCCAAATTCTCACCCAATTCCAGAATGTTACCGCCTTTTTCCATGGAAACTTGAATACCAATTGCTGGTTGTCCATTATAAAACATTTTAGGATCAGGAGGATCACTATATCCACGTTCTATTTTGGCAATGTCACCGAGACGAAAGGTACGGTCGTTGCTGCGAATGGGTAGATTACGAAGGTTTTCCAGATTTTCAAACATGCCGGTCACTCTAAGGTATACCTTATCATATTGGCTCTCTACCATCCCCGCAGGATTCATGGCATTTTGGCTTTGTACCGCATTAGTAATAAGCTGTGGATCAATGCCGACTTGAGCTAGTTTGCTATTATCTACTTCCACGTAGATTTTTTCGTTCTGAACTCCTACTAATTCAACTTTTTTTACATTATGGATGCCAGTTAATACTCGTCGTATTTTTTCGGCCTTTTCTCGCATTTCTTCATAGGAATATCCATCCCCAGTCAGGGCATAGATGTTGCCAAATACATCATCAAAATGATCATTGAACGTCGGCCCAACTACGCCATCAGGCAAGCTCCCATCTAATTCTTTAGCTAAATTACGAACTTCGATCCAGGCAGCTTTAACATCCTTGGCTGGAACGGTATCCTTAAGGTAAACAAAGATGGTCGTCGTGCCAGGTTGAGAATAACTCTTTAAATAATCTAGCCCTGGTGTATTCTGCAGTTTTTTCTCAATTTTATCCGTAACCTGCTCTTCTACTTGCTTAGCACTCGCTCCTGGCCAAGTTGCAGATACTACCATCTGCTTGATTGTAAAGTCAGGGTCTTCTAGTCTTCCCATACCTCGATAGGACAAAATCCCCATAATTATCATAAGAGTTATAAAAAAATACATTAATTCTTTATGGGCCAAGGCCCACTCTGTTAAATTAAAATTTTTCATAAACTATCACCGGTTACTGCAACCCTTTGACCTTCTCGCACTTTATGTACTCCAGCAGTTATAACAACATCACCGGCTTTAATTCCACTCAAGACTTGTACACTATCTTTACCAAAATAACCCACAGTGATAGGGCGCAGAGTAACAATGCCATCATTGACTACCCACACACAAGGTTGCTGACCGTTTTGATATATAGCCGACAATGGCACATAAAATTGGGATTCCACACTGCCTGTATGGTTTACTACTACCGTCGCGGTCATGCCCAACTTTACTTCTTGTGGAGGATTTATGAGACTAATGCGAACTTTATAGGTTCTAGATACTTTATCGGCAATCGGTGATACTTCTCTGATCTTGCCCGGAATGGTTAGGTTTGGCAATGCCCAGAAAGTAACATTAATATTTTCCATTTTTCGTAATTCACCGATGCGATTTTCTGGAACATTAATTTCGATTTCTCGTTCACCATCTTGTACGATAGTCACCACAGCCTGCCCAGAACTAACTACTTGCCCAGCTTCAGCACTTATACTCGACACTACCCCACCGCGATCCGAAGTCAATAGACTATAATCTAACTGATTAGCTCCTTGTGCATACTGAGCCGAAGCTTGCTGAACCGAGGCCTTGGCAGTTTCATAAGCATTTTGATATTGATCTAACTGTGATTGGCTAATTGCATTTTCTGCATATAATTTTCGGTAACGATCTAAATTACTTTCAGCTAGTTTTAATTGGGCTTGGGCAGAGTAAACCCCAGCTGAATTACTATTTAGATTCTGCCTAATATCTTTAGCGTCAATTTCCATCAATACGTCCCCCGGCTTAACAATCGTGCCTAGCTCCACCCGACGCTTTATGATCTTGCCGCTAACTTGAAAAGCAAGTTGGCTTTCGTATCGACCGCAAACTTCACCAGAATAGCTATAGGTCGGACTACTAACTGCTCCTCCCATAGTTTTCGTACGGACAGTAAGTACTTCTTCTTTTATCTCTGGTTTGGCCGCTGCTTTAAGATAAAAACCAGTTGCTAATCCAATGATGGCAATCCCTGCCACAATACTGATATAGAATTGTTTTTTATTTCCCTTGAACATTTTAGCAAACCCTCCTCTTACTTTTTTATGTAGTATACTAATACATCCTATAGTACAAGAACTATGCCATCCTACTGACTTCGCTACTTCTACAAAATTCCGCTTTTTACTCCTCGCCATGGTCGTTTTTCCAAGGAATATGTTTGCTACATGCTTTCTCATACATACAGGCATGAATTCCTTTTTCATCGCATACAAGCTCGATTTTTCCAATCGTTCTGCCTTCCCATGTCCATGTTACAATGAGATCGAGAGCAATTTCTTGAATCTTTTCCTTCGATAGCACTGAATCCGCAAAAACTGGCACACCTTGTATGATAGCGTACATATAAGCATCTCCCTTCAGCATATAGAAATCGATTATCTCTCAGCGATCGCTCTTACAGTCCTTAAAGTTGCATAGTCATGTTCACTTCTTCTCACTATTTCGACTTCTTTCTATAAAAATCTGCCAAAAATAATAAAATGCAGTTTGATAACATCTTCCATTTGCTGTTCATTTCATGATAACATCTTCCATTTGCTGTTCATTTCAAACAGCGGTACCTTTTAGGTACTTTCAGTACTGTTGCGTCAAAAAAAATCCCCCTTTCATATTGTAGCTATTTATCATCTCTCATCGCACCTGGGCACTACCATTCCATAATATAAAATATTAGCCATCTTCTTTATAGCATCTGCAGATGTTAAATTATTCTGAGCAAGAAACTTTTGCGAAAAAAATTCATCCATTGCCGCATTAAAAATAGCTTTAAGGATTACAAGATCAATTGATCGTATAAATCCACTATTCATTCCTTCTTTTATAAGAGATTCAATAAGTTCCCATCTTTGATCACGAAATTGTTCTTTTTTTTCCCATTCTTTTGGCATATGTCTTCTTAATTCCAGGATAAATCGATTTGAAACAAGTCCTAATACTTTAGGTTCTCCTAACAATAATGCCTCGAGTTTTCCACGAAAGTCTAACTTATCATTATTCATTATCCCTTCATCATAACTCCGTATTCCTGCCAGAAAGTAATTAACGATCTCGCCGATTAGTTCTTCTTTGGAGGAAAAATGTGCATATAGCGTACTTTTACTAACCGCCACGCGTGTGGCAAGATCAGCCATAGTAAACTTAATACCACTTTCGTTAATTTCTTCAATGGTTTCCATGATAATTCGATTACGCAAAAAATCACCCCCGCTTCAATCTTTCAGTACCATAATAGTTTTTTTAGTACTTTAATATTATCACGCTTCTAACTTCATGTCAATTAGTTCTATTTTGTTACATTTTATACCAAAAAGTTTTTTCTTCATACGATTTTAGCAACTGTAATTTAACCTGTTGATATTCCTTTTTCCTTCGGTCATTTCTACTCGATGTACTTTTTTCTCTCTTACCATAACAATACAGGCCTCCTATGATTTTTATTTTATCATAGAAGACCTGTTTTCTTGTTTTTTACAGACTTTTTTTCACAGTCTCTGCCAGTTCCATTTTGGGATATTATTTGCGTTTAATTTTTACAGCAACTTCCCTTCCATTGATTGCAGTATCGAGGGAATAGTAAGCATGGTAACCATTACCCAGATCGACAATCATGGTCGGTCGGCAAGTTTTCTAACTTCCTGAGCTACAACGGTAAAACCTCTCCCTTGCTCACCTGTGCGAGGAGATTCGTCTCCTCCAGCAATTCCTGATATTGTGTCTATAATCTGCCCGATTTCCTTAAATCTTTCACCCAATGTGCCAACTACCATACACACGATGGTTTTCCTTAAACATTTGCACAACGGCTTCTTCTACCAAGGTATCTTCACAAGGATTCCTGCCGCTTCTTTCTGTAGGTATCAAACTTAGACTGGTCTTGTACCTTACCGTCACAACTAGCCTTATGATTTTTATGTACTTCTCGTTCCGCGTCGTATACCTCAACCGATATTTGCTCTTCCTCTGCAAGTTCTTTTGCTATCTGGTAAAATGACACTGTTTCTTCCGACATTATATCACCTCGTGATTACAGTCTACATTATGTCACTTACCTTACTTCCCTGATTGCAATTTGAGGACAATCAGGGCAACTATCATCTTTGCACTTAGGAACGCACAGAAAAAGAAGCCCTCAAACCCTGATTTTTCAAGACTTGAGAGCACTTTTCGCCATTACAGATGATACGGTTCCCCCCGATTAATCTTAAACCCCCGATACACTTGCTCCACTAGGAGTAGCCTTATCATCTGATGGGTAAATGTCATCTTGGAAAAAGACAATCGTTCATCGGCAGCTTTGATTAGATCTGGTGAGAGACCAAAAGCGCCTCCAATGGCGAAGGTGATATCACTTTTCCCCCGCAAACCCAGGTTATTGATTTTTTCGGCAAGTTCTTCAGAAGAGGCTAGCTTACCAACAACATCAAGGACAATAAGGTGGGTGCCTTCCTTGATATGTTTCATCATGCGTTCCCCTTCTTTGAGCAGCACTTTAGTTTTCTCTGCATCGGAAGGACTCTCAGGCATGCGTTCATCATCAACTTCAATAATGGCTAAACGACAAAAGGGAGTCAGTCGTTTGACAAATTCAGCAATGCCCATAGTAAGATATTTTTCTTTTATTTTGCCAACAGCAACAATAGTAATCTTCATCTTACTGTTGACTTGGCATTTCTTCTAAGAGTACGCTCACGGTCTGCTGGTTGCCGCCCCGAATGATGAGAACATCGACTTTGCTACCTACTGTTTTAGCATCTACTGCTCCGCGCAGATCTGCTACACTATTCACTTCCGTACCTGCCACCTTTATGATAACATCCCCTTCTTTAAGACCAGCCTTAGCCGCCGGTCCATTTTTTGCAATCTGTATTATATAAATTCCTTTATCAGTAGTAAATTCATAGCCATAGGACGCCGCATTATTACGGTCCATAATTCCTACTCCTAAATATGCTCTGACGACACGTCCTTTATCAATCAAAGACTGTAAAATGGGCCTGGCAGTATTAATAGGAATGGAGAAACCAATTCCTTCCACACCAGCAATAGATATTTTAGCACTATTAATGCCAACGACTACGCCATCAGCATTAACTAATGCCCCACCAGAATTGCCTGGGTTAATAGCAGCATCTGTTTGAATTAGTTTGAATTTACGTTCACCGATTTCAATAGAGCGATTTAATGCACTAATAACACCTGCTGTCACACTGCCTTTAAATTCTAATCCAAGAGGATTACCAATAGCAATTGCTGGTTCCCCCACTAACAGACTGTCTGAGTCACCAAATACAGCTGCCGGTAAACCAGTAGCATCAACTTTGACCACCGCCAAATCAGTAGCTGGATCGGCTCCGAGTACCCGGCCGTTTAGTACCCGCCCATCAGCTAAGGATACTAGAATCTCTTGGGCATTTTGCACAACATGATTATTTGTAGCAATATAGCCCTTACTATCAAAGATTACTCCTGAGCCTGTCCCCTGCTCAACAAGCACCTTCCGATTAAAATAATCACGTGCATATGCTTTATTTGTAATCCCCACTACAGCTGGCCCAACAGCTTGTGCAGCCTTCACAATTGGTGTATTGCGAGCTTCAGACACTTGAGCCTGGACAATAGGTGCCTGCAGTAAATTTTCCATAGGCACTGTATTTTGCGGTGTAGGCTTTGCTGAGAACTTATCGCCATATCCAAGTACTAGACTGCCACCGATAATGGCTCCAATAACAGCTATAAGGAAAAAAGGTGCCAACTTTTTATACATCGCTATACCTCCTTAAAGATTACTACTTGCTATACGATCAGGATATGTTAAGTGTAACTTAATTTCTGAGTCAAGCTTACAGCCCTGCTGGATTAAAATCTTACTGACAGTATCTATGGCTAGCTCTGGATCGTTATTTTTTTCGCTCATATGAGCTAAAAACACTTGCATACTAGGCTTTCGCACCAGTGCAGCCAGAGCCCATCCTGCATCAAAATTGGATAGATGGCCACGATTGCTCAGAATACGTCGTTTTAAATGCCATGGGTATGCTCCATTTTCCAACATATCAATATCATGATTGGATTCTAATACCAACACATCACTCAAGGCAATAGCCTCTTTGACAGATTCTGTGACAAAACCTAAGTCTGTAACTACACTACACTTACTACTTCCATTATAGAACCTAAATCCTACTGGATCTGCAGCATCATGGGAAATGCTAAATGGCTCAACTGTTATCTTACCAATCTCAAGAATCTTAGGCAACACCTTACAACACTGAGCTGGTATCAACTCACGACAGTACATCGCACTCCAAGTATTCGTACTGGCATATACGGGCACATTATATTTCTTTGTCATTGTCGCTAGGCCACTCACATGATCCCGATGCTCATGGGTAATAAATACCCCATCTAATGCTTCAATACTTGTCCCCAGTTCAGCAAGACTGTTTTTAATACGCCGCGTACTAATACCTGCATCCACCAATATTTTTGTATGTTTAAAATCCAAAAAGATAGCATTTCCAGTGCTACCACTTGCCAAAACATGAACTTGCATTTTTTATCTCCTTTAGGCTATTATTACACCATATTTCAGGGATTTATTACATTATATTATAAATATTACCTTTTAAATGAAGGTATTTTACGATACTTCGTCAAATTATTTAAATTGATTGATAATTCAATAATAATTCACTTTCATCTTATAAAGAGAGGTCTTCGATAGTATGAATGATCAGCACAAATCAAAAAAACAGCTTATTTATGAATTGTCTGAGCTTCGACAACAACTTAAAGAGTTAGAAACTGCACAGATATCATTCTCCCCTAATAGTTCAGATGCTCTCCACCTTGAAAATGAATCTAAAATGTTCGTGGAAAATTCCGCTGATGCTATTATACGGCTTAATCAATCCATGGGGATTTTATTTGCCAACTCAATAGCTATAGAAATCCTAGGAATACCAGTGGGAAACTATGTGGGCAAAACTCCGGCAGAATTAAATTTAACAGGCTATTCCTTTATATTATGGAAAATACATATTGAGAAAATTTTTATAACTAAGCAGTCCTCTATGTTCGAAGCTGGGTTTACTAATTATAAAGGACATCACTATCATTATCGCGCTTGTCTTGTTCCTGAATTCACCACAGACGGCTCTATCCAATCTGTATTGTGTACTTTCCGTAATATTAGTCACCTCAAGAAAGTCCTTTCTGCTTTACGCGCTAGTGAAAAGCGGAATAAGCAACTATTAGCCGCCTTGCCTGATTTATTAATGCATCTCAGCAATGATGGCATCTGTTTAGATTTTCATGCAGCCCACCCCACATTAGTTTATACACCTCTTGATGAGCGCTTAGGAAAACACATCTCCCAGGTACTGCCAGCTGAGCCAGCAGATAAAATCATGGCTGGTATTCAGCTTACTGCAGAAAGCGGCAAAATACAAGTCATTGAATATCAACTGACTATCAACAATATTCTATATTTTTTTGAAGGCCGCATCATTAATTTCAATACCGACAGCGTATTGATGATCGTACGCAATATCTCAGAACTTATTCGCTTAAAACAAGAACTCTCCCGCCTTGATCATTTATACTTAGTAGGAGAAATGGCCGCCAGCATTGGACACGAGGTTAGAAACCCCATGACCACTGTCCGCGGTTACTTGCAACTGTTCAGTTCCAAATCAGATTTTACTAATTACAAAGAAACTTTCAACATCATGATAGAAGAATTAGACCGAGCCAATACTATTATCAGCGAATTTTTATCCCTGGCCAAAAATAAAGCCGTCAAGCTAGAACAACAAAACCTCAATACCATTATTCATGCAATTGCCCCCTTAATCCAATCCACTGCCACAATATCCAATAAATCTCTCAAACTAGATTTGGAAATTATCCCTGATTTACTACTTGATGCCCAGGAAATTCGCCAGCTTATCCTTAACCTAGTCAACAACGGCCTAGAATCCATGTCACCTGATACAGTTATAACCATTAAGACTTTTATTAAAAACAACAAAATAGTTCTGGCCATTCAAGATATGGGTTCAGGTATCCCACCTGAACTTATGGATAAGCTAGGAACGCCCTTCTTTACAACCAAAGAACAGGGAACCGGACTGGGGCTGGCAATCTGTTATAGCATTGTTGCCAGGCATAAGGCCACTATCGAAATCGCAACCAATCCGCAAGGTACTACATTCTTCATAACCTTCGATCAATAATGGCTATGACTCAGTTGGTAATTGCTTAGTTACCAACTTTTTTATATTTTCTGGCAGTGCCGACAATAATATCTCAATAATTTCCTGCAATCGCTGAGTAGATTTTGCCTCAAAGCGCAGAGTAAATAATGGTTCAGTTACAGAAGCACGAATCATCCCCCATCCATCGTTAAACTCAATACGCACACCATCAATCCGATTTGGACAATACTTAGCGAGCTTCCCTGCCGCAGTATCTAAAATTGCTTCTTTGTCTGTACCTTTATAGGGAATACGAATATCAGGGGTTAAAATGTAATTGGGAATTTCATCCACAAGTTCAGCCAATGATCCATGACTAGCGACAAACTCACATACTTTTAACGCCGCAAACATACCGTCATCATAACCAAGTTCGCGAAAAAAGAAATGACCGCTAATTTCCCCAGCAAAGAGCGCCTTCTCTCGTATAAAAGCCGCTTTGCTGAAAGTATGACCAGCTCGAGCCATCACAGCCTGCCCGCCAGCACTGGTAATTTGCTCCGGCGCAACCATAGAACATTTAGCATCATAAATGATCGTACCTGGCCCTTGTTCCAGATAGTACCGGGCAACAACCACAATAATATCGTCATTATCAACCGGACGCCCATTTTCATCAACAAAGGCGACTCGATCACCATCACCATCAAAAGCCACCCCTAAACTGGCGCCACTTTCCCGTACCTTTTCACCAAGGCCTTGCAAATTCTCAGCTAATGCTGGATTGGGGGAACGATTGGGAAAATTACCATCAGGCTGACAATACAATTCAACCACATCATAACCTAATTGCCTAAAGAGTGCTGGTGCAATCTCTGAAGTAGCACCGTTACCAGCATCTACTACTACCCGCATCTTACTACTTTGGGCTAATTTCGCCGTATATGCTATATATTCATCAACGATCGACAACTTCCGCACTGTTCCACTACCAGATACACTGACTCCGTCTTCTACCATTTTTTGTATCTCGCAAATATCAGCTTCGCTGATAGGATTCGGCCCTAATACCAATTTAAAACCATTATAAGGTCCAGGATTATGAGAAGCCGTGACCATAACGCCACCAGTTCCCCCAGTAGCTTTGAGAGCATAATAAAATACAGGGGTCGCTACTGTTCCAATATCAATGACTTCGCAGCCAGACTGCATGAGTGCCTTAATCATAATATCTTTTAATACGAGTGTTGATAAACGGATATCACCACCGACTACCACTTTTTGCCCAGTCAACTTTACGCCAACTGCCAGTCCGATTTTATGTGCTATATCATTTGTGAGTTCGGTGCCAGCAATACCACGAATATCACACGCATGAAAAATTTTCATAGTATGGAATTATCCCCTTTCATATAACGACAGCGATTATGATTATTGTAGCATCTAAAATCCCATAGTACAATGCACAGTCACTCTTTACTCCTTTTCAACATAAGCTATATAAGAAAAATGGTAGGTACTCTAAGATAATAGAAAACAGTAGGAGGCATCTCGACTTATGGCCAGTCCCGAAAAAATGGTTAAAATGCTATTAGACGAAATTCACCAAAGTACAGCCCTATTAAATACAGTTGTACAAAATCAGGAAATCATGATTATCCAAAACAAACAACTTCTTGAATTGTTGGAGCAAGTTCGTATTTCATCTACTGAAAACAGCGACTAGATACCCCAAAAAGCACTAAGAGATATACTTGAACAGTATCTCTCTTAGTGCTTTTGTGTGTGACTATTCATATGAATCACAGCCCATTGTTGCCAGGAGTGGGCAAAAGTAGCATAGTCAATCCCTAAAGTCTTTTGTATCGCCTTATCCATACTCTGTCCAGCTTTTAAGGTATTAATAATTTCACGCAATTCATCATCACCATAAACCTCGGCAATATACCGTACAGCGGCCAAAGACTGGCGATATGCTAAGGACTGATTGGGCAGATTATCAAAATTACCATCAAGTTCTGCCATCGTATATAGCTTGCCATCTAGCTTATTCGTTGCTGTCTGCCACTCATAATCATTAACACGATATTCTATATACTGGGCTAGCCCTTCTGTAAACCAGCGGGGATAATTACCATTTGTTAGATAATCAAACACCAAATGAGTATATTCATGAACCATAGGACCTGAATGAATAAAATCTTCAACGGTTGCACCATTATTTAACCATGCATGAGGTGACAAAAGTTGGATGGAACCACCCCAATATACGCCCATAGCACTTTCATTACCAGACCAACCAAATGCTTGCCTTAACTCATTTTTATTAGGCTGCACCAATATCAACGTCTTGCTTTGGGGGGCGTAGTTAAGTTCATGGGTAACAGGAATATATGCGGCTTCAGCAGCCTCAGCTATCATATCCACAGTATCAGCATCAGCCTGAGTATATTTAATCTTAAAATGCTCTGTTTCATATACTGACATATCGCGACTCTCATAATTAACTTTAATTTGCGCAGCCTGACGCGCCAAAGGATATACCCACATTCGCGGCCTTAGGGGCATGGTTAAAATTAAGAGTGCAACGAACACCAATCCGATAATCACTGTCAACATACTTGGATCGTGTATTGTTATATTGCGCATATGGCACCCTTCTCTCTATTTTAGAGTTACAAGTGCCAATTATATCATAGATACTATTCACTGCCTATCGGTATTTTATGTAAACTAACTACTAATACTAACTCCAGCGCTTGTTCCAAGGCGTGTGGCGCCAGCGGCAATCATTGCGACTGCATCTTGGCGAGTGCGAATACCACCTGATGCTTTAATACCAATCTTTTCACCTACAATCGTTTTAAAGAGTTCAATATCTGACACTGTAGCACCACCAGCTGAAAAACCTGTCGATGTTTTTATGTAATGAGCACCGCTGTTGAGCACAAGATTACAAACCTCTTTTTTCTCATCTTCTGTAAGCAATGCGGCTTCAACAATCACTTTTACAATATGTCCCTCTGCCCCTTCAACCACTTGTTTTATATCGCTCAGTACGAGCGCCCAATTTCCCTGTTTTGCAGCTCCGATATTAATAACCATATCAATTTCATCCGCCCCCTGCCGGGCAGCATGCCTTGCTTCAAATGCCTTTATTATTGATAAATTTGCGCCCAGAGGGAAACCTATGACAGTGGCAACCTTAACGCCAGTCCCTACCAATAATCTGACTGCTAATTCCACATAACAAGGATTGACACATACAGCCGCAAACTTATGCTCTGCTGCTTCACTACATAGCCGCTCAATATCCTGAAAAGTTGCCTCAGGTTTCAAAATAGTATGATCAATATATTTTGCCAACTCCATTCTTATTCCCCCTGTTGAAAATTTATTTTCTGAGCCCCGTAGCATTATATCTACACTAAGGTTTCTTTATTAAAACGATCTAACTTGCTAATGGTATCAACAAGATGATTATTAAAAATTTGACGTGCTATGCTAAGTAACTCCTTAATCATTGGATCTCGCAAGGAATATAGGACTCGCGTTCCTTCTTTACGCGCCATCACAATGTTTTTATTGCGGAGAATTGATAATTGTTGGGAAACAGCTGATCCTTCGGCACCACATAATACCTGTAGTTCATTGACATTCTTATCTCCATCACATAAAAGCTCCAAAATATGAACGCGTAATGGATGAGACAAAGCCTTAAAAAATTCAGCTTTAAACTGTTGAACATCTCGATTCATAGCTTCTCCTCTTTTCTTAATCAATCTATTATTTTCTGCAAAACTATCACAATAGATCGATGCAATATATTCAAATATTTAAATATATAATTATTTGTATATAACTATACTATATATATACAAACATTTCAATATAATAATATTGCACTTTTTTTTCATACAGGTGTATAATAATGGACGTATCTATTTTTGCAGCATTTGAAAGGGGTTTTATCATGCCACGCGCTATTAGAGTACCATTAAAACGTTATTTTACTAGATTTTTCAAAAAAGACCTATTATCCGGCCTTACGGTCGGAGTTATTTCATTACCCTTGGCTATGGCCTTTGCGATTGCCTCTGGGGTAAACCCTGAATACGGTATTTATACAACGATTACCGCCGCTTGTCTAGTAGCATTATTCGGCGGCAGCAAATATCAAGTTGCGGGTCCTACAGGTGCTTTTATTCCTATCTTACTGTCAATTGTGCTAACCTATGGCTATGAAAATTTACTGATCGCTGGATTCCTATCCGGAATTATCTTAATTGTTATGGGGCTTTTAGATATGGGCTCACTGATCAAATTTATACCTCGCTCAGTAACAATAGGCTTCACCGCAGGTATTGCCGTCAATATATTTACTGGCCAGATCGCTAACTTTCTTGGTCTTACAGGTCTTGAACGTCATGAGAGTTTTCTAGCTACTATGAATGATATCATCATCCACCTAGGTACCACAAACCCTTACAGCACTCTGACTGCAACCATTTGCTTTGTCATAATTCTTATTACACCTCGTTTCATCCCGAAAATGCCTGGTTCACTGGCTGGACTGGTTATTTCCACCTTGATCGCTTCTTTATTCTTTCCTAATGATGTAAGCACCATAGCCTCGACTTTCGGTGGAATACCTAGCAATCTGCCCCAAATCAAAATTCCTGTTTTTACCCTGGACAAGCTAGAGCAACTTTTCCGACCCGCACTTACTATTGCTATATTAGGTGCCATCGAATCCTTAATGTCCGCTGTCGTCGCTGACGGCATGACTGGTACACGTCATAACAGTAATCGAGAGTTAATCGGCCAAGGTCTCGCCAACATGGTTACACCATTATTGGGCGGCATTCCAGCTACCGGCGCCATTGCCCGCACAGCGACAAATATTAAAACTGGAGCGGCTACACGCTATTCCATCGTCATTTCCGCCCTCTTCGTATTAGTCACCATGCTAGTGCTCGCGCCCTATGCTGGTCTCATTCCATTAGCGAGCATGGCTCCAGTACTCATGATCGTGGCCTATAACATGAGTGAACACCACGCCTTTATCGGTATCTTAAAAGTACGGTCATTGAGTGCCGGGGTATTACTTATCACATTTTTTCTTACCGTCCTCGCCAATCTAACGGTGGCTGTGGAAATTGGTTTACTCTTAGCAATGATGCTCTTTGTCAAACGCATGAGCGAAATTATGGTAGTCACCCAAGTCGTGCCAGACGAAGAAAATAACCTTGTGGAGCTTTCAGAACAAGATGAACTGGCTATACAAGATTGTCCGCAGATTAGCATTTTCAGTATCGAAGGACCTTTATTTTTTGGGGCGGCCCAGATGTTTTCTCATAGTATTATGAATACCATTCACTATGACCCTAAAATTATTATTTTGCGTATGAGCAAAGTTCCTTTAATCGATATAACCGGCGAGAACCATCTACGTACTATCATTGAAAACCTGCAAAAAAAGGGCATTCTAGTATTGGTGGCTGGCCTTAGCGGACAACCAGAAAAAAAGCTAAGAACAACTGGCCTCTATGATAAAATTGGCAGCAACCTCATTTTCCCTCATACTTCCAATGCTATATCCTATGCCATAGAACACATTAATAAAGATTGCTGTCGCATATGTAAAAAAGATATTTTCAAAGATTGCTTGCTATTAGAAAAAGATACATTCATACCTAAATAAACCACTTAATGATTTTGTATTTCTAGTTATATATGAAAAACCTGGTCATATTGACCAGGTTTTTATCCCATTATTGTTTGAAAACGCTGTCTTAATTTAGTTCTTTTGTTTGACATCTAGGACAAATTCCATAAAAATAAAACTGTTGACCTATCAAGTGATATTTAGTTCCTTGTGCCACTTGATCAACAAAAGCAGCAGAATCAATATTTTGAACATCGTCTACTTGCCCACATTCTATACATCTTACATGAGGATGATTGCTTGTATCAGCATCATAACGAAAACTATCTTCACCTGCGTTCAGCACTTGTACCAAGCCAATCTCTTTAAGAATTTCCATAGTCTTATAAACAGTAGCTAAACTCATGGTGGGATACATCGATTGTAGTTCATTAAAAATCATCTCAGCATTGGGATGAGATTTAGTCGCCGCTAACATCTTATAAATAGCCAGTCGCTGGGGGGTCACTTTAAACCCTTTTTCTCTGAGTAAAGAAGTTATACATATTTCCATATACTCACCACCTATCTTACGTATCTATTACTACGAGAAAATAATTATTGAATAGTTCCATGTACATTCTAATATATATTAAAAACTATTGTCAATAGAAACTATCGCCATAATTACAATAAGCCCTGTGGAAAAACCACAGGGCTTATTGTATCATGCTGAATTTTTATTGCATCTGACCATTGAACTTACTTTGTGCCTGAGCCATTTGCTGGGCAGTAGCATTTTCCACACTATAGTAACCTTTTTGCTGCATCAAATCAAACACTTGCTTTTGTTGATTGTAAACATCACCAAGAACCGTCATATAGTCACGTCTGAGTTGCTCATTCGAAGCTTCTAGGATAGCATAATTAAGGGATTCCGCACAATGCTTACACTCATTTAACGTTAATTGCAGTATATCCTTCTCAGAAAATTGTGTACCCTGGCCGCTCTGCATATTTTGCCCCATCTGCTGGCCTTGCATTTGATTTTGTTGTTGACTCTGCTGGCCTTGTTGTACCATATTATCACCTCATCTCATATTTATTGTAACGTTTTACCTGCACTTAGATGTTTGCTAAGGGTTTGAAAATGTTGTTGGCTCTTTTGAGCCATTTGTTGAAATAGTTGCTTACTCTGATTATCCTGAACCGTATTGGAAAAATGATTCAAGGCATTCACTGAGGTTTGCTCCATTCCTAAAATATCTTCCAATTCCATCACTTCTTTCGATGATAACATGAAAATCCCTCCCTTCTGTTTTACATCTATCATATCCGCGGTAAGCCAAAAAATTAATGTTTGTCCGCGACTAATTTAGCATGCACCATCTACAAAAATGTTATGTATTTCTTTGTAAACATACAGAAAAAAACCGTCTGAAAATGTCAGACGGTTTTTAGATTCATTGTAACTAATTAGAACTTTGCATTGCTAGACTCTATATTTGTCTGTTTTTCAGCTCCGATACGTAACCAAGTACGCACTGCATCACTAATAACAAATACAACCAATACAATCATAACAGCACTAGCCCCAGCCAGCAGATAATTATTTTTGGGCAAATAGTTTGTTGTAATGTTAAGATAACCTGCCCCTACAGTCGTGATCGTCAAGAAAATCATAGGAGTAATCGTAGTCCAGGCATAACGACCTTTACCCATTCTAAACAACATAGTCGTACCAATAGCTAGTGACATACTTGCTAATAGCTGATTTGCTACACCAAATAGTGGCCAAATTGTCGATATGGATCCACCATATACTAAATATCCCCAAGCAAAGGACATGAGTGCACTGGCACCAACCATACCAGGCATCCAATGAGGATCCTTCAATGGTTTATATACCATGCCGCCAAGTTCCTGAATCAAATAACGACCAACACGTGTACCGGCATCAATGGTCGTAAGAATAAACAAAGCCTCAAACATAATGCAGAAATGATACCAGAAGGACATAAGATGCTCAAGGCCAGGAAGCTTAGCAAAAATATAAGCCATCCCGACAGCGAGGGACACAGCGCCACCTGGACGCCCAGCAACATTTTCACCAACCATTTGAGAAAGATTGGCCAAATCAAGAGTCTGCATATTAAGAGTCGCAAACACTGCTGGCGTAGTATTGATGGCGAAATAATCCCCTGGGAACATACTCGTAGCCGCAATTAAGGCCATCAAAGCCACAAAGGACTCCACTAGCATACCGCCAAAACCAACGGCACGTATTTCTGATTCACTTGTCAACATTTTGGAAGTCGTACCTGTGGCAATCAGGGAGTGAAAGCCTGAAATAGCACCACAAGCAATTGTAATGAATAGAAATGGCCATACAGGACCAGGAATGATCGGGCCGCCACCATAAATAAATGGTGTAAAAGCTGGCATTTGAATTTGTGGTTGTACAACTATAATACCTAAAGCTAAGGCTAAAATAGTACCAATCTTCATATAAGTACTCAAATAATCACGAGGTGCAAGTAGTAGCCATACAGGAAGAGCTGCAGCCACAAAACCATAGACTGCCATAATTACTGATATTTGCTCTTTTGTATAGGTAAAATAAGGAGCTAACCAAGATGACTGAATCCAAGGACCGACAAAAACGCCCAAGAGTACCAAGGTCACACCAATAACAGTACCTTCGCCAATTTGTCCTGGACGCAAATACCGTAAATACAGTCCAATAAAAATCGCAATTGGAATGGTAATACCTACCGTAAAGGTTCCCCACGGACTATTATACAAAGCATTGACTACCGCAATGGCAAGCCCAGCCATCGTAATAACTAATATAAATAATACCCCAATACTTGTAGCAATGCCTGAGGCCTTGCTGATTTCTCTCTTTGCAATTTCAGCAATTGATAGACCATCATATCGCACAGAGGCAAATAGGATCACCATATCATGGACAGCCCCAGCAACCACAGCTCCCACTAATAGCCAAACAGTGCCAGGTAAATAACCAAATTGAGCAGCAAGTACTGGACCAACCAATGGACCTGCACCAGCAATTGCCGCAAAATGATGACCAAAGGTTACCCATTTGTTAGTGGGTACATAATCATGACCATCATTAAGACGTACAGCTGGAGTGACTCGATTGGAATCAAGAACCAATACCTTGGTCGCCATAAATGCGCCATAAAAACGATAAGCTAGGGTCAGCACAAGGGCCGCTACAATAACCAGATAAATAGCATTCATTTCATAACTCCTCCTTTATAAAATAGATATAACTTCAACTGAATCATACCTGTCTTTTAAATTTTCAGATAGTGAAATCGTATCAACAGAGGAAATTAAACCCTGATTGGAAATATTCACACTATCAATAGAAAATAGACAAAGCATCATAGCTTTGCCTATTACTTTAAACCCAGGATATCTTTGATCTCTTTAATCTGACTTTTGCTGACTGGTATTTCAGCCCCAATATCGCCTTCGACTTTGAGCCAGTATGTTCCTTTAAACCAAGGAACCACTTCTTTCACTTTATCCATATTTACAATATAACTTTTGTGAACCCTTACTAAATTTGTCTCGGCGAGTCGTATCTCTAATTCTGTCAATGTACCCCCATAACTAAACTCGCCGTATGTTGTCACCACAGTAACAATACCTTTCTGTGTATACCCATAGATGAGATCATTATAATGAACCATGATAATTTTCCCATTATTCTCTAAAGGCAGTTTTTTTACAACAATTTTCGTTTTACTCAAGGCGGTATCAATGCGCAGAGCGGCTGCCGACCATTCGTCAGGACGATAATTTTTGAGACGCTCCACTGTTATATGAATACGTTCACTCTCAAAAGGTTTTAGAATATAATCCACAGCACCCACTTCAAAGGCCTGTACTGCATATTCATCATAGGCAGTAGCAAATACAATTAGAGTCTCAGGAACTACAGTCCGCAGCACAGCAGCAGTCTCCAAGCCATCCATCCCACGCATTTGTACATCTAAGAATATAACATTTGGCTTAAGCTCAGCCGCCATACTAATGGCCGCAGCCCCGCTATCTGCTTCACCCACAACTTTAATGTCACATTCCAAGGACAGAAGGTATTTTAATTCATCCCGGGCTGGACTTTCATCATCCACACTCAAAACCCTAAGCACACTCATCTTCCCCATCCCCTACCTTTTTGGGTATCCGCAGCGTTACCGTTGTACCACTACCAAGGGTACTCAAAATTGATAGACCATATCCTGCCCCATATTGTCCTCTGAGACGCTCATGTACATTGGATAACCCAATACATTCTGCTGATGGTACGGTAAGGGGACATCGTTCCTGCACATCCATACCAACTCCATCATCGATAATATTGATAATAATATCTTGATCAACTTCCATGGCCTGTATCATAATCCGTCCACCATGTTCCTTAGGCTGCAGTCCATGTCTAATCGCATTTTCCACCAGTGGCTGAATGGTTAAGAAAGGGATTAGGTATTTTCCTAGTAATGGAGAAATATCTTCTTCAATCATCAATTTTTCACCATGGCGCGCCTGCTCAATCATTAAATAGGCATGTACTTGCGCTAATTCCTCGTTAATTGTAATAATACGCCCAGTTTTGTGAAGAGTATACCGAAACATGGCACCAAGTTTAATTAATAATCCCCTAGCAAGATCTGGTTTGGTACGTACTAGAGAAGTAATGGTGTTAAGCGTATTAAATAGAAAGTGGGGATTAATTTGAGCATACAGCGCTTTCAGTTCTGCTCGCACCACGAGTTTTGCCTGACGATCAATTTCAGTCAATTCTAACTGGGTCGAAAATAAATGAGCTACGCCGGAAGCAAATACGATATCAGCCTGTCCGACAGCACCAGCTTGCGTATAATAGAGTTTTAGCGTACCTATAACCTGGTTAGCCCGTTTTAAAGGGACAACAACCCCACTGGCTAGCTTACAATTTGTACAAGAACAACCAATTTCAGCGGGACTTTGAGCAATATACATTTCGCCACGAGACAGTACTTGCCGTGTTGAAATTGTCAGTCCTAGTGTATCAGGGGCATGATGGGCGGCTTCTACTCCGACGAAGGCCAATACCTGCTCACTATCTGTAATGGCCACCGCTTCATACCCACCTGCATCAAAAATAATTTGTGCAGCAGCCTGTGCCGACTGGCGATCAAGTCCGTGTCTGAGGTATGGCAGTGTTTTCGTAGCAATATCAAGAGCTTTATGGGATTGCTCAGCCCCTACCTGTTCTTGAGTATACATGGCGGTCTTAATAATTAACATAAAAATGGCAACCCCTAGAGCATTGACTACAATCATCGGTAATGCAATGGTATCCACCAATTCCCTTGCTAAATTATAGGGACGAGCGGTCAGTAAAATAATCGCCATTTGCATTATTTCCCCTACAATGCCGGCGACTAAGGCCATCCACCAAGGAATTATTTTTTCCGGATAATAGCGATGTACCATTCCTGCGAGTAATCCCTCACAAATATTAGCAAGACCACAGGAAAAAGCCGTAAAACCTCCTAATAAATACCGATGTCCACCTGCAATGACCCCAGCTGATACCCCCATTATCGGACCGCCAATAAGCCCTGCGGCCATGACACCAATCACTCGCGAATTAGCCAAAGCGTCCCCAACTGGAATACCAGAATAAGTGCCTAAAATACCAATTAAACCAAAAACAATGGTTATGGCCACCTGCTCACCTAAATTCCCCCGGCGATAAATCATCCGCCGAAAAATTGAAAACTGAGATAACAAAAAGGCTAAGGTAGCTGCCACACTCATACGTTCTATCATTTTCCATAATAAAGAACTATCCATCAGCATTACGCCACCTCATTTCATATAAGCACTATAGAAACTATACTCCAAAAAAATAATATCACTTTTTAAGATGGCAAACAATCCCCCTATAATAAAGAAACGTCTCTCAATTTGAGAGACGTTTCCTATAAATATTCCTGCCGTCGCCTAGTATCATAGACTAACTTTTTAGCAGTAATCAGCACTCCAATAAATAGCCAGAATGCCCAGTACATCATAATTAAGGGATAGCTTAATGCAAAAGTTGCACCAAAGATCGCGAAAATAGGTTTCATCAGCAAAAACCAGATCGTCTGACCAGTACCTAAAGCAAATAGAAAAATACATAAGGCAGCCATACAAGGATTATTACGTTTAAGTGACACCTTGCTCCCCCGATCACCAATAACCAGTAATACCAAGAGCAAGGCTATGGCTGCTAAAAAAGGTTGAGCTAACGTTACACTACTCATCACATTAGTTAATAGACCTTCCAAATAATCCACCCCCCAATTCTCATTACTGTTATCTATTCCTGTCTTAATTAAAATATTCCACAAATAGTAAATTAGGGAAATTTGCCTGATAGAGAGCAATTTTATTTTTAAGTACTACCCTAGATTGTATCTATGTTTTTTGTGATATAATAAATAAACTATCTAAAAATGATAAAGTTGGTGCATTATGTTACATACTGATATTGCTATATTGATTGCTGGCGAACTAAGAGTAAAAGTTCCTCAAGTAATCGCGACAATTACGCTCTTAGACGAAGGGAATACCGTCCCTTTTATTGCCCGTTA
Organism: Bacillota bacterium; assembly: GCA_017889585.1. GTDB lineage: Bacteria > Bacillota > Negativicutes > DSM-13327 > DSM-13327 > CTSoil-075. Next base: position 20,993 of record JAGFZX010000064.1, read on the forward strand.
CCGAAAAGAAGCGACTGGAGAACTCGATGAAGAGCAACTGCGTACGACGGAAGAACGCCTCCAATATTTACGCAACTTAGTAAAACGCCAGGAAGATATTATTGCCAACATTGAACAACAAGGCAAACTAACACCAGAGCTCACTACCGCCATCAATGGGACCACTAAATTGCAGGACTTAGAAGACTTATATCTGCCCTTTAAACAAAAAAAGCGTACTCGCGCCCAAATTGCTCGAGAAAAGGGTCTAGAACCATTAGCAGATATTATCCTTGCTCAACAGCTAACAGAAGGTACTCCCTTGACTACCGCTACAACTTTTATTAATGAGGAAAAAGAGATTAATAGCCCTGAAGAAGCCCTAGCTGGCGCCCTGGATATCATTGCTGAAACGATAAGTGAAAGAGCTGATATTCGGGCGAACCTTAGAAAACAGCTCTGGCAAACAGCTGAAATCAGCACCGCACTAGCGGTAGCGGAAGACACTGGCAAAGAATTTCTTACATATAAAGAATATAAAGAACCTGTTAGGCGCATACCCTCACACCGAATTTTGGCCATTAACCGAGGACAATCAAAAGAGATACTAAAAGTCCAGCTTGTGGCATCTCATGAAACTAATATTGACATGATTAACCGTATGATCAATACTGGACCATCTATTTTTAGCGATTGTATTTTAGAAGCTATTACTGATGGTTACAAACGTCTATTACTACCAGCACTTGACCGGGAAATACGTTCATTATTAACGGAAAATGCGGAAAAACAAGCCATCCGCGTCTTTGGCCTCAACCTCCGTCAACTGCTCCTCCAACCACCATTTGCTGGGCACACTGTCATGGGTCTTGACCCTGGCTTTCGCACTGGTTGTAAAACTACGGTAGTAAGCCCGACAGGTACAGTACTCATGACCAGCGTTATCTATGTAACCATGGGGGAAGGACAAAAAGCTAAAGCTGCCGAAATTGTCCTTGATGCCGTACAAAAGTATGGAGTAACACTGATCGCCATTGGCAACGGAACCGCTTCTTATGAAACAGAAGAATTTACTGCCCAACTTATTAGTGCCCATAACCTACCAGTTCATTATCTCATTACAAACGAAGCAGGGGCTTCCATATACTCAGCCTCTAAATTAGCAAAAGACGAATTACCTGACCTTGATGTCACACTACGAGGTGCAGTATCCATTGCCCGTAGAGTACAAGATCCTTTGGCTGAACTGGTAAAAATCGATCCAAAATCCATTGGTGTCGGTCAATACCAACATGATGTTAATCAAAAGGAATTAAGTAGTACTCTGTCAAATGTTGTAGAATCAGCAGTGAACCATGTTGGTGTTGAACTCAATACGGCTTCCATTGAACTCTTAAAACATGTGTCAGGGATTAATGCGACTGTGGCGAAAAACATTGTAACCTACCGAGATCAAAACGGCTGCTTTAAAAATCGGGCCCAGCTTCTTAAAGTAGCCCGACTAGGACAAGCTACCTTTGTCCAATGTGCTGGATTCCTACGCATTAAAGAAGGGGATAATGCTCTTGATAATACACCTGTCCATCCTGAATCCTATAAATTAGCTGCTGCAATTTTAGATAAACTAGGCTTTACCCCTAATGACCTGAAAAATAAAGCAACCTTGCAAATCATTCAAGAAGCAGCTAAAACGGCAAATGCAGCTACATTAGCTACCGAGCTGGAGGCTGGCGAACCTACTGTTCGCGATATCTTAGCAGCACTAGCCAAGCCCGGCCGTGACCCTCGAGAAGATATGCCTGCACCTATGACCCGGAAAAATATTGTTAAATTGTCAGAATTGGTACCTGGAGCGATTGTAAAGGGTACAGTACATAATGTCATTGACTTCGGTGCCTTTGTAGATATCGGCATCAAAATAAATGGCCTTATCCATCGTTCAGAGCTCAGTAATAATTTTTTCCGTCATCCACTGGATGTGGTATCTGTAGGCGATATTGTAGATGTCATGATTTTGAGTGTTGATGAACATCGTAACCGTATTGCTTTGAGTTTGAAGCAGGTAAAGAAATAGATATAAAGAAAACTAGGCTTTCGCCAAGCCTCAGCACAGGCTAAAGCCTTAGTTGCCCTTGCT
>JAGFZX010000065.1 GCA_017889585.1 Bacillota bacterium
GAATCGCTGCTTAATTCACCATTTTTAAATTTTAAGCAATCCTATGAAATATTGAGAAATCCGTTGATTTTATGTGTCTAGACAACGGGGGACGCCGCAGGTATCTTTGATGATCAAGCGATTGAGGGCGTGCAACAAGGATATTTTTTAAAAGACCTTAAAAAACGCAATGTATGCAAATATACTTATGGTGGTAGGCACCTTGAAAGTGAACATGGTGCGCTGCTATTATTTCAATATAATAATAGAATTATCGCATCTGCTCAATTAGATTATGTTGATAAAGAATCTGGAATAGGCGAAGGCGGAGAAAAATATGATGGAGCTTTGTGTCTTGAAAGAAGTACCATTTCTGTTTTTGAACCCATTGCGGCGTGGGAACTCGGAATATTCGATCCGGATATCAAGAGATTTAGTCAGTCAAAGAAGAAAGTAAATATTGATCTCCAGGAGTTGGTGGAATTGCTTAAAAGGAAAACTGATATTTATGCAATGCCCTACCAAGAAAAAGTAAGTGCCATTGATATCGGGGATGAAAAGATAGAGGATCTACCGAAAACGAAATTACGTCCTATATCTGCTGAGCAGTAAAGATGGAGTAGAGATCCTGTAGAAGGGAAAAAGCTATCCAACGGACGATACACATGTCTTCTTTATTTCAAAAAGCACTGGCCGTAATTACGTAGAATGTCACCATCTTATACCGATGAAGTTTCAAGATGAATTTGATAATAGTATTGACGTAGCAGCAAACATTATATCTGTTTGCCCAGTTTGTCATCGAAAATTACATTCGGCAGGTCTTGAAGATAAAAAGGATATGCTACTAACGCTATTAGAAGTCCGTAAAAAACGATTGATAGACGTTAAAGTTAAGATTACCGACAGACAACTGTTAGAATTTTATAATTGATTGGTTTAATTGAGAAATGAAAAGGGGCTTTTTACGTTGACAATAATAATCAACTATAAGTGTGTAGGGATTGATAGTTAAAAAAAAGAGGTAAATACCAAGGTTGGGCTGCTTTTTGGCAAGATTCATGCGGCGGTATGGTTTTGATGATTATTGTGATATTAGCGAACTCATGGATAAACATCATGATGCTGATTGCTTTCTCATTGATATTCCTGTAGGATTACCTGAAAATATTCAGGATGAGAGCGCAAGGCCTGATCGTGAGCTAAGAAGCAGATTGAAAGGGAAATCATCCAGTGTATTTAACACCCCGTGTAGGCAAGCTGTTTACCGTCAGGATAAACAAGATGCAAAGGCTCTTAATCTGCAGTTTCTTAGTAAGGGTTTATCAGAGCAGTCTCTAGGCTTTTCACCGAAAATCCGGGAAGTTGATCAGTTTTTATTTGATAATCCGCAATTTATTGATCGACTACGGGAATGACATCCTGAATATGGTTTTGCTGTGCTTAATCATGGTAGGCCACTTATCAGTAAGAAAAGTGAATTGACCGGTTTTAATGAACGCAAATTGCTGTTGAACCAGCATTTCGTACATACAGAAAACGCACTGAGTGAAATCATAGCCCAATATCCCAAGGCATTGATTGATGATTTTGTCGATGCTATGGTGTTAGCGGTCATTGGTCATATTGGGATGCAAAATGGATTTGAGACTATTCCGGAACAACCGAAAAAAGATAGCAGGGGATTACCTATGGAAATTGTGTATGGCAGAGTGATATGAGAATTATTTCGTGGCGTTGATATAGCGTAAATAGGATTCTGGACAGGTTTCCCGTTACTTGCGTATCAGGGTAGTTCTCACGCGACTTCACCGAGCTTCTGACGTTTCAATACTTATCTATATCCGCGTCAGTCGGAATATTAAAGTGACACTTCAAGGCGTTACCCTATTGTTTGATTCATCGAGATATTAGTTCTATTGGAGGCATTGCCAATGCCTAAGCTTTTCACTTAGGAACGTGTCGCACTTTTACGCCAAAATAAACAAATACACGGAATTAGAGGGATAGTTGCTAAAAAGTACAGTGAGATGGGGTAAAACCACACCCCCTTGGAGTGTAAATGGACGTTTTGAAGATGTATCAACAACCTGTTTACATGAGGTGTTGTGAATCATGATAGAAGAAACAAGCCAGAACTGCTGCCCAATTTGGGCGGGAAGTTCTGGTTTGTTTTTGGGAATCCAGCTACTGTTTGCTTACTGAAAGAAACTAGAGATGGAGCATGGATGCAGGCTGTGCCCAATGGAAAAAAATTATTGAAAACTGTATTTTTGGCGCCACGAAATGACGGTTACAGATTGTGTTGTTTTACTCTTAAAAGTGAAGTGAAGCTTTGTAGGCATGCAACTTTAGCGAGGAAAACTGACCAACGATATCCGACCCAATTGACAATGCGTATCGCTTCAAACAGACAAGCATTAATCCATCTTGAAAAAATGTAACATATAGTATTGCCGGAATAATCAACAAATGTTCTTCTCTAGCATTATGTTTGATATGCAGGCTAACATTGCGAACTCTTTACCAGTTTCGATAGAGTTCCAAATTGGTAAAGTTTAAGTTTGTTTTTTATAGAATGGAGCAAATTAGGTTCTGGTAAAATTTTTCCGATATCCGTTGTCAGTCTAGTCCGAAATATATAATTGAGTAAAAATGAAAGTATTTAACTGTGAATGATAGTCTAGAAGATCAGATATTTTTTTATAGAGTAAAATATTATCATGGAATTTGGGAACCTAATTATTAAAAAATTAGACAAATATTCCAATTAGATATATAATTTATATATCGAAGATATATATAATATTAAGGTGTGATGTTGTGAAAAGAAGGAAATGTATTGTCTTTTTGTGCCACTGCATATTGAATTGTAACTCAAAAGTAGAAGGATTGTCTAATTATAAAGGTGCTCAGGAAACATTTGTGAATTATCTTGTTGCAAATGGGTATGGACTTATACAACTACCCTGTCCTGAGATTACTATGTATGGAATAAAACGTTGGGGTCATGTTAAAGAACAGTTTGACTCTCCATATTTTAGAAAACATTGTCAAACGATATTCCTTCCCATCATGGAACAAATAATTGATTATGTAAATAGTGGATATACATGCAAAGCTTTAATCGGAATAGATGGAAGCCCAAGTTGCGGAGTAAATCATATTCCTTCATCTGCCTTGTGGGGAGGCGAAGTTGCGTCAAAGTATGGTTTAGAAAGTAAAATAAAAGATTTAAAGACAATAAACGCACAAGGAGTGTTTATTGAAGAAATAGCAAAACTTTTAAAAAAGAATCAAATATGGATGGATTTTATTGCAATTGATGAGGGAAATCCTGAAGCATCGATTGATAAAATAATTAAAATTTTAGAAGGAAGAGAGTGAAAAACAGTGAAAAAGTACAATCATTTATTCGCTTTATTAGGAGTTTTGTTATTAGGTCTGACTATGCTTTTCAGTGGATGTAGTAAAAAAGAGGATACTAAACTAACAGTACAGCAAACAGTACAAGAAAAATCGTGGGAAAAGGTAAAAGAAAAAGGAGAAATTGTTGTTGGATTATGTGCAGAATATGCACCATTTGAATCGCGCAATGAAAAGAACGGAGAAATTGAAGGCTTTGATGTGGATATTGCAAATGCCTTAGCACAAGAGCTTGGTGTTAAAGTGAAAATTGTTGACGCACAGTGGGAATCACTTTTAGGCGGCGTTGGAAAAGGGGATTATGATATTCTGGTAACTTGTATGGCTGAAAAGGAAGCTGCAAGTGGCAACGTTAACATGAGTGCTCCATACTATAAATTAAATGATATCATAGTTGTAAATAGTGGTAACAATACAATAAAAAGTGCTGATGATTTAAAGGGGCAAGTAGTAGGTGTACAGACGCAAACTAGTAGTGAGCAAGCAGTCGATAAACTTAAAGATCTTAAAGAGGTTAAACGGTATAACAGGACACCTGAGGCATTTATTGATTTACAAAGTAACAGAATAGATGCAGTTGTCGTGGGATATGCATATGCTGCTACCCAACTTAAGAATGATACGACAAATATAAAAATAGTTGACAGCCCGGTTGATACATCCAATATTGTTATGGTTATGAAAAAAGGGAATGATTCTCTCACTTCAAAGATTAATGAAGCGTTATCCAAGATTAAACAAAATGGGAAATATGATGCCGCTCTCAATAAATGGCTAAAAATAAATTAGAATGGATTTGAAGTTCGACATTATTTTCAATAGTTTACCATATTTGTTTAAGGCAACTTTGATTACAATACAATTTACCGTACTTTCTTTTGCTTTTGCATTGGTAATAGCAGTTGTAATAGGGGTTATCAGAACTTATAAAATTCCTAAATATATAGAAGTGTTTTTAGCTGGTTATATGGAGATATTTAGAGGGTCTCCACTGCTCATCCAGTTATTCTTTATTTACTATGGGTTACCATCAATAGGTATTGCAATGGACTGTAATACTGCTGCCGTTATTGGACTTGCCTTAAATAGTGGCGCATATATGTCTGAAATTGTTCGGGCAGCTATTTTATCTGTTGATAAAGGACAAAATGAAGCGGCTTTTTCTTTTGGCTTTACCAGATTTCAGACGATATGGTATGTATTATTGCCTCAGGCGGTAAGGTTTGCGGTTCCGCCTCTCATGAATGCTTTCTCAGGTTTGTTAAAAGATAGTTCGTTGATATCTGTAATTTCGATTACAGAACTTACTAGAAGCGGCAATTTGATTTATTCACGAACTTACAGACCTTTTGAAATCTATTTAACATTAGGAATATTTTATCTGACTATGACTTATTCTGTTTCTCTAATATCCTATTATATTGAAAGGAGAAACAGAAAATGGAGCCGTTAATTGAGCTTAAAGAAGTTTGTAAGTCTTATGACAAATTAGAGGTCTTAAAGGGGATATCGCTCAAAATATATCCAGGCGAGGTCATTGCAATTATCGGAACTAGTGGATCAGGTAAGAGTACGCTCATAAGATGCATAAATGGGCTTGAAAGCATACATTCCGGTCAAATCATGATTCATGGATGTTCTATACTTGAAAGCGCAGAGCAAGCCAGGGAAATAAGAAAAAAGATAGGAATGGTCTTTCAAAACTTTAATTTATTTTCTCACTATACTGTTCTAGAAAACATTATCAAGCCGACCATTATCGCTAATAATGTTAATAAAAACAAGGCGAGAGAGATAGGTCTTTCTTTGCTGAAAAAAATTAAATTGGAGGATAAGATTAACAGTTATCCCTCCAGTCTATCAGGTGGACAAAAGCAAAGGGTGGCCATTGCCAGAGCATTAGCGATGAATCCGGAAATTATTCTATTTGATGAACCGACATCATCGCTTGATCCTGAGCTTGCGTATGAAGTCCTGGATATAATCAAAACTTTGGCCCAGGACGGTTTAAGCATGGTAATTGTTACCCATCAAATAAAATTTATAAGTAAGTTAGCTCATAGGATAGTTTTTATTGACAAAGGCCGTATATGTGAGGAAGGTTCTCCACAAGAAATCCTTAATAATACTACAAATGAGCGACTTAAAAGATTTTTAATGCGTCTTGATGAGAATACATAAAAAGTATAGGCATATTTAGATTTACTTTTTCAAATTACTCTTGTTTGTGATGTTCCTCCAGAAGGAATAGATGCCCTCGTAAAATACGGGGTTAAAGGTGTATCATTGGTAATGGCAAAAAACAGCATGATCTGGAATAAGGATAGGTGTTTGACGGGGTTCGCCTCCACCATGCAAATCTACAATTGGGGGAATTTGAAATTGCAATAAGAGAGCACTATTTGTCGAATTGGACAGATGGTGCTCTCTTTGGTTCTGATGCAAAAATAAATCTATGCTATAATTTTCGTAAAAAGTTAAAAATCGAGGTAAAGAGAATGTCGCAGAATTTATTTAAATGGAAGTATTTCCAGTCAGATATTATAATGGTGTGCGTTCACTAGTACCTCAAATATCCACTTAGTTACTGAATGCTTGTAGAAATGATGCAAGAGCGAGGATTGAACCTAACTCATACAACAATTATGAGATGGGGCCACCAATATTCTCCGATAATGGATGAAAAAATAAGAAAACATCTTAAGCCAACAAATGTTTCATGGCGGATGGATGAAACATACTTGAAAATCAAGGGTAAAAATGCATATTTATATAGAGCAGTAGATTCTCAGGGTAAGACTATAGATTTTTTTGTGTCTGAACATCGTGATAAAGATGCCGCGAAGAAGTTCTTCAAAAAGGCTCTAGAAGCCATACATAATCAGCAACCAAGGGTAATAACAACTGACAAGTATGCTGCGACCGAGGTTGCCATTCATGAAATGATTTATAATGGAACTATTTCAGTTAAGACGACGCTACGAAAAATCAAATACTTGAACAACATTATTGAACAAGACCATCGATTTATCAAACGCAAGATCAAACCAATGCTGGGATTTGATAGTTTTGAGACTGATGAGAAAACAATTTGTGGGATAGAAATCATGAATATGATTCGAAAGGGGCAGGTTGAAGAAATTCAATGTGTCCGTTCTGAAGTTGAGTTCTTCAAAAAATTATGGGTATAGTAGCTTGATTTTTGGGTGAAAAATAGGGTGATTTTGACTTTGTGAAAATTTTGCACTAGAACCATTTATTTGTTATACAGTCTTTTTTAGACCTAAACGTTTGAGTTTGCGCCAAAGAGTAGAGCGGCTTATACCGAGTATTTTTGCTGCTTCAGCATATTTACCTTTCGTCAAGGCTAGAACTCTCTTAATTTCATCGATCTCATTAAATATTATTTCAGCATCGTTATCGTTAGTGTCTTGTTGATCTTCAAGTAGTCGTTTAATAATGGTTGCATCAATCGTTTCATCCTTATGTATGGCAATGACCCGTTCAATAATATTTTGCAATTCACGTATATTGCCAGGCCAGGTATATTCTGTTAGCGCTTTTATGGCAGAGGGAGCAAGTTTTAGATGATGTTTAATAATACCTTTATACTGCTTTAAGAATAATTCAGCTAATACTTCAATATCTTCTTTTCGATTCCGCAAGGGGGGGATTCTAAGTTGTAAGACATTGAGGCGGTAATATAAATCTGCTCGAAAATTATTTTCATTTACGAGATTTTTTAGATTTTTATTTGTGGCAGCAATAATACGGACATCAATTGGAATAACGCGATCACTGCCGAGTCTCATCACTTTTTTCTCTTGTACAATACGGAGTAGTTTACCTTGTGTTACATATTCCATCTCGGCAATTTCATCAAGAAAAATGGTACCACCATGGGCGACTTCAAATAATCCTGGTTTTCCTTTTGGATTAGCGCCAGTAAAGGCTCCTCCTACATAGCCGAAAAGCTCGCTTTCTAGTATTTGACTAGGGAGGGCAGCGCAGTTAATAGCGACAAAGGGGCCCTGGCGACGTTCGCTGTAGTTGTGAATACTTTGAGCAAAGACCTCTTTGCCAGTTCCAGTTTCACCAATAATTAAAATGGAGGAATGGGTTAAGGAAAAATCTTTCGCCATTTCGATTGTTTGCACTAGCTCTGAACTTGTGCTCTCCATATTTTTAAAAGAATAACTTGCAATATGCCCGAAATCATAAATACGGCGTCTTACTCGGGCCTCCATTTGCTGAATTTTAGTTACGTCTTGAAATGTGACAACAGCTCCAACCGTAGTATTGTTTACGACAATGGCAATTTTATTGCAAAGAACGTCAACTTCATTAATTTTTAGAATGTGTCCTAAATCATCTTTTCCCGTATGCATAACATGTTTCAGATTAAGTTCAGGCCAAACCTGAGCTATTTTTTTACCTGTTGCCGTAATGCTATTAATGCCTGTAATCTGCTCAGCGATGGGGTTGAAAAAAGTTATGTGATAATTACTGTCAACAGAGATTATTCCGTCATAGGTATAATTAAGGACTGCTCGAAACAGGCTAGTTTTTTCTTTTTCTAAATTGCGGGCATGGATAATTCGTTTTGCTTCTTGTGCCGCTTGCAAAATGCCTTCTGCACCACTTTCAATTAGCTCAAAGGAGTAGTCCCGTTTTTGGGCTACTTGTTTCGTAATAAATCCGCCAATAACAACGTCCACGCCTTCGCGGAAAGCCTGGAGCACTTGGCCCTCGGCCTCTTCTTCAGCATGAATAGGATAAAGTCTAATGTCTACTCCTAAAATTGGACTCAAGCAGTCAGTTTCTTGGAGTAAAGAAGGAAACGTAACGACTCCGATCCTACGCCCGTGCAACTTGGCTTTTTCAACGGTGCGAATAATATCAAACCCTGTGATGGGAATTTCGACAACTGTAATTTCGAGCCCTGCATTTCTGATGGCAGTAGCAGTACCGCCGCGAGAGATGATAATTTCCGTGCCTTTCGCATAAAGAGAAGTGGCGATAGCAACGCCCTCGTGGAGTAAACCTTTCACGATATGTATATCGCTGTGATGAGTTTGAAATAACTGGCAAGCACTTTCAAACATGCTCACGTCCGGTGCTATAAATGCGATAAGGGACATAATTTACCTCCTGTGAAACAAAATGCAACATTTTGACCTAATTATAAAACGTTGGCGACTAGATTGCAACTATATGAGACGATTTCAATCTTTTTTGATGATCATTCTTGCAGTAGATCTTGCTTGACAACGCCATTTATCTAGAATATTGAGATTGGCATGGTTTTTGCAATAGTTATAGATGAGAATTATAAATATAAATAAGGAGGTTAGTTAGTTGAGTAATTTAAAACGTGGACTTACGGTTATTGCTGTTGGTGCAGTTATTTGGTTCTGTCCTGTACCGGCAGGTCTAAAACCTGAAGCGTGGAGGTTATTTGCCATTTTCGTGGCAACAATTGCTGGGTTTATTATGCAGCCGCTACCTATCGGTTCGATTGCATTTATTAGCATAACATTTACCGTATTGACGGGAGTTTTAAAATCTACGGAAGTGTTATCTGGTTTTAGTAGTAGCACAATATGGCTTATTGTATCCGCGTTCCTATTTTCTAGAGGGTTTATAAAAACAGGTTTAGGCCGAAGGATTTCCTACATGCTCATAAAAAAGTTTGGAGATCGTACGCTGAAACTAGGTTATATTCTGGCTTTTAGTGAATTTATCCTGGCTCCAGCCACACCTTCTAACACCGCGCGCGGGGGAGGCATTATTTATCCAATCGCACGCAGTCTTTCGTCGGCATTTAGTTCAGAGCCTGGCGGGGTATCGTCACAACGGATGGGTAAATATCTGATGCAAATAGGGTATCAAGCCAATTGTATTACGTCAGCAATGTTTATGACGGCCATGTCAGCCAATCCGATGATAGCGCTGCTGGCGGCTAAAACTTTAGACATTAGTATTAGTTGGGGATTATGGATAACTGCCAGTATTGTTCCTGGTATATTGTCACTGCTGATCGTTCCTTATTTTTTATACAAAGCTTGTCAGCCAGAAGTGACTCATACACCTGAGGCAAAAATCTTGGCAGACAAGGAACTGTTGTCGATGGGAGTGATGAGTTTAGGAGAAAAAATCGTAGGCTGTGTTTTTGTGGGAGCCCTTCTGTTATGGAGTACGTCCCAATTTACAAAACTTGATGCAACCGTCGTCGCGATGCTTGCTGTTTCCGTTATGTTAATGACCAAGGTACTTGAGTGGAAGGATGTTCTTGAAGAAAGAGGCGCTTGGGATACATTTATTTGGATGGGAAGCTTAGTTGGAATGGCCGATTATCTATCAAAGCTGGGCTTTATCCCATGGGTGGCGAAGGTTGTTAGTGCCAGTATGGTGGGCATTCCATGGATACCCGCATTTTTGCTAGTGGTAGTCATTTATATGTATACTCATTATGGCTTTGCTAGTATGGTGGCTCATGTTGTTGCCATGTATTCAGCCTTTATTGCTGTGGCGGTTGCAACAGGAGTACCACCCTATTTAGCTGCTTTGTCTTTGGCCTATGTATCAAGTCTATGCGGTTCTCTGACCCACTACGCTGCAGGACCTGCACCAATTTACTTTGGAGCAGGGTATGTTGATCAAAAAGTTTGGTGGAAACAAGGGTTTACTATTTCGATCATTAATCTAGTCATTTGGATTGGAGTGGGATCTTGCTGGTGGAAGATTCTTGGATTATGGTAGTTAATTTATCGAAATTTTATTCTAAATAAAGTGAAAATTTTAGAAAAAGTACAAGAATTTAAGGGAGGATTATTATGCACGCAATTGAAAAACTCTTAGCCAAGAAGGCGGGAAAGGAAACGGTTTCTACAGGTGAAATTGTAAATTGTTCGATTGATCTTGCAGGTATTAATGACTTATATCTACAAACAGTACGCTCATTTTTTGAGATGGGTGGCAAAAAAGTACATGATCCGAGCAAAATCATTATGTTTTTTGACCATTATTCTCCGCCGTCGACGATTATGCAAGCTGACAATCATAAACAGTTCCGCGAATTTTGCTGGGATCAGGGCATTGATTTATTAATGGATATTGATCAAGGGGTTTGTCATCAGGTTTTGGCGGATAAGGGGTTAGTACATCCAGGGAAAATTGTTGTTGTCACAGACTCTCACACTACGACTCATGGTGCTTTTGGTGCTTTTGGGACAGGGGTTGGAGCTACTGATTTGGCTACGATTATGCTCACAGGGAAGCTTTGGTTTAGAGTTCCTGAGATCATTCGCATCAACCTGGAAGGGACGATACCTAAGGGCGTTTACGCCAAAGATATTATTTTACATGTAATTGGTCAACTTGGTGCTGATTATGGGGTATATAAAGCGGTAGAATTTACGGGTCCAGTGCTTGCCCAGCTGAGTATTTCCGAGCGAATGGCATTATGTAATATGTCAACGGAGATGGGAGCCAAAACAAGCTATATTCAGCCTGATGAAATCACGATGCAATATTTAAAAGAGAAAGTAACAGCTGATTATGAGATTTATACAACTGATTCAGGGTATCAGTATGAAGCCGAGCATACATTTACAGTATCGGACTTGAAACCGCAATTAGCGGCACCATTTAGTGTGGATAATGTAGATGATATTACTAGTTTTATTGGTAAAAAAGTTGATCAAGCCTACTTAGGCTCATGCACTGGTGGACGTGTAGCCGATTTGGCGATCGCCGCTAAGATACTGGCTGATAAAAAAATAAATCCGCGAACCCGCTTTGTAGTTGTTCCAGCCTCAAAGGAAGTATTTTTAGAAGCCATGAAACTCGGTTATATTCAAACGCTTGTTGAAGCGGGGGCTACTTTTGTTACTCCTGGCTGTGCATGTTGCTTAGGTATTCATGAAGGGATGATTGCTTCTGGCGAAACGTGTATTAGTTCAACCAACCGAAATTTTCCTGGGCGCATGGGTCATAATACGGGTGAAATATTCCTTGGTTCACCAGCCGCCGTGGCTGCCGCTGCATTAGAAGGTAAAATTGTTGATCCTGCAAAGTATATTGATTAAGGGGTGCGATACAGATGGAAACAGTAATTAAAGGACAGGCTTTTGTTTTTGGTGAAAATATTGATACCGATCAAATCTATCCAGCACGTTTCGTAGAAATCACGGATGTAGAAGATGTAGCAAAGCATGCGATGGAAGGAGCTGATCCTAATTTAGTTAAGGAATTTAAAGAAGGAGATATTATCGTAGCTTCTACCAATTTTGGTTGCGGTTCCAGCAGAGAGCATGCTGCTATTACATTGAAAGCAATTGGTGCTGGAGCTATTCTGGCAGATTCTTTTGGTAGGATTTTTTATCGAAATGCCATTAACTTGGGAGTTCCAGTGATTGTTTGTCCTGGGATAACGGATAGCGTCAAGAAAGGCGATATTGTAAGCGTTGATATTGTATCAGGTGAGGTAAGCAATGAGACGACAGGTGCAGTGATAAAAGCAGAGCCCATGTCTGAGTATGTAATGAATCTTCTCAGTAGCGGTGGTATAAAGCCGTTGCTTAAAAAACAGCTAGAGCAATAGAAGGAATTCTATTAAATGCCTATGGAGTGAAGTAGGGAAAGATGGGATTTTGTTCTGTTTTTACAAAGAATCTTGATTGGAGTCAGTTTATCTAGAGCTTATTGGATAGGTGCATAATGACGTGATTATTGCTAAAATGACCTGAATCTTTTTAAGATAAGGGTTCAGGTCATTTTATTTGCTCTTAGGTCTAACGGACATAAAAACCAGAGCATTTAATTAAAGTGATATTTGACGCAGGTCCATGTTTTTTGCTTTATTTCAATGAACCTCAATAATTATCCTTCTGATGTATAAAAGCCTTGCATCCTAATAACATCGCTATCGGTCGTCATCAGAGTCCTGGTGTAAGAATCAAAGCTATGTTATAATTTTATCCAAAACTTCTGAAGTCAACGAATGATTCGTTACGAGTATGTGAGACATATTTTAAAACTAACATGCGAAAAATAAAGTATTTGAACGATATCATTGAGCAAGACCATAGTTTTGTAAAACGAAAGATTAGGCCGATGCTGGAATCTAGTTAAAGAGATTTTTCAAAATTAATGAAGGAGAGAGAAAATGGCTAAAATTAGTTTAATTGCACCCAATCAAGAAATAGCGGAATATGCTGTCCAAGCAAAAGAACTATATCACTGGGATTTTGATATTTGCATTGAGTTAATGGAGTCAGCTGTGGAAAAAGCTCTTTCTTTAAAAAATAAAGGAACAAAAATTATTATTTCACGTGGTGGAACTGCCTTGTGTTTGAAGAAAAAATCACGTATTCCTGTCGTCGAAATCAAGATGACTCTGGGAGATGCGGCTTTAGCATTGCAAAAAGCACAAAAATACGGTAATCGTTTTTTATTTGTCGGATTCTCAAATCACTTACAAGAGTTTGATTCGTTGGGGCCTCTTATGGGACTCGATATTTCTCAAGTTATAATCCAAAACCACCACGAGGCGGAAGATGTTATTACGAAGGCAAAAGAAAAAGGCGTGCATGCCATTATTGGCGGAGCTGTGCAATGCGAAGTCGCTCGAAAATTGCACATGCCTGCCGTATTTTTACATTCGGGCATGCAGGCTATTCATAACGCTTATCATGAAGCCAAGGCGATGCTGGATGTTTTATCCAATGAAGAACGTAAAACAGAAGAATTGAAAACATTGTTAGATAATACAGGGGAAGGTTTTGTCGCTATTGACAAGAAAAATAAAATCACCCTAGTCAATCAGTCTGCTTTACGAATGTTAAATTGTAAGAATGAATCTGTAATTGGTCAAACGCTTGCAACAGCTTTACCCCTTATTGCAAACTTGAGTGATTCGTTAAAAGTGGAAAACAGTGCTAAAGATGAAATTGTTATTGCTGGGAAAAAAATGTTTTTATACAATAAAATTTCGCTTTATGATCGTGGCGAAATCATTGGCGCTATGGCAACCTTGAAAGATGCCCAGAAATTATCAGAAGAAGAAAGGAAAATTCGTTTAAATCAGCATAGCAGCGGGTTATATGCGCGATATTATTTTCAAGATATTCTGGGGAAAAGCAGTTCGTTGGAAGAAACAAAACGGATTGCGCAAAACTATGCTAAAGTAAATTCTACAGTTCTCATTATAAGCGAGTCAGGAACGGGAAAAGAAATGTTTACCCAATCCATTCATAATGCTAGCACTAGGAGGCAAGGACCTTTTGTTGCCATCAACTGCGCCGCGCTTGCGCCAACTATTTTAGAAAGTGAATTGTTCGGTTATGTAGAAGGTGCTTTTAGTGGTGCTAGAAAAGGCGGAAAAGCAGGTGTTTTTGAGTTGGCACATGGCGGAACAATTTTTTTAGACGAAGTGGGTGAAATCTCGGTTTCTTTACAGGAAAAATTGTTGCGCGTTTTGCAGGAACGTTGTGTAATGCGTCTGGGCGATGATAAAATTATCCCTGTTGATGTAAGAATTATTGCTGCTACGAATAAAGATTTGGTTCGTGAGGTAAAGGAAGGCCGCTTTCGAAAAGATTTATTTTTTCGCTTAAATGTCTTGCGATTGACTATTCCGCCGCTGAGGGAGCGAAAAAATGATATTGTTCTTTTGGCCAAGGCTTTTTTAAAAGAATATGCACTTGGCGAATCATTAATTTTTTCGGCTGCTGTAGAAACACTATTAAAGCAGTATTCTTGGCCGGGGAATGTCAGGGAATTGGAAAATCTTATGGAAAGGCTTAGCATTACAGCTCTATCCGGAAAAATTACCGAAAATGATTTGCATGAATATTTTTTCGAAATGGAAGGGTTACAAGAAGAAAGGGGAAATTTGTCAAGTTTAGACTATGTTAAAGTAGAGCAAATCCTTTCTCAGGTTCAAGGCAACAAAACAAAAGCGGCTAAACTTCTCGGAATTCATCGAAGTACTTTATGGCGTTTTTTAAATGAAAAAGAATAATTCCCTAAAAAGTGTTGCAAGAAACGTTTAAAATGTTTCTTGAAACACTTTTTTTACTGTTATAAATCAGGAAAACTGGAAGAAAGGCAGAAAGAACAAACTGCTTTTTAAATTTTAAATGTTGGCATATAACTTGCATATATTTATTTGCGTATATAGTTAAGGAGGGAGGATATTTTAAAGTTGCGATTCATGATGCAGTCGAAAAGGCTAAAAAGATGAATAACTTCGGATAAAGAATAAACAAGGGGGATAATTCGAATGAAAAAAATAGGACTACCTATTCAAATTTTCCTGGGCCTTTTCTTTGGTGTACTCGTTGGGGTGGTATTTTATAAAAATCCTGGCGTCGAGACTTATCTAAAGCCCATGGGCGAGATTTTTTTACATTTAATTAAAATGATTGTAATTCCTATTATTTTCTCGAATATTGTGGTTGGGGTTGCAGGATTAGGCAGCGCAAAGCGCCTTGGGACACTGGGGTTTAGAACCATTGTATACTTTGAAATCGCTACTACTGTAGCGATTGTAATCGGTCTTTTATTTGCAAATATGTTCCACCCAGGTACAGGGGTTGATATGAGTGCTCTTTCCAAAGGGGACATTTCAAAATACGTGGCAACTGAACAGCAAATAGCTAAGGGCAGTCATATGGACTTTATTATCAATATTGTTCCTACGAATGTATTTGGCGCGATGGCAAAAGGGGAACTTTTACCTGTTATTTTCTTCTCTGTTATGTTGGGTATAAGTCTTGCCACTATGGGTGATAAGGCGAAGCCTGTATTGGCGTTCTTCAAAGGATTTTCTGAAGCTATGGTCTATATGGTTAGAATGATTCTTAAAGTTGCTCCGTTTGGAGTTTTTGGTTTAATCGGCGTAACCGTTTCCAAGTTTGGTGCAGCTGCACTCATTCCGTTGGGAAAATTAATCCTTACAACGTATGCTGCTTACCTAGTCTTTATTGTTATTTGCTTTGGATTAGTAGCCAAATTATTTAAAATCGATTTAATCGGGTTTTTAAAAATTATTAAGGCAGAATTAATTCTTGTTTTTTCTACGGCAAGTTCTGAATCGGTTCTACCTCAGCTAATGAAGAAACTAGAGGATTATGGATGTCCTAAAGCGATCGTTTCATTTGTTGTCCCAATTGGATACTCCTTTAATACAGATGGATCTTGTATATATTTGTCTCTTGCTTCCGTTTTTATTGCTCAGCTTTACGGAATCGACATGCCGCTAACTACTCAAATCGGATTGATAGTACTTCTGATGGTTACTTCCAAAGGAGTCTCTGGGGTTGCCGGCGGAGCATTCGTGGTACTTCTCTCTTCTTTGGCATCGGCAGGACTTCCTCTTGAAGGTGTAGCTTTTATTGCAGGCATTGATTTTGTCTTGAATATGGGCCGGGCTACTATTAATGTAATGGGAAATGCTTTAGCAACCATAGTCGTTACGAAATGGGAAAACCAATTTGATTATGAAAAGAATAAGGAATACTGTGCTCTCGGTGAGAGTGATATTTAGGGACGTTAGAAGGGGCGCTATTTAGATTTGTGGACCATTAACCAAGGCCAAAAGCCTTGAGCAATATATCGTCTCGGGTTTCCGAGCGAGTATATATATATATTAGGAGGTTTTATGATGAGTAGAATTTTAAACACAGAAGTTGTTGTCCCAGTTATTGAAAGACTTGTAAAAAAAGCCTGTTGTGAATTAAATGATAATGTCATGGAGGCATTTCGTAGTGCTTTAGCGCAGGAAGAATCTCCTTTGGGCAAAGAAACCATTGAAATCTTAATTGAAAATGGTGAATATGCCAAGCGTGAAGAAATGGCTTGTTGTCATGACACAGGTGCAGCGGTTGTTGTTATGGAAATCGGACAAAATGTCGCTTGGGAGGGAAAACCTCTCAAAGAGCAAGTAAATGAAGGTGTTCGTCAAGGTTATGAAAAAGGCAATCTGCGAAAATCAATGGTAGCCGATCCGTTAGAGCGGGTTAATACCAATGATAATACGCCAGCTATTTTGCATACTGATATTGTGGAAGGTGACAAGGTTACGATTACTGTTATGCCTAAAGGCGGCGGCAGTGAAAATATGGGCGCCTTTAAAACGCTCTTGCCAGGTGACGGCATACAAGGCGTAAAAGATTTTGTGTTAGAAGTTGTTCAGCAGGTTGGTGGTAATCCATGCCCACCGTATATCATTGGTATTGGCGTGGGCGGCACAATGGACAAATGTGCTGTAATGGCTAAAAAAGCCTTGCTTAGACCTATTGGGAAAAGACATGCTAAACCGTTATATGCGGAGCTAGAAAATGAGATTCTCGAGGCGGTAAATAATACAGGAATTGGACCTTTAGGAATGGGTGGGCGCGTTACGGCACTTGATGTCCACATCGATTATTATCCTTGTCACATTACGGCATTGCCTGTTGCGATAAATTTCCAATGCAATGCAGCTCGTCAGGCGACAGAAACAATTTAAAACTAAGCAGATAAGGGGTGGAGATTTATGGAATTACAATTGCCATTAACAAAGGAACAAGTAAAAACACTGAAAGTCGGTGATGTTGCTTATCTAACAGGGTATATCTATACCTGTCGTGATGCCGCACATAAAAAGATTCAGGAAGCTCTTGAAAGCGGTGAAAAATCGCCTGTCGATTGGCAAGATCAGGTAGTATATTATGCAGGGCCATGCCCAGCGAAACCAGGAAAAGTATTTGGTTCTAATGGGCCGACAACCGCAGCCCGCATGGATCCGTTTGTTGAAATGATGTTTCAACAAGGAATGGTTGCGATGCTAGGCAAAGGGTATCGTGCTGATTATGTCGCTGATCTATGTAAGAAATATGGCGGCGTATCATTCTTAGGAATCGGCGGGGCTTCGGCAATTAATGCAGATCGTGTTAAATCAGTTGAAATTGTTGCCTATGGAGAGCTGGGTACAGAATCCATAAAAAAATTATATTTTGACCGTTATCGCGTGATTGTAGGGATTGATACTGAGGGTAATGTCTTGCACAAACAAGAAGTGCCCAAATATAAACGTTAAGAGGTTGTAAAAGTGCAGGATTGCTTTTTGTTGCAGTAGTCCTGCACTTTTTCTTTCAAAGCTCTGCAAAGGAAAGATGTTGAGATATTTTCTATTTGGCAAGAGGAGGATGAATATGAATGTTTGAACAATTTTTAAAAAAGATAAATGGCATACTTCACACAAACGCTGCTTATAATAGTCAGTTTGGCTGTGTAGAACAGACTTCATGGATTATTTTTCTAAAAACGATTGATAATCTAAATCAAAATAAACAAATAACAATTCATATTCAGACCGCATCTGCGATCACAACGGAGCAATCAGTCTTGTTAGAGGAAATTAAAACGTCTAGCCAAGAACTTGTGGAAATCGCACAGCGATTGCAACAATCAATAGGTAAATTGCAATGATAACTCAGTTAACCTAAAGTTTCTTGGCTTGTAAAAAAATATATTTAAGAAGTAGGTATAAAGTAATGATTATAGGAAATTTGCTAAATATAAAAGAGGAGATCAATTTATATCCCTCTGGAATACGAGCTGGTCTAGAGTTTCTTTTAGAAACAGATCTTTCCTCCTTACCACTCGGGGAACATGAAATCCAGGGCAAGCAAATTTATGCGAAAATTTCAGAATATGAGACTGAGCCTAAGGGACATTGTAGACTAGAAAGCCATGAGAAATATGTTGACATACAATATATTTGTTCAGGAGAAGAAATGATGGGCTTAGCTATGATAACAGAAGCTGGTGAAATTGATGAAGATTGTCGGAATGAACGAGATATAATTTTTTATAAGAGTGTTACTAGAGAGAGTCAGATTATTCTCACCCAAGGAATGTTCGCAGTGTTTTTTCCGTGGGACGTTCATCGTCCTAACTGTAATGCCAGTGAACAGACTGTTAATGTTAGAAAGATATTGGTAAAAGTAAGGATGGATGTACTTAATCTCTAAGGGTAAGACATAACCATCATCCCTTCTTTCGCCCTTCTCCACCGTGTAGCTCAAACCTTTGAAATGAGCCTAAAATAGGGGTGTCTCAGGGTGTCATGGGGGTGTCGTGGCATTTTTAGGGGTGTCGAAACTTCAAGTTATCCGTGTAATGGTATCACTTACCTATCACAACACATGTTGAGTCGGTTGCATTGATAGTGAAGAAATAGCCAGTAATGGCGGGGTGTCGTGAGTTTTGTGGTAATTTGATATGTATGTTTTATGTTCGCTCAGACTTAGGTTTGAGCGATTTTTTCATGTAGGGTGTCGCGGAGTATGGAGATTTCGTGTAAATGTTTAACTATTATACGAAAGTCTATACAAACACACGAAATTGGGGAGGGATTCGTGTAAGGGTATGGAATAGTAGATACAAACGATACCCTCGCAAATTAATATCGTTTGTAGAGCAGTTAAATGCGGGAGGAGATTCATATGACTAAAATAGGAATTCTTATTTTTCATCAAGTAGAGGAAATGGATTTTGTAGCTCCATTTGAAGTATTAAGTTATATCAATAAAATTGAAGTAAATAGTTCTCAAGTAGTTCTCATTGCTGAAAAATTGGAATTAATACAAGCGTATAATGGAATGAAGATTTTTCCTGATCATTCATTTGGTACTTGTCCGAATTTGGATATTTTAATTGTACCTGGTGGAAAAGGCCGTCTCGACGCTATGCATAATCCTAAGATTAAAGAATTTGTTTTACATCAGTCGAAACAGGCGCAATATATTGCATCTGTTTGCACAGGTGCATTTATTTTAGCGGAGGCTGGTTTGCTTGAGGGCAAAAAAACTACTACTTATCATTCTGCATTCGCAGAATTACAAACCTATAATATACTTACCATCGAAAAGGCAAAAGTTGTGCGTGATGGTAATATTATTACATCGGCAGGAGTGACTTCTGGCTTAGAATTAGGCTTTTATATCCTTAAAATTCTATTTGGTAGCATTCTAGCAAAAGAGGTTGCCAATAAAATCGAATATATTGTAGATATTGATGCTTTATAAAATCTATCATGCTTCCAAAGGGGTTCTGGTGCAAAATTTTCACGAAGTCAAAATCACCCTATATTTTACCCAAATATCAAACTGCTATACCCATAATTTTATTGAAGAACTCAACCTTAGCAATCTGGTAATATGTCAAGCCAATAAATAATAAATATTGTAAACAGTTTGCAAAAAAAGGGTATACTTAAAAAACTTTCTTCTCAAAACGAAGAAAAAGTAAAAATGTGGTAATGTTAAATTTGGCTTACTCTACTTTGAGAGTAAAGCTGATGGCTGGCCAGCAATTCAAAAATCAGCCGTATAAATTTACGAGCAGTAAGTGCGAGTGCGCGTTTGTGTTGATGAGTTTTGACTTCATCGTATTTTTTACAGTAAAAAGCTGCGTATTCAGGCACATGGTTCTTTACATGATTTGCAGCTTCA
>JAGFZX010000066.1 GCA_017889585.1 Bacillota bacterium
TGGGTGCGTCGTGTCTCTGATTTATTTGACACTTCTCATCATGATATACTTTTAGATACACCAGAACTAGCGGGCAGTTTGCCTGATGCTACTATTTCCCGTGATCTGCCCGGTATGGCTGATGTTGATACTTCATTATATTTGTTCTGTCGTGAGATTAAAAAAGGAGCCACTGTTGCCTTATCAGGTGAGTGCGCCGATGAAGTCTTTGGCGGTTATCCCTGGTTTTATCGGGAGGAAATGATTCATGCTGCTGCTTTTCCGTGGGCACCACAAATTAAACAACGTATGGAATGGCTATCACCCCAGCTTAGGGAAAAAATTCAGCCTTATGAGTATGTACAAGAGCGCTACCATGAGGCATTGGCAGAAGTGCCACGTTTGGCGGGAGAGGATGCTGAATCGGCTCGGATGCGTGAAATTTTCTATCTGAGTCTTACTCGCTGGATGCCAACCTTACTTGATCGCAAAGATCGCATGAGTATGGCTTTTGGTCTGGAAGTGAGGGTGCCGTTCTGCGATCATCGCCTTGTTGAATATGTATGGAATGTGCCTTGGCATATGAAAAATTATCAAAACCGTGAGAAAGGTTTGTTGCGCCAGGCCTTAACTGGTGTGCTTCCAGATGATGTATTATGGCGGCGTAAAAGTCCTTATCCTAAGACACATAACCCATCATATCTGAATAAGGTGCGCGAATGGGTTTTAACTATTTTAGATGACTCTAGTTCGCCCTTACATGATTTAATCGATGTTAGCAAAATACGTTCCCTTGCTCAGATGGAGAATCCTACAACAAATGTTCCATGGTTTGGACAGCTGATGAGTCATCCTCAGTTATTCGCGTATTTGATCCAGACCGACACTTGGTTAAGAAAATATAAGGTGGAAATTATCTAAACATAGACGTTGAAATACAAAAAAGCAAAGCCGCTATGGGGACACAAAGAGGATATTATAAAATAACTGCTCTTTGTGTTCTTTGCGTCTTTACGGTTTGACATGATGCGCTAGCGTTTCTCTTACGGTATTAGAATTTATATTTTTTTAGCTGTCATTGCGAGTGTAGGGTCGCAATCCCCTACTTGTCCAGAGATTGCGACCCTACACTTGCAATGACAAAAAAGGAAGCGTTAGCGTTTCTCTTACGTGTGGGACAGCCTTCTTAATTGTATTATAATGGAAGGTGACTAGCTGGTCAGTTCATGGTATAATGCAGTAATACATAATAAGTTTATGTTGAATTATTTTGTGAAGGGTGGTTTTGGAAATGTTTAAAAATAGTATGAAAAGCCTGCTGGCCATGAGTTTATTAATGGTTGTGTTACTTATTGCAGGTTGTGGTGGTGGTTCAGGCTCAGGAATTCAGCGTATTGCTGGACTAACTATTGAAGGAACAGTAAAAACTTTTTTTGATGCAGCTAAAAATGGCCGTATGAATGAAGCAGCTTTGTATGTGTCTGCTGCCTCCAAATCAGATCCCCAAACTGTATTGAAATTCATGACAGGCCAGACTGGGGTAGAGCAAATTAAGAATTCCAATATTTTCTCAATTAACCAAGTTGCCCAGCAAGGTAATTATGCGGCAGTTGTTGTTACTCTGCAGGAACAAAATAGTTTTAAATTGACGATTAAGCCAATTGGTTTGGAAAAAATCAATGGTGAATGGTATATTGTAGATTCTGATCAGATTTTAACTGATGCCAAATATAAAGTGCTACAGCAACTGTTAGGGAATATATAGCAATGATACGCTCTGGTAGAGTAGAAATACTTATACCAGAGCTTTTTTTTTGCGGAATCAGAAAGCATAAGTTTACGAACCGCAGAGGTGCAGAGGACGCAGAGGTTTTATAATAACAATCTTTTCTCTGTGTTTTCTGCGCCTCTGCGGTTAAAAAAGCCTAGCTATGTTTGTTCCGAAAGACGCATAGCGTTTTTTTATATTAAAGCAGCCACAGGTTGCTTAAGAGCAATGTATGGGCTTTGTTGGATGCGTTGTCGTCAAACAGCCTTATAGGCGCAAGCCAAGTTTTCTTTACACCATTGGATATTTTTAGTATAGTATTTAATGAGTTGAAAAAAACTAGGAGTTGGATGCTATGCATTTTTCATATTTTATGCCAACAAAAATATTTTTTGGCTGGGGTGAGTTTAAAAAAGCAGCGATTCATATTGTAGAAGTTGGTAAGCGGGTACTTATTGTTACTGGTAAACAGGCCATGAAGAAGCAAGGGTTTACAGATATGCTGGTAGCAGACCTTCAGGGGCAAGGGGCTGAAACTGCTATTTTTGATGGTATTAGTGCCAATCCGCTGACGAGTGAAGTCAATGAATGTGTTGCTGCATTTGCTGACTGGCAGCCTGATGTTGTGGTGGCTTTGGGTGGTGGCAGTGTGATAGATGGGGCTAAAGGTATTATTTTAGGCTTGTCAACAGGGGAGAAGGTGGAGTCCTATTTGTTAGGGGAAACTTCCATAATCCATGTTGATGTTCCGCTCATTGCTATTCCCACTACAGCTGGTACTGGATCAGAGACCAATTGGGCAGCTATTTTAACAGATAGAGCATGTGGTATTAAAACCAGCTTCCGTCATGAGGGATTTTTTCCACGTATAGCTATTGTAGATCCGCAGTTAACTGTATCCTTACCCTCTCGCGTTACGCTAGAAACAGGTTTTGATGTTTTTGCCCATGCTGTGGAGACTTATATATCAAAAAGTGGGTTAAGTCCCCAGATTGAAACTAATTCGCGGGTGGCGATACAATTGGTAGGACAATATTTGCCACAGGTATTGGCAGATGGTCACAATAGGATTGCCCGTACGAGTCTGATGTATGCTAGTATGCTCATGGGTTTTAACCTGGCTAATTCTACCACTTGTTTGCCTCATCGCCTGCAATATCCAGTCGGAGTCAAGACGAATACCAGTCATGGATTAGGTTTAATGGCACTATTTGGGAGCTGGCTGGAACATACTTATGAGTTTTCATCGGAAAAATTTGACCGTATTGCAGCTGCATTGAGTGGGCGATCTACCGCTAATAAGGCAGAATTTATGACTGTATATGAAGAGTTTAAGCAAAGTATTGATTTGGATTATTGTTTAACTGATTTATCGCTGGCTAGGCAAGATATAGGGTATCTAGCAGACCATGTATCAGGCAGTTTAGCCAATGATCCAGCTGGCGGGATACCTGGTATCGTAAAGAAAATATATGATGGGGCGTTTATTAAATGAGTTGGTATCGGTCAATGCCTTATTTTGCAATCCTTCGGCCTAAGCAGTGGACTAAAAATTTGCTAGTCTTTGCCGCTTTGATTTTTTCGATTAAAATAGTTACTATTGATATGTTGGTTAGGTGTATTGCTGGCTTTAGCTTGTTTTGCCTAGTTTCAGGTTGTGTCTATGTCTTAAATGATTATGTTGATAGAGATGCCGATGGTCGGCATCCAGAGAAGCGTTATCGTCCTATTGCCTCTGGTCGGCTAGAGCCTTTTCGGGCTTTAGCTTTTGGCTGCTTATTATTATTTAGCTCATTAGCTTTGGCCTTCGCTTTAGATAGTTGGTTTAGCGTACTACTTTTAGGGTATTTTATTATTAATGTAGCTTATTCTATAAAATTGAAGCATGTAGTCATTATTGATATTATGGTGATTGCTTTTGGTTTTGTACTCAGGGCCATTGGCGGGGGCCTAGTCATTGGTATTGCTTTTACCCCCTGGTTTTTAATCTGCACTATGCTGTTGGCCTTGTTCTTAGCCATCAGTAAACGACGGCATGAATTAGCTTTATTAAGTGAAAATAAAGGTGAGCATCGTAAGGTTCTAGAACAATATTCTTCTGAACTTCTCAATCAGTTAAATAGTATTGTGACCACGGCGGCGATTATGAGTTATTCTCTCTTTACTTTTACATCAGGTCATACCATTCATTTGATGTGGACGATCCCTCTTGTTATGTATGGGATTTTTCGATATTTATATTTAATTCATATGAAAGGGAAAGGTGGTAGACCAGAAGAAATTTTACTGGAAGATAGTCATATTTTGACGACTGTCATGCTGTTCGCAGTTATGATTGTAGTTATTTTATACTACTTTGAATAGTGGAGTCTGCTTAGATTAAAGAAGTGAGGTACTATCATGAAAGATTTATTGTTGCTTATCATATCAGTATCCATTGGCGCCGTTGGGCAGGTTGCTTTTAAATATGGTGCTATGCAGATGGTTGAGAATCCTGGTAATACGCTACTCGAAAAAATTAAATGGCCGATTGTATTAGGATTATTCTTATATGGTATTAGTACAATCTTATGGATCATAGCACTAAAAAGGGTTGAACTAAGCTATGCCTATCCTATGGTGAGCTTAGCTTATATATTTATCTTTATTGCTTCCTATTTTCTCTTTAACGAACCGATAAGTTGGCTCCGCATCGGCGGGGCAGTATTGATTCTAGCTGGCATTGTTCTTGTTGCCAAATCTTAGGAGTGGTTATGATGGTTTATAAATATGCTCTCACACCGATGATTGCCTGGTTTGCAGCAGGTACATTAAAGTTTATTGTTAATTTTATTCGTTTTCCTAGTCAAGCTGTCAACTTAATTGGTAATGGCGGATTCCCGAGTACCCATACGACTGTAATCAGTAGCACTGTATTTTTAGTTGGTTTTACAGAAGGAATGTCGGCACCTGTTTTTGGCCTGGGAGTAGCAGTGTTGATGATTACGATTATTGATGCCTTAGGTATTAGGCGAGCAGTCGGTAAGCAAGCCAGTGCAATTAATCGACATATATTGCTGGGAAATACCGCTGAATCATTGCTGCGGGAACGCCAGGGACACGATCCGCTCGAGGTACTAGGTGGCCTTGTCTTGGGGTTTATTTTGGCTTATATTTTATATCAAATATAAGAGGAGGGGATATATGTTAGTTTGTTTTAGTCTATTACTCGGATCAACGTTGTTGGCCTTACTGTTTTTTATATTATTTTTTGCAAGTTTAGGTTTTGCAGCAGGCATATCTTTGACAACAGTAACCATTTGGCTGTCGGTTGTGTGCACTTTTATTTATGGGCTTATTGCCACACGTTTTTACTTTAAGCAAGATCTTTGGCGGTATTTTGTTAAGTTATGTATTTGGGTAGTGTTACTGTTTTTTAGCTTTAGTTACATAAGTGGACTCTTTTATGATATATCCTATGACGGTCAAGTCTATCATCAAGAAGCAGTAAGTCAACTGGTCAATCACTGGAATCCTTTTCAGGATTACATAACCAAAGATAGATCTCATTCGGCCGTGCTATTAAATCATTATGCTAAAGGACCTTGGTTATATGAAGCTGCTCTATATACAGCCACAGGTCAGATCGAACAAAGCAAAGTATTTAATTTTTTACTCATTATCATATCATTCTTGTTGGCGTTGTCCGCACTGAAAAGAGGGGATAGGTTTAGTACCTGGAGGGCCATATTTTTTAGCTTGTTGCTGGCATTAAATCCTATTAGTATCTATCAAGCCTTTAGTTTTTATATTGATGGTCAGCTGGCATCGCTGCTATTATGCTTATTGGCTCTGTCCTATCGACTTGTCAGTCATCATGATAAAGTTGTTTTATGTAGTTTCATTATGAGTATTGCTTTGACGGTCAATATCAAATTCACTGGTGTTGTATATGTTGTTGCGTGTATTGGCCTAGTAGGAGGCTGGTTGTGGCTATTTAAAAATAAGCACCTGTATGGGCATTTTATAAAATCATCAATAATCGGGCTTTTTATCGGTATTTGTGTGATTGGTTATAATCCTTATGTTACGAATACTGTGTATTATGGGCATCCCTTTTACCCTCTATATGGAGGCGGAGCCCAGACTATGGACATTATGACAAGTAATTCCCCTCAAGGATTTATGCAGATGAACTCGTTGGAAAAGCTATATGTTTCCATTTTTTCTCTGTCTGCTAATAAATTTGATAGTGAAGGACAGACTCTTAAGATGCCTTTTACAGTGGAACTAACGGAACTCAGGCCTTTTGTATATGGAGCTGATATTCGTATCGGAGGCTTCGGACCTTGGTTTAGTGGTATAGTGGTTATTGCCTTGATTATATTGCTGCTAATGTTTGTTTTTCGAACCAAAGATAATATGTGCGGTGTCGGCTTATTTGCTAGTATCATGCTCTCAGTACTGATCAACCCTGAAGCCTGGTGGGCCCGGTATGTGCCCCAGTTTTGGTTGGCACCGATTATTATTGCAGCAGTAGCCTCATCTGACGCAAAAAAGATAGTACGTTATTTGGGAGTTGTCTTAGCTGGAGCTGTCATCATTAATATTGGGCTTGTTTCCTATCCTTATATTCTTGGTAATTATTACTGTACCCAGGATCTTGATCGTCAGCTGCAATATATCGCAAAACAGCAACAACCCATTAAAGTATGTTTTGGTGACTTTACCTCTAATTATGTGCGGTTTGCCCGGTGGGGCATTGACTATGCTGATGCCCCTGATGATATTGCAGATATTAACATAGAAGAGATTAGGTATAAGTATCTGACAGCTGTATTTAAAAAGCCTCTCCTGGTGGATATCTTTGCCGATGAAAGGATTGATAAGAATGAATCATAAAAGAGTGATTTTATTATTAGTTTTTTTCTGCTTATTGGTTGTCAATGCGCTCGGTTATGCGCAAAGCATCATGTATGTTCCTTTTGATAATCGTCCTGTTAGTCTTGATTATGTGGTAGATACTGTAGCAAAGGGTGGTTTTGAGATACTGGTACCCCCAGAAGATTATTTGGCAAATAGAACTAAAAGTGCTAATCCAGATATTCTATGGCAATGGATATTTGAGCATGCCAATGAGACTGATGCTATTGTAGTATCAGCAGATGCCCTTATATATGGAGGACTTGTTTCTTCAAGGACCCATAATTTAGATGAAAATGTACTTTTAGCACGGATTAAAAACTTTGAAAAATTAAAAGAATTGAATCCTACAGCTCGCATTTATGTATTTAGTACCATTATGCGTAGTCCTCATGCATCAAGTGGTGGGGTGGAACCGCCTTACTATGAGATCTATGGACCGGCTATTTTTGAAATCAATGCGCTCCAGGATAAGCTGGAATTACAGGGATTAAAGCCGCAAGAAGAGCAAAAACTTAACGAATTAATTGCTGCAGTTCCAACAGCAGCATTAAATGACTGGTATGAACGGCGTACGAAAAATTTTAAAGTCAATGTAGAGCTGATTCATGAAGCTAAAAAAGAACGATTTGCTTATCTGCTAATGGGGCGTGATGATGCCTCAACCTATTCTAGATCTCATCAGGAATCCCGGTGGCTCAGCAAGTCAACTGTCGGCTTATCTGCTAGTAAATATCTATCATTTCCAGGTGCTGATCAATTAGGCATGGTTCTTTTGGCTAGAGCGTCCAATGATCTAATGTTTAGAATACCTTCTATGGCTGTGAAATATACCCAAGGTGTAGGCGAGAAGACCATTCCTTCCTATGAGGATGTTCAAATCGGTCAAACAGTTCGGAATCATATTATTGCTGTAGGTGGTGTACCCTTGTTATCAGAGAAAATGGCTGATATGATTTTAGCAGTCCATACACCGGTTGATGGCTGGACCAGAGAAGCAGGTGGAGGAGCTAATCGGTCGGAGGCCAATCCAGAGACCATTGCTTTTGTAAAAGAAATACAGTCTTATTTGCTGGCTAACAAAAAAGTGGCAGTGGCTGATATTGCCTTTGCCAATGGATCAGATAATTCCTTCATGTATGAGATAACCAAAAACAAGATTGTTCCTAAATTGGAATCATATTCAGGCTGGAATACAGCCAGTAATACAATTGGCTATACAATCGGCCAGGCTGTATTTGCTCAAAATATGACTATCCAAAACAAAAATTCGCTGCTTGCTATTCGTTTAGTCGATGATTGGGCCTATCAGGCTAATATACGTAGCGTTTTACTCAGCGATGTATTGGTTCCTCAAGGCCATAGCGATGTGCAACTAAATGAGATTACGCCTAAATTAGTAGTAGAAACCAAAAAACAAATGAATGAATTTGCTAAGCAGAATATATATTGGTTCCCATTACAGAAAATAGAGGTATCTTTTCCCTGGAATAGAATGTTTGAGGTTGGAATAAAATTGCATTAAAGAACGTCTCATGCAAAAGAACCACTCTTTGGAGTGGTTCTTTTGCATGAGATGTTTATATTCTTTTTTACTGTTATGATAGTTCTTGATCAGTTAAAATTAAGGGTCCATTACGGGTAATAGCAACCGTATGTTCATATTGGGTAGAAAGTTTGCCGTCGATAGTTCTCGCAGTCCAGCCATTCTCATCTATTTTACATTGCCACATGCCGACATTTACCATTGGTTCAATGGTAATAACCATACCTTCTCTTAATTTAACCCCTTTGCCAGGGGTACCGTAATTGAGGACAGCAGGGTCCTCATGCATGCTTCTTCCTATTCCATGACCTGTAAATTCTCTAACAACAGAGAATCCTTCATTTTCAACATATGTTTGTATTTTGTGACCAATATCCCCTAAGCGGTTTCCAACTTGCGCTTGTTCAATACCTTTATACATGGATTCTTTAGCAATTTTCATTAGATGGGCTGCCTCGCTCGAAATCTTACCGACAGCATAACTCCAAGCTGAATCAGCAAGAGCGCCATTTAAGTTAACAACCATATCAATTGTTACAATATCGCCGTCTTTAAGTGGTTTTTTATTGGGAAAACCATGACAAATCTCATCGTTAACAGAGGCACAGGTAGCATACTTATAACCTTTATATCCTTTTTGCTCAGGCGTAGCACCCCACTTAGCTAAATATTGTTCAACAAAATGATCAATTGCCAGTGTGCTAATACCTGGATTTATCATCTTTCGAATTTCATTATGACATGAAGCTAATATTTTACCGGCCTCATGCATCATTTTAAGTTCTCGCTCACTTTTTAATATAATCATGTTAAACATTCACCTCAAATAGTTTAAATCGTTAAATGCTAGATTGTTACTAAAAATTAACAATCTAGTGGATGAAACATGGCCTTATAATAATATGGGTTATTTATCAGTAATTATATTATAAGTCATAATGAGTAAAAAAAGACAATAATTATAAAAATAGGGTTTTCATTTGTCACGTTAAAGATCGCCTTGATAAATAAGTTTAGTGACTTTTGAAAAGCATAACAATATAGATTAGATAGTTAATAATTTAAGATAGTGTATATTTAGTAGTTTCATAGAATATTTATTAGAGAAAAAGTTTCCAAGGGGAATTAAACTATGCAATTTTGGAACCGATATGTAGGGCAATATGGAAAACACGCTTATGATGATTTCTGCAGTTTTCAATATGTTTGTGAGAGCAAGAGCTTCGTCAGAGCGGATTGGTGAGGTCTTTTCACAGGAAAGCAGCATGAGATGGGACAGACATTCCGTGAAAAGTGCAGATATAAAAGGACGAGTCGATTTTGAAAATGTAGCTTTTTCCTATGAAGGAGTATCTGGAGAACCTGTAATTAAGAATATTAATCTGACTTGTATGCCTGGGGGAACCATTGGGATTATAGGTTCAACAGGTTCGGGCAAGAGCAGGCTAGTAAGCTTAATTCCTCGATTCTACGATGTAACTTCTGGCTCACTTAAGGTAAATGGTGAAGATGTAAGGAATATAGAGCCGAAGAAGATACGAGAAAAAATAGCAGTAGTTCCTCAGAAAACGGTGCTATTTACGGGTACTGTTATTGATAATATAAGATGGGGCAAAGAAGACGCTACTGTAGAAGAAATTGAAAGAGCCGCAATGATAGCTGAGGCACATGGTTTTATTTCAGCATATCCTGAGGGCTATCAAATAAAAGTAGGACAGGGTGGGATTAATTTCTCAGGGGGGCAAAAGCAACGGATAGCCATTGCAAGAGCATTGGTTAAGAATTCGGAGATTCTTATTTTAGATGATTCTACCAGTGCTGTTGATGTGGCTACAGAGACAAAGATCAAGAACTCCTTAAAGAAATATGTAAGAGATCTTACTTGTATCATCATTGCTCAACGGATTACCACAGTTATGGATGCCGATAAAATAGTAGTGCTTGATGATGGAGAAATTGTTGGCATAGGTAAACATGATGAGTTAATAAAGTGCTGTAAAGTTTATCAGGAAATAGTTAAGTCACAGGTAGGTAAGGAGATGTAGTCCTATGTCTCATGCAAAAGAACAATCTAAGGTCAATAAAGGTCAGCAGAACAATGCAAATGTGAATGGGTTAGGGGGAAATCGGCGCAGCGTTGGCAATCGTCGTGGAAATATTATGCAGGGACGTACGAGCTTAATCATTGCTCATCGATTGAATACTATTCGTGATGTAGATAGGATTATGGTCATAGATCATGGTGAAATTGTAGAAAAAGGCAGCCATGATCTTTTGCTTCAAAGCCGCGGAATATACTACAGTATGTTTTTTAACCAGTTTAAGAACAGCGAAGGACTTGTGGAATGAAGGTATACATTTTAGGGGTAAATAGTATATAATGTTTGATGAGTATTGAAGTTTATCAGTGAGGTGGTATCATGGAACAGTTGATTTTATTTTTTCAAAATTATGGAGCCGTTGGGCTATTTTTTATTTCCTTTACTGAATCATTTATTTCTCCCATAGTGACTGATTTAATATTGATTCCTATGGCCTTGTCCATTCCAGAAAAGGCTATTTATTATTCGGTGATTGCCACAGTGGGATCGGTGCTAGGTGGGATTATTGGCTATTTTATTGGCAATAGGCTAGGACTTCCCGTGTTACAAAAATATGCTCCTGCTAAGCATGTTGAAACCATTCACAATTGGTTAGAAAAGTATGGCGGTTGGGCGATTTTTGTTGCTGCTATGGCACCGATTCCCCATAAGTTTATTAGTATTAGTGCGGGTGTATTTCGCGTTAATATGTTTGTATTTTTAATAGCATCTGTATTGGGTCGCGGAAAAAGATTTTTGGTAGAAGGTATTCTTATTTTCTATTATGGACCCAGAGCGATTGAGCTGATAAAGACATACTCCAATATCTTTATCATCGGGTTCATTGCGATTGTTATTATTGGGGTTATTGCTATAATGGTCATGAAAAAGAAACCTGTGAGGGGTTTAAGCTAAAACGTATAAGAAAAGACTTGGCCTAGGCCAAGTCTTTTTTTTATGGAACCAGAAAGTATAATACTTTTGGTAGTCCGCGCTGATTCCATGTTATTAACGCTCCACCGTGTTACTTGACTTCCACTTATAATAACATGGAACCATCGCTCATGCTGTTATCTAAAGGGATGCGCTAGCGCTTTCCTTTTTTAATTACACATTATTTTTGCATACAATATAAGAACCAAGGTTTTTAAACCACAGGCTTTTGTTTTTGAGTGCTGACATTGCTGTTCGAACATGGGGCTCAGCCATACTGCCTTCCATGTCCATGAAAAATATATATTCTCCTAATGTTGTACGGGCAGGGCGGGATTCAATTCTAACTAGGTTCACATTATGACTGACTAATTCCTGTAAAAGAAAAAATAAGCTGCCTGGCTTATCGCCTTTGATTTTGCAAACAATAGAAGTTTTCCAATAACCATCAACATATGTTGCAGGCTGACGGCTGAGTATGACGAAACGTGTACAGTTATGTGGATGATCTTGGATATCAGATGCCACGATGTTCATATTATAAATTTTACTGGCATTCATATTAGCGATCGCTGCATGATTCTTTGCTCCATTTGCCACAATACGGACTGCTTCTACTGTACTCTCTACTGCTTCAAGTTTGGCATGGGGATAATGTTTGGCAAGAAAATGTCGACATTGGGCTAAGGGCTGCGCATGGGAAACAATAGTATCAATCACTGAATCAACAGATTTTGTGAGTAGATGATTGTGGATTGGCCATACGATTTCCTTGATAATAAATAAATTTTCTTCATGAGCTAAGGTATCTAGGGTAATATTAATTGAACCTTCCAGGGAATTTTCAATAGGTACAATACATTCTGTGATTTCCCCATTGGCTGTAGCACGGATACAGGCGTCGATGGTTGAATATGATTGAGAAATCCATTGATCTTGGAAATAATAGCAAGAACAAACATCTTCGCTGTGTGTGCCTCGGGGGCCAAGATAGCCGACGGTATTCTTATTCGTTGTAGTCATTGTTTCACATCCTTATAAAAATAATAAACTTCTCATCCCTTAAAGGACGAGAAGTTTTTCTCGTGTTACCACCTTTGTGCTTTTTCTGCGCGCAAAGCACTGTTTAAAAAGTACGGGCATATATAGGCCGATACTTCCCTTTTACTAACGGTAAAGGTTCCGGCACCACCTACCATCTAGCGAAGCCAGAGTTCAGCATGCAACTCCAAGGAGAACTTCAACATAGATTCTGTATCGGGTTTCCAGCTATCCCCGACTCTCTGTAACAAGAATGCCATATCTACTTTGCCTTTTCATCGTTTTTATTATTTCAATTATTAATGGCAAGTTTAACACAGAAGTGTTAACTATTCAATAGTTAATTATTGAAGTAAATAAAAAAAGTGTAAAATGTAAGAATGTGTTGACTACCAGAAGACGATTGTGCTATAATGACTATAAGTTAAATTGGAACAATAGCAATGAGCAGGACGAGTAAATATGTAAATTCTAGTTCAGCGAGTCGGTGACCGGGTGACCGGAGGTGGGATGACCGACCTAGAGAGCATAGCGAATGG
Source organism: Bacillota bacterium (assembly GCA_017889585.1). Taxonomy (GTDB): domain Bacteria; phylum Bacillota; class Negativicutes; order DSM-13327; family DSM-13327; genus CTSoil-075. The sequence continues at coordinate 12,790 of JAGFZX010000066.1, forward strand.
ACCTGTGAGCTGTCCCCCAAACGCCTTTTGGCAAGTAGGTCGGATCGGTTGCCACCGTTACTGGGCTAGGATATCGGACTGTGATCCCGTATCTGAATTGAGATAGAAAGCATTGACTTTCTGAATTAGGGTGGTATCGCGAACCATTTCGCCCCTTTATGGGGTGAAATGGTTCTTTTTTGTGTATAAAAAAGGTTAAAGTAAAAGGAGGATAACCATGTTAAAGGAATTAATTGCGCAAGTCATTGTAGGTCAGGATCTCTCCCAAAGTCAGGCACAGCAGGCAATGCAGGTCATTATGTCAGGTCAGGCAGGTGATGTTCAGATTAGTGCTCTGTTGACCGCATTACGGATGAAAGGGGAAACAAGTACTGAAATTACAGGGTTTGCAAAAACTATGCGAGACTATGCAGTAAAAATTAATTGTAATAATGATCACTTGATTGATACATGTGGTACAGGTGGAGATAAAAAAGGTACTTTTAATGTTTCAACAACAGTTGCCTTTGTTTTAGCTGGTGCTGGTCTGACAGTGGCGAAACATGGTAACAGTGGTGTATCTAGTTCCTGTGGTAGTGCTGATGTGCTGAGTGCCTTAGGTATTCATGTAAACTTGCCACCAGAAGTAGTGGAGAGAATGATTAAAGACCTTAACATTGGTTTTTTATATGCTCCTACTTTTCATAAGGCTATGAAATATGCAGCTACACCGCGCAAGGAATTAGGATTTCGTACAATCTTCAATTTGCTGGGCCCATTAACGAATCCTGCTAATGCTCATTGTCAGTTGATTGGTGTATATGAACCAACATTAACCCAAAAGATTGGGGAAGCGCTTAAGGGGCTTGGAGTAAGGCGGGCAATGGTGGTGCATAGTTTTGACGGCATGGATGAAATATCCACACTAGCACCCACTCAGGTTACAGAAGTTAGAGATGATGAAATACGGTCATATGTGATTGATCCTGCTCATTACGGTTTTACTGGCGGCGTAGCAGACGATTATTTGGGTGGTACGCCTGAGAAAAATGCTGAAATTATTGTTGGTGTTCTTAGTGGTCAGTCTGGAGCCAAACGTGATATTGTGCTCATTAATGCTGCCGCAGCCTTACTGATTGCAGATAAGGCAACGTCCTTGGAAGAAGGAATAGCACTAGCTGCCACTAGTATTGACAGTGGAGCCGCTCTTGCTAAGTTAAAATCATTGCGCAGTGCTAGCAATGATTATATAGCCCATTAATGAATTGATAGTTATATTCTCGGTGATTGCTGTTAAAAATATTTAATCCAACTCATAGATAAGGGGGAGTTCTTATTATCGTAAAAATTTGTGGTATCACTGACCTAGGTTCGGCTGAGGCAGCTAGGGATTATGGTGCGGATTTAATTGGTTTTGTCTTTGCCGATAGTCGTAGGTGTATCAATATAGAGGCTGCTGAGCAAATTGCCTGTCAGGTAGGCGGTATTGGTAAAGTAGGAGTATTTGTGAATGCTCCCTTGAAAACGGTACAGGATATTGCCAAACGTTGTAAGCTTGATTTTGTACAATTACATGGTGATGAATCCCCGGAGTATTGTAGGTTGGTCAAGGTTCCAGTAATTAAAGCAGTGCGTGTGGGGGCTAATTTCGATCCTTTATTCCTGTCGGCTTATGATGTGGAGTGGATACTTTTTGATAGTTTTGTACCTGGACAGCAAGGGGGAACAGGGATAACTTTTGATTGGCAGCAAGCTCAAATACTACGGCAACAGATAAAAACACCTCTCTTTGTGGCTGGTGGCTTGACGGCAGAGAATGTAGGGGAGGCAGCTCGGATTTTATCTCCTGAAGGCATTGATGTGTCAGGTGGAATTGAGACTAATGGTGAAAAGGATCATGAAAAAATTAAGCAGTTTTTAATAGCTGCTCGTAGGGCAAAAGGTGGTATAGAGAGTCATGTTGAAAAAAATTACGGATAAAAAGCGTCAGATAGTGGCAGACGCCAAAGAGCAGCGGCCACTATCTGACTTATTGAAAGTAATAACACCAGGTAACTATGTTTTTAGCAAGGCAATACAGCAGTCCGAATGGACGTTGATTGCCGAATGTAAACTCGCTTCTCCAGCGAAGGGGCAGTTATGTACTGATTATTCAGTACCTGAGCTTGCTAAAGTTTTTGCAGCAAATGGTGCTACTGCTCTGTCAGTACACACTGATATGCACTTTTGCGGCAGGTTAGAAGATATTGCTGCTGTCCGCGCAGTCACTCAGTTACCTATTTTACGCAAGGACTTTATTATTGATGAGTATCAGCTTTATGAAGCTAGAGTAGCAGGGGCTGATGCTGTGCTACTGATTGCTAATATTCTATCTGATGATCAGTTGAAGGAATATCTAGGCATTGCCCATGAATTAGGTATGGACTCCTTGGTTGAAGTTCATACATTAGAAGAACTTGAGCGAGTACAGCAAACTTCAGCAACGCTGATAGGGATTAACAATCGAAATTTACAAACATTTATTACTGATATACAAAATACTTTTGATTTGTTGCCCTATTGTGATGGACGCCGCCTAGTGATCAGTGAGAGCGGTGTCAGCACAGGGGCTGAGGCTTATCGCTTAAAAATGGCAGGTATACGAGGGATATTGGTTGGTGAAGGACTGGTAAAAGCTACTGACATTGCTGGTAAGACCCAAGAGCTGGCGATATTAAATAGGATGAGTGGAGGAAAATAACATGCCTAATAAAAATGGACGTTTTGGTGATTATGGTGGTCAATTTGTCCCTGAGACGGTTATGCCGGCATTATTTGAATTGGAAGAAGCTTATAATAGACTAAAAATAGATACTGAGTTCCAGAGTGAAGTTGAATTTTATTTTCGTGAATATGCTGGTCGACCAACTCGATTGTACTTTGCCGAGAATCTCACGAAACATTATGGTCGTGGTAAAATCTATTTAAAGCGTGAAGATTTACTCCATACTGGGGCCCACAAAATCAATAATGCCTTAGGGCAGGCGTTACTGGCTCGGCGTATGGGGAAAACCCGTATTGTTGCTGAAACAGGGGCAGGGCAACATGGCGTGGCTTGTGCGACAGTTGCGGCATTGTTTGGTCTTGAGTGCCTGGTATTTATGGGTGAAGAAGATATAGAAAGGCAAGCGCTTAATGTTTTTCGCATGAAACTCCTGGGAACAGAAGTGGTACCAGTTACTAGCGGTACTGGTACGCTAAAAGATGCAACCAGTGAGGCGATTCGGTATTGGGTTACCAATGTAGAGGATACCCATTACATTATCGGTACTGCTGCAGGTCCTCATCCATATCCCATGATCGTAAGGGATTTTCAAGCTGTTATCGGTCAAGAAGTGCAGACGCAGATACAGGAAATAACAGGTGGTAAACTGAGTCATATTGTTGCTTGTGTAGGTGGTGGCAGTAATGCTATTGGAATTTTTTATCAGTTCCGTAATAATAAAGAGATCATTAAGATCGGAGTTGAGGCAGCGGGCAAAGGGCTAGATACTCCTGATCATGCGGCATCTTTGACGTTAGGGCGACCTGGTGTATTACATGGTTCTTTCAGTTATTTATTGCAAAATGATGATGGGCAGGTTATTCCTCCCTACTCTATATCCGCAGGCCTTGATTATCCAGGTGTGGGTCCAGAGCATTCATTTTTTAAGGATACTGGTATCGCAAAATATATGGCTGTTACGGATGAAGCAGCTTTGGCAGCCTTTCAGCGTTTGGCTCAGATAGAGGGAATTATTCCGGCTATGGAAAGTTCTCATGCCCTGGCTTATTTGGAAGAACTAATGCCTGAGACAAAGGCTGATGATGTTGTGGTTGTCTGTCTATCAGGTCGTGGCGATAAAGACGTACAGATGGTAGCAAAAGTATTGGAGGGGATGACATGTCACGGATAGCAGAAAGGTTTGAACAGCTAAAAGCGGAAGAACGGAAGGGTTTTATTGCCTATGTAACTGCAGGTTTACCAGATGTGGCTGGTACTTTACAGGCTGTCAAGGTTTTAGAAACAGCAGGGGCCGATATTATTGAAATAGGGATACCTTTTTCTGATCCACTGGCTGATGGTCCAGTCATTCAAAAGGCAGCAGCATTGGCAATTCAAGCTGGGATGACAACTCCTAAAGTATTGGAACTAATTCGTACAATTAGGCAAACATCTCAGATTCCCTTGGTAGTTATGACATATATTAATACCATATTGAATGTTGGTGTGGAAAAGTTTGTCCGTTCTTTTGCCGATGCTGGCCTTGATGGGATTATTGTACCGGATTTGCCATTGGAGGAATCAGAACTACTCTCCCTGTTTTGCCAGCAGGCAGGTATTGATCTGATTCAGTTTGTGGCACCGACTACGACGAAGATGCGATTGATAGCAACTTGTCAAAAAGCTCAAGGTTTTGTCTATTGTATCTCTAATACTGGCGTAACTGGTGTGCGAGAGGTTGACTACTCACAGATTGCCGCTGTAATGGATGACGTACGCTGCGCTACTGATGTACCGCTAGCTATTGGCTTTGGTATTGGTAGCACCCAAGGGGCTCAGCAGGCAGCCAAGCATGCTGATGCAGTGATTGTGGGGAGTGCGATCATGAAGCGGCTCATGGATGAAGGAATAGACTCGGTTCGTACTTTTGCTAAGTCTATTCGAAGCGCTTTAGATGAAGGAGTGTGAGCAGTGTGGTAATTTATCCAGTTAAGGATGAATTCTGCCAATTGGCGGAGCAGCATAATATTCTTCCCGTATATACAGAATTATTAACAGATATGGAAACGCCTGTGTCTCTATATTATAAGCTAGTAGGGGATGATGTAGGTTTTATTTTAGAAAGCGCTGAAACGGGTAAGAACTTTGGTCGGTATTCTTTTATCGGGGCTGCTCCTTTTGCTACGGTAACTGCTCGGAGGCGGTATTCTGAAATCATAACAGGGGAAAAAACTCTAAAGGTAGATGGTAGTCCTGTAGAGGTATTGCGTAATTTTATGAAAGATTTTTCTTTTCCTGATTTACCAAGTTTGCCTCCTCTTACAGGAGGCGGGGTAGGATATTTTGCTTATGAGTCTGTAGGTACATGGGAACGAGTACGAGGTCTAGAAATTCCCGAAGAAATGGTCTTATCCCAGCTGCTATTTTGTCAGGTTATCATCATTATGGATCATCTTACCCATTCAACTAAATTATTATATTTAACACGTATGGAAGCAGGTAAGACAGCTCATGAGGCCTATGATGAAGCAATAATCCATATTGCAAAATGGATAAAAAAACTGCGTAAGTCAGTAGTATTGCCTCAGGATAATACGGCTATGCCGAAACTAGGAAAAAGTCTAGCTATTGCTGGAGATGCTCAGCAAAAGTTTATCTCAATCGTCAAACAGGCAAAGGAACACATTGTAGCTGGTGATATTTTCCAAGTGGTGCTATCCCAGCAATTTTGCAGCAAATTAAGGAAGCATCCTTTTGCTCTATATCGCCGTTTACGGCAGGTCAATCCATCAGCCTATATGTTTTATATTAATTTTGGGGAACGTAAACTTGTGGGTGCATCACCGGAAATGCTGGTCAAACTATCAGATGGGGTCGTGACTACCTATCCTATTGCTGGTGCTCGTCCCCGGGGAAAAGATACGGTTGAGGATGAGCGATTGGCGATAGAACTCTTGGCAGATCCTAAAGAACGAGCTGAACATGCCATGCTAGTTGACCTAGCGCGAAATGATATTGGTCGCGTTAGTTTGCCTGGGACAGTCGAGGTAAAGCAGATAATGCAAATCGAGAAATTTTCACATATCATGCATATTGTCTCTGAGGTTGTAGGCCGGATAAATCCAAAGTTTGCTGCTTTAGATGTACTAACAGCTTGCTTCCCTGCCGGTACTCTTAGCGGCGCACCCAAAGTGCGGGCCATGGAAATTATCAATGATCTAGAAACTCTTCGTCGTGGTCCGTATGGTGGGGCAGTAGGCTATTTGGATTTTCGAGGGAATATGGACACTTGCATTACCATAAGGACAATGGTCATTGACGACGATGAAGTAAGAATACAAGCTGGTGCTGGTATTGTTGCTGATTCGGTGCCAGAGAAAGAGTTTCAGGAAGTATTGCATAAAGCCAGAGTGCTATTTCAAGTGGTAGGGGAGGGTGATGACGATGATACTCATCATTGATAATTATGATTCTTTTACCTATAATGTTTATCAATATGTTGCCAATCTTGGCTATGAGGTGCATGTTGTTCGTAATGATCAGATGACGTTAGCCGATATTGAGGCTGGTGGTTATGAAGCCATTATTATCTCACCAGGGCCTGGTACGCCAGATGATGCAGGTATTAGTAAAGCCGTCATTAAGGAGTTCGCTGGACAAGTACCCATTTTGGGAATTTGTCTTGGACACCAGGCTATTGGCGAAGTCTTTGGCGGGCGGGTTGTACGCGCACCTGAACCAATACATGGTAAAGTAGCTGAAATTCAGCATAGTGGCACAGGTCTTTATCTGGGGGTCTCGCCCAATTTTACTGCGGGGCGCTATCATTCCTTGATTGTTGAAAAGGAGAGTTTGCCAGATTGTCTGGAGATAACCTCGACCCTCGCTGATGGTATGATTATGGGCCTTAGGCACCGGGAATATAATGTTCAAGGAGTGCAGTTCCATCCTGAGTCCATACTGACGCCTGAGGGAATAAAGTTATTGGGAAATTTTTTAAACGGGACAGGTTTGCAATAAGAAATAAAGAGAAGACATTCAGCAATGGAGGTCTTCTCTTTATTTCGTTGCACTTGGTAACTTAGACGATTTTCGCCGTTTCTCATGCATTTATTATGCTAATGATTTCCTTAAATATCTGCATCGACAAGGCGTGATGATTTGTTCAGTACACATTATTTACATTTAAAGGTAGTTAAGATATAATTTACAAAATGATATTTATTTGAGATATATACGATAAGAGTAGAGGAAGTTATTTCATAAATTTTTAAGAAGCAGTTACTTTGTTTTCTTCTGCAGATCGGTTTTAATTTCAACTATTGTGATGATGAAATTAATGCAATGATTGAGGCTACGACGGGAACGACTGGCTGGACGGTGGTGTAGGAATTGATACATTGGTTGGCGGTGACGGAGACGATATTTATATAGTGGATAATATTCTTGACATCGTCACTGAAAGCAGTGATGGTGGCATAGATGAAGTATGCTCTGCTGTCACATTTACCTTGTCAGACAACGACAACCTGGAGAACCTTACACTTACTGGATCAAGTAAAATTAACGGTATAGGCAACAGTCTGAATAATGTTCTCACTGGCAACAAGGGTAACAATAGTCTCAATGGCAGTGACGGTGACGATACTTTGGTTGGCGGTGCCGGTGCTGATACGCTTATTGGCGGTGCAGGGGATGACTACCTGTCAGGTGGTGCAGACAGTGATACGTACTTCTTTAGCAAAAGTGATGGGAATGATACCATTGCCGGTGATGGTGGCAATGCTAGTGATGTCCTGTACTTTAATGACAGCAGTTTGAGCGAAGCTACTTTTTCACAGGATGGCAACGATTTGGTCATTAGTCTGGCAGATGGCGGCAGTGTTACTGTGGAGAATTGGCAAGATAGTAAAAATAACCGGATCGGCAAGTTTAAGTTTCTGGACGGAGTATATGTACCCTTCCTGGGAACAGAAAATGCTGATAGCTTAAGTGGCAGCGCGGCAGTTGATCTCATGCTTGGCTATGACGGCAATGATGTGCTTAAAGGACAGGCA
>JAGFZX010000021.1 GCA_017889585.1 Bacillota bacterium
GATCTACTACAATAACTACAGATATCAATGGAATTTAAAGAAGATGACTCCTGTTCACTACAGAAATCATCTTCTTAATATTGCATAGTCTTTTTTTAAATTGTCCTTGACTACGGGTACAGATTACAAGCCAAGTCTTCTTTATCTGTGCGTACTGCACTTACAAGTTTTTTATTAAATAGAAAAAAACTATTTTAAATACAAAGATACAAAGCCGCTATGCGGACAGAAAGGGGATATTTAAAAACAATTATTCTTTGCGCTTCTTTGAGACCTTTGTGTTTAATGTGGGTTTACTCTCTGCGTTCTCTGCCCCTCTGCGATAAATTGTTTTTATTATATGGGGGGAGTATCCTTCTGAGAAAAGATGTGTTAGTTATTGTCTGAAGGTAGATCTTTTTTCAAAATGCTAATCATGATTGCTGTAACGACAGTTCCGGCAGCGATAGCTGCAATATACATTCCTAAATTGCTGACAGCATTAGGAATGAGGAGTACGAAAATACCTCCATGCGGTGCTCTAAGGCCACAATTGAAAATCATTGATAATGCCCCAGTTACGGCTGAACCTGCCACAATGGAAGGAATAACACGTACAGGATCAGCGGCTGCAAAGGGGATAGCACCTTCTGTGATAAAAGAGATACCCATTATAAAAGTTGCTTTGCCAGCTTCTCGTTCTTCTGGAGTAAATTTTTTCTTAGCAATATAGGTAGCCAGTGCGAGCCCTAAAGGTGGGGTCATACCGGCAGCCATAATAGCAGCCATTGGTTCAAATACATTACTACCGAGTAGTCCAACACCAAAAGTATAAGCAACTTTATTGATTGGACCTCCCATATCGAAGGCCATCATAGCGCCAAGTAGGAGTCCCAGAAAACCTGCATTGGCTGAAGACATACCTTTTAATGTTTGAGTCATGATATCCATAATTGCTTTTACGGGGGTTCCGATTACATAAATCATTAAAAGACCAATCAATAATGTGGAAAAGAGGGGGATAATAAGCATAGGTTTTAAGCCTTCGAGATCTTTTGGTAATTTAATATAGGTTTTTATCCACAACGCGATATAACCAGCGCAAAAACCAGCGATAATACCACCAAGGAATCCGGCGCCGATTTTGGAAGCCAGCATCCCGCCAACTAGGCCAGGAACCAGGCCAGGACGATCAGCGATAGAATAGGCGATAAATCCAGAGAGTATTGGTACTAGTAGTGCGAAAGCTGCACCGCCGCCAATATCCATTAAAGCTGCCGCTAAAGTGCCTTGTTCTTTAAAGGCTTCAATACCGAATATAAAGGAAAGAGCAATGATTAAACCACCAGCGGCAACAAGTGGAATCATATGAGAAACACCATTCATGAGATGCTTATATGGGCCAGTTCGTGCGGTTTTATTTGGCTGCTGAGTATGAACAGCGGCAGTGCTTTTTTGCGAATTAGCAGCTTTCTCAATTAACCCTTTAGGATTCTTTATGGCTTCTTTTACATCAGAGTCGATAATTGTCAAACCTTGAAATCTCTCTCTATCAACGTTGGTATCAGCAGCAATGATAACGGCATGTGCTTCTTTAACATCTTCCATAGTGATTTCATTTTCCACGCCTACGGAGCCTCGGGTTTCTACTTTCATTTCGAAACCCATTGCTTTTGCCGCCATTTGCAGGGATTCAGCCGCCATATAAGTATGGGCAATCCCGTTGGGGCATGATGTGATTGCTAATAATTTCATGATCAAGAGCCTCCTTTTAATTTTTTATAGTATCAAAAATTAAAATTTTTAGGACTAGTATGGGAGGAGTAGTGATTGAACCGCAGAGACATAGAGAACACAGAGAAAAGATTGTAAATAGAAGATTAATAGTAACCCTCTGCGGTAAATCGTTCTTCTTAGTCCCTAAATGCGGCTAATACATCAGCATAGGTTTTGGCGGACAATAAACTGTCACGTACTTCTTGGTGCATAAGTTTGCGAGAAATGTACGATAACACTTTAAGATGGACATCATTAGAGTCAGAGGGAACGGCAATTAGGAAAAATAGATGAGCAGCAGTTTCGTCTAAAGATTCATAATCAATACCTTTCTTGGATATTCCTAGGGTTAGAGCAGCTTCTTTTACGCTGCTATCTTTGGCATGGGGAATAGCGATGCCCATGCCAATTCCTGTGGAAAATTCTTCTTCCCGGCGTAAGACTGCGGCTTTATACTGTTCTTTGTCTGAAAGTTTGCCATCGGCATCAAGGATGTCGATGAGTTCGTTGATGACATCCATTTTAGTATTAGATTGTAGGTCAAATTTCACCCTAGATGCTGATAATAAGTCTTGAATATTCATTTTAAATTACCTCCACTCTTGTATTTGTACTTTATTGATCAGTTTATTGACTTCAATTAAGGAGCCGGCTTGTGTACCAGGGAGTGCAACCGCTGCACCGGCAGCAGCAGAGGCTAGGCGAATACTGTCAGTAAGTGATAGGTTACGTGCTTGTCCTACGCTGAAACCGGCAACAAAAGCATCTCCAGCCCCGACAGTACTGCTGACTGCTACAGTGGGCGCTGTGGCTCTGAGAATTTGATTGCAGTCGGCAACCAAAGAGCCTTTCTCGCCAAGGGAAATAGCGACCTTTGATATTCCTTGGTTTAGTAGTTGTTTTATTGTCGCCAGGATTTCCTCGTCAGAGTCCATTGCCGAATTCATCAATTGGCTAAGCTCTGGTAAATTTGGTTTGACGGCAAAAGGACGGGCGGCAATGCCGGCAGCTAAAGCTGGTCCGCTGGTATCTAAAATTACTTTACAATTATATTGATGTAGCATGGTGATAATTTGGGCGTAAATATCTGTTGGCACTGTTGGTGGCAGACTGCCTGATAACACAAACCACTTATGAGACTCAGCTAGCTGGCGTAATGTAGTAATTAAGCTGTCAAGGTCTGCTGTTGTTGGTGTAATTCCGGGGAAATTTAATTCGCTCACTATATCATGAGTAGTATCGACAATTTTAATATTTACCCGATTTTCGCCAGGAGTTTCCACAAATTGATTACAGATGTCTTCACTTTTAAAATAATTTTGGAATACAGTTGAGTTATTGTTTCCTAAGAATCCTGTTACTAGTACAGGATGATCAAGGGCTTTAATTACTTTGGCCACATTGATGCCTTTGCCACCAGGATCAGTACGTTCGCTATCTACTCGATTGACTTGACCTAAGGTGAAGATTGGCAGATGCAATGTATGGTCAATGGCTGGATTTAATGTGACAGTGACAATTGGCGTCTCATGATGATTATTCAATAGTATCGACTCCTTTTTGCTTTAATGACTGTTCAGATATTAATACTTGGGTGTAATCTTGGAGGCAATTCAGGGTATCTTTGGTAATACCACTATCGGTGATAATCATTGAAACTTCATTTAAACTGCAAATTTTAGCGAAGGCCTTTTGTTCGAATTTGGAATGATCGACTACCAATATTGCTCTTTTAGCAGCTTGCAGCATGGCCTGTTTGGTTTCTGCTTCTGCTAAATTATGTGTTGAGGCTCCCAACATACAATCAACAGCATTGGCGGCGAGAAATAATTTGTCAAAGCAGAATAGTTTGAGCATGGAATTAGTCAAAGGACCAACAAGAGAATTTATGGATTTTCGCCACGCGCCACCTAATAATAACACCTCGATATCCGGCTCTTCGGCAAAAATAAATGCTATATCCATACTGTTAGTAGCTACTGTTAAGCGTTTGCCGCAGAGTGCACGGGCAATTTCTCGGGTAGTTGTACCTGCGTCTAATAGTATTGTTTCTCCATCTTCCACCATATTAGCGGCAGTCAGGGCGATTTGGCGTTTTTCATCGAGGTGAAACACTTCCCGGTCATGGAAACTGAGTTCGAGGTTTAGTTGAGGAGAGACGGCACCGCCATGTGTTCTCTGCAGTAAACCTAAATTTTCCAGTTCCTGCAGATCGCGACGTATTGTAGCTTCAGATACAGTAAATAATATGCTAAGCTCAACCACCTTCACAGGATGCCCTGATTTTACTAATTGTATGATTTTGTTACGACGTTCTTCAGCAAACATATTATTGTGATCTCCCTTAGTGAATATTTTTTTATAATTCAGTAATGTTTGTATATGATCATTTTAATGTCAATATAGCAAAAAGTCAATCGTAAACAAACAATAGCAATCATAAATGGATAAAAAATATTTTTTCATAGTCTATTTTTACCTATTATTTTTCAGCATTTCAATTTTGTTACTATTTATACAGTCTGCTAGTGAAATAAGGTTGCGTATGGGAAGTGGGTATGCTACAATTGACTGGTAAAAACACAAGTGGTTTTAGAGAGAGGTGCAATAAATGAAAGAAAAAATTCATCCTAATTATGGTGAATCAAAAGTAACGTGTGGTTGCGGCAACACTTTTCTAACTGGTTCTATTAAAAAAGAACTACGTATAGATGTGTGCTCAAAATGTCATCCGTTCTTCACTGGTCAGCAACGTAATATTACTGCTGGTGGACGTGTTGAAAAATTCAATAAACGTTATGGTACACAGGCCTAAAAACCGGGTAGCAGAGCAGAGATGCTCTGCTACATTTTCTATAAAAAGGAGGGGATACCGTGAAACCTAAAACAAATATTGGCGGGCAAGCGGTCATTGAGGGTGTAATGATGCGTGGTCCGGGTATTATTGCGACAGCAGTCCGAGAACCATTGGGTGAGATTATTGTGAAAACAGAACTTTTTACACCAATTAGTGATAGGTATCCCATTTTAAAAAAACCAATGCTAAGAGGTGTTGTTGCATTGGTTGAATCCTTGGTGCAAGGGCTTAGGGCTTTGTCCTTTTCAGCTCAGGCAGCTGGTGAAGAAGGGGAAGAATTATCGAATAAGGAAATTGCATTAACCATGATGTTTTCTTTAGGGCTGGCTATCCTGTTATTTGTAATAATTCCTACCTATGCAGCAAAATATATTCATAGTGCTATTACTGATGCGCGGTTATTAAATTTGATGGAAGGTCTCCTCAGATTTGCTATTTTTATAGCGTATATTGGGGCTATTTCCAAAATGAAGGATATTCATAGGGTGTTTGAATATCATGGTGCTGAACATAAGACCATTCATGCTTATGAGGCTGGTGTGCCTTTAGATGTTGAGCATGTACGCAAATATAGTACCTTGCATCCCAGATGTGGTACTAATTTCCTGCTTATTGTGATGATTGTGAGTATTATTATGTTTGCTTTTTTGGGCTGGCCGGATTTATGGATTCGTATTGTATCACGGATTGTACTTATGCCAGTGGTAGCAGGTGTTGCTTATGAGATTATTCGCTTTGCAGGCAGCAGCGAGGCTGCATGGGTGCAGTCTGCCATTACGCCAGGTTTATTACTGCAAAAGTTAACCACCCGGGAACCGAGTGATGACCAGCTTGAAGTAGCCATCAAAGCCTTAGAAGCCGCCCGACCGGTTGCGGAATAACAAGTAATAAAACCCCATGTTTAAACACAAAGATACAAAACCGCTTCGCGGACACAAAGATTACAAAGGGAATATTTAAAAAATCTTTGCGCCCTTTGTGCTTCTTTGTGACCTTTGCGTTTAACGTGGGTTTTACCCTCTGTATCTCAAGGTTTACAATTCGTAAATATATAGAAAGTTTTTAGAGGTGAGACTATGCTCGATAAATTACAAGCCCTTGAAGATAGATATATTGAACTAGAGAATTTAATTAGTGATCCTTCTGTTCTTGCCAATATGTCCGAATGGCAAAAACATACGAAGGCCCATGCCAAAATCTCGCCTATTGTGGCTAAATTTCGTGAACAGAAGGAAGTTAATCAGGGAATTGCTGATGCGCTTGAAATGCTGGGTGAGAAATTGGAAAATGATTTTCGGCAAATGGTTACCGCTGAGTTATCAGACTTAAAAGCCAAGGCTGAAGTATTAGAGGAAGAATTACGGATTTTATTATTGCCTAAAGATCCTAACGATGAAAAAAGTGTAATTGTAGAAATTCGCGGCGGGGCAGGTGGGGATGAAGCAGCCCTGTTTGCTGGAGATCTGTTCCGGATGTACACGCGTTACGCTGACGACCATGGCTGGCGTACTGAATTGCTTGATGCGAATGCCCCTGATTCAGGCGGATTTAAAGAAGTTGTCTTTGTGATTGATGGTGAGGGAGCTTATAGCAGACTCAAATATGAAAGTGGCGTTCATCGGGTGCAACGCGTACCAACTACTGAATCAAGCGGCCGTATTCATACCTCGACAGTGACTGTGGCTGTACTTGTGGAAGCTGAGGAAGTGGATGTAGTCATTAATCCGAATGATCTTAGAATTGATACTTATTGTGCGAGTGGCGCAGGCGGACAGCATGTTAATAAAACAGAGTCAGCAGTACGAATTGTCCATTTGCCTACAGGCACCGTGGTACAGTGCCAGGATGAAAAATCACAAATGAAGAATAAGGACAAGTGTATGCGTGTTCTTAGGTCTAAAGTTTTAGAAATGGCCCAAGACGCACAGAATGCTGAAATGGCTGAGGAACGGAAAAGCCAGGTCGGTACAGGTGACCGCAGTGAACGTATTCGTACCTATAATTTCCCTCAGGGACGGGTCACTGACCATCGTATTGGATTAACGCTGCATAAGCTGGATTTTGTACTCAACGGCGATCTTGATGAAATTATTAATGCCTTGATTGCCACAAATCAAAGTCAACGTATGCAACAGGCTGATTAACATGAAAAAGAGTAAAGAAGTTTGGACGATTAGTGGGATTTTAAATTGGACCAGGCAGTACTTCGGTGAAAAAGGCGTGGAAAACCCACGTCTTGATGCTGAAGTGCTGCTTTCCCATATCCTAGAAGTAGACCGAATGTATTTGTATGTGCATTTTGATCAACCCTTAGAAGAAAGAGAATTGGCTGCTTTTCGCGTAGCAGTCAAGAAAAGAGCTGCCCGCTTACCTGTTGCTTATATCATTGGCAGTAAAGAGTTTATGGGGCTGGATTTTAAGGTTACGCCTGCTGTGCTGATTCCTAGACCTGATACGGAAATTTTAGTAGAGGCAGCTCTCAAACGGCTTGCGGCAGTGGACAGTCCTCGAATATTGGATATTGGGACAGGCAGTGGTGCTATTTGTGTCAGTATGTTAGCTAAACTACAGTCAGCCGTAGGCGTTGCTGTTGATATATCGCCAGAAGCCCTATTGATAGCGAAAGCTAACGCTGAGAGCCATCAGGTAGAGGAACGTCTTACTTTCTGTCAGGGTGATCTATTTGGACCTGTACAGGGGCAGGTATTCACTGCTATCTTATCAAATCCGCCTTATATTCCTGAGGCTGATATTGCTGGTCTTACACCTGAGGTGCGGCAGGAACCCAATCAGGCTTTAGTAGGTGGCAAGGATGGGCTGGATTTTTATCGTCGTATTATTCATGAAGGTAGAAACTATCTAGCAACTGGTGGATTTATCGCCATGGAGGTTGGTATTGGTCAAGCCCCGCAAGTCGCAGCCATGGCCGAGAAAACTGGATTTTTTAAAGTCAGTGAAATTATCAAAGACTATGGTGGCATTGAGCGCGTGGTTGTGCTTGAAGAAAAGTGAGGATTGTATATGCATACTGAATATTTTATTGTAGATAAAGATCAACCTGATAAGCAAACGATGCAGCGAGCAGCTGAACTGCTAAAGCAAGGTAAGTTGGTGGCTTTTCCTACGGAGACAGTATATGGTTTAGGGGCTAATGGTCTTGATAGTCAGGCGGTATCCAACATTTATCAGGCCAAGGGTCGTCCCTCAGATAATCCGCTGATTTTACATATTGCCAATCAACAGGAATTGATACCTCTAGTCACAGAAATTCCGGCGAATGCTCAGGTTTTGATGGATAAATATTGGCCTGGGCCTCTTACAGTGGTTTTTAAACGGACCAACATTGTACCTGACATTGTCTCTGGTGGGCTGGGTACTGTGGCTGTTCGTCTGCCTGCTTCCACCGTTGCGTGTGAGCTGATAGCACTAGCAGGTATACCGATCGCTGCCCCTAGTGCTAATACTTCAGGAAGACCAAGCCCGACGAGTGCCCAGGCCGTTCTAGCCGATCTTGATGGACGTATTGATGCTATTATTGATGCTGGAATCTGTGATATTGGTGTTGAGTCAACTGTTGTTGATTGCACTACACCTGTACCTACGCTGCTGCGGCCAGGTGGTATCACCTTGGAAATGCTCATGGATACTTTAGGAGAAGTGGAAATCGATCCGGCTCTAAATGGTGGTACACAGTGTATCCCCCGATCCCCAGGGATGAAATATACTCATTATGCTCCAGCTGCCCCCATGATTTTATTTGAAGGAACATATCCCCATATTGCTGATCTTATCTTGAAAGAAATAGAAACAGCATTAGCAGCAGGGCAAAAGGTAGGCGTCATAGTTTCGGAAGAGACTGCTGAGCGTCTGCCTGCAACGGTAGTTTCAGCTGTATACGGCCTACGTCAACATACTGAGGAAATTGCTGCTAATTTATATACAGCTCTACGCAGTTTCGATGACAGCCCTGTTGATATCATTTATGCCGAAGGTATTCCAGAAGAAGGCTTGGGACTGGCTGTCATGAACCGTCTGCGCAAGGCTAGTGGCTACAAGATTATCAAAGAATAACATATCTCTAGTTCCCTTCACATATATATGAGCTGTGGAGGTGGGAATATTGAGTAGTATAGAACTTTTGATATTAAGCGTGGCCTTAGGGACTGATTTGTTTTCTGTTGCTATTCCTATTGGTATGAATCCCATGAGGCTTAGGGTTATTTTTCGCGCTTCTGTTATCTTTGCTCTATTTCATATTGTGCTGATCTTGTCAGGTTATTATATCGGACATTTTCTCGGAGCTGTAGTTGAACATATGGGGATTGCCAATCAGGATTACCCGATTATGACCGTACAAAATTGGGCTAGTATTCTAGGGGCATTGATTTTAACGGGGTTAGGTATATATATGATAAAGGAAAATTTGATTTGTGCTGTGCCAGATCAAAATAAACCTCATCCCTTGCAGGGAGGGGCTCTGTTCTTATTAGCAGCTAGTGTCAGCATTGACGCCTTGGCAGCTGGTTTTAGTATGGGTATGATGGACGTTGATTTAGTAAAATTAAGTTTTATTTTGGGTAGCGTGATATTTATAATTGCGGTGTTAGGCCTTAGTTTAGGACAGCGGGCTGGTCAGCGTATCGGCGAACGAGCTGAACTAATAGGCGGAATTGTGCTCATTCTACTGGGGTTGCATGTGCTCTATCGTATGCTTAGTTAATAAAATTCGGTTTGATAAGTTATACTACTGAGAAAGGATGTTAGCATTTTGATGCTAACGAAGCGACTCACGAAAAATCTTTTGCAAAAGATTTTGGTTCGCTGCTTCAAATTTATTGGATAAAAATTCTAGTTTGGGAAGGAAAAACCGATTTAATAGCGAAAAATGACTAATTAAAGTATTTGGAGGGTAAACATGATTGTAGCAATTGGTAGTGATCATGGTGGATTTAATTTAAAAGAAGAAATTAAAAAAATGTTAACACAGCAAAATGTGGAGTTTCGCGACTTTGGGACACATTCAGCGGAAGCAATAGACTATCCGGAAATTGCCAGCAAAATAGGGCAGGCAGTGGTATCCGGGGAGTGTACCCGGGGCATTATTATTTGTGGTACAGGCATTGGTGTGAGTATTGCCGCTAATAAGATAAAGGGTATTCGTGCCGCTCTTTGCCATGATGAATTTTCAGCCCAAATGTCTCGAGAACATAATGATGCCAATATTTTAACAATGGGTGAGAGAGTGATTGGAGCAGGATTAGCCTGTATGATTGTTGCCACATGGCTAAAGACTGATTTTGCTGGCGGTCGCCACGGTCGCAGGGTAGATAAAATCTCTCAGCTTGAAGCATAATGATGAATACAGATCTTGACAACATCAAAAATCAAACAACCCACATTGTAAACGAGCTACTGCAGACAGCGGAGCTTAGTTCAGGGCAGATTCTAGTAGTAGGTTGTAGCACTAGCGAAGTATTGGGTGCAAAGATTGGTTCAGGGGGATCGAGTGCTGTGGCTAGGGTTATCTTGGACAGTTTGCGCCAGGTATGTAACCGGCAAGGTATATATCTGGCAGTGCAGTGCTGCGAACACTTAAATCGTGCTTTGGTCATAGAACAGCAGGGTGCGATAATGTATAATTTAGATCAGGTCATGGTAGTGCCTGTGCCTAAAGCTGGTGGCGCCCTCGGGGCACAAGCTATGGCTGATTTTGAACATCCCGTGGTTGTGGAGAGTATTAAGGCTCATGCTGGTCTGGACATTGGCAGCACGCTGATTGGTATGCACCTTAAGGCTGTGGCTGTACCCATGAGGCTGGTGCAAAAAAATATTGGACAGGCATTGGTGACCGCAGCCCGTACTCGTCCTAAGCTTATTGGCGGGGCGCGGGCTGTTTATGAATGAGGTTTTTTAAAACCTCTAAATAATATATATATGGGGGAATAGATATGAAGATACTTACAGCTTTTGATCCAGAAATTGCCCAGGCTATTGATTTGGAACTTCACAGGCAACAAAACAAGCTTGAATTAATTGCGTCTGAAAACTTTGTCAGCAAAGCAGTTATGGAGGCCCAGGGATCTGTGCTGACAAATAAATATGCTGAGGGGTACCCGGGAAAACGTTATTACGGTGGTTGTGAATATGTAGATATTGTTGAAAAGCTGGCCATCGATCGTGTGAAAGAACTGTTTGGTGCTGAACATGCGAATGTACAGCCGCATTCAGGTGCCCAGGCTAATACGGCAGTATATTTTGCATTTTTAAAGCCGGGTGATACCATTTTAGGCATGAATTTGGCTCATGGCGGACATTTGACACATGGTAGTCCTGTTAATGTTTCAGGCAAAATTTTCAATATTGTGCCATATGGTGTAGACGAAAAAACCCATCACATTAATTATGACGAAGTAGCTGAGCTTGCCCGGAAACATCGTCCCAAAATGATTGTGGCTGGTGCGAGTGCCTATCCTCGGATTATTGATTTTCCTCGAATGGGTGAAATCGCTCGAGAAGTTGGAGCTTTATTTATGGTTGACATGGCTCATATTGCCGGCCTGGTGGCGGCAGGTGTACATCCTACTCCTATCGGACATGCTGATATTGTCACAACTACCACTCATAAGACCTTGCGTGGTCCTAGAGGCGGCGTGATTATGTGTCGTAGTGAACTAGCTCCCATAGTGGATAAAGCAGTATTTCCTGGTATGCAAGGTGGTCCTCTCATGCATGTGATTGCTGCGAAGGCTGTGTCTTTCAAAGAGGCACTGACAGAGGATTTTAGATTATATCAGCAACAAATAGTCAAAAATGCTAGCACTCTCGCTGAGCGATTGATAAAACATGGGTTTACCTTAGTTTCAGGCGGTACTGATAATCATTTAATATTAGTGGATTTGCGTTCCCAAAATATTACAGGCAAAGATGCAGAGAAGCTGCTTGATAAAATAGGTGTTACTGTTAATAAAAATTCAATTCCGTTTGATCCTGCTAGTCCATTTGTCACGAGTGGTATTCGTATCGGTACCCCGGCTCTCACTTCTCGCGGTATGAAAGAGGCAGATATGGAGGTAGTGGGTGATATTATTGGAATGGTACTGAATAATCCTGAGGATAGTGCCGCTCAGGATCGAGCTGTCAAATTAATTGCTGAGTTATGTAAGAAACATCCTTTATATGATTGAGTTTCATTACTGAAAACTATCTAATGATGTAACGCAACGTGAAATAAAAGAAGTATTGAATGTTCAGTACTTCTTTTTATTTTATGCAAATTTCTGTAAAACAGTAAAATTACCTTGCAATTAGACATAAATGACTGGTATAATGACCTAAAATGTTACCGCATGTAGTTGATACATAATACAATGTTCATCTATAATGGAATAAGACAATTTCATGGTTATTCTTAGGTAAAGGAAGAGGCGGATTTTTACTGGTAATTATGAGTTGGAGGTGTAATGATCGTGGAGCATACATTGTCAATTTTGGTGCTCAACCATCCAGGAGTATTAGTGAGGGTAGCTGGTATGTTTGCTCGGCGTGGGTTTAACATTGAAAGTCTGGCAGTAGGGGCTACCCATGTCCGTGAATATTCGCGCATCACTGCAGTGATGAAAGGCAGTGAGGCCATGGTCACACAAGTTGCTAAACAACTTGAAAAACTGGTTGAAGTGCGCGCTGTAGAGTTTTTGCCTGGCAATGCCGCAGTCGTAAGGGATACTGCTATGATAAAAGTTAAAGCAGACAGGGGACAGCAACTTGAAGTATTGCAACTATCTGAATCATTTGGGGCAAAGGTTGTTGATATATCAGATCAGGCCTTAATTATCGAGATTACGAGTGGTGAGAGTAATACAGAAGCGCTGATTCACGCCCTTACTCCCTATGGGATACTGGAAATGATCCGTACTGGCGTTATTGGCTTGCAACGGGGAAGTGGTAGTATTTATCAAAATGAAAAAAGTGAGTCTGGTGAGTTGTTTGACAACTGCCAGGTGATAATATAAGTCGTAGTTAAATGCGGGGTTATTGTCCCTTTGGGGACAGTTCTAAATAAAAAATTAAAGTGCATTATAAGGAGAGATAATTAAAATGAGTAAAATGTATTATGAAGTAGATGCTAAGGTGGAATTGATTAAAGATAAAACGGTGGCGATTATTGGCTATGGCAGCCAAGGCCATGCTCATGCTTTGAATTTGCATGATAATGGTGTAAAAGTAATCGTTGGTTTATATAAGGGCAGCAAATCTTGGGAAAAAGCTCAAAATGACGGTTTAGAGGTTATGGAAGTAGCCCAAGCGACAGCTGCTGCTGATGTTGTAATGATTCTTCTTCCAGATGAAAAACAAGCTAAAATTTACAATGAACAAATTGCACCAAATTTGAAACCAGGTGCGGCACTTGCTTTTGCCCATGGTTTTAATATTCATTTCAATCAAATTTTGCCACCAGCTGATGCGGATGTATTTATGGTTGCTCCAAAGGGACCAGGGCATTTAGTACGGCGTGTATTTACAGAAGGGGCAGGTGTGCCTTGTTTAAAAGCTGTATACCAGGATGCTTCAGGCCTGGCTGACGATTTGTCTTTAGCCTATGCTTGGGGTGTTGGCGGTACCAGAGCTGGAGTACTTACAACTACTTTTCAAGAAGAAACTGAAACAGATTTATTTGGTGAGCAAGCAGTACTGTGCGGCGGTGCTACAGCTTTGGTTAAAGCTGGTTTTGAAACACTGGTCGAAGCCGGTTACCAGCCAGAAGTTGCTTACTTTGAATGTTTGCATGAATTAAAACTGATTGTTGACTTGATGTATGAAGGTGGCATGGCTGCGATGCGTTATTCTATCAGTGATACTGCTGAATATGGTGACTATATGATTGGTAACCGTATTGTAACAGATGCCACTAAGATAGAAATGAAAAAAGTATTAACTGAAATCCAAACAGGTGTATTTGCAAGAAATTGGATTTTGGAAAACCAAGCCAACCGCCCTCAATTTTTAGCAACTCGCCGTCGTGAAGCCCAGCATCAAATTGAGACTGTGGGTAAAGAACTGCGGGGAATGATGAGCTGGTTGAAGAAATAATCCAAACTTGCCTCTTGAAGTGTTTCTGCAAGAGAATAATGTATTTTTGTTGCAAAAAAAATATTTACAGTATTGACACAAAAATGCTACTTTGTTATAATTAGTGTAATAAGACTAAAGGTAATGACTGGGATTAGTAGAAGTTGAGAAATTTTCAGAGAGCCGAAGGTTGGTGTGATTCGGTAAATTTGAAGCTTTGAACTCACCCGTGAACCGCAGCCCGATAATGTAGGGTGAGCCGGAATTCCACCGTTAAAGGGATAGATGGTGTTTGCCATCGAAAAGTGGGTTCTTTTGAGCCAATTAGGGTGGTACCGCGAGTTTACCTCGTCTCTATTTATTTAGAGACGAGGTTTTTTGGCATTTAATATGATATAAAAACAAATAGGAGGTCGTTATTGTGAATAGGAAAATATTGGTTTTGGATACGACGTTAAGAGATGGTGAACAAGTGCCTGGCGCAAAACTTAATATATATGAAAAACTAAAAATTGCTCATCAACTAAAGAAATTAAATGTTGATATCATTGAAGCGGGATTTTCTGCATCTTCAAAAGGTGACTTTGATGCCGTGCAGAAAATCGCCAAGGAAATTATCGATGGCCCTATGATTACTGCACTCGCAAGGGCTGTGAAGAGTGATATTGACTCTGTGTATGAAAGTATTAAGTGTGCACAGAGGCCGCTGATTCATATTGTGCTCGGCACATCAGATGTCCATGTTGATAAGAAGTTTAATAAATCCAAGGATGCCATTTTACAAATGGGTGTCGATGCTGTAAAATACGCTAAATTACTACTCCCTGATGTTCAGTATTCTACAGAAGATGCATCGCGGTCAGAGTTCGAATATTTGTGGAAAACCATTGAACAAGTTGTAAAAGCAGGCGCTACGATAATTAATATTCCTGATACTGTTGGTTATGCCGTTCCTGAAGAATTTGGTGAATTGATAAAAAAAGTGAATTATCGTTTGAAAAATTTAAATGATAAAGTGATTTTAAGCGTGCATTGTCATAATGACATGGGCCTTGCTTCGGCCAATACACTCATTGCCGTCAAGAACGGTGCTGATAAAGTGGAGTGTACCCTAAATGGGATTGGTGAACGTGCTGGTAATGCCGCGTTAGAAGAAGTAGCGGTAGGTATACATCTTCGTTCTGATTATTACAAAGCACATACAAATATTGTATTAAAGGAAATTAAGAAAACATCACAGCTAGTGAGCAATTTGATGGGGTTGGATGTTCAGGTCAACAAAGCTGTTACAGGTGATAATGCCTTTGCTCATTCTTCGGGTATTCATCAAGATGGTCTACTAAAATCTCGGGATGCCTATGAGTTTGTGCGACCAGAAGAGGTTGGTGTAGAAAATATGGAACTGGTTCTGACAGCCAGATCAGGAAGGCATGCTTTTAAAGATACCATTACAAAAATAGTCACTGGGGATATCGCTGATGATGATCTAGAAAAACTGTTTGCCAAGTTTTTAGAACTGGCTGATTTGAAGAAGGAAGTCTATACTCATGACCTTTACTATTTAGCTGATACTTACTATTCTCAGCAAGGCACGATACAGGAAGAGGTAAACAAGGTAGGCGGAAAGTTGTATGAACTTGTTACTTGTCAAGTGGTCAGTAATGATGTTTTCCCATCGGCAAGTGTAAAAATACGGTGCGGGGAAGAAATATTTGAAGAAAGTGCATCAGGGGATGGCCCTATTGATGCTCTGTATACTGCCATAAAGAATATTGTTAATCTTGATGTAGAATTGGTTGAATATAAAGTAAGTAGTATATCTAGAGGGAAAGAGGCCTTAGGGCGAGCCAATTTGCAGATGAAATATAATGATAAAATTTATTCTGCTAAGGCTGTTGAAACCGATATTATAAAGGCGAGTGCAATTGCTTTTATCAATGGCGTTAACAATATAATAATTGAGGGCATTGTTAATGAAAACAGTATTGAGGGAAAAGTAAACTAAAAAAGGCAAGTGAAGTGGCGGAAAAAAACCGTAACTTTTGTGGAGTGTTCTTAAATTATAAATTATATAATTAACCCTTGACTGTGTGTGATTTATCACAGGTACAGCAGGTTACAGGAGGAAAAAATTATGGGTATGACTATGACAGAAAAGATTTTTGCCCGCCATGCTGGTCTCGACCATGTTGAACCAGGACAGCTCATTAAATGCCAGGTCGATGTAGTGCTAGGGAATGACATTACAGCCCCGCCGGCTATTAAAGAGTTTGATCGTATTGGTAAGCCTGTATTTGATAAGGATAAGATTGTATTGGTTCCTGACCATTTCGCGCCAAATAAAGATATTAAATCTGCTGAGCAGAGTAAAATAATGCGTGATTTTGCGAGAAAACACAAGATAACTCATTATTTTGAAGTAGGGCGTATGGGCATTGAACATGTATTATTACCTGAAGCTGGGCTAGTGGCTCCAGGGGAAGTGATTATTGGCGCAGATTCCCATACTTGTACTTATGGCGCTTTGGGGGCATTTGCGACTGGTGTTGGCTCTACTGATATGGGCGCAACCATGGCAACAGGTGAAACTTGGTTTAAAGTACCGTCAAGTATTAAAGTAGAACTGACGGGTATAATGCCAGAGTGGGTATGTGGTAAAGATCTTATTTTGACGCTGATTGGTATGATTGGTGTGGATGGTGCTCGCTATCAATCATTAGAATTTACCGGTGATGGCATAGCAAGTTTGTCTATGACAGATCGTCTGACAATATCCAATATGGCCATTGAAGCAGGAGCTAAAAATGGCATTTTTCCAGTAGACGCCATTACCATGGAATATGTGACAGGTCGAGTAACAAAGACCTATGAAGTCGTGCAGGCTGATGAGGATGCTGTATATGAAAGAGTCATTACAATCGATTTAGGAGCACTATCGCCAGTTGTAGCTATGCCCCATTTACCGGAAAATGTGCGGCCCATCAATGAGGTACCTGAGATTAAAATTGATCAGGTAGTCATTGGCTCTTGTACAAATGGTCGTATTGAAGATTTGGCTCAGGCAGCAGCTATATTGGCAGATCATGCAGTTCATGAAGATATTCGCCTCATTATTATTCCTGGTAGCCAGGCAGTTTATCTTGAAGCCATGAAATTAGGTTATATTGAAACTTTTATTAAAGCTGGTGGTGTTGTGAGTACGCCAACCTGTGGTCCGTGTCTAGGCGGCTATATGGGCATATTGGCTGCAGGTGAACGGGCAGTAGCAACCACCAATCGAAATTTCCGTGGTCGTATGGGCCATGTGGATAGTGAAGTCTATTTATCAGGTCCAGCCGTGGCTGCGGCTAGTGCTGTGACTGGGCGTATTAGTGCACCATGGGAGGTAGTGAAATGATTTGTCAAGGTAGAGTATGGCGTTATGGCGATAATGTAGATACAGATGTAATCATTCCAGCACGGTATTTGAATACTGCAGATCCTAAAGAATTAGCCTTGCATTGTATGGAAGACATTGATACAAGTTTTGCTGCTAATGTAGAAGTTGGTGATATTGTGGTGGCTGACAAGAATTTTGGCTGTGGATCTTCTCGGGAACATGCCCCAGTAGCGCTCAAAGCCAGTGGTATTACTTGTGTTGTGGCTGGCAGTTTTGCCCGTATTTTTTATCGCAACGCCATTAACATTGGATTGCCTCTTGTGGAATTAGGTGATGATGTTAAAAAAATTAAGGCTGGTCATATAATTCGCATTGATTTGGCCCAAGGAATACTTGAGAACACTTCTACAGGAGAGATATTTAAAGTGCAACCACTTCCAGGGTTTATCCGTGAAATTGCTCAGGTTGGTGGCTTAATTAATTACGTCAAAGGGGAAAAGGCATGAGAAAAAAACACATTGTAGTCATTCCTGGTGACGGTATTGGCGAAGAAATCACATCAGCTGCTGTACGGATACTAGATAAAGTAGCAAATAAAAGTGGTTTAACCTTAACATATGAAAAACATTTGGCTGGTGGCGCATCCATTGATCAATATGGAGTTCCTCTTACAGATAGTGTTGTCCAAGCTGCGAAGCGCGCTGACGCTGTACTCCTTGGTGCTGTAGGTGGCCCTAAATGGGATCATGTACCACCTGAAATTAGGGCGGAAAAAGCTATTTTAGGATTACGCAAAGAATTGGGCTTGTATGCTAATTTGCGGCCGATCCGGGTTTCACCAGCTTTGGTGGAATTTTCCCCATTGAAAGCTGAAGCCGTTTCAGGTATCGATATTTTACTGGTGCGTGAACTGAGTAGTGGTATTTATTATGGGGAAAAATGTGAATCAAGAGTAGTTGGTGGCATCGAACAGGCCTCAGATGTTGAAATATACACTGTACCTGAAGTCAATCGTATTATGCATTTAGCATGTAAGGCCGCGAGATTACGAAGCAAACAGGTTGTATCTGTGGATAAAGCCAATGTGCTGGCTACCTCTAGATTATGGAGGAGGACAGCGAACCGAGTGGCGAGTGAGTATGCTGATATTGCCTTAAGTCATATGTATGTTGATAACTGCGCCATGCAGCTCGTGTTAGCGCCCAAGAGTTTTGATGTAATCGTAACGAATAATTTATTTGGTGATATTTTAAGCGATGAGGCAGCTGTATTAACTGGATCGATTGGTATGCTGCCTTCAGCAAGTCTAGGCGACGGTACTGGACTCTATGAACCCATACATGGATCAGCCCCCGATATTGCAGGCCTGGGTCTCGCAAATCCAATAGGTACTATTTTATCGGCAGCCATGCTGCTTAGACATTCCTTGGGAGAAAATGCTGGCGCTGAGAAAATTGAACAAGCGGTAGATAAGGTGCTTGCTGCAGGCTATCGTACTGCTGATTTATATAAGCCGGGTTCGACCAAAGTAACCACTGATGAAATGGCTGGGCTCATTGAAGCACAATTAAGTTAACATTATAGGGACAGGGGAGGTGTTTACTATGAAAATATCTGGTGCAAATGCCATTGTAGAATGTTTACTGGAACAGGGGGTAGATACTGTTTTTGGCTATCCAGGTGGACGTATTCTGCCGTTATATGATGCGCTATATAATGGGGCTATCCGCCATATCAGAACATCCCATGAACAAGGGGCCATACATGCTGCTGATGGCTATGCGCGTGCCAGCGGACGAGTCGGTGTCTGTATTGCGACAAGTGGACCAGGGGCGACTAACTTGGTGACTGGGCTGGCTAATGCCTATTTGGATTCCGTGCCTGTAGTGGTTATTACTGGGCAGGTTTCGACAAATCTGATTGGTGCAGATGCTTTTCAGGAAGTTGACATTTATGGTATAACTATGCCGATTACTAAACATAACTTTCTGGTAAAAGATGCTGACGCTTTGCCGGGAATTATACGGTCTGCATTTTCCATTGCCTGTTCCGGAAGGCCTGGACCGGTGTTGATTGATATACCAAGTGATATTCAGACAAGTATGATTGAGTTTTGCTCTCAGGATAAGAATATTGCACCATCTCCCCAACTGCAGCTATCAGAGTATGGTAGTGCCTTAGTTAACAAGGCGGTAGCGGATATTGGTTCAGCCAAACAACCAGTGATGATTGTTGGTGGCGGTGCGATTTCCGAGGGGATTCCGGAGCAAGTGATTGGCCTGGCAGAAAAATTGGATATTCCCGTGGTTAGTACTTTGATGGGACTGGGGGTTTTTCCCACCGATCATCCACAATTCTTAGGAATGACAGGTATGCATGGTAGCAAGGTGGCCAATCATGCTATACATGGTGCTGATGTTGTGATTGCCATTGGTAGTCGCTTTAGTGATCGGGTCACTAATAACACCGTAATCTATGCTGAAGGCAAAAGGGTTATTCACATTGATGTGGATCCTGCTGAGCTTGATAAGAATATTCCATCTCATATTGGTTTGTCTGGTAATTTAGAGCAGTTATTGCCGATTTTGAATGAACGTATTCAGGATGCTGCTCAGACTCAGTGGTGGAAGGTTATTAAACAATGGCAAGAAAAATTTAAAGAAGATCATCGGACGGAAGTATTGACAGCGCCATGGATGCTCAGGAGATTGTCTGAGGCGGCGGCTGGTCAACCCTATATTTTTACTACTGACGTGGGACAGCATCAAATGTGGGCTGCCCAGAATTTAAATCTTAGGGAGCCGCGCTCCTGGATTACTTCTGGGGGATTGGGTACTATGGGATTTGGACTGCCGGCGGCAATTGGCGCACAGGTAGCTGAACCTGAAAAAAGAACGATTTGTATTGTTGGCGATGCTGGAATTAAGATGACGGGCTGCGAATTATTTACTGTGGCTAGTGAAAATTTGCCTCTTATTACAATTATCGTTGACAATAGTTGTCTGGGAATGGTTCGTCAATTGCAACACTTATTCTGGAATCAACACTATAGTGCCACTCTAGCGCCAGCAGAAGTAAATTTTGTCTATTTTGCCAAGGCCTTCGGCATTGAAGGTCATCTAGCGACGACGCAGGAAGAATTCAACCAAGTTTTGTCGGTGGCTCTTGCTAGCGATAAAGCAAGCGTTATTGTGGTTAAGATTCCTCAGGAAGATTTGGTAGCGCCAATGCTGATGCCTAATGGTCCCTTGAATACTTTTGTAGATATTTAAATGAACGAAGAAAGGCCTGACATTTGTCAGGCCTTTCTTTAACGTGTTTTTCTCACTATTTTTTCTTGACACTTGATACAAACCGTCCGATTCGTAGGAGAGCTTCTTTAATATTAGCAGTTGATGTGGCGTAAGAGCAGCGAACAAAGCCTTCGCCGCTTTCGCCAAAAGCATCGCCTGGCACTAAAGCTACCTTTTCGGCGTGGAGCAACTGTTCGGCAAATTCTAGTGAAGTGAGACCAGTACTTTTAATGGATGGGAATAAATAAAATGCACCTTTGGGCTCAAAGCAATCTAAACCCATTTGGCGAAAACCGTTTAAAATAAGACGGCGACGTTGATTATATTCAGCTGTCATCTGCTTCATATTTTTTTCGCCTCGTTTCAGCGCTTCGATCGCTGCAACTTGTGCCATAATGGGGGCGGATAACATGGTGTATTGGTGGATTTTTGTCATGGCAGCAATGAAATCAGGGTTAGCGGCAGCATAGCCAATACGCCAGCCTGTCATCGCATATGCTTTGGAGAATCCGTTCAGTACAATGGTACGACTCATCATGTCAGGTAAACTGGAAAAACAGGTGTGTATGCCGTCATAGGTCAGTTTGCTATATATTTCATCAGAAATAACAATCAGATCGTGTTTGGTGGCAAATTTAGCAATTTCAGATAAATCTTGTTGGCTCATAACAGCGCCAGTTGGATTGTTAGGATAACCGATAAGAAGTACCTTAGTGCGAGGGGTAACGAAATTTTCCAACTCGGCTGCTGTAATACGAAATTGATTTTCGATTTTTGTAGGTACAGTCACAGCAACACCGCCAGCTAGTATGACGCAAGACTTATATGATACATAGCAGGGTTCTGGAATGAGGACTTCATCTCCTGGGCTAAGCAAGGCGCGCATAGCCAAATCAAGTCCCTCACTGACTCCCACAGTAACTAAAATTTCTGTACGAGGGGCATAGGTGACTTGATAATCATTGTAGAGGGATTTAGCAATTTCTTCTCTAAGCTCTAAGAGGCCAGCGTTGGAAGTATATGAGGTTTGTCCACGGTTCAGTCCGTAGATGCAACTTTCACGAATGTGCCATGGTGTGACAAAATCAGGCTCGCCCACCCCCAGGGAAATAACACCTTTCATTTCTGCAGCGATGTCAAAGAAACGTCTGATACCTGAAGGAGGGATTGATTTGACTGTTGGTGATATACGGTCAGCCCAAGTCATGGTGAAACCACCAGCCTATGTTCTTCTTGCTGATCATTAATAATAACGCCAGCATATTTATATTTCTTTAGCATAAAGTTGGTTGTGGTGCTGACAACGCCATCAATAGTAGATAGTTTAGTAGAAACGAAATCAGCGACTTCTCTTAAGTTTGTTCCTTCGACAGTCACTGAAAGGTCGTAAGAACCTGACATGAGATAAACGCTGCGTACTTCGGGATAACGATAAATACGTTCGGCAATGGCATCAAAGCCAACTTCCCGTTGGGGGGTGATTTTTACTTCAATCACAGCTGTTACGTTATCTACACCTGCTTTTTCCCAATCAATGATTGTTTGATATTTAACAATGATTTGTTCCTTTTCAAACTTTTCAATGAGTGCGGTAATTTTCTCGGCAGGCATGTTCAGCATGATTGACATTTGTTCTGGTGATTGTGTATAATTTTTTTCCAAAAGTTCTAAAAGTTCTTTCATACAAATGATTCCTCCAGATGAAATAATGGGATATTTTGTACATTAGTTATTATTGATATAAATTATTGTATTTTTTAGAATATCACATATGTTATAAAAAAGGTATATGTATTTACAATAATAATGAAATATTTACAGAGTTAAGGAAGTGGTTTCTTGTCGTCAGCTACTTCTGCTTTGAAAGATGCTTTGATATATAGTATAATTGGTAGCAAGTGATACTGAAACGTTAATAAAGGAGAGGACCATGCGGAAAAACTGGGATTTATATTTTATCGATATTGCTTTTCAGGTGGCTAAGCGTAGCACTTGTTTACGGCGTGCTGTTGGGGCGGTAATTGTTAAAGATAAACGTATAAAAGGTACGGGATATAATGGCAGTCCGGCCGGTTTGCCTCACTGTTTAGATGAAGGCTGCACCATGCTAGAAGGGCATTGTATACGCTGTATTCATGCCGAACCTAATGCTATTTTGGAATGTACGCCTGATGAACGTCGGGGGGGCACTTTATACTGTACAGACAGACCTTGCCCGGAATGTCAAAAATTGATTATAACTTCTGGCATTACAAAGGTAGTATATGCCCGAGAATATCATTCCCATACCGACTGGTTTGCATTAGCTGATAATCTGGAAGTAGTACACATGCCTAAGGAGGATTGAAGCAGGCACACGACGCTTCAGCGACGATGTGATCGCGACCTTCGATGCGCTAGCAGTCGAACATCCCTGCAAAACACAAACCAAGTATTTGCCATAAATAATCAGTTTGACAGGTTTGTTGGCATGAGGTAAAATGAGGGTGTTGTGTAGAAATGAGGTGCTGAATTATGCAGACATATATTGTAGCGTTTTCTATTGCTTTAGCGGTTGCTTATTTTATAACACCGCGAGTAATGGATTTGGCCATTAAAGTAGGGGCGTTAGATGCGCCTGATGAGCGTAAAGTGCATAAAGGAATGATTCCCAGGATGGGTGGATTGGCTATTTATGCGGCGTTTGTTTTAGCAGTGATGGCAAGTATGCATATCAGTCGTGAAATTATGGGTCTATTAGTTGGTGGTACGGTAATTCTAATTGTTGGTATTATTGATGATCTTAAGCCATTACCGGCCAAAGTTAAACTATTAGGTCAGATTGTAGCGGCTGCTGTATTAGTAATGTTTGATATTCGTATTGAGTGGTTAACCAATCCTTTTGGAGATATGTTATATGTAGATTATTTAGCTATACCACTAACTATTCTTTGGGTAGTGAGTCTCACTAATACTGTAAATCTGATTGATGGACTAGACGGCCTAGCTGCAGGGGTATCGACAATTGCGTCGATTACTATTTTACTGGTGGCTCTGCAACAGAATTTTTGGACAGTGGCTATTTTGACAGCTGCACTCGCTGGTAGTGCCTTTGGCTTTTTGCAACATAATTTTAATCCAGCTAAGATTTTTATGGGTGATACTGGAAGTATGTTTTTAGGATATATGCTGGCAGCTATATCTATTCTTGGTGCAGTGAAAAGTGCAGCGACGATTGCC
Organism: Bacillota bacterium; assembly: GCA_017889585.1. GTDB lineage: Bacteria > Bacillota > Negativicutes > DSM-13327 > DSM-13327 > CTSoil-075. The sequence continues at coordinate 23,570 of JAGFZX010000021.1, forward strand.
CTTATTGTACCTATTGTGGCCTTGGGACTGCCAATTCTGGATACTGCTTTTGCAATTATTCGCCGTTATATGAGCGGGCGACCTATTTTCAAGCCAGATAAAGGACATTTGCATCATCGGTTATTGGAAATGGGACTAACGCAAAAACAAGCAGTATTGTTGATGTATGTGATTAGTGGTTGTCTTGGTCTGAGTGCGATAGCCTTGACTGAGGTTAATAAATCATTTGGGATCCTGATTATCGTTGTTCTATTAAGTGTTGCCTGTATTGGTGCAAGAAAAATAGGAGTGCTCAAGGCTACTAAGTCGATTGAAAGCCATTAAGTGTAAATTGTAGGCGAGCATTATGCTCGCCTATTTTGGGTTATAATAACGTATAATTTCAGGTAATAAAAAATTTAACCGCAGAGGCGCGGAGAACACAGAGGAATGGTATGATATGTTTTGAGCAAAGAGCAAGAATATAAAAATACAAAATACCTCTCTGCGTCCTCTGCGCCTCTGCGGTAAAAAAACGTCACCTTGAAAGGGAGTATATAAATGTCGCGTATAAAAGTAATGACAGTATTTGGAACACGCCCTGAGGCTATAAAAATGGCTCCAGTTGTGTTAGAGCTAAGTAAATATCCTGAGTATATTGAGCCTATCGTCGCTGTTACTGCCCAGCATAGGGAAATGCTGGATCAGGTACTCAATTTATTTAATATTGTGCCTAATTATGATTTGGATATTATGTCCCAGGGACAAACATTATTTGATGTTACCTGTAAGGCGATGCAAGGTTTGAATGAAGTGCTCTCTAAGGAAAAACCTGATATTGTATTGGTACATGGAGATACGACTACTACTTTCGCTGGGGCGCTGGCAGCTTTTTATCATCAGGTTACAGTCGGTCATGTTGAGGCTGGACTTAGAACACATAACAAAAATTCCCCCTATCCAGAAGAAATGAACCGCAAATTGACAGGCTCTATGGCAGATCTGCATTTTGCCCCAACCATAACAGCTCAGGAAAATTTGCTTACTGAAGCTGTAGCAGAAGAAGCAACTTTTGTTACAGGAAATACTGTAATTGATGCCTTGCTCGCGACGGTAAATAGTGAGTATAAGTTTGCTGATGAATTGCTCTCCAATATCGACTATATAGGTAAACGGGTCATTTTGGTGACTACCCATCGGCGGGAGAATATTGGTGAGCCTATGCGGCATGTATATCAGGCTCTCAGAGATATTGTGACAGAGTTTCAAGATGTGGAAATAGTATTCCCAGTACATAGAAATCCTCTTGTGCGGCAGGTCGTTGATAGTGAACTTGGTGGTATAGAGCGGGTTCGGCTAATTGATCCACTGGATTATGAGCCCTTTGCCAACTTGTTGGCTCGTTCCTATTTGGTGCTTACTGATTCCGGCGGTGTTCAGGAAGAAGCTCCAGCCCTTGGTAAACCTGTTTTAGTATTAAGGGACACTACAGAAAGGCCTGAAGCCATTGAAGCAGGCACTGTTAAGCTAATTGGTACAGATAAAGATCGTGTATATAATGAAGCCCGGTTGCTGCTTGCCAACAGGAATGAATATGATCGTATGGCCAATGCTTGCAATCCCTATGGTGATGGGCAAGCGGCGCGTCGTATTGTGGAAACGATCCTTTGGAAATATGGTTTTTTAAAAGAACAGCCCGATCAGTTTGGAAGTTGTAGATAGTGTGAATTGAACCCCTTGAGTAGATACTATTAAAATAGATAAAATCTACTTAAGGGGTTTTTGAAAATGCTGCTTTAATTATAGGTTACCTTCAATTAATTGAATAAAACGGGGAAATGTCTTTAAAGTGATTATTTTATAATTAAATAATTATCGGACCTTGAATGTATACATGTATACATTCAAGGAACCTTTTTTTATATATTAAATATTACAAATATTATGTCAAAAATCAGCGGAGTGCAGCAGGAATTTTCTATTAATTAGCGAATAGATAAAAAAGTAATGTACTATGAAGTAGCATACTATAAATCATTGTACTATGAGATATAGTAGTGAGGTTGATGATGACTTATAAGGAGTCAAGGATAAAATCTTTGGTTCTAAACCTAATGATATTTATTTTAGATGGTAATAATAATTTAAAGGAGTTTATCCAAATATTCCCGAATTATCAATAAAAGTGTATTATAGTGAGGTAAGCACCATGCAGAAGGATAATAAGGAATTGTTTGATGGCTTTAATACGGCAGCAACGATTAGCTTGTATATGATATCTTCTGTTGTGGCAGGTATTCTACTTGGCAGGTTGGCAGATGGATATTTTGGCAGTCAGCCTTGGGCTACAATTATTGGTATTGTGCTTGGCATGATCGCAGGCATGTGGGCTATATATAAGAAAGTCGTAGGAGAAAAGTAGAGAATGGATCAATTTCGATGAAGCAAATGCAAGAATATGTTATTGAAATAAAACAAACATTATTGCAAATCGCAGTATGGGCTATCATGATCTGTAGTGCCGCCTATTTTTTAGGATTTAGCTGGAGAATACCAGGATTGATGTTGGGGGTTATGACAAGTATTGTTTATTTCTTGCTTATGTGTTATCGGGTAAGTAAAAGTGCTGATATGTCTGTACCTAAGGCCATATCCTATATGCGGTTAGGCTGGCTTATGCGGCTCAGTTTTGTCTCACTTATGTTACTGTTGTCAATAAAAGTACCGATGTTTGATTTTGTATCAGCAGTAATTGGCTTGTTTTCATTGCAGGTCATTATAATTGCAAAAGCTAGCATGATTGTAGTAAAAAACTTCTTACATTCTAGCCGATAATCCGAATAGAGATGTGTGTTCAGGGCAGACTCTAAAAGTACAACAGGAAAGGGGGGGAGAATATGGGACATGAAATCGGAGCTCACAAGTTGGCGCATTTTGCTGGTTTGACATTTCATCTTGATACACTCAGAATGACTTGGCTGACAATGGGAATTATCATTTTGCTGGCAGTGCTAGCAACTAGGAATCTGAAACTAAGACCTCAAGGCTGGCAAAATTTTCTAGAAATGGTTATTGACGCTTTGATGGAACAAATTGATGCGAATATGGGACCCAGGGGCAGAAAATTGGCACCACTAATTATTACCTTATTTTTGTTTTTAGCAACGGGTAATGAACTCGGGTTGATACCGGGGATGACGTCGCCGACGGCTGATCTCAATACTACACTAGGACTTGCTTTAATGATTGTTATCATCGTACACGTTTTAGGTGTAATGAACAAAGGGCCTGTAAGGTATTTCAAACATTTTTTTGAACCATACATACCATTTGTCATTATTAATATTATTGAAGAAATAGCCAAACCAATTACACTATCTTTCCGTTTGTTTGGTAATATTCTGGCTGGCGAAATTTTGCTGCTGATTTTGGGAATGTTAGTACCTTATGTAGTACCAACAGCATGGCTGGCATTTAGTGTATTTGTCGGTATTGTACAGGCGTTTATCTTTACGATGTTATCGATATCGTATCTTTCTAATTCACTTGCTGATGGTCATCACTAGGGATTAGTTTGGATAAAGGAAGTTATTTTAATTAAATTAAAGAGTAAAAAGGAGGATTTCACAATGGAACATTCAATTATTATTGCTGCTTCAGTTATTGGGGCAGGATTGGCCATTGGTTTGGCTGCGATTGGTGCTGGTATTGGTGATGGTGCTGTAACTGCAAAGGCAATTGAGGGGATGGCTAGACAACCTGAGGCGAAAGGTACTATTTTGGTAAATATGCTTATTTCTGTAGGTTTGATTGAGTCCATTCCAATCATTGCTGCCGTTATTGCGATTGTATTAGTATTTGCCAATCCGTTTGTGAAGTAATAACTGCTTTATCCGGTGCAAAGAGGAGGTGCCGTCATTGGTTGAATTGAATGGGACTCTAATAGCGCAAATTGTAAACTTTCTTATTTTAGTTGGAATTTTAACTAAATTTGCCTATAAGCCATTAATGCAAGCCTTGGAAGATCGTCAAAACAAAATTGCTGCTAACATTGACTCTGCTGAACAGGCTAGGCAAGAAGCCGAAGAACTTAAAATTGGTTATCAACAGCAATTAGCGGAGGCTCGCGCTACAGCTCAGGCTATTGTTGAGAAAGCTGAGAAACTGGCAGAAGAATCGAAGGAAGCAATTTTGCAAGAGGCGCGGCTAGAAAGTGCTCGTATCTTGAAAACAGTGCAAGAAGAAGTTGCCCGTGAGCGCGCCTTGGCCTTAGCTCAGCTCAAAGGTGAAGTGGTTGTTTTATCCATGGCAGCAGCTGCTAAAATTATTGAGAAAAATATTGATAGTGAAATAAATGCGAATTTAGTTTCTAGTTTCATTGAAGAACTTGATTCTCAAAAATCAGGTGGCCTGCCATGCTAGCAAATCAGTTAGCAACAAAATATGCCCAGGCTATCTATGAACTAGCTGCCGAGAAAAAACTACTTGATCAAGTCGAGACAGAACTCAAATTGGTAGAAAGTACGATCGATAACTATAGTGACTTGTCTACCCTCATCTATCATCCAAGGGTTCTGACCAAAACTAAAAAAGAAACCATTAGTAAAATTTTTGGGCAAGATGTCGCTGATGTTGTCCTGAAATTCCTGATGTTACTTGTTGACAAAAGAAGGGAAGCAGCTTTGCCGGCGATTATTCGTGAATTTGTTAGACTCGCGAATGAAGCTCGCAATATTGTTGAGGCCGAGGTGACTGTGGCTATGCCCCTAAATAGTGATCAACAAACTGCTCTTATTAATAAGCTAAGTTTGGTTACAGGCAAAACAATAATTTTAAAAACGCAGATTGATAAAGCCATTATTGGTGGCGTAATTGTTCAAATTGGCGATAAATTAATTGATGGTAGCATCGCACGCCAGTTGCAAATGTTAAAAAATACCCTCTTAAATACTGAAGTGACAGGAATTGGGGTGACGGACTGTATATGAAAATGAAACCAGAAGAAATAACGGCGATCATCAAACAACAGATCGAAAACTATCAAGTAGATCTTAATGTTGATGACGTGGGTACTGTTATTGAAGTGGGAGATGGAATTGCTCGTATCCACGGTTTAGAAAAAGCCATGGCTGGAGAATTATTGGAATTTCCCCATGAAATATATGGTATGGTACTAAATCTGGAAGCAGATAATGTGGGAGCGGTGCTCCTTGGCGGGGAAACAGTGATCAAAGAAGGCGATACGGTACGTCGTACTGGCCGCATTATGCAAGTGCCAGCAGGCGAGGCAATGGTTGGCCGGGTCGTCAATGCCCTAGGACAACCTATCGATGGCAAGGGGCCCATCAATACTACAGAATTTCGTCCTGTTGAATATCAGGCACCAGGCATTGCAGACCGCCAGTCGGTTCATGAACCAATGCAAACAGGTCTCAAGGCAATTGACTCTATGGTACCGATTGGCCGCGGACAACGTGAACTTATCATTGGTGACCGTGGTACAGGTAAAACTGCCATTGCAGTTGACACCATTTTGAACCAAAAAGGTCAAGATGTAATTTGTGTTTACGTAGCCATTGGGCAAAAAGCATCCACTGTAGCTCGTGTAGTACATACCCTCGAAGAAAATGGAGCAATGGAATATACGATTGTTGTAGTTGCGGCTGCATCTGATAGTGCACCACTGCAATATTTAGCTCCTTATGCTGGGGTAGCTATGGCTGAATACTTTATGTATAAAGGTGGTCATGTACTATGTGTATATGATGACTTGTCAAAACATGCTGTGGCTTATCGTGCGATGTCACTACTCCTGCGTCGTCCTCCAGGACGGGAAGCATATCCAGGGGATGTATTTTATTTGCATTCTCGTCTGCTTGAACGTGCTGCTAAATTGTCGAAAGAACTCGGTGGAGGCTCTATTACGGCCTTACCACTGATTGAGACCCTAGCAGGCGACGTATCAGCCTATATTCCGACAAATGTTATCTCCATTACAGATGGTCAGATTTTCTTAGAAAGTGAAATGTTCTATTCTGGTATTCGCCCAGCCATCAATGCAGGACTTTCAGTATCCCGGGTTGGCGGCTCAGCACAAATTAAAGCGATGAAACAAGTTGCAGGGCGGTTACGTCTTGACTTGGCTCAGTACAGAGAACTGGCTGCCTTTGCTCAATTTGGTTCGGACCTTGATAAAGCAACCAAAGCTTCCCTTGATCGGGGGCAGCGTACGGTGGAAGTGTTAAAACAAGCTCAATACTCCCCTATGGTGGTTGAAGAGCAAGTTGTTGTAATTTATACAGCAATTAATGGTTTTCTTGATGATGTTCTGCTAGCAGATGTGGAAAAATTTGAGCGTGATTTTATCAAATTTTTACGAGCAAATCATGCAGAAATCGGCAAGGCGATCAGAGAGCAGAAAGTACTTAGCAAAGAGACTGAGGATGCTTTAAAGACGGCGATCAAAGAATTCAAAGATACATTTAGTACATCTGATAAAACGGCGAGGTGATATAGATGGCTAATGCACAGGATATACGTCGTCGTATAAAAAGCGTAAAGAGTATTGAGCAAATCACTAAAGCTATGAAAATGGTGGCCGCTGCTCGGTTGCGTAGAGCTCAAGAAAAGGCTGCAGCCAGCCGTCCGTACACTGAGAAAATTCAGCAAGTACTGGCAAGTGTGGCAAGTGGTGCTCCTGAGGCTGCTCATCCTTTACTTGAGACTCGCGAAGTCAAACGAGTTGCTTATCTGATACTAAGTGCTGATAAGGGCTTGGCAGGGGCTTATTCTTCTAATGTGATTAAAGAAGTATTGCCTAAAATTGCAGGTAAAGATAATGTCACCTTGATGACTGTTGGCCGCAAAGCCAGAGATTATTTTAAACGGCGCGGTTATGCAGTTGTTGAGGAATACACGGGTTTTTCCGAGAAACCTACTTATCAGAATGCGGTGACAATCGCAAGGAATGTAGCCGCAGGGTTTATCGCAGGTACATATGATGAAGTTCATTTGGTATACACTAAGTTTTACTCAGCACTTACGCAAACGCCTACTAGTGTCCAACTGTTGCCGATGGAAGATGCAACAGTTGGAAGTGGAAAACAAGAGTATATTTTTGAACCTTCTCCCGAAGAAGTACTAAAGTTCCTCTTGCCCCAATATTTACAAAGCGTAATATATGGAGCATTGCTTCAATCGGCAGCGAGTGAACTTGGTGCTCGGATGACGGCCATGGGCTCCGCTACTGAGAATGCGGAAGAATTGATTGCTAAATTAGTTCTAAATTACAATAAAATTCGTCAGGCTACCATTACTCGGGAAATTTCCGAAATTGTGGGCGGTGCCGAGGCGCTTAAGTAAAAATACTAGGATAGGAGGGGGAGCCTTTTGAATACAGGTAAAGTGATACAGGTTATTGGGCCTGTAGTTGATATCGAATTCCCCCCGGAGCAGTTACCTGCTATTTATAATTCCGTTAGAATCGCAGATACATCAACAGAGGTAGAGATTAGTCTCATCGTAGAAGTTATGCAGCATCTTGGCGATAATATCGTTCGCTGTGTAGCTATGTCTTCCACTGATGGTTTAACTCGCGGTATGCAGGCTGTAGATACCGGGGCTCCCATTAAAGTTCCCGTGGGAAAAGGTACGTTAGGTAGGGTATTTAATGTACTAGGTAATACCGTTGATCTTAATGATACTAAGGTTGAAGCTGATGATCAATGGCCAATTCACCGTCCAGCGCCTTCTTTTGAAGAGCAAGAGACAAGCACTGAAATTCTAGAAACAGGCATTAAAGTTGTTGACCTCATAGCCCCTTATTCCCGCGGCGGTAAAATTGGTTTGTTCGGCGGTGCTGGTGTAGGTAAGACAGTACTTATTATGGAACTTATTCGTAATATTGCCACAGAACATGGTGGTTATTCCGTATTTGCTGGAGTAGGCGAGCGTACTCGTGAAGGTAATGACCTGTGGATGGAAATGAAGGAGTCTGGGGTTATCGACAAAACTGCCTTAGTATACGGGCAGATGAATGAACCGCCTGGTGCACGTATGCGTGTTGCCTTGACAGGTCTCACTATGGCGGAATATTTCCGTGATGTAGGCGGCCAGGACGTACTGTTCTTTGTTGATAATATTTTCCGCTTTATTCAGGCCGGTTCTGAAGTGTCAGCACTACTTGGACGTATGCCATCAGCAGTTGGTTATCAGCCAACCCTGGCGACTGATGTTGGCGCATTGCAGGAACGTATTACTTCCACTAAAAAAGGTTCAATCACCTCAGTACAAGCTGTATATGTGCCAGCTGATGACTTGACTGATCCAGCACCTGCTGCTACATTTGCCCATTTAGATGCGACTACAGTGTTGTCAAGACAAATTGCCGAGCTTGGTATTTATCCAGCTGTTGATCCTCTTGACTCTACGTCCCGAATTGTTGATCCTAACATTATCGGTGAAGAGCATTATAAGGTTGCTCGTGGTGTGCAGGAAGTATTACAACGTTATAAGGAATTGCAAGATATTATCGCTATTTTGGGTATGGAAGAGTTGTCTGATGAAGATAAGCTTGTTGTATCTAGGGCGCGTAAAATTCAACGTTTCTTAAGCCAGCCATTCTTCGTAGCTGAAGCCTTTACTGGTACTCCCGGTAAATATGTACCCCTGAAGGAAACCATTCGTGGCTTTAAGGAAATTCTGAGTGGTAAACATGATGAATTACCAGAAGCAGCGTTCTATATGAATGGTTCTATTGATGAAGTGGTTGAAAAGGCCCGGACAATGAAGGGGGAATAATAAATGGCTAAAAAAATTAGGCTGGATATTGTTACCCCAGAAAAAGTGGCTTATTCAGATGATGTTACTATGGTTATTGCTCGGACGACCGATGGCGATATTGGTATTTTGCCAGGACATGCTGCCTTGATTGCCGCATTGGCTGTCTGGCCACTAAGAATCATGACTGACAGTGGTGAAATGCAAATTGCCATGTGCGGTGGATTTATTGAAGTGCAGCCTGACAAAATCACCATATTAGCCAATTGCGCTGAACTGCCTGATGAAATTGATATTAAACGGGCAGAAATGGCTAAAGAACGTGCCGAGAGTCGTTTACATGGTAGTAAGGATAATATCGATGTAGCCAGAGCTGAAGCAGCTCTCAAACGCGCGATAATCCGCTTAACAGTAGGAAAACAGCAAAAGATATAAGAACAAAAAACAGACTGGCTTTGCTAGTCTGTTTTTTTTATATAAGATTCAGTGTATATCTCCCCCAAAAATTGGCAATAATGATTTTAAGAATAGAGATTATTATAATTATTTTGTGCGAAGGAGGGAGAGAATGATGAATTTCCGTTTTAAATTTGTTTTTGCAATTATCTTTTTAGTGATATTTTTCTTGGGTATTATGAGAACTATGCCTGCTGCTGGATATGGAGAACCACTGAGTGTCGCTATGGAGGCTACTGGAGCAAAGGTGGAGGAATTTAGCATAAATGCTTGGGTTAAATTACCCAGTGATAAGTTAAGTGATGAACAGCTGCAAGACATAGTACAGGAGGTTATGAGTCAATTAGGGGTGGAGTCATATAATTATCAGCTTACGAGTCGAAAGACCCCAAAATACAATATTGTACAAGCTAGGGCGATATGCCCTGCCTTTCATGCTCAAGCCATTGCCCAAATTATTCCTGGCGGGATTAGTAGACAAGAGGAAGAGGGTTATCTAGTCGTAAATATTGAGGCTAAAGCAGAAGAAAATCTCTCTATAAATGACATGAAAAAAAAAATCTATGTAATTACCAAAAAAATTGGTCCTTCACCGCAGATTACCACTTGCTTGATAGGTTGGCTTGATGGTAAACTAAGGGCTGGAGAGTGGCATAAGGCTTTGAGTGATGCTTTTATGGCCATTGATGCAAATATTGTAGATAAGCTTAATTCTGAACAATTTGCCAGTTATACTGGTTTTACCTCAGAAATTGCTGAGTGGTTACAGGTCGGCGATAAGAAGATTAATGTGAATATGGCAATGCGCTATAGTCAGTATGATAATCGAACATATGTAACGATTGGTTCTCCAATTATCACTCGGGAATACTAATTAACATTAAGAGGCTGTTTGAAAATGTTCAGATGCTAGGCGTGACAATAAGCAGAGAACCAAATCTTCGTGCACGATAGTAAACGAGAAGATTTGAGTGATTCGCTTAGTTAGAGTGAAACGATAACAGCATTTTACGTCGTACAACGGGGTACGTTGAACGAGGACGCGCAGAAAAAGAGTGCGCAGTTCTTGTCGCTTTAGCGACTTAGAAATGCGCCCTACCCCTTGCGGGTACAACGCAGAGGGGCTTTCAGACAGCCTCTAGAACATCGCCTCTTTGATTGGCATAATATATATAGTAGAGTTGTGGGAGGATATGACCTTATGGAGAAATTAATCATCCGCGGTGGTAATAGGTTGGTTGGTACTGTTAAAGTCAGTGGTGCAAAGAATGCAGTATTGCCACTGATTGCGGCAACATTACTCGGTACATCGCCAAGTACACTTGAAGAAGTACCTAACCTTGAAGATGTGCGTACTTTCGCAGAGGTGCTCAAACATTTAGGTGTAGCAGTGCAATATGATAAAGCAGAACATATGCTGTTTGTTGATAGTTCCAATATCGGTAGTTGTGAAGCACCCTATGAATTGGTGCGAAAGATGCGGGCATCTTTCTTGATTATGGGGCCATTATTAGCTCGGTGTGGTCATTCTAGAATTTCCCTACCGGGTGGATGTGCAATCGGTACTCGTCCGATTGATTTGCATTTAAAAGGTTTTGAAGCCTTAGGAGCTAAAATTGATATTGGTCATGGTTATATTGATGCCAAAGCCCCTAATGGACTGACAGGCTCAAAAATTTATCTCGATTTCCCCAGTGTAGGTGCTACTGAAAATATTATGATGGCTGCCAGTATGGCTAAGGGGCAGACTATTTTGGAAAACGCAGCCCATGAACCTGAGATTGTTGATTTGGCTAATTTTCTTAATACTATGGGTGCCAAGATTCGAGGCGCTGGTACTGATGTAATCAAAATCGAAGGTGTGGCGCAGCTTACAGGCAAGACCTATGAAGTGATTCCTGATCGTATTGAAGCAGGCACATTTATGGTGGCAGCTGCCATGACTGGTGGCGATTTGTATGTTGAAAATGCATTATCAGAGCATTTGAAACCTGTCATTGCAAAATTGAAAGAAGCTGGGGTAACCATAGAGGATGATATAAATGGAATACGGGTCAAAAGTAACGGTATTTTAAAGGCGATCGATATTAAGACGTTGCCATACCCTGGCTTTCCTACAGATATGCAGGCCCAGTTTATGGCAATGACCACAGTATCTCAAGGGACAAGTGTAGTCAGTGAAACTGTATTTGAGAACAGATTTATGCATGTTGATGAACTAAAACGCATGGGTGCCAATATTAAGATTGATGGTCGTAGTGCCGTTGTGGAAGGTGTAGCTATTTTAACCGGTTGTCAAGTAAAAGCGACTGATCTGAGAGCTGGAGCAGCTTTGGTTTTGGCAGCCCTTGTTGCGAGGGGCGAAACTGAAGTAGGATATCTTCATCATATTGACCGGGGTTATGATGATTTAGTGGCTAAATTGTGCGGTATTGGTGCAGACATTAAACGAGTCGGCACAGCAGAATGTAAAAAATAAAAGATAGAAAAATGGTGCGATGTATATCGTGCCATTTTTCTTTATAGTATCAAAAAGTATAATTGTCTGTAAAAAATGAAAAACCCTATTTTTAACACAAAGATACAAAGCCGCTACGCGGACACAAAGACCACAAAGAAGGTAATAAACTTTGTGCTTAAAGTGGTTTTACCCTCAGCGTCCTCTGGGGTAAATCATTCTTCTTATCAGTCATACTTACCTTATTCCCAGCATAGGATTTAGTGGTTATGTAATGCGGGGGAGGTAAGACATGTGTGAAAAAGGTACTGGCATTCGCAATTGTGCTGGTGATAGTGGTCGTTATTATTATCCCAATGATGGTTGTAGGCGGTATAAATAAAATAGACATTTCAGAGCGGAGTGACAAGATGTTCAAGGGCGAAGATGTTCTCATAAGAGTATACATGCATGAACAGGACAAAATTGTTGAGATGAATCTAGAAGATTATATAGTAGGTGTAGTGGCTGCTGAAATGCCTGCCGAATTTGAATTAGAAGCTCTCAAATCACAGGCGGTGGCAGCGCGTACCTATGCTGTGAAGAGTATGTTAGTCTTTGGAGGTAGTGGAGTGATAGGCCATCCAGGTGCTGATGTTAGTACTGATTATCGGCAAAGTCAGGCATTTTTGGGCGGGGAAAAGTTAAAGGAACGTTGGGGCACCACTTATGAAGCCTATTGGGGAAAAATTAGTCGAGCAGTAGAAGAGACAAGGGGGCAAGTCATAACATACAATGGAGAATTTATTAATGCTGTATTTCACTCTACTAGTGGTGAACGTACAGCAAGCGCGAAAGAAGTATGGGGATTTGATTATCCTTATCTGATCAGTGTACCTTGTTCCTGGGATCAAAAATCACCGCGCTATAATGATAAGAAGGAGTTTTCATTGGCTGAAATTGAACAGTTGCTCGGAGCTGAGACGCAAGTAGTGGCTGCTATTCAAAATGGTAGTGGGGCTACTCAGATTATCGAAAAGACTGATTCAGGGCGGATAGGTCAAATTCGTATTGGCAGTAAAGTATTATCCGGACTTACGGTCAGAGAGAAGCTAGAATTACGCTCCACTAATTTTAAGATTGAAATACAGGGTACAAAAATGATTTTTAATACGATAGGTTATGGGCATGGTGTAGGTTTATGCCAATATGGCGCTAATGGCATGGCAAAAGCAGGTCACAATTATCGGCAGATTATCACCAATTATTACACTGGTGTGGCAATTAAAAATATAATGGGCTCATGAGTAGATGTTGGCATTGCGCTACTTTAGCAGAAGAAAACATGGGCAAAGGAAAACCCTATTTTAACACAAAGATACAAAGCCGCTACGCGGACACAAAGAACACAAAGGGGATAATAAAAAAACTTTGTGTTCTTTGCGCTCTTTGTATTTAACGTGGTTTTACCTTCTGCGTTCTCTGCGCTTCTGTGGTAAATAGTTCTTATCCTATGTCTAAAATTTCCTAATATCGGGCATACTACTAGTGAGGTGATGGTATGTCCAAGTTAAGGTTGGCTATTTTACATTTTGCGCCATTGTGTTTAAAGCTACGTGGTCGTATTGTTGGGGCGGTTTCGAGGATGACGATGACTATCTACATTGCCTCGGGGCTGCTATTGATATCGAGTATGGTGCTTGTAATTGTATTTTTTGGCATGAAAAGTGATCTAAATACAGTTGTAAGGTCTGAAAAAGGCATTGAAAATCAAGTTGCCAAGCCAGTTGAGGATCGGCCTGCTGCCATAACAGTATTACCTCAGGCTGTATCTGAACGAGTGCCGAAAACCATAGAGAAAGAACCATCAAAAGACGTTCTAGCAACTTCTAAAATTATTCGGGGGCCAATTAAAGTGGATTTTGGCTGGCAGCTGCATGAGGTATATAAGGATTGGCGTTATCATACTGGTATTGATATTAGTGGTGCTACCCTTGATTCAGTGGAGGCGATTAATAATGGACAAGTCACAGATATATTTCAGGACGATCATAGCGGCTTAACGGTAGTGATAAAAAATGATACATATAGTGTATATTATGGTTCATTATCAGAAGTAAAGGTTGATAAAGGTAACTATATCAGTGTTGGCCAGACAATTGGTAGAATGGGTAGCTGTGATGCCGAGCCTTATAATCATTTGCATTTGGGGATAAAAAAAGGTGAGCAATATATCGATCCCAAATTGATCATTAACCAGGAGTAAGGGATTGAAAAGATGGGAATCCCTATTTTAACACAAAGATACAAAGCCGCTACGCGGACACAAAGATCACAAAGGGGATAAAAAAACTTTGTGTCCTTTGTGCATCTTTGTGACCTTTGTGTTTAACGTGGTTTTGCTCTCTGTGTTCTCTGCGCCTCTGCGGTAAATCGTACTTATCTTTCCCCTATACTCTTGAAGATTAAAAATAAAAAACAGTCTCCTTAAAGCACAGTAGTGCTTTTTTTTATTTTGTCCGCATATATATGTTAGCAGAGTAAGGGTAGGGGGCGTAGCGCTTATGAAAGATTATATTCGTAAACGGGTCTTGGACATTTGCCAACATATTTTAGAAAGTAAAAATACTGTGCGGCAAGCGGCAATTGTCTTTAGCGTCAGTAAAAGTACGGTACATAAAGATATGATAGAAAGATTACCTTTAATTAATAAAAAAATGGCTAACCAGGTAAGAGTAATATTAGAAGAAAATAAAGCCGAACGCCATATTCGCGGTGGTGAGGCAACACGTAAGAAATATAAAAATGTAAAAGAAAGTAATTAAAATAAAGGATTTTGTAAAATGATGTAGAAGCAAACCAAATATATATATGACTCTTTACGTCATTTGTAGTTTAAATAAAATACTAAATTTGGATAAATATATAGTAGATACGAGAGGGGATTATACATGTTTGGAATGTCAATGGACATCGGTGTAGATTTGGGAACTGCGAATGTATTAGTATACATAAAAGGTAAGGGTATTGTACTTCGTGAACCGTCAGTAGTGGCGATTGATCGTGATACCAATACGGTTTTGGCGATTGGTGAGGAGGCCCGTGCAATGATTGGGCGTACACCAGGGAATATTGTCGCCATTCGCCCCCTAAGGGACGGCGTTATTGCTGATTATGATACAACTGAAAGTATGCTACGCCATTTTATTCTAAAAGTAGCTGGTAAACGTTTTTTCTTTAAACCGCGCATTATGGTATGCATACCTTCAGGCGTGACTACGGTGGAAAAAAGGGCAGTGCTGGAGGCGGCTATGCAGGCTGGCGCTAAAAAGACCTATTTAATTGAGGAACCTTTAGCAGCAGCTCTTGGTGCAGGTCTGGATATTTCTGAACCTTTCGGATCCATGGTGGTAGATATTGGTGGCGGTACTACTGATGTAGCTGTGCTCAGTTTGGGTGGTATTGTTGTCAGTGAATCGCTTAAGATTGGTGGAGACAAGTTTGACGAAGCGTTAGTACGCTATGTTAAAAAAGAATATAATGTGGTCATAGGTGAACGGACGGCAGAAACAATTAAAGTAAATATCGGTACAGCACTCGCCTCAGGGCGCAATGAAAGTATGGAAATTCGCGGTCGCGATTTATTGTCTGGTTTGCCAAAGTCTCTGCGTATCACATCAGCTGAGACTTTTGAGGCTTTAAGTGAATGTGTCTCACTGATTGTACAACGTGTAAAATCAGTGCTGGAAACGACTCCACCTGAACTATCATCTGATATTATGGATCGGGGTATTGTGATGACTGGCGGTGGTTCTATGCTTTATGGTTTGGACAAGCTTATTCAGCTAGAGACAGGTATTCCTACCTATTTGGCTGAAGACCCTCTGTCTTGTGTGGCCCTAGGTACAGGTAAAGCTTTGGATTCATTAGGGACCATCGAAGATAGCTTGACGACGCTAAAACGCGGTAGTTTGGCCTAAAGGGGTGATGTTATGATTCGTGGTATTTATACTGGGGCATCAGGGATGTTAGCAGAATCAATGCGTACTGATGTTATTTCTAATAATTTGGCAAATGCTAATACGACTGGTTTCAAAAAAGATGTGGCTGTCAGTAAGGATTTTGCTAGTATGCTGATTACGCGTATTAATGATGGTGCAGATGCTCCAGTCATTGGTAGTATGGGTGTTGGTGCGATGATTGATGAAATCTCGACAAATCAATCGGCTGGCGGGATCAGGATCACGGGAAATAATTTTGATTTGGCACTTGAGGGTAAAGGCTTTTTTGCAGTAGAGACTCCTCGCGGAGTTCGTTATACTCGTAATGGGACTTTTTCTAAAAATACAAAGGGCGAACTCATTACTCAAGATGGGTATCGAGTACTTGGGCAAAATGGTCCTATTAGAATAAACGGAAATAAAATGGTAGTTAGTGATGATGGCAGTGTAATTGTTGATGACCAACCGGCAGGGAAATTGCAAGTACTAGAATTCGCTAATGAAAAACAATTACAGAAAGAAGGATCTAGCTTGTATATTGCCGACCCTAATCAAGAGCGCACAGCATCGACCAGCAGTGTCAGACAAGGATTTTCGGAACTGTCTAATGTCAATGTTGTCGGTGAAATGGTTAATTTGATTTCTAGTTATCGAACTTATGAAATTAATGGTAAAGTAGTTCAGTCCCATGATCAGCTAATGGATAAAGCTGTTAATGAAGTGGGAAAAGTGTAATCCTCCATTTTCCACTTATTTTTTAGGTATGTTTTTACGATAGTATAGATATGAAAAGCTTTAAATTGAAGTTTTTAGATGTATAGAGGGGAGAGTTTTTATTATGATGAGATCTTTGTGGACAGCCGCGACGGGAATGGCTGCCCAACAGGCCAATATTGATGTTGTTTCCAATAATTTAGCCAATGTAAATACAACAGGCTTTAAAAAAAGTCGTACTGATTTTCAGGATTTGATGTATCAAACCATAAGTCAAGCCGGTTCAACAACTGGGGCAGATAGTCAGTTGCCAACAGGCATACAAATGGGCAGTGGTGTACGCCAAGTTGCTACACAAAAAATTTATACCGAAGGAAGTTTTCAGTCGACAGGTAATAGTACGGATTTAGCCATAGAAGGTGACGGTTTTTTTCAAATTACTATGCCGGATGGTACGATTAATTACACTCGGGATGGTGCATTCAAATTAGATTCTACGGGAAGAATAGTTACCTCTGCAGGTTATCCATTAGAACCTGCAATTACCATTCCCTCGACTGCAACTGCTTTTGCAGTATCATCTACAGGCCTTGTAACAGCAACCCTTCCTTCGCAGACGGCTTCCCAAGAGTTGGGGCAGCTGCAAATTGTTAGATTTGTAAATCCATCAGGTCTTGACAGTGTGGGACAAAATTTATTAAAAGAAACTGGAGCATCTGGATCTCCGGTAGCGAGTAATCCGGGTACTGACGGTGCAGGAACCATTCAACAAAAGTATGTAGAAATGTCCAATGTTCAGGTTGTTGAAGAAATGGTGAATATGATTGTAGCCCAGCGGGCTTATGAAATAAATTCTAAGGCGATTACTACCTCTGATACCATGCTAGAACAGGCTGCTAATCTAAAACGGTAGATGAAAACAATGCTTAGTAAAGTATGTTATTTTCTATTGATACAGTTATTACTGGTGCTGAACGTTGCATTTGCAGAAGGAATAACCATCGTGATAGCGCCAGAAGCTAAAATAGAGGGATCATTTATTACACTCGGACAAATAGCTGAAATCAGCGGTGATGATGCTGCTTGGGTCAATAGTTTACGTCTATTAAAAATAGGTAGTGCGCCATCTCTTGGTAGCAGCTTAGTATTGAGTAAGGAACTTCTGCATATGCGACTAGCTGCCACAGGCTCTGACTTTAGTGGTATAGTTTGGAAAACTCCTGAGACTGTTATAGTGACTCGCGATTCCCAAATTATCAGTGGACAGGCTTTGCTTGAGAAAAGCATAGCGATGATAGAACAACAGACGGGCTTACGTGTAAGTAGTGGTGATCTGAGTATTATGCCAATTAGTGGTGTGCAAGATGTTATAACTCCCGCAGGTACGATTGGTGTTACGACTGCTCTTCCCTATGGTATTCATTATAATATTCCAACAAATGTAACTGCTATTGTTAGTGTTAACGGACAAATCTTCACAAAGCTTGTACTAAAAATGGATGTTAAGCTATATAAGCAGGTGGCAGTTGTCACTGGTCAGGTGAGTCCTGGCGAAATGCTGACAACTGAAAAAGTGGGTTATGAACGCAAGGATATTGGGCGCTTAGGAGCAGGGTACTTTACAGATATAAATAAAGTAATAGGTCTGGTAGCGCGGCGGACATTGATACCAAGTATAGTGCTTACTGATTCTATGCTGGCTAAGCCCTTACTGATCAAGCGGGGTAATATGGTCAATATTATTGCTCGTACCGGTAATATAGAAATAACTGTTCCTGGACTCGCGATGCAAGATGGCAGTGTAGGACAGCTCATTAAGGTACAAAATATTGGTTCTACTAAGCTGATGGTAGCGAAGGTGCTGGATGGCAGTACCGTCCAAGTGTTAACATATAAGAACAATTTGTAATATTCGTAGTTTAGAAAGTGAAGGTGTAGAATATGTATGGCCTAACAAAAAAGGTTTTTGGCATTGTGTTAGGTTTCCTATGTGTAATGTTGCCACTAATGCCTTCAGCATCAGCTGACTCACTGTGGAGTGATGTAGGATTAAATGCTAGTATGTATGGTGATCGTAAGGCTCATGCTGTAGGAGATACTCTCACTATTATTATTAGTGAAAGTTTAAGCGCCAATCGTGCTGGTACTGCTTCTAATACCAAAACAACGTCAACATCAATGAATGCTGGTACAGGGATTTTTCATGGGATAGCTTCAGCGAGTGCTGGTAATTCCGATAGCTTTAGTGCTAAAGGTTCTCTTGCCAATACAAATACAATAGCGGCTACAATGACAGCCCAAGTAATTGAGGTTAAACCTAATGGCAGTTTGCTTATTTCTGGTACACAAAGCATTAAGCAAAATGGTGAAGAACAGAAGATTACAATTTCGGGCATTGTACGTGTGGAAGATATTACAACAAATAACGCAGTGTACTCTTACTCTATCGGAGATGCTAAGATTAAAATTGAAGGTAATGGTCCAATTGCAAGCAAGCAACGTCAGGGAATTTTAGGTCAGATATTTAACTTCTTGTTTTAAAATGGAGGCATTTGATGCGCAAAGTAGTAGTTGGTTTTACCATTGTCCTCTACATGTTAGCAGTTACGGCAACTGCTATGGCAGGCTCAAGTATCACACGGATTAAAGATGTGGCAAAAGTCCAAGGCATGAGGTCAAATCAACTAGTGGGATATGGACTCGTTATGGGACTTAATGGCACAGGAGATTCTGATAAAACACTGCAAACGATGCAGTCATTGTCTAGTTTGTTGAAGACCTTCGGAGTGACAGTGAGCGCGGCCCAAATGAAAGCTAAAAATGTAGCGGCTGTTATGGTTACTGCTCAGCTACCGCCATTTGTAAAACCTGGTGATGCCATTGATATTACGGTGTCTTCCATGGGGGACGCTAAAAGTTTACAGGGTGGCATGTTGTTGCAAACACCTCTGAGGGCGGCAAATGGACAAATATATGCTGTTGGTCAAGGAGCGGTTTCTATAGGCGGCTTTTCGGCAAGTGGTGGTGGTAGTAGTCAATCAAAAAATTTCCCTAATGTAGGTTTGACAGTTAATGGGGCGATTGTGGAACGGGATGTGCCAATCCAACTTGTGAATAATGGTACCATTCTGCTGGCTTTAAGCCAGCCTGACTTTACAACAGCTAAGCGGATTACTCAGGCCATTGATAGTCGTTTTGGTAGCATATCCATTGCTCGCGATCCAGGTACAATCTCCATAACTGTGCCTGCTCAGTATGAGGGTAACTTAGTAGGTTTTGTAGCCGATCTCGAGGAGCTTTATATAAATCCTGATAATATTGCTAAAATTATTATTAATGAGCGTACAGGTACTATCGTAATGGGTGCTCATGTGTCTATTGATGAAGTGGCTGTAGCCCACGGTGGACTTAGCATCCGCATCAACAAAGCTCAAGATGTATCCCAGCCAGAGCCTTTATCTGGTGGATCTACGGTGGTTAGCAATAATACGACAGTTGATGTAAAAGAAGATAAGGCAAATGTCATGGTACTGCCTGCTACCACTAATGTAGGCGATGTAGTCAATGCTTTGAATGCCATTGGTGCTACGCCGCGGGATATTATTTCCATATTGCAGGCGATGAAAGCTGCTGGTGCATTGCACGCTGATTTGCAAATAATTTAGAGACTGTCTTAATCGGATCTTCGAGGTGAAAAATATATGAATATATCCGGAATTAATTCAGCAAGTATGATTAATAATCTTAGTTCGGTACAAACTAAGGCTACAGGTGATTTTGCTGAGCAATTAGCAAACGTAACTGAAAAAGCCCAAGAGTCTAAGGATGATGCTAAATTAAAAGCAACTTGTAAAGACATGGAAGCTATGTTCCTTAATATGATGATGACAGAAATGCGTAAGACTGTGCAAAAATCAAAGTTAGTGGATAGCTCCAAAGAAGAGATTATGACTTCAATGCTCGACAGTGAAGTGACCAAAAATATGGCGAGTGCTGGTGGTATCGGATTGGCGGATATGCTTTATCGTCAGCTTCGTATTGCAGACAGTGCGGTGAAAAAGCCCCAGGCACCATAAGTGCCTGGCTTTTCTTTACCAAGTTATACAGGAGGTTTTTTATGTTTCGAATATACAGACGTTTTAGTTTAGTAATGACTTTGTTGCTTATGCTTCCCCAAGCTGCATGGGCTGCTCCGCCGTTAGCAGTCGTAGCAGGGCAGCAGATCGTGGAAGCCAAAATACCACAAGCTGTTTTGCAAAATATTAGATATAGTCAATCGCCTCAAAAAGTAAGAATTGTTTTGGATGTAAGCATTTTGCCAGCTTTTACTGATAATCTTACAGAAAATCCAGACCAGTTGGTTGTTGATTTTAAGGGTACAGTTAATAAGCTAAGTGCCAGACAAAAGATATTTGATGATCCTGTCCTCAATAGCTTAGAACTCACAGAAGTAGAACCAGGCAAGCAACGAGTCGTAATAGATCTGAAAAGACCAGCCACATATAAAGTATTTACACTGACTAACCCTAATCGCATTGTGATCGATATTATCAAAGACTATGATCAGAAAAGTGAAGTAGAAGTTGCACCTGGAGTCAAGTATACCTCATTATTGCGTTATAAGCAGACAGGACCGATTAGCGCCCATATTATAGATATAGCTCCTGAAGCGGACTATATGATAAAAACAGTATTGTCTAATGATGCCATTACAGGCCTAGAAAGACTTCAATCTATGGCGGAGCGAAGCAAGGCCATTGCTGCAGTCAATGCCTCTTATTTTGCACTGAGTGGTGAAATTTTAGGTTTACTTAAAATTGACGGTGAAATTGTCAGCACATCGGACTTGGATCGTACTGCCTTCGGGTTGATGCCTGACGGTAAAATAATGATTGATCAGATTGATTACCTGGGTAGCATTACTTTGCCTGATGGGCGTGCAGTAGCCATTACTGGTGTTAATCATGAGCGGGGCACAAACGATTTAATTTTATATAACAACTATTATGATAGCATGACAGGGACCAATGAATTTGGCAGTGATTATATTATAAACAATGGTAAAATTACGGCAATTGCCCATGGTAATGCTGCCATTCCACCGGGAGGGGTTGTCTTATCAGCCCATGGTATTATGGAAAAAACTCTGGTTGGTTTAAAAGTAGGGGATAAGATAAAAATAACACAAACCTTGGGTGAAAAATGGGATAAAACCATAGATGCCATTAGTGCTGGGCCTCGACTTGTTAAAAATGGTAGCGTATTTTTGACAAGTAAAGAGGAAGATTTTCCTTCTGATATTACCAGTGGGCGGGCGCCGCGCACAGCGATAGGTACGACCAAAGATGGACATGTCATCCTCCTGGTTGTAGATGGCCGTCAGCAGTCTAGTGTTGGTATGACCTTGTTAGAATTAGCGCTGTTAATGCAAGAATATGGTGCTGTTGATGCCATGAACTTGGATGGCGGTGGTTCTAGCGAAATGGTGGTAGGTGGCAAAGTTGTTAACAACCCCTCAGATGGCCGGGAACGCTCTGTGGGTAATGCATTAATAATTGTTCCTAAAAAATAAGGTAAATACTTGAGGCTGTTTAGAAAGGCGGCCTGCCCCTTGCAGGTACAACGATAAACAGCCTCCAATAATTATTTAATGCGTTATAGATAGTAATGCTGTATAATCAAATTAATCAGGAGGTGTTTTTCATGTTTCGTAAACAAGCTATTATAGTTGCGGCAATCGCAGTATTTCTCATAGCAGGTAGTTTGCTGGTGGCAGCTAGTCCTGCAGTTGATCAAGTTGGAGTTCTTTCTGGATCTGTAACCGATTTGATAACACCAGGAACCACTGTACGGGAAGGTGATATTTTGGTGCGGGTGGATACGCTGACAGGGCCGGTGCCAGCAGCTAGGGCCACAATGGGTGGTGTGGTAGCAGAAGTCTTGGTGAAACCTGGTGATTCTATTAAAATTGGTGATGTTGTAGCTCGCATTAAAGCAGGTAAATAGAGAAAGGATGATAGGTTTGAAAAAAATATTCAGGCAGTGTCGTCTAGCACTGCTTGCTCTGTTATTAGTACTACCAGTATCTTTAGGCCACGCGGCATCAGAATTTATGTCTGTAGATGAAATTAAGCCAGGCATGCAGGGGATTGCCAAAACCGTAGTATCAGGCATAAAGCGGGAAGAGTTCGGTGTAGAAGTATTAGGAATTATGAAAAATAAAGGTGCTGCCGGTGATTTGATTTTGATCCGTACATATGGTGATGTCATTGATCGTACGGGCGGAATTGCTCAGGGGATGAGTGGTAGTCCAGTATATATTAATAATAAACTAGTAGGGGCTGTGGCCTATGGTTGGTCGTTGACTGATCATAAGATTGGTATGGTTACACCCATTGCCGATATGCTCAAATTATGGGATATGCCTGACAAATACAATGCAAGTATGGTTCAAACCGATCAAGTGCCTGGTTTCGAGCAAATGGCTACACCACTCATGGTTGCCGGCTTTAGTGAACATGCCTTAGCCATGCTTCAGGATAAATTAAAACCGCTTAACTTGGTACCTTATGAGGTGGGAGAAGTCCCCGAGGGAGTAGAAATGGGCCCTCTTGAGCCTGGCAACGCTGTAGGAGTTCAGTTGGTCCGGGGTGATGTCAGTGTAGGGGCATTAGGGACAGTAACATATGTTGAAGGTGACAAAGTCCTAGCCTTTGGCCATCCGTTTCTCAAAAAAGGCAATATCGGTTATTTTATGACCAATGCCTATGTCTTCACAACAATGAGCGGCTTGGAAAACTCATTTAAAGTGGGGACAACAGGTGAGGCTGTAGGCTTAATTAATCAAGATCGTGGTGAGGGAGTGGCTGGCCAGATTGGCAAGTACCCGTCAATTATTCCCATGCTTATTATGGTAAAAGATAATGATACAGGGAAAACCCAAGATGCTACTGTACAAGTAATACAGGATGAACAGCTATCCCCAGCTTTGTCAGCAACTACTATGTTTAATGTAATTGACAAGGCAATAGATCGAGTGGGATCAGGGACAGCAAAAGTAAGTTTTGAAATTACAGCCCGTAATATGCCTGGGGAGACAATTAAACGGGAAAATATGTTTTATAGTGGGGCCAATATTGGTGAAGCTGCTGTAGGTGAATTTTTTGAGGCTATGAGTATGTTAGCAGGTAATCAGTACCATCCCGTAGATATTATGGATGTTAAAATCAATGTGAATGTTGATGAGGAACGCCGGACAGCTAACATTATTGAGGCACAGACTAAGAATATCACTGGAAGGCCGGGAGAAACCATTGATATTGCCGTGAAATTAAAACCCTTTCGCGGTGAGGCTTTCACTCGCACTGTACCATTTGTGATTCCTAGTGACCAGCCTGCAGGAGCATTGACCTTAGAAGTACGAGGCGGAGGTATGGTGCCGATACTACAATTGTTATCTAAACGTCAAGGTTTGGATGAAGAATTATTAATGCTCAACAAACCTAAAGAAAAGAATAAAAAATTTGCTGATGTCATTAAAGACTTTCTCAAGCGTGATCGTAATAATGATATTGTAGTAGAAATTTTGGATCTTGATATGGGTGAGGTGCCTGGCACTGCTAAACCGCAGAAAGATAATAGTGATAGCAAAAAACAAAAAGACAGTTTGATGCAAAATAGTAATGCTGCTCTGAAGAAAGATTCTACGGAAAATAGGTTGCAAGATAAGAAAAATCAGGAAAAAGCCAAGAGTTGCATTACCACAGACTATATTATTGGTGGCGATACTCAGATTATAATTAATGTAGAGAAAGCAGCCCCAAAATAATATAAAACAAGACTTGGCATAAGAGCCAAGTCTTGTTTTATATTACGCACAGCATGTTCAGCTGTTTGGATACATTTACATACTAAATGTTTTTACTAAACGCAGGTAATTGATATTCTATATTGAATACATTAATAATACTATAAAAGTGTACTATTGTTTTTAAATGTGAGGGATTAATATGTTTATTCAGATATTCGAAAGTATTGGACGACAGGTCATTAATAGTGCAGAAAACAGTGGGCGTATTATGATATTGATAGGTCAGGCGCTATATCATTTGCGTCAGCGTCCCAAAGCCAAATATATACTTGAGCAGATGGTCCATCTTGGAGTGGACTCATTACCAATTGTATTGCTGACCATTCTATTTACCGGTATGGTTATTACCTTACAAACGGCTCATGAATTTATCAAATATGGTGCTCAGTCTTCTGTAGGTGGTATTGTGGCGATATCCATGCTCCGAGAATTAGCACCAGTGCTAACTGGTGTAGTGGTTGCTGGTCGAGTAGGGGCCGCGATTGCTGCTGAAATAGGTTCAATGAAAGTTACTGAACAAATTGATGCCCTAAGGGTTATGGCTGTCAATCCTATTCAATATCTGGTAGTGCCTAGGTTATTAGCTTGTATCATGATGGTGCCCATTCTAGTGATTTTTGCTGATGTAATCGGTACTTTGGGTGGGTATTTGGTAGCAACCTTGTATTCGGGAATTGGTTCATTTACATACCTTAATTCAATTAATGTATTTGCTGATGTTCATGATGTAATAGGTGGACTGGTTAAAGCCATGTTTTTTGGTG
This sequence comes from Bacillota bacterium, assembly GCA_017889585.1. Taxonomy (GTDB): domain Bacteria; phylum Bacillota; class Negativicutes; order DSM-13327; family DSM-13327; genus CTSoil-075. The sequence continues at coordinate 48,569 of JAGFZX010000021.1, forward strand.
GTGCCATTGCTATTATTGGTTGTTACAAAGGTTTGACAGCTGAGGAAGGTGCGGTCGGTGTAGGGCGTGCTACAACTGCCGCCGTAGTGAGCTCTATGATTATAATATTTATTAGCAATTATTTTTTAAGCATGTTATTATATCGGTAAAAATAAAGAAATGATTAAACTACAGAGGCGCAGAGAATACAGAGGAAATTTTGCGATTTGGGTATTCAATAACTCTCTGCGCCCCTGCGGTAAATCGTTCTTATCTTGAGGAAAATATTAAGGGGTGCGTAGTTGTTACAAGGAAGGTGAGCGAATGATAAAATTAAGTAATATTAACATGAGTTTTCGCGGTAAACAAATACTGCATGATATAAATCTTGAAGTGGGGCAAGGAGAAACTATGGTAGTTATCGGGCCCAGCGGTTCAGGAAAAAGTACAATATTACGTCTGATTATCGGATTGTTAAAACCCACCTCTGGTGAAATTTGGGTAAAAGACCAGGGAATATCCTCTTTATCTGAAAATGCTTTGAATAAGATTCGTCTAGATATGGGGATGGTATTTCAGTATTCGGCCTTATTTGATTCTATGACAGTAGGAGAAAATGTTGCTTTTGGCCTGCGAGAGCATACGACTATGTCGGAAAAGGAAATTACTAAGATTGTGTCAAGGAACCTGCGTATGGTGGGATTAGCCGAGCGGGAAAATGTAATGCCTAATGAATTATCAGGTGGTATGAAAAAAAGGGTGAGTCTAGCAAGGGCTATTGCCATGAAGCCGGAAATAATGCTATATGATGAGCCTACTGCTGGTCTAGATCCTATTATGTCAGGAACAATTGATAGGCTGATTATGAACACGAAACGCATGCTTGGTGTTACTTCAGTAGTAGTTACACATCAGATGTCCAGTGCCTTTACCATTGCTGATCGTATTGCTATGATTCATGACGGACGTATTATTGAAGTAGGTACAGTCGAGCAAATTAAACGCTCTGAAAATGCTCTAGTGCAACAATTTATCCACGGTTTAAAAACACCAGGTGCATATGCGCGAAGGAGGTCAAATTTAGAATGAATTTAAGTACAGAAGCCAAAGTCGGTTCAGTGAGTGTAATTGCATTTATACTATTGGCGTATATGATTATACATTTGGGGAATTTTAGTTTTGGTGATAAGGGATATCAGGTGCAGGCCGTATTTGGTCAAGTTAATGGTCTGAAAAAAGGTAATGCATTGCGGTATGCTGGTGTAGATGTTGGTTATGTAAAAGAAATAGAAGTCTTACCAGAAGGTGCTAAAGTGACGTTTATGGTTAATCCAGGTGTTAAAATTCCGGTGGGCTCAACCTTTCGTATTGCATCTGACGGACTTGTAGGGGAAAAACATATTAATATTTCACCGCCAAGTCAGAGTAAGGGCTTTTTAGCTCCTGATGATATAGTGAAAGGAGAAGACCTTGTGGCGTTGGATCACGTTATCGCTTCTTCAGATAAGGTGCTTGCAGAGGTTCATGAGTTAGTCAAATCTTTAAATGAAATACTCGGCGATGATAAAGTGAAAGCGGCGATGAAAGAAAGTATCTTGAATGCTAAGGAACTGACACATAATCTTAATGTAATGAGCGCTGCACTAGCGCGCATGGCTCAAAATAATGAAGGCAATGTTAATGCTATGATGGGTAATCTAAGTGCTATGTCCGCCACCCTCAGGGATGTGGCAGGGCGTGTAGATATGATGTTAACTGGGGTGGATAATGATGGACAAACCGTCCGAGATTTGCGGGAAACCATTCAAAATATCAAAAATGCCAGTACTCGTATAGAAAAAATGGCAGTTGCCTTAGAGGGTGTGGTCACTGACCCCGAGACAGCCAAGAATATCAAAGAAACTCTTAGGAATGCCCGTTCAGTCAGTGAGAAGGCGAATAAAATGTTAACCAAAGTGGAGTCCATCAGTACCAAAGCTGGAGTTGAAGTCTTGTATGATAATAAGACTGGAAAGTACCTTAGTAACGCGGATCTAAGAATTAATACTTCACCTCAGGATTTTGCGATCATTGGCGTGACAGGTATTGGTGATGGCAGTAAGGGTAATTTTCAAATTGGGAAAGGCAACGAAGGATTTGCCGGTCGGGCTGGAGTGATTGATGGCGAAGTTGGAATAGGTGCTGATGCTAAACTGGGCAAACAGCTCAAACTGTCATTAGATGTGTCTGATCCGAATGATGTTCGGGTGAAATTGCGGACTCAATATCAACTAGCCCCAGATACTTTTATTGTAGGGCAGACTAACAATATTAATAAATCATCAGAAAAAGCTACCTATATTGGAGTGCGGCAAAATTTCTAAAGTAAAGAAACAAGCCAAGTTTTAGTTTCCCTTAGGACTGCTTTTTACCGCAGAGAAGGCAGAGGGGAGCTTTAAAAGAAGGTATAGCATTTTTCTAATTGACACGTATTCTATTAAACCATATAATAGAAATATACTGACTGCATAGTCAATAACGGGTTAAGGAATTGAGGGGGATTTTTAAAATGATAAAACAAACCCATTGGAAGAAACGTTTAGCGATAGTGCTGAGCGGAGGATTTCTTGTGTTAAATACAGCAGTTGTACTGGCCGCACCAGTGGAGTTAACTTTAGAGGATAGTATTATATTGGCCCTGAAGAATAATTCGGCGATTAAGATCGCAGATATGTCTAAGAATAGCGCAGAAATAGCCATCGATGTTGCTAAAGGAGCTAATGGACCATCGTTAACATATACTCATTCTGATGCACGTACTAAAGCATATAGTAATGTAGACCCTACTACTGCAATTTCCAATAAATTGACATTGAGTATGGATCTGTATACAGGTGGTCAGGTAGAAAGTGAGATTGCTGCAGCGAAGCTTAACTTAAAAGTAGCTGACCTTAGTGTTGATGAAAGTAAACAACAGATCAAATTAGATGCTACGACTACATATTTTACGGTTTTGCAGACACAGAATGCAGTGAAAGTGGACCAAGAAACTGTTGATCAAATGACAGTTCATTTACGTAATGTTCAGGCTCAATATGCAGTAGGCACTGTTGCCAAATCAGATGTATTGGCTTCCCAAGTAACATTGGCCAATGATCAGCAAACTTTAATGAAAGCACAGAATGCTTATGATGTGGCAGTAGCCAGTTTCAACAATGTAGTCGGTTTGCCACTCTCCACAGACCTAATATTAAAAGATAACCTAAAACATGAAAAATATACAATGTCCTTGGCTGACAGTATAAAATATGCCATGCAACATCGCCCAGCAGCCATTCAAGCTGATTATAATATTGATATCGCCAAAGAAACAGTAAAAACAGCTAAAGCTGGCTTATTGCCTACAGTTACTGCAACTGCTATTGAAAGTTTGAGCGATGATAAACTTCCCGGCCTGGATAAAAACACCTGGTCTATTGGTCTAGCTGCCACATGGACTCCCTTTGATTCTGGTGTAACCAATGCTAAAATCAAAAAGGCTGATTCAGTATTATTGACAACGATAGAACAAGCTAAACAAACGAAGGATTCTATTGAATTGGCAGTGCGCAAGGCGTATTTAACGATGATAGAAGCTGAAAAGCGTATTGATACTTCCCAAGTAACAGTGGAGCAAGGCGAAGAAAATCTGAAAATTGCTCAGGTGCGTTATAGTGCTGGAGTAGGTACTAATACAGATGTGATTGATGCGCAAGTGGCATTAACAACAGCTAAGATGAATTATATTCAAGCCCTATACGATTATAATACAGGCAAAGCTAACTTGGAGAAGGCGATGGGGATATCGGTTAGTGGGAAATAGGAAATAGAGCTATCTAATGCATTAGGTAGTTTGGTGACGGTAGGGCGCGTTGAAATTACCTCAGCTAATACAATAACAATAGATGATGTTACCCTTTATGATAAACAGGCAGAAATACTGGCTGCTAGTGGAAAGATAACGATTACATACAGCCTGCTGAGTATTCTGCGTGGGCAGAATCTAGTGGATGCTATTTCTGACGTAGCGGTTGAAAAACCTACTTTGTGGCTTACCCAGGCCAGTAATGGTCGTTGGAATGCACAAGATATATTACAACAAGAGAATATAACAAAACCTTCTTTTAGTAGCAAAGTAACGTTACGAGATGGCAGGGCGATGCTGAAAGTTTCTGGCGCAATGTGGACATTGGAAAATATTAATGGCAGTATGGATTTTGCACATAATCCCAGTATCGATCTTCAGCTGCAGGCTGTTCATAAGGGGGCAGCTGTTAAGGCTAAGGGTTCAGTCAATAGTCAAGGACGCAGCAACCTAAGGATTATGGTAAGCGAGTTATTTGTGGCTGATTATCAAGTGTTGCTAACCGAGGGACCACTGGAATTAGTGGGGGGCATTGTGAAAAACCTAGAGGCGACAGTAACCCAGCAGCAGGGTAAAACTGAGTGGGCTGGTGAGGCTAGCCTAGCTGGGGTCGACATAGATATTGATGGTATGCCTGTGCGCCAAGTGCAAGGCAACATGGCTTTTACAAATAAGAATATGTATGTATTTGCCAACGCTAAGTTACTCGATCAGCCTATTGATGTGCGAGGTAGTATTCGTACAGATACGAGTCATCCCATACTTAATTTGACAGTGGCCTCAGCGGCCTTTGATCCCAGTGTCATTACCGATACTATTCCAGTGAGCGGTAAACTGGCTTTTAAGGCTAATATTACAGGAGTAACCACCAACCCTATCATTAACGGGGATGCAACTTTGACAATTGGGCAAATAGCTGGATATGAGGCTCGTAATGCTAAGGCTAATGTGCAAATGATGGACAAAAAACTAATTATTAATAAATTTAATGCAGAGATGCTAGGTGGCCAGGTTGCTGCCACAGGAGTATATCTGCAGGATAGTGGTAGCTATGAGCTTCATCTTCAGGCTCAGCAAATTGATATGGCTAATGTGTTAACTGATATGGTATCTAATAGCCATGGAGATGTTGATGTAACGGTCAAGGGCGCGGGAGCCTTTGCAGAGGCTGATGTGCAAGGGACGGTTGCCGTTGGACAAGGGGAAATGTCAGGGGTGGTTTTTAATTCTCTAGGGGCTGGATTTTATCGCCATAATGGGATAATTGCTATCGATTATGCGAATATTAGTTTAGCCAAGGGCTTAGTATCCGCTCGGGGGATGATTGATCATCAGAATATTAATCTAACTATATATGGGCAAGGGATATCCCTTCAGCAGCTTGATCCAAACTCATCTGGTATAGTAGACGGTAATGGGGAATTTGCCGGACAGATTACTGGTAATTTGTCCGAACCTGAATTTGCAGGTTCTTTTACAGCAATAAACGGCCAGGTTTTTTATCAGCCGTTTACCCAAGCTAAAGGTAACATTCATGGGAATCGCCAGCAATTGGTGATTGATGACATACAGCTCGTTGATGGGGTAACCAAACATCAAGTACAGGGGACCTTAGGGCTGAATGGTCAGCGCGACATGAATATAATGGTGAAAACACATCAGGCTAGAGCCGAGAACCTTATAAAACTATTAGTGCCTGGTGAAAATTTGACAGGTAATGTAGATAATGAAATGATAATAACTGGGCCGCTGGAAAACTTTAATACTGAAGGACATATTCTTTTGACTGACGGCAGCTTCCGTGGCCAATTGGTTGCCAAGGCCCACGGTTCTTATAAACGGGAGCAAGGCACGACTACCATTAGTCAATTTAGCATTAATTCACTCAATACACGGATTAAGCTATCAGGCAGTATGTCTCCTAATAAGGATTTGAATTTTGATATTGTAGCTCAGCATATTAATATGGAAAGGCTTAATTTGCACCTTCCCTATCCTGCTGTTGGGGTGGCTCAGTTTACTGGCAAATTGACAGGCACGGCAAGTGATCCTGTATTTAATGGTCAACTGTCTGCTGATAGTCTTACATTTAATGATCAAAAAATTACAGGCGTAAGCGGTGAGATTACTTTTAATGGACATGAAATAGAAGTTCCTTATGTCAGTTTTATGCAGGGGACAGGCAAATTTGGTTTTGCTGGTGGTTTTGGTATAGACACCAATGAGATATATGGTAACCTTGATGTAGAAAATGCTGAACTGCAGCCAATATTAACAATATTCAAATTGCCATGCAAAGATATTCATGGACAACTCAATGGTCAAATAAGGCTGAATGGAACGGTGAATAAGCCTAATATTTGGCTGACAGGTACTTTGAAAGAGGGAAAAATAAAACAATATCCTATAGAATCCATTGTTATCGATGTGGCTTTAGAGAATAATGTCCTTAAAATTAATGATTTATCTGCGGCCCAAGGTGCTGGTAGTTTGGTTGCGCGGGGGACTGCAGATTTGAATGGGCCTCTTGATTTGGAAATTGGTGGTCGGGATATTGATGCCGGATTGGTAGCAACCTTACTAAATGCCAATATCGAGCCCAGTGGAAAAATGGGCTTTACTGCTCAAATTTCAGGGGTGGCCAGTAATCCTCATGCAGCCATTTCTTTGGAAGTTGTTAATGGTGGCGTAGGCAATACAACCTTTGATTCATTATATGGTTTGCTGATAGTGGATAAAAACACCATACATGTTAATCAGGTACTATTGAAGAAAGGTCCTTACCGGGCCAGTGCTTATGGCACAATTCCAGTTGCTGCACTTAGTCCCGTGGGTCGGGAACAGGCCAATATTGTTGATCAAATGGATCTGAAACTACGTTTAGATGAAGCTAATTTAAGCGTTTTACCATTTTTGACCAAACAGGTAACGTGGGCTGAAGGTCCTACACATGGTGAAATTAACGTGGCAGGTACCTTAGAGCAGCCTATTGTCAGGGGTAATATTACCATTAATAATGGTGTGGTAAAATTAGCAGCGTTAGCGAGCCCCATCCAGAAAGTGGGGGTTGATATTAGTTTTGAAGGTGATACAATTAATATTAAGAAGTTTGATGGTCATTTGGGAAAAGGCTTGTATAGTTTAACAGGTACAGCTAAAATTCGTGGTATGGCTTTATCAAACTATGATTTATCTTTAGTATTAAATAAACCTGAACTGAAGAGTAAATATTTTACTGGCGCCATTGATGGTAATTTGAATTTTACAAATAGGGGTAGTAAGCCTATAGTGTCAGGTAAACTGGTATTTGAGAATGATATTATTAATATACCTGTTATCCCTGATATGGTAACCTCGAATGTGGATATTGGTCTTGATGTTGAAATGACGGTTGGTAAAAAAGTACGCTTTTATAATCCTTATTTCTATGATATTCTAGCAGAAGGGCGGGCAAAGTTTGCTGGCAGTACTCTAGAACCAGATGTATCAGGTAGTATTGCAGCAGTTCGAGGTACGGTAAATTACCTTGGAACACAGTTTAAAGTAACTGAGGCTAGCGCTGATTTTAAGAAATTTGCATCCTTTGAGCCCATCGTCAAACTAAGTGCCCAGACAAGTCTTCAGCAGATAGAAGTAAGCCTAAATGTAAACGGACCCGTAAGTGCGATGCAGTTTAGTTTGACATCTGAACCAGCCATGCGGCAACAGGAGATCTTATCTTTATTGACTTTGCGAAGTCATTATGCTGATAAACAAAATAGTGCCAATAGCGGAATGGGCCGGGACGCAATGGTGAGTGTATTGGGTGCTGGACTGCAAATGCAGTTCATGAGTCAAGTAGAAGGTAATTTTCGTAGCGCCTTAGGGCTGGATGAATTTCGAGTGGTTAAGGATACTACCTCTAATAGTATTAAAAAAAGCTATAGCGACCGTGAGGAATCTACTACCGTATCTCAGGAAGTGTATAATATAGAAATGAGTAAATATTTGACAGATAAGCTGTTGCTGAGTTATACAATAGGCGTTGATCACAACAAAAGTGATTTAGCGTTGCGCTATTCGTTAAGCAAACGTACGAGTGTTAACGCATCTATAGATGAACAAAAGCGTACATGGTTTGGACTGGAAACTAGGTTCAGATTCTAAAAACCGGAAAGTGATAGGCATTGCTTTTCAGATAAGGATGATTAAAGTGCTTCTCAATCAATATTTAAAAGAACTAAAAAAAATAGATATGCTATCTCGAGAGGAAGAAAGTGAGCTTTGGTACGGTTATAAAGAAAATAATGATTTGAATTGTCGCAGTAAAATTATTGAACATTATCAGCCTTTGGTGTTTAAAGCAACTGCTAACTGGCGTCTTAACGAAACCATTGTCATGGATATTATCCAAGAAGGCACTGTGGGGCTCATTGAAGCTGTAGAAAGTTATGATCACCAGCGAGGTGTGGCTTTCAGTCTTTTCGCAATGCATCGTATTCGCGGTCGTATGCTCAATTATATGGAGCGAGAGGGTAAGCTTAGCTTGCTGGACGATAGTACCTTGGGCGACTTATTGGTAGATGATAGGGCTGAGGTATCTAGCCTGGCTGAACGCAACTATCTTGTTGAACAAGTGAAAAATGCTATGGGACGTTTACCTATCAGTGAACAAGCAGTATTGAATGGCGTATTTCTGGAAGATCGTGAACCTAAACAATTGGCTGAAAGTCTAGATATGAGTATTTCCCATATCTATCGATTGCAAAAGCAAGGTATTAGGCGTGTACGCGGCATGCTATCCAAATTTATGAAAAATTGGTAGCGAGAAAACCTATTTTTAGCACAAAGATACAAAGCTGCTACGCGGACACAAAGAAGATATTATAAATAAATTTTTCTTTGTGTCCTATGCGCTTCTTTGCGACCTTTGTGCTTAACGTGGTTTTTTATCTTCACCGTTTTTTGCGCCTCTGCGGTAAATCGTCCTTATCTTGTAATAGTGAGGAAACAGGCGCATATATGGCGCATTTTCATAGAAAATATAGTTAATCGCGGAAATTGACCTTGTTTGCCCTAAAATCGAGGACCAAAAATTGGCCTCTTCCCAGGATTGTATAGTATGTTTATAATAGAGGTGATGCATATGGCTCAATTAAAACAACATATGTATCAGCATTTGCGTTCAGCAAAAGAATGGCTGACAAGAGCCGAAGAAGCTTTTGATAAGCAGCATGATGTTCGTGCTGAACTTGATCTGATGCTGGCCCAGGCTGAACTTCAACATGTAAAGGAAGCCAATCGATCTCGCCAGTGGCGTTATAAATATCTAGTATTTCGTCATGGACTGGCGTTGACATTGGCGATGTTTATGGCTGTTGCCGTAGGCGGTGTGTACTGGTGGATCAATAAGCCCGAACTAGCCGTACCTGTTCCGCTCGCTGGTCAGGCTAGCTTGCCAGTGGAAGTTGTAGCCAAGGCGGCGGTTAATGCTCCGCCTGTAATAATTCCTACAGAGAATAACCGACCAGTACAGCAAGTTGTCAATCAAGTTGTAACCTCTGTGCCTAGTAAGACAGAACAAGTAAAACAGTCAGAAAAGCCCCGCTACCAACCGGAACAGCCTGCTCCAATTTCAGGTGATGAGATGCAAAAACTGGTGCGGGCCGCCGGAAAATCTTTACGCGGCCAGTAAGATAAAAAAGGAGGTAATACATGAAAACTCTAAAATCCTATGGACAGATTTTATTTGCGGCTATTTTTAGTCTCAGTATTGTTCTCGCGGCGTTGACCCCTGTGTATGCTGCTGATCCTACAGGTAAGATTGTGACATCAGTCACTGTGACTGGTAATAGTGCAGTAACGACAAACTCTATAATGGAGGTTGTTAAGGTAAAACCTGGTGATACAGTGGTAGCCGATAAAATTAAGCAAGATATGCAGGCCATTTATGAATTGGGTGATTTCTTTGATGTAGTATCTAATTTTAATGAAGTTCCTGAAGGTGTGCAAGTTGTATACACTGTCATGGAAAATCCAGTATTGCAGGATATTGTCATCAAAGGCAACACAAAGGTAACATCGGATAAACTGAATAGCATGCTGACTGTGAAAAAAGGCAGTATTTTGAATTCCAAGAAACTCAATGAGAATGTACGAGCAATAGAAGAATATTACCATGATCAAGGTTATATCTTGACCAAGGTAAACGATGTTTCGATGAGTTCAGGCGGTGTACTGACAGTTACCATTAATGAAGGTATGCTAGAAGCCATTCAAATCAAAGGTAATGAAAAAACCAAGGATTATGTTATTACCCGCGAAATGAAATTGAAACCTAATCAGCCATTCAATGTGAAAGATGCCAAACGTAGTATGCAAAAAGTGTACAACCTTGGTTATTTTGAAGATGTAAATATGAAGCTAAATCCTGGCAAAGAACCGAATGCTGTTGTTTTTGAAACTACTGTAGTGGAACAAAAGACAGGCAGATTCTCCATCGGCGGTGGTTACAGTAAGGCTGATGGAATGGTTGGTATCATTGAAATTGGTGATGATAACTTCCATGGCACAGGTGATAAAGTAAAGTTTCATTGGGAGTTTGGCGGTAACGCTAGTGACAGAAACTATGAAGTAAGCTATACTCGTCCATGGCTTGATGACAAGCAAACTTCCCTTGGTTTTAGTGTTTATGACATGACCAATGAGTACAATGACTATTATGATAATGGTAAAACTAGAGCCACATATGACAAGAAACGTAAAGGCTGGGATATTACTCTTGGTCGTCCTCAAGGTGAATATGTGCAAAACTATATTTCGCTGAAAAGTCGTAAAGATAGTTACGTTAAGTATGTATCAGGGATTGATTACACAGAAACAGATACTACTAGTGATAATTATAACAGTAAATATAGCGCGGGTTCGGGATATCTTAAAGATAACTTTGGTCTAACCCGCAGTGTCAGTTTGACGCGCGTATATGATTCTCGGGACAATGTATTTAGTCCTACCGAAGGCAATCGTGTGTCATTGACAGCTGAATTTGCCGGAAAATCTTTGGGCGGTGACTTTAGTTATAATAAGTATTCTGCTGAAACTCGTAATTACCTTAAAGTAGGCCATGCTCAAGTCGTAGCTTTACGAGGAATGGTAGGTTACGCTGATGGCAACATGCCTGAAAGTGGACAATTTGCTGTAGGTGGTGCAGATACCCTACGTGGTTATCGTGATGACCAGTTTAAAGGCGACAAAATGCTTTCTGCTTCTGCTGAATACCGTTTTCCAGTAGCGAGTAAAGTAGAAGGTGTAGTATTTACTGATATCGGTAAGGCTTGGGATGGTGAAGGGTATAAACTAAATGACCTAGAAGCCAGTGTTGGTGTGGGAGTTCGTGTTTCGACTCCGATCGGCCCGATTCGTATTGATTATGCAAAAGGTAGTCAAGGTGCTAAAACCCACTTTAGTTTTGGTGGACAATTCTAAAGAAAAATATAGTACAGAGTCAGGTCTATGACCTGACTCTGTACTATATAATGTCGAGAAATAATGAGTGGAACCGGAGAGGCACAGAGAACACAGAGAGGACGCGATGTAGATGTAACCCCTTTGTGCCTTCACTGTTTAAAAGATACATCAGCGTTTTTGTCGACAGGAGGTGCATTTCTATTTATACTAGATGTTATCGCATAATGATTAGCTTTTTCCTGATATGCCTTATCTTAATGCCTGGTATAGCAAAGGCTTCAGATGACGTAGTAGAGAAAGTAACGGTTAGTATTACTGCCAGTCAAACACCGACAAATCGGATTGCTAAACGAATGTCTGCTAGTGTGGGGACAGTGGGGGAGCAGATGCTAATCGGGCGTAATATTAGTGATGTTGTTAACGGCAAAGCTGCTTATGAAAAATTAATACAAGAAATATTTGATAGAGTATTGGTCGGATATTCGGTACAATCAGTTCATTTGGTACCGGATTCTAATACTCTGATTCAAGTAGCGGTAGCTCCATGGGGCGAAGTTGTCCATGAAGTGGCTTTGGAGGTAGATTTTGGGGCCGTATCCCCTGAAATAACTGATCTTTTGAAAAAAGATTTAGGCAATATAGAAGAAAAAGTAAATGATGTCTTAATAGGATTGCCTATTGATGCCCTAGACTGGGCAGGCGGTGTATCAAAATTAGTAATACGTGAAGTGTTGGCCTCCCAGTTGCCAGAGTTTCGCGCTAATTTTGATATTGTTCCAGGGTCACGCACGGTAGTGAAGTTATCCTTGGCACCGATGGGTGCTACTATTCAGGATGTAGATGTATCCCTGCGATCACATACAATTCCCAATATACTGCTGCTTGCGGCACGCCCGACAGTCGAGCAGGCTGGAAAAAGCCTTATCGGTTTGCCAGTAGCCTTTATTGAACGTCATCAGGATTACTTTACGGCTAAGCTAGGGGCTGCTGCGAATCAGCATCCCAGTGCTAAGCGCTATGGTTTGACCATTACCCCGGTTATTAACCCTGGAGTGGATACAACAGTTGCCATAGATGCCGAAACAGACAAATATAAAGTGGCTCTTGAAGGATATTTAGATATGGGGCGCAGTAAGGACAATACTTCATTTAAGCTACACGTTGGTAAATTTATAGGTAAACAGGATGAAGCTTTTTTGGAATTAGATTTTATTCCGAGTACAGTGACTTGGGATTTCGTGCCTGGCTGGGGGCACAGTTTTAGTACTCGTACAACAGCTGGAATTAAATATAATCTTTCTGATCAGCATAATATTGTATGGCTTCATCAAAGCCTTAACCAAAACCTGACATTGCGTCTTGAACACACACCTGCTATTCATAAGAATGAGATTGGGATTCGATACAAAATGCATGACTTTTTAAGCGCTGAATATATAGTGAATAAAGAGGATCGGTGGTTGCGGTTTATTGGCAGTCTATAAGAATAATGTAAGTTTTTCGGTAAAATCAACGTCTTGAATATGTGTATATACCCTGTTATAATAAAAAGGTAAATTTGATGCCGAGAGGCAGAGAGAAGGGGTTTTTTCGTGCTTAGTTTAAAGAAAAAGCAAGTAAAGTTTGTGTCACTGGCAGTGGCAGTATTCTTCATGTTAGGTGTAATTGGATTGGCCTTATCCCAAAGTGGTAAGACATCTGCGGCAGCCGCTAATAGCTCATCAAATATTGGAGTCGTAAATCAGCAGATGTTAGTTTCACAGCATCCTGATATGGCTAAAGCCCAAGAAGCTATGCAAGCTGAAGTAGAACAGGCAAGAAAAGATTTTGAAACTAAATCAGCCAGTATGAATGATAAGGAAAAGCAAGACTATTATGCTCAAATACAGCAGCGTTTAAGTGTAAAACAGCAGGAACTAATTAATCCAGTCATTGATAAAGTGGAAGCTGCGATCAAAGCCGTAGCGGATGCAAAAGGTTTGACTGTTGTTATGGACAAAGGCAATGTTGTATATGGCGGCCAAGATATTACTGATGAGGTTGGGAAAAAAATTACTGGTAAATAAAATCATTGTGGCCGAGCTGGTTTTACCCGCTCGGCTCTTTATTAGAAAGTAGGTGATCTAGTGTCTCATAAGAAGTTGCTTATCATTATGCTAGTTTTTGCGCTATTTACAGCTGGTTGTGGTACCAAACAAGCTCAAGACACTAAGGCTCCTGGCCCACAAGTGGGTATTATTGATATGAACAAAGCCATCAAGTCTCATCCCAAATATAATCAGCTCATGGTTCTGGGGCAACAGGCAGATACTCTCGCTGCTCAGCTAGAAGCCCAGCAGTTAGCTAACCAGCAGTCAGCTGCTACCCAGGGAGGGTCCATTCCTGATATGTCTCAAAATCAAATGGCTGAACTGAATAAAGCCTTTGAACAAGAATTTAATGCAAAAATGTCAGCAAAACAAGAGGAACTGAATCCAAAGATTACGGCCAAAGCGGATACTATCCGGCGTCTTCTATCTGATGAAATGAATGCCTATAATGACCAATTAGATAAGGAATATCAGCCTCAAATATTCAATTTGCAGCTTAAGCTTAAGACGGTGCAGTTGGCGAAAGAAGAAGCAGCGGTGTTGCAAGCTGAGTTGGAAAAAATCCAGACTCAGCGTTCTGAAGCTCTAGCAGCGAAGCAAGCACAATTAGCTGCACGTATGGATGAGTTATTAGCTCCAGAAAAGGCGGCAGTAGAACAACAATTAGCAGCCTATGCAAAACAACTTAATGAAGAAATTTCTAAACAGGCCGCTGCTAAACAAGCTGAAATTGTAGCCAGAAATAATGAGCAGCAAATACCTGCCGCTCAAGTTGAACAGGCACCGAGTCAAATCCAGGAACAGTTAGCTATGAAACATCAGGAAATCCAGGCATTGCAGGGATATATCATAGCTAATATTACAGAGAAAACAGCCAAAGTGGCAGCTGAAAGTGGTTTTGAAGCAGTATTGACCAATGTTGCTGTAAATATTAGTGCGGTGGATATAACCACTCAGGTGATTGCTGAGTGTAATAAATAGTTAATTTGTATATAATATTACTGCCTATTTGGGCAAAAAATAAAAACATGGGGGAATTTATAATGGTTCGAACAAAAAAACTGGCGTTGTTACTCATTTTAGTATTTATGGCTGCTCTGCTTGGCGGTTGCAGTACAAGTGCTAATATTGGTGTTGTTGATGTTAACAAGGTAATGACTGACAGCCCTAAAGTAAAACAATTCCAAGATCAATTGAATGCTAAAGGTAAAGAACTAAGCGACCAATTGGAAAAAGAAAAGGCGACTTTGAGCCCTGCCGATTTTCAAAAACGCCAAGAAACAATTTATGGCGATTTCATGAAAATAAAGCAAGATATGGAATCACAAGTTGATGCTAGCATAAAAGAAACCTTAGAGTCAATTTCCAAAGATAAGAAATTAGGTGTCATATTGTATAAAAATGGTGTGGCCCAAGGTGGTACAGATATCACTGATGAAGTAATTAAAAAATTACAATAATCATCCAGGAGGATGCCCTATTGAAAAAGACATTACGAGAAATTGCGGACCTTATAGATGGAGTCTTGCTAGGTGATGGTGATATTGAGATAACTGGTGTAACCAATATTGAAGATGCTACAGCAACAGATATTACTTTTGCTGTAGCGCCTCACCTTGACAAAGGGGTGCAATCGGGCGCTGCTGCTGTTATTATTCCGAGCATTATTACTGAATTCGCCAAACCAGCTATTCGGGTAGAAAATCCGCGGGTAGCTTTTGTTAGTTTACTTCAACTATTTACGCCACAAATTATGGTAGAGCCTGGTGTTCATGCCACTGCAGTTATTGGTAAAGATGTTAGTATTGGCGAAAATGCATCGATTATGGCCTATGCTGTTATTGCTGATCATGTGAAAATTGGCAATAATGCTATTGTTTATCCCCATACCTATATTGGCAATAGTGCGATTGTTGGCAGTGATAGTCTTATTTATCCTAATGTAACAGTAGGCGCAGGTTGCCATATTGGTAAACGGGTCATTATTCATAGTGGTGCGGTCGTTGGTAGTGATGGTTTTGGGTTTATCACAGTTAATGGCCGTCATCAAAAAGTTCCTCAAGTAGGCAATGTACTCATTGAAGATGATGTGGAAATCGGGGCTAATGTGACAATTGATCGGGCTACCACTGGTAGCACCATTGTCAAATGTGGTACAAAGATTGATAATTTGGTACATTTAGCCCACAATGTTGTGGTTGGCGAAAACTGCTTCCTGGTGGCACAAACAGGTATTGCCGGTAGTGTTAAAGTAGGTAATAATGTTACTTTTGCAGGACAGTCAGGCAGTGCAGGTCATTTGACAATTGGTGATAACTGCGTATTTGCTGCCAGATCTGCACCAATTAGTGATGTGCCAGCAGGTTCCTTCTACGCTGGTTTTCCGGCTAGACCTCATAAAGAATGGCTGCGCGCTGAAGCGAGTGCCAACAAAATGCCTGATTTAATTAAAAAAGTCAGGGATCTAGAAAGACGTTTAGCTACTATTGAGGGTGAAAAATAATGATTGAACCGCAGAGGCGCGGAGAACACAGAGAGAAGATTGGCATTGATGCTTTATAGCCCTCTGCGTCCTCTGCGCCTCTGCGGTTTAAAAGGCCGCGCTTAGTTGTTCTTGTTTTGACCAAATATTAACTGAGCCTATTAAGCAGGATTGTGTTTATCTATGCTGAACATATATATGTTTGTAGTAATTACATTTATTTTTAAGGAGAAACATTTATGAAAAAAATAATTATTGGGCTAACCAGTGCTTTATTATTGGCAACTGTACCTGTATTGGCTGCGCCTTCAGTGAATGGCTCTACTGGTCTAATTAACACCCCGAATGCAGATGTGCTACGCGGAGGACAGCTTTCATTAGGATACTATCATCTAAAAGATGGAGGAGTAGGTAGCTTTACTACCAATGTGGCACCTAATTTAGAAATTGGGGTGGCAGCATTTCGATATGATGGACAATCAAACAAAAATTACCTCAATGCTAAGTTTGCTGTAGTGCCTGAAACTGTGCTGACCCCTGGTCTAGCCATTGGTGTAGAGGATATATCGAATAACAATAAACGTTCCGCATATGCTGTCGTCAGTAAGGCCTTGCCTTTTGGCTTTCGGATACATGCTGGCACAGGGAATGGAAGGTTTGATGGTGTATTTGCTGGTATTGAAAAAACCATTAATCCTCTTAGTGTCATAACAGGCAACAATGCTTTTCCAGCAACTACCTTGATTGCCGAATATGACGGTAAAAACATGAATTATGGTGCTCGCTTGTCCGTTATTCCAGGTCTTAAATTAGATGCTGGTGTACGCAATCATGACGGCTATATTGGAATTAGTTTTACAAATTAAAAACCAAGATTACGAACCGCAGAGGCGCAGAGGACGCAGAGGATTTATAATAACAATCTTTTCTCTGTGTTCTCTGCACCTCTGCGGTTTTAAAATCTCGTATCTATGTGTTTTTTTCAAAGGACTCGAAGCGTTTTTCTTATATCTTTGTATGAGGGGAGCATATATGTTATATCGATTTGTAAAGATACTGAGTCGCATTGTCTGTTTATTGCCGAATTCTGTGCGGCGCGTTGTCGGCAAAGCCTTAGGTTCTCTTTGTTGGCAGATTGTACCCCGTAAACGAAAAAAGATGGCCATCGAAAATATTATGATCAGTCTGTCAATGGATCAGTCTCAGGCTGCTCATATTGCTAAACAGAGTACAACTCGCTTTGGTAATATGTTTTTGGAAGTACTATGCATGCCCAAAATCAAAAAAGATAATATCGAAAACTATGTACAATTAGAAGGTCGCGAATATCTGACTGAGGCTTTGTCTCATGGCAAAGGTGTTGTACTTGCCACGGCCCATAGTGATAATTGGGAGCTATTGGGGGCAGGCCTGGCTATGCATGGCTTTCCCATAGTCGGGGTGGCGCAAAAACAGACCAATCCAGAAATGGATCGATTTATTAATGAATATCGTAATATGTCAGGTATGGAGATTCTTTATAAAAGTGGCGTTCGGGACATGGTCAAGGTACTCAGCCAAGGGCGAATTGTTGGTATACTGATGGATCAGGATGCTCATCGCGATGGTGTAATGGTGGAGTTTTTTGGCCGCCTGGCCTCGACAGCCCAAGGGGCCGCAGCTTTGGCAAGACTCAAAGATGCACCGATTATACCTATATTTATTACTGAAAATAGTGATGGCACCCATACTGTGATAATACATCCCACTATATGGGTAGAAAAGACCAGTAATCGGGATCAGGATATTTTTGCTACGACACAACAATTGACAATTATTATTGAGCAGCATATCCGAAAATATCCTCACGAATGGTTTTGGCTACACAACCGCTGGAAACATACACCGCCCGTTAATTGAATAATGTCAGAGAAGATTGCTTAGCTATGCTGATAGTTAAGCAATCTTCATTTATATAATAAACGAAAAACTCTATTTTTAACACAAAGATGCAAAGCCGCTACGGGGACACAAAGAACACAAAGGAGATGTTATACATAAATTTTTCTTTGTGGTCTTTGTGTTTAACGTGGTTTTCCCATCTATGCCTGTGCAAAAGGACATGTTAACTTATTCACAAACGACAGTATATACTTTTTGCGATAAACGTATATACTTATAGACATAAATATGATATACGTGCTATAATATACACTTGAAGGAAGGGGTGAATACGTTATGATGAAGGACTCATTTAAACGGGATATCTTAGCCCTTATAGTGGTCAGTATCGTGATTGGTTCACTTCTGGCCGGGCTGGTATCTTTATCTGCTAATTCTTATTTTTCTAAGACTCTAGCTAACTTAGTTGGTGATTATGGTGAATATGATATTATTATTCAATCAAGGGAAGAAATGAAAGATGATACAGCAATCCACATCCAAAAAATCATTGACGAAGTTTTCCCAGGGGCTAGGATGAAAGAAGGGCCGACAATTACCGGTAAGACTTCTTTTTTTATTGCTGTACCTGACCAATATAAAACGAAAAAAATCTATGAAGATTTAGGCAAAATATTTGGCGGTATTCCTGGCGGCGCAGGTGTAGGTGTATTAACCGAACCACGACTGACGATTCGTGGTGTGCCTGAAGGTGCCAAAAATATGCTGATGGAACGTATCATGCAAATGGATGGAGTACGTTTTGCTTTTCGTGATGGTGCATCTGTGGGTGTAGTATTGACTTCGCTTGATAAATCAACTGGGGTAAATGAACAAATTAAAAAACTGCTAAAAGAATATCAGGTTATTGAAGTTAGCTTCCCCGTAGGCAGTGAACCACAAAATCCCATTCGTATGGGTGACGGCATTGCTAGCGCTATGCAGACTCAATTGAAACTAGAATATGCCCAAAATGTATCAATTGATGGTAAAAGTGATGATATGACATATATGGTAAGCACTATGATGGAACTTAAACGGTTTCTCATGGCCTATGCGAGTCAGGTAGTGATTGTACCAAATGGCAATGATAAACTAGTCAAAGGTGATATTGTTGCTTTTGCGAATGCTGCACCCCTAGTTCTAGGTGATGGGATAGGGAAAAACAATGTATTGGTGCAAATTACAGCCCTACGCCCTGATGGCACGGCAGAAGGTATTATCACACAGGGCGATGCAACAGCTTTGACTAATAATCAAGGTTATAAAGTAACTAATAATATAGTGGGCCCTTCTATAGGAACTGCCACATACCGTAATCCGCGACAAGAGCTCAGTGGCGCACTGACTGAAACATCTAAAATGGTGAGCCAGATTCCAGGTTTTGCTAGCGATGCAAAAAGCATGAGCACTATTGCGACTACTGCGCTGAATAATTATGGAGATAGTATAAATGCCATTGATCAGACATTAAATAGTCTGCAGGCAGCAGGTACGACCATCCAGGCGGCTACGAGTGGTTTGGCGAATCTTGATACCGGTTCATTACAAAACCAGTTAGATAGTTCATCCCGTGCAATGGGTGGTCTCGTGAATACTCTACAAGTATTAAAACTAATCAATGGAGATGTTGGTACTACCATTGATAATTTATCCAGTGCCCAGCGTAACTTAGGTAATTTGAAGTCAGGCCTCAGTGCTCTTGACCATGTAGCGGCTGATGCTCGCCAGGCCAAAGGCGCTATTGATACTATTGTTGCTAATGGACATAGCACGATTGCAACTTTACAGGCCTTTGATGTAACGGGTGCCAAGGGAAATCTAAACAATGTGAGCAGTAGATTGGATCAGCTTGCACAGCTCAATATACCCCTTGTGAATACTCAGCTTCAATATATGGCAGCGTCAATGCCGAATCTTAAAGATGAAGACATTAGCCATTCCGTAACTTTATTAGATAAATTTATTGCTGGACAAGTCATTCCAGGTGAGCGTATTCAGATTCTGACGACCAGCAATATTAGTATTGATGCCGTAACTCCTATTGTATATAGTCAGGTCGGACATAATAATGTATCCTTGTATTCCACGGAGATGGGGGTTATTGAACCAAATGCTCGTGGAGAGCTATATTCAGTATTAAATGAAGTGCGAGCTATTTTGGCTGGTATGACAGGGATTGTTTTGACCATTTTATTTTTGGCTCTTGATCATACAGCGATTATGACAGTACTGCGCCGCAAAAGGGTAAGTGGTAAAGTACAGGCTTATGGTTGGCGCAGTAAGGCTAAACGCATTGGTCAAGTCTTTACAGCTCCTGAGCGGCTATATGGTATGTCCGTGGGTGCAGTATTGCTATCGGCGATGTTTGTGCTGGCACGTGGGGGAATTCCCTATTTACCATGGATCTGTGTGCCGTTGATAGGCGCAATATTAGGGCTGGTTGTTGCATGTTATACTGAGAAAATTAGTCCAATTTCTGGAGAAGAAATCATGGCAGGACAGTCACTAGGATTATCGATAGATGAAATCATGCGGGAAATTGTCGTTCCTAGCGGACGTCCAGGATTGCTGCAAAAATTAAATCAACGCAAAGTGAAGTTTAAATAAGGCAAACGCTGAGAGTAAAACCCTGTTAAACACAAAGGACGCAAAGAAGCACAAAGGTCACAAAGAATTTTTTAATTACCCCTTTGTGGTCTTTGTGTCCGCGTAGCGGCTTTGCATCTTTGTGTTTAAACGTATAGTTTTCCCTTCATTTTAGAAGAAACGTATATATTTAATACTATATAAAAGAGAGGTGGAATCATGCTTAATATTCAAAATTTATATAAACAATTTGGTAGTCTGGTGGCAGTCAATGACTTTAGTTTGCATGTTAAGCGCGGTGAAACTGTTGTACTGATGGGGCCATCTGGTTGCGGAAAATCAACTACCATTCGTACGATTAATCGTTTGATTAACCCTGATAGTGGGTCAATTCTTTTTGCTGGTACTGAGATTGCCAGCTTGCCTGCTGACCAGTTGAGAAAAATTCGCAAACGTATTGGTTTTGTATTCCAGCAATTTAATCTGATTGGTCGTCTGAGTGCAGTGGAAAACGTCATGCTAGGTCTGGTCATGGATGGAATGCCCAGAGAACTAGCTCATGATAAGGCGGTAGAGGCATTGCGTAAGGTTGGTTTAGAGAATCGTGCTAATCATAAGCCAAGCGAAATGTCAGGTGGTCAGCAACAACGGGTAGGTATTGCTAGAGCATTAGCTTTTGAACCTGAACTTATGCTATGGGATGAACCCACCGCTTCTCTTGATCCTATTTTAGTTCGGGAAGTACTGGTGATCATGGAAGAGTTAGCGAAATATCGTGCCAGTACTATGCTTGTTGTTACTCATGAAATATCCTTTGCCATACATGTGGCTGATCGAATTGTCTTGATGGATAAAGGCAGTATTGTAGAAGAAGGTATGCCAGAGAATGTCTTTGGTAATCCACAATCTCACATCGGTCGGCAATATAAAGAATTGATAGAATACCAACAAAGTACCAATGCCCGCACTTTAGGGGCCCATGGCGTTGCATAGTCATTATGGTAGGGGTGGCGAACCGCAGAGGGTTTATAATAACAATCTTTTTCTCTGCGTTCTCTGCGCCTCTGCGGTTAATCGTCGCTCTGTTTATTTTAAAGGACGTGTAGCGTTGTTCTCCCTTTCTGTTTTGCCCATTTTTGTCAATTAAAAAATATTTATGCAGAAATCTCTTGCAGGGAGATGGAATTTTTTATAGAATAGATAAAGGTTATCATATCGGGAGGATATATATGCAACAAACAACAGTGGGAAAAACTGTAACATATACTGGTATAGGACTGCATTCAGGAAGGGATGTAACCATTACTCTTAAGCCAGCGGATGCTAATACAGGTATTATCTTTGCCCGGACTGATTTGCCAGGAGTGCCTCAGGTAGCGGCAGTGGCTGGCAATGTTACCAATGCCATGCGGGCTACTACCCTAGAAAGTGAACAGGCTAAAGTTTTTACAGTGGAACATCTTTTGGCAGCCTTTTATGCTATGGCAATCGATAATTGTCTAGTAGAAATTAATTCAGTAGAACCACCGGTGGCAGATGGTAGTTCTTTGCCTTTTGTTAGGCTTATTGAGGAGGCTGGCATAGTCCAGCAGGATGCTGAACGTAGATTAGTATACGTGACTGAGGCACAGACCATCCGTGAAGGCGACAAATTTATCACAATTTTGCCTTATGATGGACTGAGAATTACTTTTACGTCAATTAATTCTCATCCGATGCTTGGCGTGCAATTTGGTGATTATGAAATTACCAAAGATATCTTTATTCGGGAAATTGCACCTGCCCGTACTATCGGTTTTATGCATGAGGTAGAACTCTTACAATCCCAGGGGTTAGCCTTGGGTGGTAGTCTTGAAAATGCGGTGGTATATGATGATGAGAAGGTCCTCACACCACTTAGATTCGCAGATGAACTAGTGCGCCATAAAATATTAGATATCATTGGTGACTTGGCATTAGCGGGCCATATCAAAGGCCATATCATTGCCGTCAAATCAAGCCACGCAATTAATACGGCACTAGCAAAAAAAATAGTTGAGCATATATTAGTAAGGAGTTGAAACCCAATGTTGTCTATAACTGAAATACAAAATGTTATTCCGCATCGTTTTCCAATGTTGTTGGTAGATCGTATTCTTGAACTTGAGCCTATGAAACGGGCGGTTGGTATTAAAAATGTAACAATGAATGAACAGTTTTTCCAGGGACATTTTCCTGGTCATCCAGTTATGCCTGGCGTACTCATTTTAGAAGCTATGGCCCAAGTCGGTGGAGTAGCCATGTTATATCCTGATGAAAATCGGGGTAAATTAGCCTTCTTTGCTGGTATGGATCGCGTAAAATTTAGAAAACCAGTGGTGCCTGGTGATCAACTACGGATGATAGCTGAAGTTATCAAGGTACGCAGTGGTATGGGGAAATTATGGGTACAGTCCTTTGTTGATGACCAACTGGTAGCTGAAGGTGAATTTTTATTTGCTTTGGCATTAAAATAAAGCAAATAAAAGAAAAATAGCGACTTTCGGCTTATAAATTGAGATAACAAATAGAGTGATCTCTAAATGGCTAAATTTGACGCAGTTTAGCTTACCACATTTAGACTGGTCAGTCGGATTATAATGATAGCAAGAATAAAAGAGTAAGGGGAATGTACCTACTATAGAAGGAGTTGACGTGCAGATGAAACCAGAAAAGGTTGTCTTGTCTCTGCGTAAAATACATGAAACCGCAGTTGTTCATCCCGGAGCTCGCATTGGCAAGGATGTTGAAATCGGACCTTATGCGGTCATTGGCGAGAATGTAATCATTGGTGAGGGCACAAAAATTGGTGCTCATGTGGTTGTAGATGGTTGGACTAGCATTGGGAAAAACTGTGTAATTTTTCCTAGTGCATCAATTGGTTCAGAACCTCAGGACCTGAAATTTGTTGGTGAAAAGAGCTATGTATTTATTGGGGATAATACTAAGATCAGAGAATTTGCCACTGTTAATAGAGCGACTGGTGAAAATGAAGAAACACGAGTTGGTTCTGATTGTTTGTTAATGGCTTATACCCATGTTGCTCATAACTGTATTGTTGGCAATCATGTTGTTATGTCCAATGCTGCCACCTTAGCTGGTCATGTGGTGGTAGAAGATCGTGCGGTTGTTGGTGGCCTGGCTGGTGTACATCAGTTTGTAAAAATTGGTATGAATGCCATGGTGGGTGGCGCATCCAAAGTTGTGCAAGATGTACCGCCATTTGTTATTGTTGATGGTCATCCAGCAAGAGTATCAGGACTGAATAA
The DNA here is from genome assembly GCA_017889585.1 of Bacillota bacterium. GTDB lineage: Bacteria > Bacillota > Negativicutes > DSM-13327 > DSM-13327 > CTSoil-075. The sequence goes on from JAGFZX010000021.1 coordinate 72,245, forward strand.
TGTCGGTATGGCCCGCGCGGGTATTGGCCTAGAAGCCAGAAAAAATATTAAAAAGGCATATAAAATATTATATCGTTCCGGACTTAGTTTGGCTCAGTCTATTGAAATGATGGAACAAGATTTAGAATCCTATCCTGAAGTTGAACATTTCCTGCGTTTTTTACGTAATGTAGAACGGGGTGTATGTCGCGGTCGTAGAGATGGGGAATAGGAGATTTAAAGGATGAAAACGATAGGTTTGCTCGCCGGTGTCGGAGGATTGCCGGTGCAATTTGCCCGTGCCGCTCGCGGCATGGGCTTTACCGTGATCGCTATAGGTGTAGTGCCTGGCGTAGATCCGGAATTGAATAATATTTCTAATAAAACATATCATATTAGTGTAGGTCAGCTTGAGCAAATATTGACTACCCTGAAAAATGAAGGTGTTACAGAAGTTACGATGCTGGGCAAGGTCACCAAAGAACTTATGTTTACTGGGACTGTTCAGCTTGATAATCGGATACAAAAGCTACTTTCGAGTCTTACAGACAACAGTGATGATACGATCATGTTGGCCTTTGTTCGGGAATTTGTAGCAGAAGGGTTTAGTATTCTTGACCAGACGGCTTTAATCAAATCCCTTATGCCCATGCCTGGAGTGCTGACAAGTCGTAAGCCTACAATAGATGAGCAGGCCGATATGGATTTTGGCTTTAAAATGGCTAAAGAAATGGGTGGCCTGGACATTGGACAAACTGTAGTAGTGAAAAAATGTGCCGTTATGGCAGTTGAAGCCATTGAAGGCACAGATGCTTGCATTCGTCGTGGCGGAGAACTAGGTCGTTCAGGCGTAACTGTTGCTAAAGTCGCTAAGCCTAATCAAGACCTGCGTTTTGATGTACCGACAGTTGGACTGAGTACACTAGAGACCATGTGCGCCGCTGGCGCCACTGCCCTAGTAATCGAAGCTGGCAAAACCCTCATCGTTGACCGTGAGAAAGTATTAAGTCTGGCCAACGACAATAACATAACCATTGTAGCAATGTGAAAAGATGAGAAACCCCGCTTTTAACACAAAGATACAAAGCCGCTTTGCGGACACAAAGACCGCAAAGGGGAGAATAAAAAAACTTTGTGTTTAACGTGGTTTTTACTCAGTGTTTTTCTTATACTTATTATTTAATGGAGGCTGTGTATGTCCAAAATCATGATTTCTGTAGGAGAAGCATCAGGCGACCTACACGGGGCTAGTGTAGCCCATGCTTTAAAAACCATACAGCCAGACATCAAACTCTTTGGCATGGGCGGGCAGGGCATGCGGGCAGCGGGCGTTGATATTGTATATGATATTGCTGAACTCGGTGTTATAGGGTTTGTTGAAATTATCAAAAACTTACCTAAATTATTTAGACTTCGGGATAGCTTAGCTGAACTGATGGATACGCAGCGCCCCGATGCCTTAGTTATTATTGATTATCATGGTTTTAACATACGTCTGGCTAAAATCGCCAAAAAAAAAGGTATACCAGTCATATCATATATCTGTCCTAAAGTCTGGGCATGGGGACGTGGTAGGGCGAAAGAAGTGGCCGAAACAGTAGAAAAAGTGGCGGCCATTTTTCCTTTTGAAGTCGATGTATATAGTGAGGCTGGGGCTAATGTTACTTTTGTTGGTCACCCCTTATTAGATATTGTTAAAAACACCATGTCTAAGGCTGAAGCATATGAATATTTTGGTGCAAATCCGAAGCATCCCTTAGTATTATTACTTCCTGGCAGTCGTCAACAGGAAATTATCAATTTATTGCCAGTCATGCTAGAATCTGCGGTCAAAATTAAGGAAAAAGTACCTAATTGTCAGTTCTTTTTACCTGTGGCCTCGACAATTTCCCGGGAAATGCTCCAGAATATAATCAGCAAATACAAGATAACTGTTATTTTGACGGAAAATTATACGTATGACCTGATGAATATTGCCGATATGGCTGTCGCGGCATCCGGCACCGTTACCTTGGAAGCAGCAATACTTAACTTGCCGACAGTCGTCATTTATAAATTGGCTGCTTTGACCTACTTATTTGGTAAAATGATCATCAAGATCCCCTACATCAGCTTGCCTAATATTATTGCTGGCCGCAAGATTGTACCTGAATTAGTGCAGTATGCTGTAAGTGGGGACAATATTGCCAAGGAAGCAGTGGAAATTCTGACTGAACCTAATGTACGCAGTAAAATGCTAAATGATCTGGCAGAAATGCGCGATAAATTAGGTCCGACAGGTGCAGTAGAGCGGGTTGCTCGTGAAATTCTAGCAGTTGCCCAGAACCCAGCTGGAGGACAAAAATGACAATATATTTACGCTTATTAAAATATGTCAAGCCTTATGTGAAACGTATGATAGTGGCAATTATTTGCATTATACTAGCAGCAAGTGCCAACTTATATGTACCTTGGATATTAAGGGATATTATTGATGAAGTACTGGCAAGTAAGAATATGTTCATGCTTAATGCAATTGCTAGCGGGATTGTGGTTGTTTTCTTTCTGCGTGGAGTATTTTTCTTTGGACAAACATATCTCATGTCTTATATTGGACAAAAGGTAATTATTGATATTCGAGAAGCTGTATATCGGCATTTACAACGATTGTCCTTGTCATATTACGAAAAACGGCGGACAGGTCAACTCATGAGTTATATTACCAATGATGTGGCAGCAGTCCAAAATGCTTTAGTAGAAAGCATGATTGAACTGGTTACAGAAGGAATGACTTTAATTGGTTCCTTGTCGGTCATGTTTTACCTCCATTGGCAGCTAACCTTATTAACCTTGATTACCGCTCCATTGGTAGGGCAAACTATGAATGTTTTTGGCAAAAAACTCCGCAAATCCAGTGCTCTGATACAAGAGCGGGCTGCTGATATTACCTCAGTGCTGCAGGAAGGTATTTCATCAGTCAGGGTTATTAAATCTTTCGCCAGAGAAGATTATGAAATTGAACGTTTCAAAAAACAAAATCATCAGAATTTCCGGGCCCAAATGAAGAATTCGCAGATCATGGCAACCTTAACTCCGATTATTGAGTTTACGGCAGCGATTGGTGTTACCGCGATTATCTGGTATGGTGGACGGGAAGTCATTAACAATAATTTGACAGCAGGTTCGTTAATTGCCTTTTTAGTGTATGCTGTTAATCTATCTAATCCCATTAAACGATTAAGCCGTGTCTATGGTAATATTCAAAAAGCCTTAGCGGCAGCGAAAAGGGTATTTGATGTTCTTGATACTCAACCGGAAATTGAGGATATGCCTGGTGCTAAAGAATTAGCCCAAATTGATGGACATGTGGCATTTAATAATATATCTTTTGAGTACAAACCAGGTGAGCCTGCTTTAAGTGGGGTTCAGTTGGCTGTACAGCCTGGACAGGTTGTGGCTATTGTCGGGCCAAGTGGCGCTGGTAAGACTACCATTGCTAATCTGATTCCACGTTTTTATGATCCAACCTCAGGAGATATTACCATTGATGGTATTGATATAAAAACAGTAACCCTTAAGTCCCTGCGACAACAGATTGGCATTGTACCTCAGGAAACAATATTGTTTAATGGTAGTGTATATAGCAATATTTTGTATGGCAGACTAGATGCCAAGCAGGATGAAGTAGTTAATGCGGCCAAGGCCGCTAATGCTCACAATTTCATTATGGATATGCCTGACGGATATGATACGCAAATTGGCGAACGGGGTTCAAAACTTTCCGGTGGGCAGCGGCAACGTATTTCCATTGCTAGAGCAATACTAAAAAATCCTCGCATACTGATCCTTGATGAAGCTACTTCTGCTCTGGATACAGAAAGCGAAAAATTGGTTCAGGAAGCAGTAGATAAATTGATGGTAGGCCGTACCTCTTTTGTCATTGCTCATCGTTTATCTACCATCAAGCGGGCTAATGTTATTTTGGTTATGGAACGTGGGAAACTTGTGGAACAAGGCACCCATGATGAGCTATTGGCATTAGGCGGTTTATATAGCAAATTGTATCAGGTTCAGTTTCAAAGCAGTTAAAGGCGAAAAATGAGGTATCTAACATGCATGTTCTTTACAATATATTGGCTATATTCATTGTGGTGCTGGCTATGCCCGTCTTTGCCATACGCTTGACTCGGGAGCAAGGTTTTGGTCGGCGGCTATTTCAGAGTTTTGGTTTTTTGCCTACAAAGGATATGGAACCAGTGGCCCATAAGGATTGCATTTGGCTGCATGCTGCTTCAGTCGGTGAGATTGTTGCAGCCAGCCCTATTATCAAAGAAATGCGGCACACGTTTCCAGGTAAGCCTATTTTAGTATCTGTAGTCACCGCTGCTGGCTATGCCATGGCAAAACGAATTATTACAGATGCTGATAGTATTATTTTCTTTCCTCTTGATTTATCACTCATTAGCTATAGTGTGGTCAAGCGTATTCGACCTAGTGTTTTTTTGATGGTGGAAACTGAACTTTGGCCCAATTTTTTAAAAGCCCTAGCGCAGTTTTCTGTTCCAGTCATGATGGTCAATGGCAGAATTAGTGATAAGAGTGTAGAACGCTATCGGTATTTGGGCAGTGTGCTCAAAAATATGTTAGATACTGTGGATAAATTTTGTATGCAGTCAACGATTGATGCTGAGTATATTGTTCGTCTAGGGGCTGATCCGAGGCGAGTAGTCGTCACTGGCAATACTAAATTTGATCAGGACTATACAAGTGTTACCCTAGAACAGCAGCAAACTATATGTCAGGAAATGGGGCTTGAACATGCTTTTCCAGTACTGGTGGCAGGCAGTACCCACAAAGGGGAAGAGGAAATCCTATTATCCGCACTGCAAAAGGTCCGAAAAAGTTTCCCCAAAATTAAACTCGTGATAGCACCCCGAGATATTATGCGTATTGAAGAAATTAACAGTTTATCCGCTAGCTATGGTTTTGTGGCTGCGCGTCGAACTGTGCTGCTAAAGAATCATAGTGAACGCCATGACGTTGTCCTACTAGATACTATTGGTGAACTGGGTAAAATCTACAGTATTGGTACTATTATTTATGTAGGTGGTAGCCTTGTAGCGCGAGGTGGGCATAATATTCTTGAACCAGCCGCCCATGGTAAACCCATTTTAGTTGGACCCCACATGTTTAATTTTAAAGATACCTATGCCTTGTTTTCCAAACGAGAAGCTTGTATTACTGTCGATGATGCTGCTAATTTGGCGGATAAAATTTTATATATTTTAAATAATGAACAGGTACGCCTCCGTATGTCTAGAGAGACACTCTCTATTATTGACGAAAATCGTGGGGCTGCCCGCAAGAGCATGATATATTTACAGGAACTTATACAATAATCTGATAAAAGGCGGAAATGATATGCGCCAACGTGAGGCATTACAAATTTACTTATACAAATTAGTACATGGTGAAGAGCCTGGCATCCTAGCAGTAATTCTGTTGGGATTATTACGCACTTTTTCAGCCATTTATGCTTGGGGTGTTAGCATTAAGCTGTATTTATATAAATATGGTATTTTGAAGCAGCATAAACTGGATTGTCAAGTTATTAGCTTAGGTAATATCACAGTCGGTGGTACCGGTAAAACCCCCACTGCTCAGCGCCTGGCCACTATTATTCATGAAATGGGTTATCGAGTGGTTATTCTAAATCGTGGCTATCGTGCTGGCTGGCAAGGACAAGTTGGACTAGTTTCAGACGGTCAAAAAATTTATATGACAGTCACTGAGGCTGGCGATGAAGCCTACTTACTGGCCAAGAGTTTGCCAGGTATACCCGTAGTCATTGGGCGAAATCGTATTCTTACAGGTGAATATGCTGTGAAAGAGCTCCAAGCTGAAGTGGTTATTCTGGATGATGGCTATCAGCATTGGCAGCTAGCGCGGGATTTAGATATTGTACTCATTGATGCCTTAAATATGTTCGGCAATAATTTCGTACTGCCTAGAGGTACCTTGCGGGAGCCCTTGTCCAATTTATCTCGTGCTCAGGCTTTTTTGCTTACCAAGGTTGATCAATCGAGTGGTGATGCTAGAGATATTATTCATGGAACCCTAGCTCGTTATAACGATAAGGCTCTGGTTGTGGAAAGTATTCATCAGCCTAAGTGTTTTGTGGAAATTGAAGAATGGTACAAGGGACTGCGCACTACTAATGTGGCTTTAGAAACCATTAGTAATCAAAAAGTAGTAGCCTTATCTGCAATTGGTAATCCTTCCTCTTTTGAACAAACAATACTAGATATTGGTGTTGCTGAGGTCTATGGCGTAAGATATGCAGACCACCATGATTATACTATGGCGGAAATGCAGGAGATTATGCAACATGGGGTGGATGAAAAGGCTTATGCGCTAATTACCACTGAAAAAGATGCTGTCAAAATACCAGCTGAGTTTATCCACTCCGACAGACCGCTTCCCCTATATGTCTTAAGCATTGCAGTGCATTTTACAGAAGGGTATGAGGATTTGATGCAACTAATAAAAAAAGTGGCGGAGCATAAAAGGGAAACCATATTTTAAAACACAAAGATGCAAAGCCGCTACGCGGACACAAAGACCACAAAGGGAATAATAAAAAAACTTTGTGTCTTTTGTACTTCTTTGTGACCTTTGTGTTTAACGTGGTTTTACCCTCTGCGCCTAAAAGACAGTGTTAACATTCTTTATCTTTTAAGGGAGGTTTTTTGATGAACATATTATGTATAATCCCTGCTAGATATTCCTCGACGAGGTTGCCTGGTAAGCCATTAGCAGAGATTGCGGGCAAGCCCATGATTCAGCATGTATATGAACGGGCTGTTTTGGCTAAGAGACCTGGACAGGTTATTGTGGCGACAGAACATGAATTAGTATATGAAACCGTACAAAATTTTGGCGGACAGGTCATGTTGACCTCTGCTGATCATCTGACCGGTACTGACCGACTAGCAGAAGTGGCGGGCAGATTCCCTGAGGTGGATTTGATTATCAATGTGCAGGGAGATGAACCTCTTATCCCACCAGAAATTATTGATCAACTGGCAGGTGCATTTGATGGTAGCCATGATTTGCAGATGGCTACACTCATGACAGAGATGGATGAAAGTGAGTACAATACTCCCAGCGCCGTGAAAGTGATTACAGACTTACAAGGTTACGCATTGTATTTCTCCCGCTCTCTTATCCCTTTTCCCCGCAACGATACAGGTATACCGATATACAAACATATCGGCATTTATGCCTATCGACGGGATTTTTTATTAAAATATGCAAAACTAAGCCCCGCTCCACTGGAAGTAACTGAATCATTAGAACAACTGCGGGCCTTGGAACACGGCTATCGCATCAAAGTACTTAAAACCGATTTCAAATCAATTGGCGTCGATACTATGGAAGATTTGGAAAAAGTGAATTTGTTGTTTAAAGTGTAAAACCCTATTTTAACACAAAGAGACAAAGCCGCTACGCGGACACAAAGACCACAAAGGGGATATTATAAAAATTACTTTGTGTCCTTTGGCACTTCTTTGTGACCTTTGTGCTTAACATGGGTTTTACCCTCTACGGTTCATCAAATCTTTGTAATTATTAAGGAGGTTTTTTCATGAATACCGTTAATATTGGCTCCATTACAGTGGGTGGTCAGCATCCTATTGCCTTGATTGCTGGTCCTTGCGTGATTGAAGGCTTAGAGCGCACCTTGAAAATCGGTCGCGGCATTAAGGAAATTACGGATAGTCTAGGTATTCCCTACATTTTTAAAGCATCTTTTGATAAAGCCAACCGTTCATCCTATTCCTCTTTTCGAGGACCAGGCCTGACGGAAGGGCTGAACATCATTAGCCAGATTAAAAAGGAACTAGGCGTACCTGTCGTCAGTGATATTCACTGCGTGACCCAAATAGAGCAAGCCGCTGAGGTATTAGATATATTGCAGATCCCTGCATTTTTGTGCCGTCAGACTGATTTATTACATCAGGCAGCCAGCACAGGTAAGGTTGTGAATGTGAAAAAAGGTCAATTTCTTGCACCAAATGACATGCAGCATGTGATTGCAAAACTTCGTGAAGCTGGTAATGAGAACATTCTCCTGACCGAGCGCGGCGCAACTTTTGGCTATAATAACCTTGTGGCAGACATGCGGTCATTGGCTATCATGCGGTCCTTTGGTTATCCAGTCGTCTTTGATGCCACCCACAGTGTCCAATTGCCAGGTGGTGCAGGTGCGACTTCCAGTGGGCAGCGTGAATTTGTACCCACCCTTACCAGGGCAGCTGTAGCCACAGGGATTGATATGCTGTTCATGGAAGTACATGACAATCCTGCCGAAGCTCTGTCAGACGGTCCTAATATGATGTATCTTGATCAACTAGAAGATTTACTGAAAGATGTACAGGCTATTGATCATGTAGTGAGAAAACACAAATAGCGTAACCCTTTAAACACAAAGATACAAAGCCACTACGCGGACACAAAGACCACAAAGGAGATATTATAAAAAATCCTTTGTGTCCTTTGCGTTTCTTTGCGACCTTTGTGTTTAACGTGGTTTTACTCTCGACGTTTTTCTTAAAAGATCTTTATTGAATCTGGGAGGTTATATTATGATTATCGAACAAGCCAAGGAAGTGTTGGCTATTGAGGCTACGGCGATTCAAAATCTTATTCCTCGCATCAATGGCCAGTTTACTGAAGCGATTAAGATGATCTTGGCATGCAGAGGACGGGTGATTGTGACAGGTATGGGCAAATCCGGTCTTATAGGCAAAAAAATCGCCGCAACCTTAGCCAGTACAGGAACACCAGCATTTTTTCTTCATCCGGCAGAAGGTATTCACGGTGATTTAGGCATGGTAACTGCTGATGATGTTGTACTGGCATTATCAAACAGTGGTGAAACCGCTGAAGTAGTCCGCATTATACCGGCCATTAAGCGGATTGGTGCCCCTATTGTTGCTATGTGCGGCTGCAGCGAGTCCACAATGGTGAAAAATGCGGATGCTTTTTTAGATGTCACTGTCGATCGAGAAGCTTGTCCCCTAGGATTGGCCCCTACCGCTAGCACCACAGCGGCCTTGGCCATGGGTGATGCCTTAGCAGTGGCCTTATTGTCAGAACGAAAGTTTACCCCAGAAAATTTTGCTCTCTTTCATCCTGGAGGGACACTCGGACGCAAGCTCCTCTTGACAGTGGAAGATGTAATGCACGCGGGGGAGGATAACCCTGTGGTTACCATTGAGAAAACAGTAAAAGAAGCCTTATTTGTCATTACAGGCAAAGGCCTTGGTGTTACTAATGTTGTAGATGAAAACGGTTGCTTGCTGGGAATTATTACCGATGGCGATATTCGCCGAGGCTTGGAACGAGGTCATGAATTCTTAGATAAAACAGTAGATGCCCTAATGACTAAGACCCCCCGCACCATTACCCCTGACAAACTGGCTGTCCAGGCCCTTAACATGATGGAAAAAAACCACCCACGTCCTATTACGGTACTGCCTGTAGTAGACGTCAATAATTATTCAATTGGTATTATCCACCTTACTGACTTATTACGCCAAGGAGTGGTATAATGGATCTAGAAAGACCGGAACAAAAAATAAAATTGTTAGTATTAGATGTGGATGGCGTACTCACCAGCGGACAGATTATTTTTGGACGTGATGGTGAACTAATGAAAAAATTTCATGCTCAGGATGGATTGGGTATCACCCTGGCCCATAAGGCAAACCTTAACATTGCAATTATTACTGGACGAGAAAGCCGGATGGTAGAGCTTCGTGGTGCGGAGCTGAACATCAAAGATGTATATCAAGGGTCTATGAACAAGACCCAGGCTTTAGCAGAGCTGATGATTAAATATGACCTAACATTAGACCAAGTAGCCTATGTGGGTGATGACCTTAATGATTTACCAGTCATGATTCGTGTAGGCCTACCTTGTGCTGTCGCTAATGCTGCCTCTGAAGTAAAACAATATGCACAGTTGGTGACAAAGCAGACAGGGGGAAATGGTGCAGTTCGCGAAGTCATAGAATATATTCTAAAAGCCCAAGGCAAATGGGAAGGCATCATCAATACCTATTTACAAGGCGGGCATATACAAAATTATCAGTGAAAGGAGGACACCTTATGTCCAACGCTTGGCAATATTATGTATTAAAAAGTATAAGCTTTATTGTTTGTTTGTTACCCTATAGCTGGGTTTTATTCCTCGGCGACAATATGGGGAAATTGTATTATAATATTGCTGGTCGGCAACGGAAACGGGCTTTAAGCCAGATTCAAGAATGCTTAGACATACAACCCGAAGCAGCTCAGCAAATCATTAAGAGTCTGTTTAGAAAACTAGGGAAGACGTTTCTTGAAATCTTGTATACTCCAGCCCTTACGTCTGAAAAAATTCAAGATTATGTTACTATTGAGAATCGGCATTATCTTGAAAGTGCTATGCAGAATGGGCAAGGAGTCGTCCTTTTAACTGCTCATTTTGGTAACTGGGAATGGCTAGGGGCAGCGTTAGCGTTAGAAAAATTTCCTATTGCTAGTGTAGGCAAACGTCAGCCCAATGATCAGCATACTCGAATTCTCAATGAATATCGGGAATTAGCTGGTATTGAAATGTTTACCCGTGGTACTAGTGAAATCATTAATGCGGCAAAGGCTATCAAGCAGGGAAGAATACTTGGACTTGTGGCAGATCAAGATGCAGGCCCCAAGGGATTATTTGTTGAATTTTTTGGCAAAATGTCCTCTACTCCTATGGGTCCCACTATTTTTGCCAAAAAATTTAAAGCACCTGTTGTGCCTGTCTTCATTGTACGCAAACCAGAAGGTGGTCATCGAATGATCTGTCATGAGCCACTCTATTATGAGGACACAGGTAAGGAAGACGAGGATATTTATCGTTTAACGATGGAAATGACCAACATGATTGAAAAGATCATTAGACAGTATCCTGATGAATGGTTATGGTTTCAAAAACGCTGGAATACCAGTAAGCCGGAGGAAAGGATGGGTGAACAGGCATGAAGAAAACTACATACCTCATGATTGCCTGCAGTGCTTTACTCGTAATAGGCGGCTTATATTATTTTTTAAAAGACGAACCGTTAGCCCCCGAAGCGCCAGTACAAGCAGCAAATGTTGAGCAGGTATCAACGTTATCTTATGCCGGTAATTCGATTACTGAAGAAAAAGATGGTAAACCCCTCTGGCAAATAGGAGCGGAATTCATTGAAATTGATGTGGCAACAAAAAATACAACCATGAAAAACATTAAAGGTACATTTTATCAGGCAAACGGCGGTAAAATCGATATTACGGCCCCTGGGGCAGTTTTAGATAGCAAGACTAAAGATATTGTCATGACTGGGAATGTTCATGCAATAGCCAGCGATGGTACTACTTTTACTGCAGAGGAAACCCGTTGGTCAGGTCAGCAAGAATATTTTTATGGTTCAGGCAATGTTCTGCTAACTAAAGATGAAACTGTTATGACAGGGGATAAAATAGAAAGTGATGCCAATATGACAAAAGTTAAAATATACGGTAATGCTAAGATCGTAAAAGGAGGGGCCCCTAAATGAAACACACGATAATCAGAATCGCCCTTGTCTTAGTACTCTCGTGTAGTGCAGTATCTCATCTGCAAGCTGCACAGAATAGTCCAGTAGAATTATCAGCAGATACGATTGAATATGATTCAGTGAAAGGTATCATGACAGCTCAGGGTAATGTGCGTCTCGTGCAAGACAGCGCTGTGATGACTGGCACTAATGCTGAATATAACAGTAAAACAAAAGAAGCATATGTAACAGGCGGCGTCCGGGTAGTAAAAGATGATACCACCTTACGCGCACAAGAAGTACGATCCTATGATAATATCCATATGGTGGCAACAGGCGATCCCATACTCACGAAAGGTGATAGTCAATTAACAGGTACGATTCTTGATTATTATTCCGACAAGCAGTATGCTATCATTAAAGACGGGGCTAAGCTCACCATGACTGACAGTGTTATGACAGCCAATCAGATTGAATCATTTTTTAACGAAGACCGGGCTGTGGCTCAGGGGAAGGTGCATATTGTTAGTTCAGCACGGCAGCTTGATGCTGTAGCGGATCAAGCAGTCTATTATGGCGGTCAGGGTCAGCAGGGCAAAACCGTATTGACAGGCAATGCTAGAGCCGTACAAGAGGGCAATGTATTGACAGGTACTATCATGACCCTATATCTTGATAACAAAGCCATCGACGTCCAAGGCCGTAGTAAATTAGTCATCACTCCCCAATAAAAAATAATGATTGAACCACAGAGGCGCAGAGAAAAGATTGGTATTAAGGGGTTAAACCCTCTGCGCCCTCTTCGTCTCTGCGGTTAAAAAGAACGTGTTAACGTTTTTCTAAGTATTTAGTGCTAAAGCAAGGAGTTTTAATATGTATATTGAAACAGCGAATCTCATAAAAACCTATAAAGGCCGTAATGTAGTAGATGGCGTCAGTCTCCGCGTAGATCAAGGACAAATAGTCGGGCTGCTGGGGCCTAACGGTGCTGGCAAAACCACCACTTTTTATATGATTGTCGGACTGGAACGTCCTAATCAGGGCACCATTGTGATCAATGATGAAGACGTAACAGTTATGCCCATGTACCGCCGTGCTGGTTTTGGTGTAGGCTACTTGCCTCAGGAAGCTTCCGTATTTCGTAAACTAACGGTGGAAGATAACTTGATGGCTATTTTAGAGACCACCAAGCTAAGCACTGCAGAACGTAAAGAAAAGGCAGAAAAGCTATTAGAAGAATTTAATATTGGCCATGTACGCAAACGTCTGGGATCCCAGCTGTCAGGAGGCGAGCGCCGTCGGGTGGAAATTGCTCGTTCCCTGGCGATTGATCCCGCCTTTATTTTACTAGATGAGCCCTTTGCTGGTGTTGACCCTATTGCTGTAGCTGATATTCAAGACATTATTGGCTACCTAAAACAACGGGGGATTGGTGTGCTTATTACAGATCATAATGTCCGGGAAACATTAAGCATTGTCGATAGGGCCTATATTTTAAATGAAGGAAAAATCCTCATCGAAGGCGATACTGATACCATTGCTAATAGTGACATTGCTAGAAAGTTTTATCTAGGTGAGAATTTTAGTCTGTAATAGGGAGAAGATCATGCGCATACTTGACAAATATATTATAAAAGAACTACTCGGTCCCTTTATTTTTGGTATTGCTTCTTTTTCCAGTGTCTTTATCGGTACTGGCACAATGCTACGGATTGCCCAGTATGTAACCAAATATGGCGCATCCATGAGTTCCGTAATTCAAATGTTCATCTACAGTCTGCCTGGTATTGTGGTATTGACCTTCCCCATGTCCATGCTACTGGCGGCTCTTTTGGCTTTTGGTCGTTTATCAGGTTCTAGTGAGATCACAGCCATGCGCTCAGGTGGTATTAGTTTTTACCGCTTAGCAGCTCCAGTACTGCTTGTAGCTTTGTTTGTCAGCATTTTTGCCGTGTTCTTCGCAGAACTTGTTGTACCCCAATCTAATGCAGCGTACAATAATCTTGTGAATAATGAAATTAAGAAAAGTAATACGCTAAAATCCCAGGATCATATTATCATTAAGGATGTGAAAGGGGGTATCTTGGAAAGGCTGACCTATGCTCGTAGATTTGAAGAAGAGACTAAGACAATGTATTCTGTATCTATACAGGAATTTGAAAATGATCGTGTAGTGCGGGTAGAAAATGCAGAAACGGCAGTATGGAGTGATAACCACTGGACCATGTATAATGGGGTCATTACGGATATGACTGCTGAGGGGAAAATGGGCCGTACCATGAACTTTCAGCAGCAAAACATGCCAGTAACGAAAGCACCCAGTGCCATTTCGAATGAACAAAAGAAACCAGAAGAAATGACAATTAAGGAATTGAAGCAGCACATTAAGGTATTACAGAGAGAATATGTCAAAGCCAATAACTATGAAGTTGAACTACAACAAAGGATAGCCATTCCTATGGCTAGCTTTGTCTTTGCTCTGATCGGAACACCTTTAGGGTTGCAGCCCAATCGCTCTAGCTCATCTATAGGGCTTGGCATTAGTATTATTATTATCTTTATTTATTATACCGTCATGACTGTTACCACCGCTCTCGGCCAAGGTGGTGCTATCCCTCCCGTTGTTGCGTCCTGGATACCTGATATTGCCGGTATCATTGTTGGCTTTTTATTGATTCGCAAAGCTTCTCGTTAAAATTAGTTGCTTATATATCAAGGTATAAGTTTTTTGATGATAAAGAATAATGATTAACCGTAAAGATTGCAAAGAGAATAATCATGGTTTTCTTACGGAATCAGAAAGTATAAGTTTTTGGCTGTCATTGCGACGAGGTACGAGGAAGCAATTCCCTACTTGTCCAGAGATTGCTTCGCTACACTCGCAATGACAAAAAAGGACGCGCTAGCGTTGTTCTTATTACCTTAAAGGAGGTGTAGTCTGCTATGTTTGGTATTGCTCTTATTGCCATTCTTGCCATTACGGGGGGCGCTATTGCCTATATTGGCGACAAATTAGGTACTAAAGTCGGCAAGAAGAAGCTTACGATTTTTGGTCTTCGTCCGAAACATACTTCGATTGTAGTGACCATTATTACTGGTATTCTCATAACCGTATCGACAATTGGCATATTGGCCCTCGTATCAAGGGATGTACGTACAGCCTTGTTTGGCATGGAATCTTTAAAAACTGAACTGGCAACTCTTTCCCGTGAGGTATCTGCCAAAAATGTTGAACTTGATACAAGCCGCAGTGCGCTTGAGGCAAAAACCGCCGAATATGCAGCTCTCACAATTAAGGTACAAGACACAGCAGAGAAACTGGCGACCATTGGCAGGGAGTTATCTGCCGTTGTAGCCCAGCGTGACCGGACTGCTCGTCAGCTACAAGAGACCCTGCAGGGCTATGCAGTAGCCCGAGGCGATCTAAGTACAGCCCGGCAAGAAATTGACGCTCTTCAGAATACTAAAAATGAACTTGATATGCGTGTTCATACCTTAACTGAAGCTAAAACCAGTTTGCAGACAGATGTTAATACCCTAAATGAATTAACAAACAAGTTAAGGCAAGGTATTCAAGTTGTGCGTGAAGGTTCGATCATATATCGGGCAGGCGAGATCTTGACAACCGCAGTACTGCCTGGTGGTGAAAGCCAGAGTGATACTGTGAGAGCGTTGTCAGAAGTTATTTACAAGACCAATCAAAATATTCTTGAAAAGCTCAATGTTGAGGATAAGAATTTGGAAGTACTGTGGATAGCTCAGTCTGATTTTGACAAAATGGTAGCAGCTTTAACAACAACCCAGGAAGATGTAATTGTGCGCATTTCGGCAGATGGCAATACTGTTTATGGGGAGCCTGTTGTGGGGCATCTTAGTATTTTTCCTAATCATCATATTTATAGGCAAAACCAAACCATCCACATGGCGATTATTGATGTAGGAAAGAACTCTGTGTCGACAGAAGAAGCAGTCATGCATTTTTTACAACAAGTAAATGCGGCAGCCATTAAGCAGGGCATACTTCCTGATCCTATTCAAGGCACAGTTGGCGCTATTAGCGGTAACGAGTTTTATGATACTGTCAATACAGTAAAACGCTACAATGGCAAGGTCACTTTGACGGCTACTGCCAAAAACGATACCTATACTGCAGGTCCCCTGAAGATTGAAATGCACGTCCAAGGATCACCCTAAAAGCAGGCACAGGTCGCTTCAGCGACGATGTGATCGCTTTGTTCGATGCGCTCTAGCAGTCGAACATCCTTGTACGTTTACGTCGAAGTAACAGGATACAATAGAAAAGAATCTTGCTCTAACAGCAGGATTCTTTTTTTATGGAATTGGAATGTATAAGTTTTATGAGCCGCAGAGGCGCAGAGGAAACAGAGGGTCTATAATATCAATCTATTCTCTGCGCCTCTGCAGTTAAAAAATTTCGTATCTATGTTTGTTTAAAAGGGTTTAAAAGGCGCGCTCGCATTTTTCTTACGGAATCCGTATAAGTTTTTGGCTGTCATTGCGACGAGGTACGAGGAAGCAATCCCCTACTTGTCCAGAGATTGCTTCGCTACACTCGCAATGACAAAAGGACGCACTAGCGTTTTTCTTATAAATCCATATTTTACAAATAAAAAAGATGGTATAAAAAGAAGGAATATGTCATCTTTTGTCGAAACTATATAGAGTAAGGCAATTATGTAAAACTGATATTTTTTTAACCGCTCCTGACTAGTTGGTCAAACAATGTGTAATGAAACTGCAAATTACCAATAAATAACTTTGATTATCAAGCAGGATTCTTCTCTAATTTGTCGAAATCATATAGCATAAAGCGATTATGTAATCTGCAATATTTTTTTAGAGAAAGATGACTGATTGGTCAGCAACTAATAAGCTTGGTTTTTCCAATAATTATACAGGGCAATCAAGCAGGAATTTAAAAAGATATGCAGAATTATGTAAACAAGACCTGTAACAAGCAACAGGGACATGACAGTGATATTGGCTTTAGGGATATGTACGATGAGGGAACATGGATACTCGTCGAACGGCCTTAGGTAGATAGCACTCCCCATGTTGGTGGCAACACCTGCTAAATTTATGTAATCTGATATATTTTTTTAAAAAACAATGACTAATCAGTCAACGTGCGGAATTATTGGAATTACCAATAATTACACAGGGCGATCAAGCAGGGATTTAAAAAGATATGCAGAATTATGTAAACAAGACCTGTAACAAGCGACAGGGACATGACAGTGATATTGGCTTAGGGATATGTACGATGAGGGAACATGGATACTCATTGAACAGCCCTTAGGTAGATAACACTCCCCATGTTGGTGGCAACACCCGCAAAAAACAAAAAATCTTAAGGGGGATTTCTCGAATGAAAATGAACAAAAGAATGTTAAAAGTAGCTGTGGTTTCTGCTCTGACTGTGGCATTTGCTGTACCAGCATTTGCTAATCCTTTCACTGATGTTCCTGTAAAACACTGGTCATATGATGCAGTAAATAAATTAGCTCAAGCTGGTATTGTTGATGGTTATGGCGATGGCACTTTCAAAGGTGACAAAACTGTGACTCGTTATGAAATGGCACAAATGGTAGCAAAAGCTATGACTAAATCCTTGAACGCTGATCAAAAAGCAACTGTTGACCAACTGTCAAAAGAATTTGCTACAGAACTGAACAGTATGGGTGTAAAAGTTGAAGGTCTTCAAAAGCAAATAGACAATCAAGTAAAAATTTCCGGTAATGCACGTCTTCGTCACTTGAGTCAAGAAGGTGTTGATGAGACTAATGACTTCCGTGCTCGTGTAAGTTTTGATGGTAAAATCAATGACGATATGAAATTCAACGCTCGTCTAACTAGTGGCAATATGAACATTGATGGTGGTACAGGCGCATCAACTGCTAGCATTGATACTGCTAACGTAACTTTCAATGCTCTTGGATTAACAAACACTATTGGTCGTCAAGACGTATACCTTGGTGAAGGTAACTTGTTTGATACTCAAATGAACGCTTTCGCTAGCAAAATTGGTGGTTTTAAAGTTGTAGCTGGTAGCAAAGATGCTGAAAACAAAATTTACGCTGCAGAATATGGCACAAATCTTCTTGGCGCAAATGTAGTTGCTGACTACTACAAAAACGATAGTAAAGATCAAACAATTTTCGGAGCAAGCGCTTCCATGCCATTAAGCAGCGCGGTTTCTGCTAATGCTTCTTACTACTCAAATAACGATGCAGATGCAACTGCAGTATCTTATGGTGTGAAGTTTAATAAAGTCGGCTTAAGCGCAACTTACAAAAATGTAGACCAAGCTGCTTACACTGGCTTTGGAACTATCAGCAATGATGGTCAAAAAGGCGAATTGTCTACTGGCTTCAAAGGTATGGAATATCAATACGATAAAGCCATTGCTAAAAATACTGCTTTGATGGTGAAATACCAAGACTTCCAAAAGAAAGATGGTACAGACATGGGTGGACGTACCACTGCTGTTGTAAACGTAAAATTCTAATAAACTCTTACGCTTCTCCAAAGCGCCCCTCGTGGGCGCTTTTTTCTATACCCGTAAGTAGAGGTTCTTGATGATAAAGAATAATGATTAACTGCAAAGATCACAAAGGGAATAATAAGGGGCTAACAGGGCGTGTTAACGTTTTTCTTATTATGCAGGAATGTTTTCCATTATATAGAACATATTATACAGATTACGACAGAGGAGTTGTCACCATGAACCCAATCATTATTGCCATTGACCCAGGGCGGGAAAAATGCGGAATTGCTGTTGTACATAAAAATGAAGGTGTATTAACCCAGCAAGTCATTAATACCACAGAATTAAATTCCGTAATACAAAGATTAGGTACTGATTATGAGACGAGTACAGTAGTCATAGGCGATCGAACTTCTAGTAAGGAAGCTAGGCAAAATCTTGAACAAATGAAAATAGCCGGTCAACTACTGACGATTACCCTTGTCGACGAACATCGGTCTACTGATCAGGCTCGCCTTCGTTATTGGCAGGCAAATCCACCTAAAGGCTTCAAACGATTGATTCCAGTTACCATGCAAGTTCCCCCTCGACCGATTGATGATTATGTCGCTGTGATACTGGCGGAACGTTATTTTAATAAGCAAGGAATATAAATACGACTAGTTGCATATAATTATCAGATTTTTTTTGCAAAAAGCATTGCAGGATTAATTTACATAGTGTACAATAATAATGTAGCTAAGGTAATCATTGGCATATGAGCGCTAATAAGGAAATATTGAGGGAACATGGATACTCAATGGACAACCCTTCTTAGGCTTATGGTACAATTGTTATCACGCTAACAAATAAAACCTAAGGAGAGATTTCAAGATGAAAAAGAAATTAGTAGCTTCCCTGGCAGCAGCTATGGTACTTGGCGTAGCTGGTACTTCCTTCGCAGCAGCAAATCCTTTCGTAGATGTTCCTGCTAAACATTGGGCTTATGCTTCAGTAACAACATTGGCACAAGCTGGTATTGTTGATGGTTATGGCGATGGCACATTCAAAGGCGACAAAATGATCAGCCGTTATGAAATGGCTCAAATCGTAGCAAAAGCTATGGCTAAATCTGACAAAGCTGATGCTAAACAAAAAGCTGAAATTGATAAATTGGCAGCTGAGTTTGCTGAAGAGTTGAATACACTTGGTGTACGCGTAAGCGCATTAGAAAAGAAAGTCGGTACTGTTAAAGTAACAGGTGATGCTCGTATTCGTTTCGTTGATACTCACGCTGATAATGGCGATACTAAATTTTCAGAGCGTTTCCGTCTGAACTTCAATGCAGATGTGAATGAAAACACTAGTTTCTATGGCCGTTATATTGTACTGAACCACAATGAATTCGGTAAGTCAAGTAATGTTGCTACTTCAAATGAAATCACTGATGCTGCTTTCACTACCAAAAATTTATTTGGTACAAATAATACTGCTACTACTATCGGTCGCTTCAGCCAAAGATTCTTGACTCTTGGTTATTTCGCTGATACTACTGGCGGAATCGATGGTGCTAAAGTTGCTTTTGGTAACAAACTGAGAGTAACTGCAGGTTTTGGTAACTTCAATCAAGCTACTGGTGCAACGTCTGACAGTTATACAATTGCGGATGACGGTACTGTTACAGGAACACCTGGTGCTAATGGCGCTATTGAAGAAGCATTCTTCGCAGAAGCTGCTTACGATACAAGCAAAGTGACAAATATTAGAGCTATGTATCTTAAAGAGAAGTCTGGCGTTGACTCTAACTATGATGTTAAAGGCGTAAGCTTCTCCACAAAGGTAGCAAAAGACCTTGCTCTTGCTGCTGATTATACTGTAAATAGTGCTCAAGATGATGCTAAAGGTTCTGTATATCGTCTTACTTACAAAGCAGTTAAACCTGCCGTTCAAGGTTCATGGGATGCTTGGGGCGAATACCGTAAATTTGAAACAGGTGCGAACGTAGCTGCTATTACTGGCGCATGGCTTCCTGTGACTAATGTCAAAGGCGCTGCTATTGGCGTTGATTATACCCTTGCTAAGAACATTGTGTTCAATGGTATGACAACTTTTAATAGTAAAACAGCTGATACTGGAGCAGACGCAGATAACTACACTAGATTACAAATTAACTACAATTTCTAAAATAAAATGGGCACCCGTAAGGGTGCCTTTTTTATTTAAGGTTTGACGTATTTATTATTGACAAAAAATAGTTATTTTGGTATTATGAATATAAATTAAATGAACTAAGGCAATGTAGCCTTCGCATAAGACATGCGGAGGCTTATTTTATTTTCTGAATCAGAAAATAGACACGTTTTTGATTCCAAATAAGGAAAATTAAGGATTGGAATAAGACAAGTTTCATTGTTTACATAAAACATATTTTCGTAAGCAGGAATTTAGCAGATTACGTAGAAATAACAATATTATTAAATTATCCTGAAGAGAAGTAAAGGAAGATACAATTTCTTTGAAACTTATTCTGGATGATTTATATAACCAAAGCGATGTTGAAAGTTGACTAGGACGGTAAGGGAACATGGATACTTATTGGAGCAGGAAGCCGACAATAGAGCCTTGGAATAAAATAAAAAAGTTCTGAGGAGGACAACAACATGAAAAAGAAAGTTCTTACAGCAGCTGTTGCTGCGATGATCACTTTAACTACAGGTGTAGTTATGGCAAATCCAGTGGAAATTGATGGTTCCGCATCTTTCCGTTATCGTGAAGATGGCTACAATGGTAATGGTAATATTACTAGATTCACATTGAATGCAAAAAGCGAAATAGCTCCTAACTTGAGTCTATACGCTCGTTTCGCAGCCGAAGGTCTTAGCAATGCTAACGTCGGCAGAGATTTTGCTGGGACAAAAGACTTTATCGGTGAAATTGACCAATATGGTTTACTGTACAATAACGCAGGGGTTTCTTACAAATTAGGTCAACAATCTCCTATCATCGGTGGACTTGGCTTACTTTATGATGCCAGTGGTTACCTTGGCAATAAAGATTATGGTGTTGCTGATGGTATCAATATTAAAGGTAAAAGCGGCGTAACTTCAATTGATTTCCTTGCTGCTCAAGAGAACAATAGCGGTGCTGTTGATAACAAAATTTACTCAGTACGTGCTTCTTACAACCCAACTAAAGCTTTGACTTTAGGCGCAACTCTTGCTCAGTATAAGGCTGCTACTAACACTAACTTCTACGCTGCTGATGTAAGCTATGTTGATGGTAAAGCGACTTATTCTGGTGAATATGCTAAATCTAATGCTGATAGTAATGACACAGCTTATGCTGTTGGTGTATCTTATGCATTAGATGCTAAAAATACTGTGTGGGTCAATAACTACAAAGTAGAAGCAAATGGTAATATTGCTGGTATGACTACTTTTGATTCAGGTAAAAAGGGTTTCTACTATGGTGCTGACCACAGCTTTACGAAAGATACTGCTTTGCACCTGTTCTATACGGACAGACAAAACTTAGATGATGGTGTAAAAGATACCTCTTTCCGCGCAACAGTAAGCTACAATTTCTAATTTTATATAACTGGATTTTTTTAAAGGGAGCAATTTTTAATTGCTCTCTTTTTTTTATTATACTAGAAAGTATAAAATTTATGAACCGCAGAGGGTTTATAATAATAAATTCTCTGTGTTCTCTGTATTCTCTGCGCCTCTGCGGTTAAAAGTTTTTGTCTATATGTTTGTTCCCAAGGACGCGCTAGCGTTTTTCTTATTTCAGGAATGTTTTTCATAAAATAGAACATATTATTAATATTGCAACAAAAGAAACTGTTTATATTTATTTGCAAACATGGGAATAAATGTGAGGAATATTATCCCTTATGAGGAATATACTAGTTGCAGGGCAATAAGTGACATAGTGAGCTACTGATAAGGGCATATTGAGGGAACTTGGATACTCAACTATTAGCCCTTCTTAGGCTCATGGTGGAATTGTTGCCATAGAAAATAAAACCTAAGGAGAGATTCAAACATGAAAAAGAAGTTAGTAGCCTCTCTGGCAGCTGCAATGGTACTTAGCGTAGCCGGTACTTCCTTTGCTGCATCAAATCCTTTCGTTGACGTTCCTGCCAAACATTGGGCCTATGATTCAGTGACCAAATTAGCTCAAGCCGGTATTGTTGACGGTTATGGTGACGGCACCTTTAGAGGTGACAAAGTCATGAGCCGTTATGAAATGGCTCAAATCGTCGCCAAAGCCATGGCTAGATCTGACAAAGCAGATGCTGCTCAAAAAGCTGCCATCGACAAGCTTGCCGTAGAATTCGCTAGCGAATTAGAAGGTCTAAATGTTCGCATGACCAAAATCGAAAAAAATGCTTCCAGTATAAAAGTCTCTGGTGAAGCTCGTCTTAGATGGGAAGATTTTGCTTCTGATAAAGTTAGTTATAACAAAGAAGAGTACCGATCTACTGGAACAGTCCCAGGGAAAAGCGATTTTGTCATTAGGACTCGTATAAACTTAAATGGTACTATCAATGATGATTGGTCTTACTATGGTCGTCTGCAAGGTTTCACCAATTTGCGTGGTGATGGTAAAGGAGAAGGTGATGACAATAAGCTAACATTGGATAATGCCTTTGTAAAAGGACCATTATTTGGCGCCACCACTACTGTTGGTCGTTTTGACTATTTTTTGAATAACGGTATGATGATTGATAGTACTTTAAACGGTGTGCAGTTTGAATTTGGTAATACAGTGAAAACTAGGTTGTTTTATGGTAATGAAAATCATAACGATATTCTTTATGCAAGCGATTACGCAAGAGTCGCTGGTATTGCTTTAAATTATGCGGCGTCAAAAGATACTAATATTAATGGTGGTTATTATACCTTTAAAAATAATCATGACTATCAGGAGATATATGAAAGTGATAATGCTAAAGTTTGGGAAGTCGGTTTCAACACGAAGTTAGCTAATGATTGGGGTTTAAAAGCTTCTTATGGCAAATCAAATGCATATATCCAAAATAAGGCATACTTTGCTCAAGTTGATTACAAAGGAGCCGATAGAACCAAGGTAAATTCTTATGGTGCTTGGGTTGGCTATCGTCACTTAGAGGCTGCTGTTGCTCCGAAGACCACTTTTGATGGACCGTATGCTTTTGATTATCAACAACTTGGTGGTAAAGGTTATGAATTAGGATTTGCTTATGTACCAATGAAGAATTCATTAGTCACGCTTAAGTATGCTGATCTTAAATCCACATTCGATTATGCTTCTGATGTAAAATCAAAATATTACTTAGCGCAAATGGAATACTTCTTCTAAACAAAGAAGTGCGAAGCCACTGGTATTATGCCAGTGGTTTTTTTACGGAATCAGAAAGTATAAGTTTTTGGCTGTCATTGCGACGAGGTACGAGGAAGCAATCCCCTACTTGTCCAGAGATTGCTTCGCTACACTCGCAATGCTCAAGTATGGGGTTAACTTTTGCCAATGCCACGCCAGACATGGCAATACTTGATAAGGTTATTACTGTAGAAAGATTTTTCTATGGTACTGAGCAGACAGGACCTCTTGTCGAACGCATCAGCAAACTAGAAAGAGACATTTGGGGTAAGGAAAATGCAGGATCACTGGTGAGTCGGGTTGATAAGCTATATTCCTACAGCCGATTAAACGTTGACAATATGCCCTCGTTTTTAATTAAAATGAACGCCGCAGAATGGTCCCTTACCCATATGGTCACAGTACAGCCAGTAAAAGCGCGTATCGAAAATCTTGAGCGTGTATTCATGGGGAATACATCGACAGGGACATTTGATGATCGTCTTAATCAATTACTTAAATTTGCATATGCCGATGGAAAAGTAGCTGTTGGTAATGTGACTGTAAATAAAGACAACCTATTGAAGATCAAACTTGTTACACCCCTCAGCACGCGTACCAGTCGTCCTGGTGATGCAGTCGTTTTTCAGATAACAGATGATATTTATGTAGATGGCAGTTTAATCATTGCCAAAGGTGCTCAAGGCGCAGGAAAAGTAAATAAAGTCAAAGAATCGAAGAATTTCGGCCGTGATGCACAGATGGAAATTAGTTTTGACACCATAGATGCAATTGATGGCTCTAGCATCCGTACAGTACTGGGCGACAAGGCCAAAGAGGAGAATAAGTCCATGGCCATGGCTGCAGGTGCTTCTGTTGCTGGGATGATGATTCTGGGACCTGTTGGTATAGTCGGCGGCGCCTTTGTCCATGGCAAGGATGTTGATATTCCAGTCGGTACAGAAATATATATTCAAATCAAAGACCAAACCAATTTATATGGTATATAAATGAATTTAATATGGTATAATATAGAAAAAGCCGTCGAAAGACGGCTTTTTCTATATATTGCCCAATGAAACTGTGCAGGAAAAGGTGTATAATTGTAGAATAATAGTAGGAATAATATACTTTCTGATTTTGTAAATGAGTCTATATTTTTTGATAGGAGAAAATAATGCGTATTAAAAAATTTATGTTTTGTGCGTCTGTATGTATGTTGGTGTCAGCCATTTCAGTGACAGGACAGGCTGCTGAGAAACAACAAGATAAATTGAATGATGTTAATAAGGATAAAACACCAATTGTCATTGAAGCTGATAAACTATCCTTTAGTGATGTAACAGGTGATCTATTTGCTGAGGGCCATGTAGTTTTAAAGAAAAATACAGAAAGTATTTTGAGTGATTATATGCGCGGCAATAGTAAGCAGACAGAAGTATGGATTGATGGTAAAGCTACGCTACAGCAGCCCAATACTGAGCTTATTGGTACAGGTGCACATTATAATTACACAAGTCGCGTAGGAAGTATGCAAAAGGTTATTGGTACAGTAGGTAAAGGATATGTTACTGGTGGTAATATGGAAATCTTCCCGACTAAATTGGTGGCCCATGATGGCACAATTACTGGATGCCCAGCTATAGTGCCTGACTATCATATCAGTGCTGAGAAGTTAGAAATCTGGCCTGGTGACAAGATGATTGCATACAATGCTAAATTTTGGATTGGTAATACAGTGATTTTTTCATTACCCAAATATCAAACCTCGCTCATCAAAAATGAGGGTGAAAGTGCATTTCCCCGCATTGGTTACAATTCTAGTAATGGATTTATGATTCACCAATATTTGGAGTATCCTTTTGGGGATAGATTAGCGATGTTTGGTGATTTGACATACTATTCTAAACGCGGTTTTGAGCCTATATATGGCTTTGTCAGCCGTCAGTCAAACTATACACTAAAACTCTACCAAGGCAACGAAGAAAATAGTGATAATGAATGGGTCAAGAAGGAACCAGAACTGATGCTCAAAATGAAACCTAAACGTTTCGGACAAGTTGTCGGTGATGTTACCATTACCAGTGGTAAGTGGACAGAAGGTGCTATCTCAGGCACGCGACAAGATTATAAAGTGTATTTTAGTCGTGATCCGATTAAGCTTGGCAGTAAAGTTACGCTAAAAGTCGGTACAGGCTGGGAAAAAATAGATTATGGCTATGGCAACTCTACTAATAATATATGGAGTTTTAATACGATTGTAACAGCAAAGCCCAATGATCGATTAGAAACATGGGTAGGTTATCATAATAACAACCAATCAGGAAAATCTGTATATGAATATGATGACATTGACATTCCACGTAAAGTGTCTGGCGGTTTTATGTATAAAATCGATAAAATGAATGCTGTTGGCGTGAAGATGGACTATGATGTCGATCTTAACAAAGTTAAGGATGTAGACTACACATGGAAACGTAATTTACACTGCTTTGAAGGTGATATTACCTATCGTGCCAAGCGGGACGAGTGGAGATTCAAAGTCGATACATTGAAATGGTAGGAAAAAGGGGTTTACCAATATTGCATAATTCACTATTACAAATTATAGAAAAGATGCAAGATCGCAAAATAATGGTCATTGGTGACATTGTAGCTGATGTATATCTAGAAGGCAAAATATCTCGAATTTCACGGGAAGCTCCTGTACTCATCCTGGAACATACTGCCGAAAAGGTTGTGCCTGGTGGTGCTTCTAATGCTGTGCATAACACCGCCACATTGGGTGGTAATGTATACGCTGTCGGTGTCGTGGGGGATGATTTCGCCGGACAGGAGCTCACGAGAATATTACAAAGTAAAACAGTGGAAACCGCAGGTTTGATTATTGATGCCAGTCGCCCTACCATTACCAAAACACGGGTTATGGCAGGTGGTCAGGCGACAGTGCGTCAACAGGTAGTACGTATAGAT
Organism: Bacillota bacterium; assembly: GCA_017889585.1. Classification (GTDB taxonomy): domain Bacteria; phylum Bacillota; class Negativicutes; order DSM-13327; family DSM-13327; genus CTSoil-075. The sequence continues at coordinate 98,621 of JAGFZX010000021.1, forward strand.
AAAGAAAGTAAACAAGCCTTGGATACTAGAATTGAACAGGCAGTCAAGGACTATATTACCTTGCATATTAACCAAATGCATGGCGTAGTGATCAGCGATTATGGTAGTAACACTGTTACGCCAAGCATTATAGCCAGTGTGATCGATATTTGCCAAGGGAGAAACATTCCCTGCATGGTGGATTCACGGTATAATATAATGGCCTATCATGGCGTTACTGTGGTCAAACAAAATGAATCGGAAGCAGCGAAAGCAGTAGGTTATGATATTATTGATCAAGGGACACTCCAGAGTGCCGGCAGCACGATTCTCGAAAAACTTGATGCTCAGGCTGTACTTATCACCCTCGGACCTGATGGTATGGGGCTGTTTGAAAAATCAGGTAAGTTTACGCAAATTCCTGTAACCAATAAAAGTGAAGTCTATGATGTAACAGGTGCAGGTGATACAGTAGTATCAACCATGATTTTAGCCCTAGCGGCAGGAGCGTCCTATGAACATGCAGCCCGTTTATCAAATTTTGCTGCTGGTATTGTAGTGAAAAAACCAGGCACAGCAACCACCACGCCAAGCGAGCTGCGCCTGGCGATCAGGGAACATTTTGAGTAAAACCACGTTAAACACAAAGATCACAAAGGACACAAAGCAAAATTTATTTATAATATCTTCTTTGTGGTAAAAATAGGGTTTCTCATTTATTTCATAAAAAATGTTACTTAAGTAGGTGCAATATGAAAACCATACAATTTAATCAAATAAAGAATATTGTAGACCAACTTAAAGCCGATGGTAAAACAGTAGTTTTCACCAACGGCTGTTTTGACATTCTACATGCTGGACATGTTCGGTATCTGCAGGCTGCTAAGGATCTGGGTGATTGCCTTATTCTGGGCCTTAACAGCGATCAGTCAGTACGCGCCATCAAAGGTCCCACACGTCCAATAAATCATCAAGAAGACAGAGCCGAAGTAGTATCGGCTCTGTCGGCTGTTGACTATGTAGTGATCTTTGAGGAACCCACTGCTGAACATTTAGTAGCTGCAATTAAACCAGCCATCTATGTCAAAGGCGGCGACTACAACATACAAGATCTTTCCGAAGCCACCATCGCTGCAAAGTACGGCGGCCAAACCATCCTAATCCCAGAAGTCCCAGGGCGTTCATCAAGTAATATTATTAAAAAGATAAAAGAATAAAAACCCATTAAACTTATTGATTGAGAATCAGCTCATCGTTGAATTGAAAGCCGTTGATAGTTTGCTGCCACTTCATTCAGTACAATTGCTATCTTACTTGAAAGCAGTAAACCTGCCACTAGGATTATTGATAAATTTTAATGTTATAATGCTAAAGCATGGTATAAAACGTATTATTCTAACTTAATCCCTTTGTGGACTTTGTGCTTCTTTGTGCCCTTTGTGTTAAAAAAGGGTTTTCTGCGTTTGAAATTTTTTATCCGAGGTAAGAACATGACATATAAAAATATCCTTATTGTAAAACTCAGTGCCATTGGTGATGTCATACATGCCTTGCCTGTGGCCCATGCCCTTAAGCAAACTTATCCGAACGCCCGCATTACTTGGGTAGTGGAAAAGCCTGCCTATGACTTGCTGACTAACAATCCTGATATAGATGAAATTATAATTTTTGATAAGCCGAAGTTTAAATCCCTAATAGGCTTACTAACAAACGGCTATAAATTTGCAAGAGAGCTTAAAGCTTACAATTTTGATCTAGCCATTGATCTTCAAGGGCTATTTAAGAGTGCCGCTATTTCCTACCTAAGCGGTGCACCAAAGCGCTTAGTCTATTGTAACGCACGAGAACAAAGCCACTTAGTAGGACAGCGCATTTGCGGTGAACATGAACAGGGTCATGTAGTAGAAAGATATCTAGATGTAGCGCGGCACCTGGGCTGCAAGGTTAATCAGGTGCTATTCCCCATAAATATTACAGAGTCAGAAGGGCAAAAATCCGAGGCTATTGCTAATCATGCCGGACTCAGACTAGAAAATCCCTATGTCGTCCTGGCCCCTGGCACAAACTGGCCATCAAAATGCTGGCCACCCACTCATTTTGCCAAACTGGCAGACAAACTGTATGATGACAATATTATCCCGGTAATCATCGGCGGGCCGAGTGATAAAAGATTGGCCCAAGAAATCATCGCCAATACTGGGGTGCCACCTGTTGACCTTACTGGTAAAACGTCAATGAAACAATTGGCCTATATTATAAAAAAATCACAAGCCTTTGTTGGTGGTGACACTGGTCCTATGCATCTAGCAGTGGCAGTCAGCACGAAGGTAGTGGCTATGTTTGGACCGACTGACCCGCAGCGGAATGGACCTTATGGAGATGAACATAAAGTACTACTTGCGCTCGTACCATGTCAAGGTTGCTGGAAGAGGATATGTCCCCAAGGTGATAATTGTATGTCTACAATTAGCGTAGACAAGGTATATGAAAATATAAGTGATTAACTAGAAGGAGTGTGATATGCTTTGACAAAAGTGTATGGGATTATTTTGGCTTCAGGGGTAGGAGAAAGATTTGGGCAGCATATACCTAAACAATTTATTAAAATTGCTGGTAAAACAATTATCGAACACACCGTAGAAAAGTTTGAAAAAAATGATAATATTGATGAAATCATTATTGTCATTAATCCGACGTTTAGAAGTCTTATGGAAGAAATTCTTCTGAAGAATAATTATACTAAAGTTAGCAAGTTGTTAAACGGTGGGGCTACACGTCGGGAAAGTTCGGCTGTCGCCATTAATGCTTTGACCGATGATCACGCTAAAGTGCTTATTCATGATGCCGTTCGTCCCTTCGTATCTGACAGAATAATTAATGAATGTGTACAAGCATTGGATAAGTATCAGGCCGTAGATGTGGCTATTCCGGCAGCTGATACGATTATACAAGTTGATGATGAGTCTCATATAACCAATATTCCAAAACGAAAATATATGATGCGCGGTCAGACTCCTCAGGCGTTTAGACTCGGGATTATTAAGAAGGCTCATGAATTAGTGGAAACTGATAGTGATGCCAGCTTTACTGACGATTGTGGTCTGATATTAAAATATCAACTTTCTGAGGTATATGTGGTACAGGGTGAAGAACGCAATATCAAAATAACCTATCCAGAAGAGATCTTTTTAGCTGATAAGTTATTCCAGATTAATAGCTTGGCTGTGCCGGAAAGTATTTCCCTAGACAAGTTAAAAAACAAGGTTGTTGTCATCTTTGGCGCTAGCGAGGGTATTGGGCAGAAAACATTTCAAATGGCGAAGCAGTATGGTGCTAAAAGCTATGGCTTTTCAAGGCGAAACGGCGTGGATGTGGCAGTACTAGCTGATGTTAACAAAGCGTTAGCACAAGTCTATGCCCAAGAAGGCAAGATTGATTATGTAGTAAATACCGCAGGTAGTTTGAATATGGGAAAACTTGCAACTAGGGATATGCAGGAGATTATAGCTGAAGTCAATATCAACTATATTGGCTCGGTTCATGTAGCTAAAGCCGCTTTTACATATCTAAAGGAAAGCCAGGGCAGTATGCTACTCTTTACATCAAGTTCATATACTAGAGGACGTGCACTTTATTCCATTTACTCTTCGATAAAAGCCGCTATTGTCAATTTGGTACAGGCATTAGCGGAAGAAATGGTAGATGACGGTGTACGTATAAATGTGATAAACCCTGAAAGGACTGCCACTCCTATGCGATGGAAAAATTTTGGGAAAGAACCGGAAGGAACGCTACTTGATCCGGAAAAAGT
>JAGFZX010000107.1 GCA_017889585.1 Bacillota bacterium
CTGGGGGGGAATCGTTTAGGTTTATATACTATTTGGGTAGCACCGCTAAGTGCTAAAGAGTTCGTTGGTACAAAAATTACCCGTCGTTTAGAAAAGTTGGCGGTAAAAATGCTGCGTGCCAAAGGGATAATGAAGTGAAGGACAAGTAATAGTAGGAAATATATTATGAAATGGAGCTGTTAATATGATTACAGGCAAAACAAAAACGGTAGGGATACTTGGATACCCAGTAGGACATTCCTTATCGCCCTTAATGCATAATGTCGCTTTTGATGCGTTAAAACTTGATTATATATATGTACCGCTACCAGTTGAGCCTGATCATCTAGGACAGGCGGTGGCAGGTTTAAAAGCCATGGGGTTTGTTGGCGCTAATGTAACTATTCCCCATAAGGTGACCATCATGCCATATCTTGATGAACTTGACCGGAGTGCAGAGATGGCAGGGGCTGTGAATACGATTGTCATAAAAAATGGACGATGTATTGGTTATAACACTGATTCTCAAGGATTTATTCAATCTCTAATTGCAAAAAACATTACTATTAAAGGTAAAAACGCAGTTATCATGGGTGCGGGTGGGGCGGCGAGGGCTGTCGTATGTGGACTGATTGAACATGGCATTAACCAAATCATGATTGGCACGCGCAGCAATCCGAAAGCTCAGGAGTTTGTAAAATTATTTCCTGCTGGAACTAACATACAAGGCTGTGATTGGCAGGAGGGAATGTTTACTGAAGCCATTACAGAATGTAATCTCCTAATTAATTGTACACCAATTGGTATGTCACCTGATCATGGAGTAATACTGCCGATAAATTGGCAGAACGTAAAGAATAGTGCCGTTATTTGTGATTTAATATACAACCCCCCCCTGACTCAATTTTTGGCACATGCCCAGAACGGTGGCCATATTGTTATTAATGGAGCAGGTATGCTGGTAGAACAAGGAGCATTGGCTTTTGAATTATGGACAGGTGAGACTGCACCACGTAACATTATGTATGAAGTATTAAACAAAGTTATGGTTAGATAAATTTGGTAATCCTTCGTATGTTAGCAGGAAAACTCTAAAATAGTGCGAATATGACATAAAAGGGTTTTAGTTATGAGTGTATGCTTGCAACCATAGAAAACCTTGTGTTTAGTTATATAGGGTATTAGAGGTGGACAAACTGTGAATTTACCATCGTCTTTAAAAACGTTGACAACAAAACAATATCAGTTAACAGCGAAACAACGCCTAATCGTGATCGTGGCGATTGGAATTATGGCAATTCTTATAACAATTTATGCGACGAGTTCAAACGTGGCAGTCGAACCCACCTTGCCTATTAACAATGCTCAGCAAACAGCTACTATCTCCAGTAAATCAGTACTTCCTGCGGGAACGCAGATGATTCCAGTTAATCCGGTTGAGCAAACAATGCGTGATCCTTTTGCCCGACCACCTGAAGCCAAGGAACAAAAAAATGATGGGGAGCGTAGTCTGCCAGTTATTCAAAATACGATACCCAGTAATATCTCTGCCACGATTCCGAAAAAAACTGCCCCTAGTATGTCCCATGAGAATTTAAGACTTACTGGTATTGTTGGTACCGCAGATCAACGGCTAGCTGTGATTATGTCAGCTAACAAAAGTAGATCCTATAGCGTGAATGAAGTGATTGGCACATATAAGCTCATGTCTATCAATAACGATTATGTTATTCTAACAAATGCGGATGGTAATTTGTTGTTGCGCTTAGAGCCAACTGGACAAAAGGGAGATAATAAGAGTGAGAAATAAAGCATATGTAGCAATCGTAATCGCATTGCTGTCAATCTTCGTATCAACAGTTGGGCTGGCGGCTAGTCCAACTACCTCAACCGACACCGCAGCAACTACTACAACCACAGCTCCCTCAAAGGCACCTCGCCCAACGTATAGTTTTAATTTTATTGATGAAGATATTCGTGTGGTGTTACATACTCTCTCAAAAATAAGCGGTGTAGATATGGTTATTGATGATTCTATAAAAGGCACTATTACCATGAAGCTCAATAATGTATACTTTACTACGGCCCTCAACCTCATTACATCAGCCAAGGGTTTGTCATATCGTAAAGTAGATAATTCAATTATCATCGAACCTGCTGATTTGGGTGTAACAGAAGTAATAAAGCTACAACATATCCGGGGTAATGATATTAAAAAAACCCTCGAACCCATCGCTACTAACCTTAAACTGAAAATAGAAATAGACGTTGTATCTAATACCTTAATCGTTACTGGTTCTCCTGCAGGCTGCGCTCGCGTTAAAGAAATGCTGAAAAACCTCGATGTTCTCCAAAAACAAGTCATCATGGAAGCCAAGGTAGTCGCCATCAAGAAAACAGATGCAAAATCATTAGGAGTGGACTGGACATGGAGCGGGCAAGAAAGTGACACTTCTAGTGGTACTGTTCACTATGGTGTCCGCAATATTTCTGGAGAGCCTTATGTGGCAAATTATACGGTGACTGCCCTGATTAGTAAAGGTGATGCCAAAATATTGGCAAGTCCTAAAGTCACTACGATTAGTGGGAATGAAGCCTATATATTGATTGGTGATCGTATTCCTGTAATGACATCAAGCACTACGAATAGCAGTACTACGACAAGTGTAGAATATGTTGATGCTGGTATTAAGCTGACATATTTGCCCACAATTACTGCTGATGGTATGATTACTGCCAAAGTTCGTACTGAAGTAAGCACTCCTTCTCTCGTTGCTTCCATTGGAAATTATCAGATTACTACTAGGCAGGCTGAAACGACTGTTTGCATGAGAGATGGCGAGACTATGGTAATTGGTGGTCTTATTGGTACTGACGATACAAAAAACATTAGTAAGGTTCCGTTTTTGAGTGACTTACCTCTTTTAGGGTCCCTGTTTAAAAGTGTAGCTAATTCTAAAACGGAAACAGAAGTGATCATCTTCTTAACCGCTAAAATTGTTAAATAGCAAAGCCCTCTTTTATGAATCTTACTAAATTTCATAAAAGTAAATAAATACTATTTAATAGTGTTTATTGCAGGAATTATAATATAAAAAAAGAATATTTTTAAAAGTGAATTATTCTAATAGATGCGATGAAATACCTGGTATTATTTGGGCGCTTTATCCAGGATTGAGCGAGTAGTGCAACCGACTAGCAATATGCATTTGATTAATGTGTTTTGATATTCGGTTGCTTTTTATTAATAGGTGGTGGAAATATGAAACGTAAACGATTGGGCGATTTGCTGATTGATACTGGTTGGATAACCCAACCCCAATTGGAGAATGCTCTTGAAGTGCAAAAAAGAAGCGGTAAACGTCTTGGCAAAGTTCTCATTGATCTTAATTATGTATCAGAAGAGGCTATGATCCAAGTGCTGGAGTTTCAACTTGGCGTACCCCATGTAGATTTGTCAATGATAGATATTCCGCCAGCAGTAGCAGCCCTTATTCCAGTATCCTTGGTCGAACGGCATCAAATCATACCGATCAAAAAACAGGGTAAGAAGATTACCTTGGCGATGGTGGACCCTACTAATTTTTTTGCTATTGATGATGTACGCATGGTCTCAGGCTTTGATATAGAACCAGTCATTGCTACTGAAAAAGATGTGCTAAAGGCTATTCGTGAATCCTATGGTGTCCAGGATTTAGTAGATAAGGCTGTCAACAAAATGCGTCCAGAAGATGCACAATTATCAACCCCCATGCAGACAGCGGATGATGCTCCAATCATTAGCCTCGTTAATTCTTTCATTAGCCAAGCCATTAAAGATATAGCCAGCGATATTCATATTGAGCCCCAGGAAAAAACCTTGCGCGTGCGGTTTCGCATTGATGGTATGCTACGCGAAATCGGCAGTTTTCCTCGGGATATTCATGCCGCCATTGTAGCTCGCATTAAAATCATCAGTGAAATGGATATCGCGGAAAAGCGCATACCCCAGGATGGGCGGATCAAAATTAGGGAAGCTGGTCGTGATGTTGATGTGCGGGTGTCCACGCTACCGACAATTATGGGGGAAAAAGTAGTTATGCGGCTTTTAGATCAGAAAGCTGTCATCTTAGATCTTAATAAATTGGGCTTTTCCTCTGAGAATAAAGAAACATATCATAAATTGTATTCTCAATCCTATGGTATGATTTTGGTCACAGGACCCACAGGCTCAGGCAAAACCACGACTCTATATTCTACACTCACTGCCGTCAACTCGCCTAATAAGAATATTATCACTCTCGAAGATCCTGTGGAATATCGCTTGCATGGTATTAATCAGGTACAGGTTAATTCTAAAATAGGTCTTACTTTTACCAGCGGTTTACGCTCGATATTACGTCAAGATCCTAATATTGTCTTGGTTGGTGAGATTCGGGATGGGGAAACTGCTGATATTGCCGTCAGGGCGGCATTAACCGGTCATTTGGTGTTTACCACTTTACATACGAACGATGCAGCAGGTACAATTACGCGTCTACTTGATATGGATGTTGAGCCTTTCTTAGTTGCTTCATCAGTCCTGGGGGTAGTGGCGCAACGTTTGGTACGAGTATTATGCCAAGAATGTAAACAAAGTTATCAACCAGAGCCTGAGTCATTGGAACGAATTTTTATTGGTACGTATTCTGATCAAAATCTTACATTATATCGAGGCGTTGGATGCTCTAGATGTAACAATACCGGTTATCGAGGGCGTATGGCGATTCATGAAATTATGCCCATGACTTCTAAGTTAAAAGATGCCATTAACCGTAAAGTTTCTAGTGATATAATTAGCGATATTGCTATTAGTCAAGGCATGGTTACCATGCGTCAGGATGGTATCCAAAAAGCATTGGCAGGGCTTACAGATATACAAGAAGTCATGAGGGTGGCGTATGCTGACAGCAATGGGAGTGAAACATAATGGATCAATTATTACAACAGGCCGTAAAAAGTGGGGCCTCAGACTTACATATTACTGTAGGTGTACCGCCAATACTCAGAATTAATGGTAACTTAGTGCAAACTGAACATCAGAGGCTGACAGTGAAAGATACGGAGAAATTGTTCATAGCGATTACCAAACCAGAGCAACAGCTACACTTTAAGGAACGTGGTGAAATTGACTTTTCCTTTGCCATTTTTGGCCTGAGCCGTTTTCGGGTTAATGCCTTTCGCCAGCGTGGTTCGATCGCGATTGCGATTCGGGTTGTCAATGAAAATGTACCTACATTAGAAGAACTAGGCCATCCAGCAGTGCTTAGATCTTTAGCCTGTCAGCCCCGCGGTCTAGTGCTGGTTACAGGGCCGACAGGTAGTGGCAAATCAACGACACTAGCGGCTATGATCAATTTGATTAACAGTGAGCGATCTTGTCATATTCTTACCTTGGAAGATCCTATCGAATATTTGCATAAACATAATAAATCTATTGTTAACCAGCGTGAAATACATGCAGATACCACGTCTTTTGCTTTGGCCCTTAGGGCAGCTCTGCGGGAAGATCCTGATGTTATTTTAGTAGGGGAGATGCGAGATCCAGAGACCATTGCCACTGCGATTACGGCGGCTGAAACAGGACATTTGGTATTCGCTACCTTACATACTGGCAGTGCTGCTCAGACCATTGATCGTATCATTGATGTTTTTCCTGCATATCAACAGCAACAAATTCGAATTCAACTATCAGTCACATTGCAGGGCATTGTGGCCCAACAACTGTTACCCCGAGTTGATCAACAAGGACGAATTGCCGCTCTTGAAGTACTCATTGCCACGCCAGCGGTGCGCAATATGATTCGTGAAGGCAAAACCCATCAGCTGACTTCTGTCATTCAAACCGGGGCAAAATTTGGAATGCAGCCCATGGATATCGCCTTGCGGGACTTATATCGCCGTGGAGTAGTATCCTACGCTGAAGCTATCATGCGTGCAATAGATGAGGAAACCTTCGCTCGCCTCGTCAATAATTAACAAGTGGAAAGAAGGAGATTGTAAGTGGCTAAAAGCTTTGCCTATAAAGCTAAAGATCGCAGTGGACAAGTGCTGACAGGCAGTATTTTGGCTGATAATGAACAGGCAGTGGCTATTCACATTCGCGAAAAAGGCTATTTTATTACTCAGATCACCGAACAAGGTGGCACGAGTTCGGTAACTGCTTTTATGGATCACTTTAAAAGTTTGAGTCTGAAAGAAATATCCATTTTGTGTCGGGTCTTCTCCACCATGATTGACGCTGGTTTGCCCTTAATATCCTGCCTTGATGTACTGATTGAGCAAACTGATAATCAGCGGATAAAAAAAGCCCTCCAAGATGTTTATATAAAGGTTAAGGAAGGGGAGACGCTATCCCA
>JAGFZX010000067.1 GCA_017889585.1 Bacillota bacterium
TGTTATGTGAGTGCTTTTTTCTTATGCCTAAAAGTAGCCATAGGAGCTAGTCAAGTAGAGTTCGAATGATGTTAGCATTTCGATGCTAAGGTCGCGACTCACGAAAAACTTTGGAAAAATATCAAAGTTTTGGTTCGCTGCATCAGTTAAGCCCATACGCTGAGAGTACTTGGTTGGAAACGGCCTGGGAGGATAGGTATTTGCCAGTTAGCAAAAAGCGCTCATGAGTGCTTTTTCTTTGTTTTAAATAACCAAAATCGTAGAAAGTAGGATATTGTCAATAATAAATGTGGAGAAATCATTTAAAATAACATAGGCTGACAGAGGTATTTGACATTGTAAGGTTGAATATATTGTCATATAGCAAATGAAGAGTATTAGGAAGGAGTCTTTATGCACAAGCGTTTATCATTACTAGCGATAGTTACTTTATTATTGATAACTTTATTGGTTTCCGGCTGCTTTAGTAATAGTTTATTTGCGCCGAAACCCTATAAAGAAACACAATTTCTAATGGATACAATCATTGAAATTACAGCATATGGCCCGGGGGCAGAAGAAGCAGTCAAGGCAGCCTTTATTGAGTTTCAACGGTTGCATACTTTGACTAATAACTTTGATGACAATAGTCAGCTATCCAGAATTAATCAGATGGCTGGCAAGAGTAAAGTCGCCGTAGATCCTGATTTAGTATATATTATTATGTTCTCACAGCAAGTATCTGATAAATTGGGTGATTCCTTTGATATAACAATTGGTCCGCTAACTAAGTTATGGGGAATTGGCCATAAGGGTGAATATGTACCAAGTCAGGCTGAGATTGATAACGTGTTGCCTTTGGTTAATTATCATCTAATTGAGGTGGATACTGCTGCTAATACTATATATTTACCGAAGATAGGTATGGCGCTTGATTTAGGGGGAATTGCCAAGGGATATGCTACAGATAAGGCGATTGAGATACTTAGATCTAGGGGGATAACATCTGCTTTGGTTAACGCTGGTGGGGATGTACGTGTAATTGGTAATAAGCCTGACGGTAAGCCATGGCGGATTGGCGTCCAAGATCCCAGGCATTCAGATGGAATTAGCGCTAAACTAGCTTTGACCGAATGGGATACAATGGAGACTTCTGGTGATTATCAGCGTTTCTTTATGAAAGATGATATAAGGTATTCACATATTCTTAACCCTCGGACTGGGTGGCAACCCCGGGAAGTAGCTAGTGTAACTATGGTTACTAATAGTTCAACCTATGGCGATATTTTGAGCAAGCCTATTTTTGTACTAGGAGTTCAAAAAGGTTTGGAAGTGTTAAAACAGTTTCCAGATACTGAGGCCATTATTATTACGATTGATGGTAAAACAATTGTTACCCCTGGGCTCGAAGGGAAAATAGAATTATCTTCAGATTCCTAATAATGAAGTAGATGTGGTGCAAGTTCACTGTAGATAAGACTGGGAGTGAGATAAAATGGATGTCAAAGACTTATGTGACAAATTATCAATAGCATTATCAGCAGGCTTATATCACAGGGACAGGTATAATCAAAGGGATAGGTATAGTGGATATTTTAGTGCGGCAGTTTTAGTACCTCTGATTTTGGAAAATAATCAATTGCATCTATTATTTGAAGTTCGTTCCTCTCATCTATCCTGGCAACCAGGGGAAATTTGTTTTCCAGGTGGTCGTATTGAAGCTACTGATTCAAGTCTATTGTCCGCTGCAGTGCGAGAGACTACAGAAGAACTCGGTTTAGCAAAAGGCCAGATACAGGTTTTAGGGTCATTGTATGAAGTGGTCAGTCCAATTGGGGTGAGATTATCGCCTTATGTTGGTTATATTACTGATGCTCATCTTATTAAGCCTAGTCCGGGTGAGGTATCTGAAGTATTTACTGTGCCATTGGAGTTTTTATTAACAACTGAGCCTACTATAGGCCATATGGAAAGGGGTACTAGACCATTAGCTGATTTCCCTTTTGAATTACTGCCAGGGTATTCAGATAAATGGAAGAGTCGCAAAAATTATGAAGTTTTATTTTACAAATATAATCAGTATGTTATATGGGGATTAACAGCTCGAGTTTTGCATAATTTTTTAGAAATTTATAAAGAAAACTTGGTTTGCTGTAGCCTTAGTTGATATTAATTGCAATTGGAAAGTATTATACTTTCTAATTCCGTAAAAAATATGGGAAGTAGAAACCGAAAAAATGCATTTTTAAAGCCCTCTTCATTGAAGAGGGCTTTACTTTGTTAGGTCATTTCAGCTATGCGCCAAGTTTGTCCATGAATAGCCTGATTGTATATCTCAGTGATGGTCTGAAAGATAGTAGAACGTTTTACTGTATGTTTTTTGGTAAGTAAGGAAAATTGAAACCAGCGACCTGCACGGGAAAGTTGATAAATAGTATTGTTGATTTCTATGCGAATGACCTTACTGGGAGATTTGCATAGGGCATCTTCAATTATTTTTACAGCATGACCATTGAGCGGAGGCATGGATCGTACGATTGTATCATCTTTCAATTGTCAACACTCTCCCTTTAACGCTAAAATCAAAGTTGCTTGCACACATTATATCATTATACTATAAAAAAGCTTAATGGATTTTTAGGGTAAAAAAGCCAATATAGGGCTATAAACACCCATTATGAGTAAAGGGCTATATTATACTCAATATTCTGAAACTTATCGACGTAGTATCATATGTTTAAGTGAACGGGTTCAGCTAAAGCTGAACAACGATACTTCGGTGGGGGATTCTACCTTCAACCAAGCAGAGAAGTGGAACTCTTACTTATAGAGGTCGTAGTCTTGAAATTGCAAAAATATATAGAAAAAAATTACCTGGAAAAACATTGGAATGTAGTAGTTAGTTGGAGAGTCAATTCTAGTTGATTCTGTTTTTTTGTATAATAAAATTACCATCGTCAATACTATTAGCAAGGGCAGAAAAAGCAAGTCATTGTTTTAAAAGTTGCTTTTGGAGTTGTTCTGATTAGAGTATTAAGGCATTTTTTTAAGATGCCTAAGGAAAGGGTGACGATCGTGCGTTATTCAAAACTTTTAACTTATATTGTGCTAATAATTTTTGTGATAACAGCAATCGGGCTGTTAGGTGGCTGTAGTAATAAACCAGCACCTAAGCCCTTGCCAGGAATGCCAGGTTCTCCAGAAAATCCTGCACCTGGTGGACCAGGCAAGGTTGCCATGCCACCAAGACTGGTTCTTGGTTATTATGAAAATCCTTGGCCAGGTACACCTGATAAGACAGGCTCTTTTCCCAGCATGAAAGCTTTTGCTAAAAGCATGACAGGTGTTGGACCATTTTGGTACAAGGCGACCAAGGATGGTAGTCTAGAATCTAAAGAGAGTCAAATGGTGTATGATACCACCAAAGGTTTAGGGCTAAAGATGTATCCTTTGATAACCAATAAAACTGGTTCAACAGATGCAGTCTTAGGCGATCCTGGTACTCGCAGCAAGGTAGTAGATAATATTGTTAAACTGGTGCAAGAAAAACAATATGATGGTGCAAATATTGATTTTGAGTTACTACCGCCCAAACATCGTGATAATTTAACAGCCTTTATGTCAGAGTTATATGCTAAAATGAAGCCTTTGAATAAGACTCTGATTATTTCAGTATTTCCACAAGTTGATGTAGCAGAGGACGTCTCAGGAGCATATAACTATCCAGAACTGGCTAAGAATGCTGATTTTCTGCAAATCATGACATATGATTATCATTGGTCTACATCGCCCAAGCCAGGGCCAATTGCCCCTATTGATTGGTATGAAAAAAATATAAAATACGCTATTGATAACTGTGGTGGACCACATAAAGTCATTATTGGTGTAGGTGCCTATGGTTATGATTGGGTACAAGGCAAAGATGGAGAAACTATAACCTATGTAGAGGCAATTGTTCGCGCTGAGCAAAATGGGGCCAAAATTATGTATGATGAGGCTGCTCAGTCACCACACTTTAAGTACAATAATCATGAAGTATGGTTTGAAAATGATAAAAGTACAGCAGCCAAATTGGATGTTGTAGCCAAATATAACCCGGCTGGAATTGCGTTATGGCGTTTAGGGCAAGAACAGCCAGAAATTTGGCCATTGATTGATAGTAAGTTTCCTAAGCAGCAGTAAAATAGGAGAGACCCTATGAAATACCTGTCGGCAGCTCTCGGCAGGTATTTTCTGTTATTCGTAGAATACTATTTGTATTATTAGTTAGGAGTGTTGTATATGGGGAACAATATTGAAAAACATACTATTATTGTTGAAGGCATGAGTTGCGGACATTGCAAAAATGCTGTAGAAAAAGCAGTAGGTGCATTACCTGGTGCAATATCTGCAGAGGTGGATTTGGTAGCAAAAACACTTATTGTTGAGGTTGATGCTAGCAAAACTACATTGGACCAAATCAAAGAAGCAGTGGATGAGATAGGTTTTACCGTTGTTTGAGAAAAGATCTGGTTATGACAATCATTACTAGTGTATTTTGGTAAGAATGATAAATATCTTGACTGATCGTGTCATACTTTGTTATACTTTAAAACAAGCCTCCCAAGTTGGGGGCTTGTTTATTGATTTTTCAGGCTATTAGAAAATATAACACTTTCCGACGGAATCAGAGAGTGTAATACTTTATGATTCCAAGTAAGGCCAAGGAAGCTTTCTTTATTCTTGGTATTGAAATTTAATACCTGAGGCCCTATAGAGTTGTCAGGTAATAGAGAGGGGATGGGCTTTATGGCACGACTGGAAAAACATTTGAATAGACAAAAAAGTGGAAGGGCAAAGCGTTCTTTTGTTATAGTGGGTATTTTGCTAGCAGTAATGGCGGTCGCCAGCGCAGCTTATTACTGGTTTGGCGGGGCATTGCCAGGGAGAACTAAAGAAAATGGAAGTATCGTATCTCCTGACCATAAGATTAACATTATGGTTATGGGTGTGGATGAACGCAGTGATGATGTGGGACGTTCTGATACTTTGTTTGTGCTGACGGTTGATACGAATACTAAAGAAGTGGCAATGCTATCTGTACCTAGAGATACTAGGGTGAAAATCCCGGGTAAAAGTTGGGATAAAATTAATCATGCCTATGCTTTTGGTGGGCAAAAATTATCGCAGCAAGCAGTAGAAGATTTGCTGGGAATTAAGATTGATCGTCATATTGAAATCAATATTGCGGGCTTTAAAAAAATTATTGATGCTATGGGTGGCGTTACAATTGATGTTGAAAAACGTATGTATTATAACGATCCTTATGATGATGATGGTGGGCTAGTTATCGATTTAAGGCCCGGCGTACAACATATGGATGGCCGTACTGCTATTCAATATGTACGTTATCGTGATGAAGAAGGGGATATTGGTAGGGTAGAACGTCAGCAGAAGTTTCTTAAGGCTGTGCTGAATCAAGTTGCCAGTCCGTCAGTTATTACTAAAATACCTGCTATTATTAGAGAAGTCAGCAGTGTTGTGAAAAGTGACATGTCTACAAGTGAAATGCTGAATTTGGCTAAAATCTTGAGTGATGCTTCGAAGAAAGGTTTGAAGACCGATATGGTGCCAGGTAAGCCAGGTTATATTGATGATGTAAGTTACTGGTTACCTGACTTAATGGCTCTGCGGAAGCATGTGGCTCAGACATTGGGAGTGTCGATAGAGGAAAAATATTTATCAGTTACTCAGCGTGAAGCTACCGAATATGAGACTTCTATTCCTAAAGAAATGAAAATTGTTGAAAAGCCAAAGCTAGTACAGGTGCCGAAACCGGCAACTGTTTCGGATAAACCCAAGATAGCGGATAAGTCCAAGACAGGCGATAAGCCGGGTTCTGTCAATAATTCTAATGATCCGAGTAAATCAGCTACTAAAAATCCTGCTTCTGGTAAAGTTCGTGTAGAAGTTATCAATGCCAGTGGAACATCGGATGCTGGTGATAAAATTGCAAGTACGCTGCGCGGTCAGGGGATTGAAGTGACAGGCGTGATGAATGTGACCAACGCTTATAAGAATACCGTGATTGTGACTAATACTACAGATAGTGGGGTTGTTAATAAATTAACCGGGTTACCTTTTAAGTATTCAATGAATGTAACAAATGATGAAAGTAAGAGTACTGATGCAGTTGTGGTCATTGGTAAAGATTATGAAGGTAAATAGCAAATTCCTCAAATAGCCCATTAGGGCTATTTTTTTTGTGTATTTGCGAAATACTATCTTATAGAAAGTGGTGGAGTTTAGAAAAGGAGCAATGTCATGTGGACTACAGAAAAATCACGTAGGATGAATATTATGACCGGTATTATTGCAGCTGTGATTATTTTTTTGATACTTCGCCTAGGTTGGATGCAGCTGGTGAATGGGCCTCAATATAAAAAAATAGCAGAAGAAAATCGGATCCATCAGATTACAGCACAAGCACCGCGGGGCAATATTTATGATCGAAACGGGGCACTACTGGTCAGCAATAAGCCTAGTTTCGCCATTTCAATTGTACCCTCAGAATATACCAATGCTCGTGATGCAACACCTATTTTAGCCAATATTATCGGGATTAAACCAGGGGAAATTGAAAAAATGCTGAAAGATGGTCAGGAGTTTATCTATACTCCCATACGCCTTAAACGAGATGTTGACCAAATGATGCTGGCCAAAATTCAAGAGCATAAATATTATTTGCCTGGTGTCATGATTGAAGCAATACCAGTCAGATATTATGTATATAAGGAACTTGCGGCTCACGTATTTGGTTTTGTCGGTAGTATTAGCGAAGAGGAGTATGCTAAGCGTAAGAAACAGGGGTATAATCCTAATGATTTTATCGGCAAAGATGGTTTGGAACGGGAATGGGAGGATGCGCTCAGGGGAGTGGATGGTGGTCTGCAGGTAGAAGTAAATGCATTAGGGGAAGAAATACAAATTATTGGTGATAAATCAGCTTCGGCTGGCAAGGGCTTAGTCCTTACTCTTGATGCCAATTTACAAAAAGCAGCACAAGATGCTCTTGCTGAGCAGATTGTCATCAGTCGCACAATTGGCGAACCAGCTAAAGGCGGGAGCGCTGTTGTACTTGATGTGCGTACAGGTGCTGTGCTGGCCATGGCTAGTCATCCAACATTTGATCCTAATATATTTGCAGGGGGAATCAGTAGTCTTAACTGGAATAAGCTGATCAATGATCCCCATAATCCTCTTGCCAATAAAAGCATTCAGAATACCTATCCCCCAGGATCGGTATTTAAAATTGTGACATCAGCAGCAGCACTAGATATGGGATATGTAACAGCCACTGAAATATTTAATGATACAGGAGTATATATCCTTAACGGTTGGAGTTTTTATGGTTGGGAGACTAAAGGATTGGGGAAACTAACCATTGCAGATGCCATCTGTTGGTCAAGTGACCCAGTTTTTTATGAACTCGGTCATCGTATGGGGGTAGATAATTTAGCTAGCTACGCGTTGACTTTTGGCCTAGGGCAAACTACGGGAATAAAGCTGGAGGGTGAAGAAAAAGGTATCGTTCCTACTGAAAGTTGGAAACAGTCCACATATGGTGAGGAGTGGTATCCTGGGGAGACAATTATTGCAGCTATTGGGCAGGGGTATTATCTGGTTACACCACTGCAGCAGGCCATGCTACTCATGGCTGTAGCTAATAACGGAATTATCTATCGGCCTATGTTGGTAGATAAAGTATTGACAGTAGATGGGGCAGTGCTTGAAAAATATAGTCCAGAAGTTCTTCGTACTGTTTATCTAAAGCCAGAGACATGGGATATTATTAAGAATGGTCTAGTAGCCGTTACGAATAAAGGTACGGCATCAACAGTTTTTCAAGGATTTAGTCCTAAGGTAGCTGGTAAGACTGGATCGGCCGAAACGGGCACAGGTACTGTTCATTCCTGGTTTGCGTGTTTTGCTCCGGCGGATAACCCTGAAATCGTAGTATCGGTGATGGTGGAAGATGGGGGTGACGGTTCGGTATCAGCAGCACCTGTGACACGTAAAATATTAGAAGCATATTTTGGGACAAGAAAATAGTCGCACAAAAGAGGAATATTACATTTGTAGTGCGAAATATGCTAATATATAAAGGAAGTGAAAAAATGCACCTGTATCCAGTGAATTTGCAAATTAACAATCGATCTTGTATTGTTGTGGGTGGTGGCAGTGTAGCTGAACGCAAGGTGCTAGCCCTTTTGGCTGCAGGAGCATGTGTTACTGTACTCAGCCCGGAGGTTACGCAGAAATTGGCAGAGCTAATCCAGAAAGAAAAGCTTATTCATATTATCCGCTCATATAGAGAGGGTGATGTAACTGGCTTTTTTATTGTCATTTGTGCGACTAATAATGGTGCGGTGAATAAGTTGGTTGCCGAGGAGGCAAGTAAAGCTGGAGCTCTTGTCAACGTGGCAGATGCACCTGAGTTAGGTAATTTTAATGTGCCATCCCAGATAGCCCATGGAGATCTATTGATTACAATATCGACTGGTGGAAAAAGCCCGGCATTAGCAAAGAGGCTAGGAGCAGAGCTAGCCCAGCAGTATGGTCCAGAGTACGGGATATATCTGGATTTGATAGCCGAGGCAAGGACTAAAATGAAAAAAAGTATGCAGTCATCAAAAAAACGTGAAGCCTTTTGGCGGCAAACCATAGATCAGGAAATTATTAACTTGCTAAAAGACGGCAAGATAAAAGAGGCGGAGGCTAAGATTAATAATGCAATTGGTTGTTCTGGGTCTGAATCATAAGACTGCATCTGTGGATGTACGGGAGTGTTTTACTTTTTCTGAAGAACAGATAAAAATGGCGCTTAACCATCTTCATGAGTATGAAGAAATTAGTGAATGTGTACTCATATCTACCTGCAATCGTACTGAAATGTACGCAGTGGTGGATGATGCTGAGGATGGCTTACAGGCAATGCAACAGTTTTTACAGCGTATGTCAAAGAAGCCCTTTAATATTGAAGACTTCTTTTTTTATATTGAGGAAGGGTGTATCAAGCATTTATTCAGGGTAACATCAAGCCTTGATTCCCTTATTATCGGTGAAGGGCAGATTTTAAGCCAAGTCAAAAAAGCATACTCAATGGCTTGTGATGTTGGTACAACTAGCACTGTTCTTAATACTTTATTCCATCGGGCGATTGCTGTTGGTAAGAAAGTCCGTACTGAAACTAGGATTGCCCATAGTACCGTATCTGTAAGTTATGCGGCTGTAGAACTGGCGAAAAAGGTGTTTGGAGAATTGTCAGCATCTAATGTACTCTTGCTCGGCGCAGGGCAAATGGGAGAACTGACAGCCAAACATTTAGTAGAAAATGGTGTAAAAACAGTATTTGTTTCTAACCGCAGATATGAACGTGCAGTAGAACTGGCTCAGAAATTTCACGGCATCGCTGTGCCCTTTGAAAGTTTTATGCAAGGTGCTGTTGACGCTGATATTATTATTACTTCTACTGGTGCACCTCACTACATTATCAGAACCTGGGATGTGGCACATCTCATGCCTAAACGTCAGGGCCGTCCCATTATTATTATTGATATTGCTGTTCCGCGGGATGTAGAGCCTGAAGCAGCGGCCATTTCAGGGGTC
The DNA here is from genome assembly GCA_017889585.1 of Bacillota bacterium. Classification (GTDB taxonomy): domain Bacteria; phylum Bacillota; class Negativicutes; order DSM-13327; family DSM-13327; genus CTSoil-075. The sequence goes on from JAGFZX010000067.1 coordinate 9,628, forward strand.
AGCTTATATAATATTGATGATTTAGAAGCGGTTATTGAATCTAACATTCGCCAACGAGAGAAAGAAGCGGTGTTGGCTGAGGAAATTATCAAAAAGGAATTGGAGGAACTTTTAATTAAGTTTCGCTATTTGTCTCTACGGCCAATTATGGCCCGGATGACTGAGAAAGCTGAAAAAATCCGCCAGCGGGAGTTTAAAAGGGCACTGACTAAACTACCAGATATTAATCCTGATGAGCGGAAGGCTATAGAAAATATGTCAAAGATGATTATGCGCAAAATGCTGCGTGACCCCATGGTGTGTATCAATCAGGCAGCTTGTAACCAAGATGAGGAATTTTATCTTGATGCAATACGTGATTTATTTAAACTTGATGCAATAGGAGAGGGCAGAAATCGTGAAAAGAAAAAAGCTAGTTATCGGTACGCGAAGCAGTAAATTGGCCTTATGGCAGGCTAATTATATTGCAGAATGTATTCGGACTGAATATCCTGAGATAGAAGTAAGTTTGCTGCATATTATGACTACTGGCGATAAGATATTAGACGTTCCGCTGGCTAGAATTGGTGGTAAAGGGTTATTCACGAAAGAAATCGAAAATGCTATGTTGTCAGGGGAAATAGACTTAGCAGTACATAGTCTAAAAGATATGCCAACACAGTTGCCGCCAGGTTTGTTGCTAGCGGCTATTACAGATCGGGTTGACCCAGGGGATGCCCTTATCAGCCCTAAGTATGGTGCAATTGATAACCTACCTCAGGGTGCTAAAGTAGGAACATCGAGCCTCAGGCGGAAGGCTCAATTACTTAAATATCGACCTGATCTTAGGATTAGCGATCTGCGGGGCAATTTGGATACTCGTCTGAAGAAGATGGATACAGAGGAATTAGATGCTATTATATTAGCAGTTGCTGGCCTAAGACGTTTAGGTTGGCAAGATTTAATTACTCAGGTTCTGCCCAATGATATTTGTCTCCCTGCAGTAGGACAAGGAGCCCTAGCAATTGAAGCTCGCACGAATGATCAGGAAGTGCGCACAATGCTCGAATTTCTCAATCACCAAGAAACTCGCTGGGCTGTAGAGGCCGAGCGTGCTTATTTGGCTGAGGTAGAAGGCGGCTGCCAGATTCCTATTGGAGTATATGGTTATATAGAGAAGGATTCATTAGTACTAGAAGCTGCTATTTTGTCAGTTGACGGCAAACAACAAATTCGTCAGACCATTAGTGGGAATCCATTAGAAGCCATGCAGCTTGGACGTGCACTAGCACAGGAGATGCTAGATAAGGGCGGACGAGAAATTTTACAAGAATTGCAGTAACTTTTTTTATGAAAATTGTAGCTTAACAGGAGGATATAGTAATGAAACAAGGGATAGTTTATCTAGTAGGGGCAGGACCTGGTGATTATAAATTGATCAGTGTCAGAGCTCTTGAATATATACAAATTGCAGATACTATTGTATATGATCGTTTAGCCGATGATCGTTTATTATCCACAGCGCGGCCTGATGTAGAGCTTATTTATGTAGGCAAAGCCTCTAGTGATCACACCATGCGGCAGGAAGATATTAATCAACTATTAGTGGATAAAGCCAAGGAAGGCAAAACTGTTGTACGTCTTAAAGGCGGCGATCCTTTTGTCTTTGGGCGGGGGGGCGAAGAAGCCCTACTCTTAGTGGAAAACAATATTCCTTTCGAAATTGTACCTGGTATCACTTCAGCTATTTCAGTACCTGCTTATGCTGGTATCCCTGTAACCCATCGGGGGATTGCTGCCTCATTTGCAGTAGTTACGGGTCATGAAGATCCTACTAAGGCTGAATCAACCATTAAGTGGTCACATTTAGCGACAGCAGTAGATACACTGGTATTCTTAATGGGGGTAGAAAAATTACCTCATATTACAAAAAACTTAATCGAGCATGGTCGCGCGGCCAATACTCCAGCGGCAGTGATTCGTTGGGGAACTAAACCTGAACAACGTGTACTTGTGACAACAGTGGGGCAAGCGGAGGCGGCTGTAGCCGAGGCAGGTATAAAACCGCCAGCTATTTTTATTGTTGGTGAAGTCGTTAACTTACGCACAAAATTGGCGTGGTTTGATCAGCGTCTGCTATTTGGCAAAACAGTATTAGTGACTCGGGCACGGGAACAGGCGAGTGCACTTACCACAGAACTTGAAGTCTTAGGGGCACAGTGTATAGAAGCACCAGCTATTAAATTAATACCACCAGAAAGTTATGGTGAGCTTGATGCGGCGATCGAACAGTTAAAGACATATAACTGGCTGATTTTCACCAGTGTCAATGGCGTCGACTATTTTTTTGACCGCCTACATACAGGGAAACGCGATAGTAGGGCTTTATGCAATGTTCATATTGCCGCTATTGGCGCACAAACAGCAGCGAAACTTAAGGAATATGGAATATTAGCTGATATTGTACCTTTGGAGTTTAGGGCAGAAGGTATTGTGGAGGCATTAACCGGGCGCATTGAAAAAGGCATGTCGGTGCTTATTCCCAGAGCTTTAGTGGCTAGAGATATTCTGCCGGAAAAACTGCGGGAAATGGGTGCGAAGGTTGATGTAGTGCCAGTATACCGTACATTGACAGGAGATACTAATGGCAATATGTTAGCTGAAAAACTTAAGAATTGTGAAATTGAACTCGTAACCTTCACCAGTTCTTCCACAGTCATTAACTTACTTAATTTATTAGGATCTCAAGGGGCAGAACTACTTAAAAATGCTAAAGTTGCTTGTATTGGGCCGATTACTGCTAATACTTGTCTAGAGCATGGTATTACTCCTGAGATAATCGCTGAAGAATATACGATCAAGGGCATGGTACGAGCCATTGCGCAAATGTATGAGGAGGATGGGAAATGAATAGCTTAATTCGTCCCCGCAGACTAAGGATTTCTGCCGGTATACGGCAGTTAGTGCGTGAAACAAGTCTTGAAGCTAGTAATTTTGTATACCCACTATTTGTTGTTCCAGGAAGTAATGTGCGGAGCGAAATCCCTTCAATGCCAGGAGTTTTTCACTTATCACCTGATATGGCAGTCAAGGAAGCTGCGGCAGCCTATGCGCTAGGTATACCAGCAGTCCTTGTCTTTGGTCTTCCTGAATATAAAGATGCAGAGGGTTCAAGCGCTTGGGATATGAATAGTCCAGTGCAAAAAGCCATGACTATGATTAAAGCTGCATTGCCTGACATCATTGTAATTGGTGATGTTTGTTTATGTGAATATACTAGCCATGGTCACTGCGGACTGCTAAATGGTCATGATGTAGATAATGATAGTACTTTAGAATTACTGGCGAAAGTCGCTCTCAGCCAGGCTCAAGCTGGGGCGGATATGGTAGCACCTTCGGATATGATGGATGGACGTATTCTAGCGATTCGCAATAAGTTAAATGAAAATGGTTATAAAAATGTATCGATTATGTCCTATGCTGTAAAATATGCTTCAGCTTATTATGGGCCTTTCCGCGATGCTGCTGAGTGTGCTCCTCAGTTTGGTGATCGTTCGAGCTATCAGATGGACCCAGCTAATCGACGAGAAGCCATGCGAGAAGTTGAGCTGGATATTGCTGAAGGTGCTGATATTATTATGGTGAAACCAGCTCTAGCTTATTTGGATATTGTCCGCGAGATCAGAGACAATTTTGATTATCCTATGGCCGCTTATAATGTGAGTGGTGAATATTCAATGGTTAAAGCAGCGGCCGCACAAGGCTGGATTGATGAAAAACGTATGGTACTGGAAAACTTGCTCAGTATGAAACGGGCGGGAGCGGATATTATTATTACCTATCATGCTATGGATGCTGCACGTTGGCTACAAGAAAAATAAATGGAAAACCCAATTTCAACACAAAGAAGAGGCTATAAGTAAAGAAACTTTGTGTCCTTTGCGCTTCTTTGTGACCTTTGTGTTTAATATGGTTTTCTTTGCGTTTCAAATGTTTTATTTTTAGGAGGTTTACGCAATGACATTTAACTTGGATAAATCAACTCAGGCTTTTGATGAGGCCAAACAATATATTCCCGGCGGAGTCAACAGCCCTGTGCGCTCATTCCGCGGTGTGGGCGGTACACCACCGTTTATTGATCGTGCAGCAGGCAGTTATATGTATGATATTGATGGTAATCAGTATATTGACTATATTGGTTCGTGGGGGCCGATGATTTTGGGGCATGCTCATCCTGCTGTGACTGAGGCCCTCACTGAGGCGATTGCCCGGGGAACCAGTTATGGAGCACCAACGCTGCTGGAGACAGAACTAGCTAAGTTGGTGAATCAGGCTGTGCCATCTATGGAACTAGTGCGGATGGTTAATTCAGGTACGGAAGCTACCATGAGTGTACTGCGCTTGGCTAGAGCTTATACGAAACGGAGCAAAATCGTAAAATTTGTTGGTTGTTATCATGGACATCATGATAGTCTGCTAATTAGAGCCGGGTCTGGTGCGGCCACATTAGGTGTACCAGATAGCCCTGGTGTACCTGAGACTATTGCTAGCACAACCATTACGGTAGCATATAATGATATTGAAGAGTTAGCACAAGTTTTCAATACATATGGTGATGATATTGCCGCTGTCATTATAGAGCCTGTGGCAGGCAATATGGGTATGGTTTTGCCAAGAGCAGGGTATTTAGCCAAGGTACGTGAAATAACTCAAAGTTATGGAGCTTTGCTAGTTTTTGATGAAGTGATGACTGGTTTCCGTGTAGCTTATGGTGGCGCTCAGTCAGTATATGGTATTACACCAGATCTTACCTGCCTTGGTAAAATTATTGGCGGTGGTCTACCTGTAGGTGCTTATGGCGGACGGCGGGATATAATGGAGCTGATCTCTCCAGCAGGACCTGTTTACCAGGCTGGTACGCTGAGCGGTAACCCTCTAGCAATGGCGGCCGGTATAACCACTCTCAGGATACTAGCGGCAACGCCTGACATGTATGAAAAGCTAGCCCAGAAGACAATGGCCCTATGTACAGGGATACGTGCCCAAGGTGAAAAATTTGGCTTCCAGCTTCAATATCATCAGCTTGGCGCCATGTTCGGTATGTTCTTTAGCGATAAACCAGTTTATGACTATGATAGTGCCAAGCAATCAGATATTGGAGCTTTTAATATCTTTTTTCACGCTATGCTAGAACAAGGCGTATATATGGCTCCTTCTCCGTTTGAAGCTGGCTTCATGTCAGCTGCCCATTCGGATGAGGATATTGCAGCTACAATTGCAGCGAGTGCCTATGCCTTTGGCAAAGTGACAGAGTATTATAAAGAAAATAAATTGTAATTATAAAGGGACTGGGTTGAAACTTAAGTTTCAACCCAGTCCCTGTTTTAAAAGAATATTTTTTTGACAGCAATGTCTGTTATATATTTTTTAGAAATTAAAAATAATAAGATTACTTATAACAGGTGCAAGGAGAAGAAATGATGGCATCTAAAAGTGATGAGTATAAAACAGGGGTTAAGATCATTACAGGCTTGTATATTCTCAAGATATTACAGAATGGGCCAGCATACGGAAATAAAATGGCTGAGGAAATTAAGGAGCGAACGCAAAATTTGATCACGCCCAATCCGAATGCCTTGTATCCTTTATTACGTAAGATGGAGGAGGACGGTTACATTATTGGAGAATGGGATAATCCTGGAACTCGTAGTAAACGTGTATATACCATCACTGTTGCAGGTTCTTCATTGGTCTCTATATTACAAAATAAGGTTAAAGAGAGCTTTGCGGAACGGGAACGAAAAATTGCTATATTGCGAGATGATTTACAGTTATATTAATTTTGGAGGAAGTTGTTCATTTTGCCTATAGTTATAGTAGTAGCAATTCTTGTTGTCGGTTAGCCTCTTTTATGTGCTCTAGTAATTATTCTGGCATTGCTTATAAAGGATCGCACAATAAGAGAAGAAAAAAAGGATAAGGGCCTTACTGAAAAAAGAGTTGTTATGCTAGATAATACATAGCATAACAACTCTTTTTATTTAATATGTTGATTTTAATCGTCGCCGCGAAGAATACTGATTAAACGTATAATCTCCCAGTATAACCAAACAAGAGTCACCATAAGACCAAAGGCACCAACCCACTCCATATAGGCAGGGGCACCAGACCGCACACCTTGCTCGATATTATCGAAATCCAGAATTAGGTTAAGGGCTGCTACGCCAATAACAATGAGGCTGAAAATGATGCCAAACAGACCTCCGCGGAGAAATGGTAGTTGTATGCCAAACATACCCAATAGCATACTGGCCATATATACAACAAAAATACCACCTGTGGCAATAGTAAGAATAGAACGGAATTTCTCAGTAGCTTGAATCAAGCCAAATTTATAACTGGCGAGCATAGCGAACGCCACACCCATTGTCAGTGATACAGCTTGAAAAGCAATGCCTCCATACTTTAAAGAGAGTAGTGTGGTAATTGCACCAAGGGCAAAACCTTGAAAAACTGCATACAAGGGGGCCGTCACATGACATGTCTGAGGTTTGAAGATGGCGATAAACCCAATAATAAGGGAAGCCACTGTGCCGAGTCCAGAGAATAAGGCCACAGTCTGGAAGTTGTGGGTCATCATTAAATAGAGCCAGGTGGAGAGTGATGATAATACGACTAAAAACAATAAATAGAAGCTTTTGGTGATGGTGCCGCTTACGGTCATTGTTTCATGACCAGATACACCTTGTGGTTTGGTAAAAATATCATTATTGAATACAGGATTAGAATTCTTCATAATAGTCCTCCTATTTGAATATCATTGTAACCGTTTGTAGGTTATTCTACTTCTATTATAGCAAAAATATGTCAATATGGTTAATGTTTTTTCAGACACATTAGCATTATAGATGGCATATTATATTGTAGTGAAAGGAGGGGATAGTATGGAAGAAGATCGAAAGCCTAAGCATTTGTGTGATGGCTGTTGTACTTTAAGTTTTGAGGTTTTACCTGCTAATAGGCCAGCAATGATTTCCGTGCCATTCTGGGCCCAGGCAACAGCTGAGGGTGAGCTTTGTGGTCAAGGAAATGAGGGGCATATTCAGCTATCTGCCAGAGGGCTAGTCATTTTCGGGGTTTATACAGCATTTTTTATCACTGATAGGGGTTATTTCCCAGCAGGGCCCCGGGTAGCCGATTATACGGGAGATGGTTTTGATCCTAATAGGTTGGTTGTCAATGGTGAGGGCGTATTAAGCTACTATGTTGCCCCGCTGGATTTCAATCCATTTAAGGGTATCCCAACCCCTACTGGTTTAGCAAAAATCACTGGAATAGCTATTAACTATCATCCAAATGGTAATACAAATGGATTAACTCCAGGGGTTAATAATGTGGACGTCTTTGATCAACTCGTTTCCCCTATGTGTGCTATCCGCGGGATTAACGAATTATAGGTTAAGAAAAGACTTGGTTTGTGTCAAGTTATCAGACGCAGACAGAAGGATGTTCGACTGCTAACGCATCGAACAAAGCGATCACATCGTCGCTGAAGCGTCGTATGCCTGCTTTTTGGAATCAAGAAAGTGATGTACTTTCTGATTCCGGAAAAGACCCTGTTATGATAATTTTCACAAATTATCATAACAGGGTCTTATTTTGCTTGCTTTTTGTAAATACTAAAGCCTAAAATATACGTATATAATAAAATTGTAACTTAAGCAGTTATGAGTTGTAATGCTACTTAGAGATATTGTTAAGGAGAATATACATGTCAGAAAAAAAGAAAAAAGTATATGCTGTTAGAAAGGGCCGCCAGGCAGGTTTATTCTATAGTTGGCCAGCTTGTCAGGAGCAAATCAAAGGGTACTCAGGGGCTGAATATAAAAGTTTTATTACTGAAGAAGAGGCTAGTACTTATTTGGCAGGGGGAGCAAGCATTGCCCAGTTAGCGCCTATTGAAATGATTAAGCCTGCATCTGATATCATGCTTGCCTATGTTGATGGCAGTTATAATGCTCAGACCAAGGAGTATTCAGCTGGGGTTGTGATTTTGTGGCGTGGTGGAGAGATTAGGTTTAGTGAGAAGGCTGATGATCCTGAACTAAGGGGTATGCGCAATGTAGCTGGAGAAATAATGGGCGCTCAGATTGCCATGAGATATGCAGTGGAAGAGGCAGCAAGTATTCTTGTAATTTACCATGACTATGAAGGTGTTGAAAAATGGTGCACAAAAGCCTGGGAAGCCAAGCAAAATGGTACAAAAAAATACAAAGCTTATTATGATAAACTTGAAAAGCAGCTAGATATTCGCTTTGTAAAAGTAAAAGCTCACTCTGGTGATCTGTATAATGAACAAGCTGACAGATTAGCTAAAAACGCTTTAGGTCTAAAATAGGAGGAACAGGATGAATCGGAATGAATTTTTAAACATGAAACCAGGACGGGACCTAGATATTAAAGTGGCTTTAGAAGTTATGGGCTATATCTGGCTTAAGCATTTATTGCAATTTAGTGCCGAGCTTGCTGTTAAGTGGCTAGGGACACCAGCCGATCTTAAGGAATCTTGCGGGATGTATATAGTTGTTCCAGACAGTCAATTTGTGGCTCTGAAAGAACGAGAAAATCATGCTGAGTCAGTACTCAATTTTTCGACAGAAATGGGACCAGCTAGCCAGGTAATTGATCGCATGGAAGAATTAGGCTATGAATATCATTTGGAAACTGAGGCTGAACAAAATGGTAACGTATATTATGTCTGTTTTCGAAAACCAGGGAATCTATCAGGAGAAAGGTCCATTGGTTTTGAAACTCTACCAGAAGCAATTGTCAAAGCTGCTTTAAACGCTACCGTATCTAATGAGTGATAGTTAAATTATCATTTTTTTGACTCATAATGAATAAAACTTAATATTCCGACTATTTAAAATAATATTGTTATGAAAAATAATATATGATATACTCATCTCAAGTTAATAGACGGAAGCAATGATGCTTACAGGTGGATGACCTCCCTTGTAAGTTTTTTTGTTTTTTGTCAGGAAATCCAGGAAAAAAATAGATAAGTGAGCAATGAGGCTCATAGAGCATACGCGTCTATGAGTCTATCTGCATTTTTGCAGAAAAATTAATTAAAGGAGGTTTTGTACTCTTATCCCCTTTGTAAGATAAACAATATAATGACAATTTAAATTTTAAGGAGGCGAGGGCATGGAATTTACATTTACCCAGCAGTTAGTACAACAATTAGTTAATGGAGTTTCTCTCGGCAGTATATATGCGCTGATTGCTTTAGGATATACCATGGTGTACGGTATTATTAAACTTATTAACTTTGCCCATGGTGATATTTATATGGTAGGTGCTTATGTGGCTTTTTTTGCTACTACAGTTTTAAAACTTTCCTTTTTCCCTGCTCTGCTTCTCGCAATGAGCGTAGCGGCAATTATTGGAGTGATTATTGAGAGACTAGCATATCGTCCACTTAGGTATGCGCCCAGGATTGCCATACTGATAACGGCAATTGGTGTGTCTCTACTCTTAGAATACGGCGGTATTCTTCTTGTTTCTCCTCAACCACGGACTTTTCCCGCAATCTTTCAGGCTGACGTATATAAATTGGGTAATATTGTGGTGAATAGTCAGCAGGTATTGATATTGGCAGTATCACTAGCATTAATGGTTATTTTGACTTATATAGTACATCGCACCAAAATCGGTAAAGCGATGCGGGCTGTGTCCTTTGATACCGATGCAGCAAGGCTTATGGGTATTGATGTTGACCGTGTTATTTCTATTACATTTGCTATTGGTTCAGCGTTAGCCGCAGCGGCTGGTATGCTAGTTGGCGTTTATTATAACTCCATTGATCCACTGATGGGTATTATGCCAGGACTAAAGGCCTTTGTTGCGGCCGTA
>JAGFZX010000022.1 GCA_017889585.1 Bacillota bacterium
TACCTTAATTGGTAGGGTGGCTTTTTTATTTATCTAAAATTAAATAAATTTTTACAAAATAGGTAATTATTAATAAATGAAGGTTGACGCATGACACCGAAAATAATATAATTAAGATATAGAAAGGAGGTGAACACAGTGTGATTGATTGGGACACAGTAAAAGACCTAGTGATAATCGGATATACCTTACATAAATGGTATAAAGAACTCACTAGGCAAAAGAAAAAACGCTCTCGAGCCAGCCAGCAAAGAAAGCGTTAAAATCCTCGGGGAGGGAAACCTCCCCAACCAATTAATCACATTGTAACAAACATGAAAAGTAAAATCAAGCGTCTCGATCAAGGAATGGTGTTTATTTTTATCTTGTGGCTGGCATCAGTTGACTTTAGTCACATGTCAATTTTATCATGGGTATCAGGTGGTTTTGTTGTTGCCTATTTAATATACTTCGCAATTAGGGGGCGTTAATTTTGAAATATGTGTTTGAGTCAGATAATGAATTAAAGCAGTTTATCATCGAAAATATTATTACCACCCTAGAAGCAGCAGAGATACTGAATTGCTCACGCCAAAATATTGATAAGTTAATGCAAAAAGGCAAGTTAATCCCAGTAAAGCAGACATTGCGAGATAAGTTGTTTTTAAAGTCTGATATACTAGCGAGGATTGTAAATAAGTAAGTTGAAATAGGCCACTTTCCTCTTAATTGAGTAAGGTGGCTGTTTTGTATTTATTATAGATATAACTTGATTTTTAATCCACAAAATCATACAATGAAATCAAACATACGTTCCGTAATTGGAGGTGTTAAATATGAGTAAAGTCTTCGTGGAGATCACAGCAAAACATGATATTAATGGCAATGTTTTGCTGTGATCAATCAAATGGGAAGATGGGCGGGTATTCGAAGTTGATCGTGTCCTCGATGTGCGCCAGGCGCCTTCACTTAAAGGTGGCGGGCTTGGAATACGGTACACTTGCCGGATATGTAATAAGGAAGTATATTTGTTTGATGATGAGGGCGTTGGTTTGTTGAGGGAAAATGATAATGAGTTTTATTTGCCGTCTTACCTCCACCCAGGGCAGACGGTATTTTTTTTTTGTAAATTTTTAGTATAAATCTAATATTTTTGATTTAACAAAAAAGGAATTTACCATTTATTGCGAATAAGTAAAAATAAAGTAACATATTGCATTCTATGGAAGGTGTGGCGATGATTTGAAAAAAACATTGATTTCATTGGCAGTATTTTTATTACTTGTTTCAATAATAATGGGAGGTTGCAATGAGATGTCAAACAAACCAATAGCAATGCAGACTATCGATAACAAATTTCCTGAGAAACCCATTACTCTGATTGTACCCTTTAGTGCTGGGGGAGGCACAGATCTTATAGCTCGAGCAATGGAAAAAGTATCAGTTAAAAATTTAGGGCAAACATTAATGGTTGTCAATAAACCCGGTGGAGCAGGTGCGATTGGATGGAATGAACTTGCGGGCTCTAGTCCTAATGGATATACTCTTGGTATAATCACACCTGAATTAATATCATTGTCATTATATAGTGAAAACAAATATCATTATCTGACTTCTCTAGAGCCAATTGTACAGGTTGCAGGCTCATCCTTTGTAATGATAGTTCAAGCAGATGCACCTTGGAAAAACATTCATGAATTAATTGAATATGCGAAACAGCACCCACGAGAACTAAAATTTAGTCATGCAGGTATAGGTTCAATACCGCATATTGTAGGTGAATCATTTGCAAAAATTACGGATATTAATATTGAGCAAGTTCCTTTCCGTGGTGCTAGTGAGGCAATAATTGCTCTATTGGGTAACCATGTCCAAATCACTTTTATGTCTTCAGGATCAGCTAAAGAGCAAATTAAAAGCGGTAAGGTAAGAGCACTTGCAGTATCATCCGAACAAAGACTTACCGATCCAAGTCTAGCTCACATACCAACATTTAAAGAACAAAGACTTGATGTTATATTTAATAATTGGTATGGGGTAGCAACCCCTAAAGGTCTATCACCAGAAGTTAAAACAGAATTAGCAGAAGGATTAAAGTCGATAGTTTTCGATCCGGAGTTTAAAAACAGTATGGATGCCCTTGGACTGGAAATTCAATATTTAGGACCACAAGAAACCCAAGAGATATGGATAGCCGATAACGAAAAGTTAACTAAAATCATACAAGAAACTGGAATACTGGATATAATTAAGGCACAGAAAAATTAAATTCGGCTGTTAGAAATTGTGTCGTTTACAAAGATGCTTAGAGGACTTTATGGCTAGAATTTATAAACACCTGTCAAACTTGTAATAATCAGTAGCCAGGTGATTTTCTGTTTATTTAAACCATATATTTACAAATAGCAATATTTATTGTAAGATATGACCCAAAATCAGTTCGGAGGTATACCATGAATCCAAGAAAACAAGCAAACCTTGATTTCATACGCGACTATCTGAATAAGTTAATACCAATTGAGCCACTGAGTTAATGTTTGAGGGCCACCCAGTTGCTCTAACAGAGCTACTTTGTTAATTTCGTGCCACCATATGCCTCCATTGACACATACTCTGGAGATATATCGATTACTGTTCTGAAAATGTAAAAGCCCCTCGGCGGGGATTTTTGCTATCTACTCATAATCCATTCTTTGCAGTCCGCCTTTGGTGATTGCTCAAGCCAGCCGTAGTCATGCAAAAAGGTGTCAAAATTCAAAACTTATGACACTGAAAAAAAGTGTAACGTTCTTTTAAATGCTACTATGGATTGCATTAGAAGAAACCAAAGTTGGACTATCTTCATATAAATCTAAACCATGGCTATAATTACAATAGATTTCTATTATCGAACCCTAAAATTATCAAGACCACTGCAAATGAAAATTCTGAGTAGTGATCATGGAAAGATTATTGGAAACTAATTAATGAGTAGGATATGTTCTGATATAAGTTTCGACGAACGGAAATTCCTGACAACCAAAATACCCACCACATTCCAGTAAATTTTGAGACAATACTTTCCAATAAACAAGTTCACCTTTAAAGGAAAAATCATAACTAGTTCGGTTTAAGCCTTCCCAGACTGCACCTAAATTTTGCCACTTTCCTGAAACTTTAATTACCAAATAGTCATATTTCTGAGGATTTTAATTGGGATAAACTACAGATGATTTTACCATAGCAATTACCCGATTCTCATCTCGAACCCAAATCCCCTCTATTGGATCAAGCGTTCTTCCAGTAAATACTTTGCTAATAACATCATTGGCATTAGTAATATCCCCAAGTGGTTTTTCAGCTGCCAAACAAATACTCGTCAATGCTAAGACCAAGGACAACATTACTAGTAAAACAACCATTTTTCTAAGCATAATAATTCTTCTTTATGTTCTACGATATTTTAATATCCTACAAATTACTTCCATGTTTTTGTCGTTATCCCTTTATTTTTCTTCTAACAAAAGAAAGCTGTCTGAGTAATGATAATGAAGACTCTCAATAGTTATAAAAGCCATTTTAGGATTATCATGTATCTATTCTCAGTGTCATTAGTATTCACATCTGGCACTGACAGACTCAGTTACTATAATCAAGGCATCATACGGTGTTATAAGTTAGTTTGAAAACGGGGTTGTGGTTCACAATTCCCACATAATGGAGAGCTTGGTGTCTCTCCGCTTAACACCGTGGCTCTAAAAAATTAACTCTGCGGCTCCTCTGCACTGAAATATTCAACTATCCTCACCAGTATCCACCGACTGTGCGAGAGATTGCTGCAGGTGTAGGGCTAAAGAGTAGTGCAACGGTTCATGAGCATTTGAATACGTTGGTTAAGATGGGATTGATCGAGCGCAGGGCTAATTGCCCCAGGTGTATAGTGTTGACTGAGAGCCGTCTGTAAAGGGCGGTTTTTTATTTTAAAAAAAATTCCAGCAGTATCTAATATTTGAAACATATACAATTGTGCTTTATCAACTTGTCTAGTAACACGTTAGATGTATAATTGGTAAGTGATGAGTTGATAATATCAGTATCGTGTTGATGTTGGAGGAAGTTTTGTGAGTAATCAAGTACTATTATGGGTCATGGTAATTGTTCCGTGGTTGAGTCTTTTCTTAATGAAGAAAAAAGATATTAGACGATACATACCCGCTGGGTTATTTAGTTCATTCTTGCTTGTAATCTTACAAGAAGTAGGGGTTGCAAATAGTTGGTGGTATTTTCGAGAAACGATCTATCCTTTAGGCGTTTTTACACCTTTCACTGAGTCGATTGACCTAATATTACCGATGTGGGTTTTAAAATATACCTATGGACGATTTCGGTATTATATTTTAGTTCAAATCCTTGGAAATGTAGGTTTCTTCTTTTTTCTTCTCCCTTGGTATGCCAGCAGAGGGATTATGAGTTGGCCAGCTTATGCTGGGTTAATAGCATTTAGTTTTTCAGTGGTAATAAATTTGCTTGTGTACCGTTTTCATATGTGGCAGGAAGGCGTCTTTGATTGTTCAGAGAAAACTAAGGCTTCGGTGGCCTTGCGGCCAGCGGCCGCTAAACCATTACCCAAAGGCCCAAAAGATAAGGATGACGAATAATCGGACAATTATTGTTAGTAAGTCTTAAGTTAAGAGTAGTGCTACTGTGTTCCGTGTATATGCTAAAAGCGCCAACCTAAGTAGAGGGCTTTTCTTCCTAAAAACAATTTAATCACCCGTCAAACTGGTAATGATGTACCAAAAGGCGGGTGGTTTTATGATTATAATGCAGGTATTAATATGTTTGCTGGTCTTGTCAGTGGGGAAGGTGTTGTATGGTATTGGTAGGTTGGTTTATGTGTTGGTTATGTGGTAGCTGCCGGGAGGTGGCTATTATTTTTATTGGCCACTTTACTTTAATTTACTTCTCCATTCTTTTAATACTGAGTCAGGTACGCTACATGGTATCGGCTTACCATTGCTAAAAAAAACTGCATTAACAGTATTCTCGCTTTTTAAGTTATTAGCTACATCTTCCGGAATATTTACTACCATAGTGTTTGCATAAGTAAAAGAGTTCTTTTTAGTGGAGTTGAAAATTGATATGTTGGAGGAAACTTCATATTACTAAAAGGTTTTATTATTACACCTTTGCCATCAATACTATACCGCATTTGAGGATCTAATTTATTATCAAATAATTTATTATCAAATAATGAAATTTTGACAAAAGACATAGTGTTAACACCTGGTGCAGGTGAAATTAGTTTAATATTATCACACCACTCGTCTATTGGTTTAGACCTATCAAAATCACCATACTGATACCCAGTAAATCCCACGGCTGATACTAGTAAAAGTGCTAGCGTTACTAATATGATTTTTCTTAGCAAAATCATCATCTCCATTTTTAATAACATTTCCCACATAATTCCAAAAACATACAAATTATTCCTGCAAGGTAATAAAAAATAACCCGGCTTAGTTGCCGGGCTTAGTTTTTGCTATTAACATTTCTTGTTCTTCTTTTATAATATGCATGGTGATTTTGATAACGCGTTCCTCGCGGGTCGTGATTTTTCATCTCCTTATATATTTGGATTAGACTATTACTTTGATTCTTTTTTACGAATCGCTAACCAATCTAAATAATCTTCTTTCATGGTGCGCTTAGATCTCCCAAATTCAAAATTTTTTATTCCGCCTGCAGATGCTTTTAGTCGGAACAATTCATATACCCTTTGCTTTGATAAATGGAGATGCTCGCTAATAGGTTTTGCTGTTAAAACATCAGGTAGTTCTTCAAATGTGATAATTTTAGGGTGGGCGGCTGCAGGTGTATGCTTCATAGTTGCACCCTCTTTTCCGCGAGTCTAATAGCTACTTGTATTAGGATTTTTAAAGCTTGCTGTCGACGGGTGCTCATGATAGCTGTATTCAAGTGGCATTTTCTCTCCTTTCCTGTTCCTTTCTTTCTAGGACAATTCTGTGAGCGATCTTTGCCATTAATTGTAGTACACGTTGTTCGCGAGTCATGATTATCACCTCATTTATAGTTATATTATGTGCTGGTGATAGGGGGATTATACTCAGTGTGGTTAGCAGTTATAGGTTGCATTCATGTATCCTTTTCGTTAATAAAAATATCTCGGCGCAATGACCGAGATGAATAGAAAGCAGTGTCAAGATCGGTGTCTAAAACCAACATAATGAGTGTTCGTGAAAATTTACTACAGGACTTAAACACAATAAAATCAATGGTCTTGGACATGTGAAAACTGTACATGCTTCATTGCTAATGAAATGGTAGGCGAAGCCGCCATTAGAAGGACTGTAAACCTTGCCCGGCATGCCCGAATCATGGTCATTGTGGATGATCTGGAAAATGTGCGCCAAATATCGGTCGCCGCCCGTCAATATGGAGTCGTATTGGATGTACTAGTCGATTTGGATGTTGGTCAGGTTCGTTGTGGTGTGCGTAGCATTGAGCAAGTAGTGGAGTTGGCGCGGATAGTAGATAAATTACCGGGTTTATCTTTGCGGGGTGTATTCGGCTATGAAGGGCACGTTCAGTTTATTACTGATCGTGAAGAAAGAACAAGGCGAGGGCGAGCTGCAAATACGCTTCTCGTACAAGCTGCAAGGGCAGTGGCAGGAGTTGGCTTAAACGTAGATATTGTGAGCGGTGCAGGCACTGGTACATATGACATTGCAGCTGAGTTTCCCGAGATAACGGAATTTCAAGCAGGCTCCTATATTTTTATGGATGGAACATATCAAAAGCTAGAATTGCCCTTCGAACAGTCGCTCACGGTATTGTCCATGGTAGTGAGTTGACCAACGAAGGATTTGGTTGTGTTTGATGTGGGCTTGAAGGGGATTTCGCCTGAGCGGTTTAATCCATCTGTACTCGGATATGATGGACAGATTGAGGTAAAGCAACTGTCGGAGGAGCATGCGGTGGCACAAGTGAAAAATGGTGCCGACAGCGTCCGGGACAAAGGTTTCATTTTATACCCAGCCACTGCTGTACAACCGTTAATCTATACAATTATATCTATGTAATCCATGGCGGGAAGATAGAAGCGATTTGGCCGATAGCCGCTAGGCTAGCATAGTAAACTTGGAAGGGAAGCAGCTCATACTTTTTGATTGTATAAAGAAAACTTGGCTTGCGCCAAGCCTTAATTGCCCTTACTTGTAATCGGATAGTACTATACTTTCTGATTACGTAAAAAAGGTATCAGCATAATTGTGCTGATACCTTTTTACGGCTAAAGAGCTATATGGTGATTTTTGCTCCGAGTAAGTCTACAAAGGCCCTAAGCCATGCAGGATGATTGGGCCAAGCTTGAGCTGTGACTAAATTATCACAAATTACTACAGGTTCATTTTTCCAAGTAGCGCCTGCTATACGGCACTCAGCGGAGCAAGCCGGATAGGAAGTCACGGTACGACCTGATAATACATCAGCAGCGGCTAGTAGTTGTGTACCATGGCACACGGCAGCTACCGGTTTATCAGCTTTAAAGAAATCTTGAACGATTTTAATTGTTTCATCGTACATTCTAATATATTCAGGAGCTCGCCCACCAGGAATGAGTAGACCAACATAATCATTTGGATTGACATCAGATGCTGCTATGTCCACGGGAATACGGTGACCAGTTAATTCAATATATGTATCTAGGTTTGTAAAATCATGAATTACTAATTGTAATGTATCACCAGCCTTCTTATTAGGAGCAGCGATGTCAACTTCATATCCAAGCATCATTAAGGATTGTTGGGGTACTTTTACTTCATAGTCTTCCGCACAATCACCAGTAAGCAGTAAAATTTTTTTTGTCATGATATAGCCTCCTTGTTGTACTTAAACTATTACGTAGATTCTAGAGTAAGTATATAAATTCCTGCCGTATTTTTACATAAATTTGATAAGGAGACAATATCCGGTTGATTGTCTTTGAAGAATAAATCGAGGAGGATTGTACTGTTGAATTATGAAACAATTGGCTCAGTATTGACATATTTGACGTAAAAATAAGTTTCGTCGTTAGAGACGATACACAGAACTGTATCATTTGTGACGACGAAAGCTATATGTAATATAGGTGTGTAGGAGTTTGGTAAGGATCGCTTCCACCATGCAAATCATGAATACCTGAAAACCCGAGTACTTCGTAGGTTCTTGTTGTTTGTGAGGGAGGTTGGAGGAGGTGGATACCACCGGATGAAAATTTTATAGGACCTGCCCTTAAGTAAAATGTACGGATGATTGTTCGGCTTCTTCTTATAGTATATAATTAACTGTAATGGAAATAAATAGGTGAGACGGTGGGGCAAATGCATCGCAAAACATTAGTTATGGCGGTGTGTATTTTTTTTCTTCTTAGTATGAGCTGCTTAGCGGAAGAAAGAAAAGAAGAATGGCAGGAAAAAGCATTTGATTTCAAAACAGTTAGGACAGTAGCAATTCAGCTTTCGGTTAATGGCGATGTTGTTGTTAAAGAAATTGATCAAAAAAAGCTGGATGAATTAATTGAAAAGCGAATACTTAAATCCAGCGACCAGCGAGTTAGATTTATCCCATACAGTCAGCTTGAAGACAGTATCGGCAAAATCATTAATATAGATATGGGGCAACTACGTATCGAAGATAACACCAAATATAATGATTTAATGCTGGAGCATACACAACTAGTTGCGGATGGTATCCTTAAAGTTAACATCAAAGCACTGGCAATGACACAAGAATTTGTGCCGGCCAGCGTTTATACTTACACCACATATCAGATAAATTATATTAGTGTACCGGTATATCTACCAAGAGGCGGGGTATATTACAATACTCAGGCGGTTCAGGTCCCAGTTCAGAACACTGGTGTGATACCTGCTCACAATGAAAATATGGGTCATGCCGGAGTGGAGTTCACAATTGTCACAAGTAAAATTCAGCAAAAGATATGGTTTTTGTTAGATATGCAAGATGGAAAGGAGAAGATACCGCTTGAAATGACGGAACGCATCTTTCAGCGAGCGTTGGATCGCTTTCGGGAGTTAGCTAATAACAGCACGCGCTGATAGAGGGTTTTTATCTTTACCATTATTGTAAAGGCTAAGAAAAAAGTATATTTGTAAGGCGTGGCTGAGCTCGTTTAGGGTAAATTCTCCAATAGGCATAAGACGTGGGGATGGTTTTTCTGCCTTATTGGAATTAGAAAATAATAGTAAGGGGAGTTATGATTTCAGTAATGCTTCTCTGAGTCGCTTCATAGTTTTATGAAAATAATGATGAATGTATTAACGCATGGAATTTTATTGCTGTATACCATAGCATAAACTGAATTTAGATTTTGAAGGTAATGAAAGCAGTTTAGCTGTTATTATCATCTATATTCTGCACCGTTTAACCGGATAAGCTCAACCAACCGTATCATTGGTGATGAGAAAAATGGTCACAGCCCTTGAAATTATTGAACTGCACCTTGTCAAGTAAGCAACACAAGAAAATAGCTTAAGCAGCCTTAGTCCGAATTTTATGAGACTAAGGCTATTTAATTATGCTTGTAATTTTTGTAATTATAAAAATAGATAGTTATTAGGGGTGTTCTTATGGGCAATTGATTAATTACTATCGTATTTTAACAATAGCTAAGAATGTAGTTGTATCCATTTATGTTCTTGCAATATGGATAGCATTTCTGCTGAGCTATATTGTATTTTTTAAACATGAAAATGCTCCCCTTGGGTTCAGACGATTTTTAAGTTTTAAACTCGTTCAATTATGTAACAGACTAATATCCGTTCGTAGAAGGAGTGGTTATGCCAATGTCGAAATATACATATTAAACTGGAATAATGTAAGGATGAGATATATTGTCTGACATTAAATATAATATTGGACTGATAACTGTTATGTAAGATTCTTTTGCATAGTACCGATGGTTTTAGAAAGGGCAGATGGAAAGTGGAATTTGATTTTGGTTATGCCGTGACGCATGTTATATGCATAGGCATGATAATTGTTTGGCTGCTGGTTAAGCATTACATAAACAATAAGATGGAGGAGCAATACAGACAATTATCCTGATGACGGCGTTACGGATGCAGACATCCTTAAGAAAGAACGCGGACAATGCAATGTATTTTGCCAAAAATTCCGGTAAGAATTGCTGGAAATTTTACGATGCGAACATGCAGGCAACAGTTTATGAAAAAATGCTGTTGATCAAAAGTTTACGTCATGCGATTGAGGACAGGGAATTTGAACTGTATTATCAACCCAAGTAGGTGTTGCTGACGGTATTATCGTGGGATTCGAAGCTTTACTTCGTTGGAATAGCCCGGAACACGGATCTATACCGCCGACACGTTTCATCCCTTTAGCCGAGCAAAGTGGACTAATTAAAACAATTGGAACTTGGGTGCTCCAGGAGGCTTGTCAGTTCGCTAGGAGATTAGTCGACAATGGGTGGGGAAACATCTATGTCGCGGTAAATGTGTCGCTACACCAATTGTGCGCTGACAGTTTTATCGGCAGTGTTCGCGATGCTGTATATAATGCTGGTATTGTGCCCAAACAGCTTGAAATTAAAGGGAAATGCAGCCCTACTTTAAAATTCTAAAAATGATAATTTTTCAATATGGATGGATCTCTTGTTTCCAAAATAAAAAGAAGGATAGGATTATATTTTGGAGAATATATAGGGCAAGGGGAAAATATACACACTATTTCCCTTGTTTTCTATGGTATTAGTCTAACTTCATATAGTTCGAACGGAATGAGTTATTCTCGACGAACAAAATGTACAAGCAACTTGAAAGGATGAGGAAATATGTTAGGTATTCAAAATTATGAAATGTTTTTACTCGCTAGTGTAATTTTAAATATAACACCTGGATCGGATACAATTTATATACTCAGTAAGAGTATCGCAAAAGGAAGAAGAGCAGGGATTTA
This sequence comes from Bacillota bacterium, assembly GCA_017889585.1. Classification (GTDB taxonomy): domain Bacteria; phylum Bacillota; class Negativicutes; order DSM-13327; family DSM-13327; genus CTSoil-075. Next base: position 10,960 of record JAGFZX010000022.1, read on the forward strand.
CTCTGTTTTAGGTATTATTTCTGGAGTTGCTATTCATACAATATTGGCGGCACTAGGACTATCGGCTATTCTAGCAACATCTGCATCCGCCTTTATGGCAGTTAAAATGATTGGTGCAATTTACTTAGGATATTTAGGATTAACTACCTTACTTTCGAAAGAAAATAAGTTGATCCCATTAACAGACAATACTTCTATGACAGCAAAGAATATCTACTTTCAGGGATTATTAACAAATGTATTAAATCCCAAAGTAGCCCTTTTCTTTTTATCCTTTTTGCCTCAATTTGTTATTCCGTTCAATACTTACGGATTGCTTCCGTTTTTATGCCTTGGGATAACCTTTTTACTGACAGGTACAATTTGGTGTTTGATATTAGTCCTATTTTCTTCGCACATGACAGCATATCTTAGAGAAAATAAGATGGCCTCTTTTATAACAAATAAAGTTTGTGGGGTAATATATCTTGTATTAGGGGTAAATTTATTAGCTGCAGAAAAATGATTTTTAAATGTTTAAATCATTCCAGCTCAAATGGCAAAGATAAGACACAGCATCGTTTAGTATTCTATAAATACAATATTAACAAAAGGGAATGGTTCTGTATCACTCAAATCCTGTACCGTTTTACCCGATACGCAGAACTATATCATTTATAATAGCAAAAATAGGATTCTGCCAAATTTCTGCTAGCTTGGATGCCTTGTTGCCAACCCAATAAGCAGGAAAGGCAAAAATAGAACAAAGAAAGGATGAATCACTATGACAAACATAAATCGTAAAATTGCTATCGTAGGCACCGGTGTGATCGGAGCAAGTTGGGCAACCCATTTCCTCGCACAAGGCTTTACAGTATTCGCAACAGACCCAGCGGACAATGCCGAAGCCCGTTTGTACGACTTCGTGGACGCGAATTGGGCTTCGGTTGAGGCTTTAGGTTTGATCGAGGGTGCATCAAAGTCGAATTTGAAATTCACAACTGATCTCACCAAAGCAGTCAACGGTGCGGAGTTCGTCCAAGAGAGCGGCCCAGAACGAATAGAAGTCAAGCACAAACTTATAGAGTCTATCGAAGCCGCCGCAGGAGTGGACACCATTATCGCCAGCTCAACATCTGGCTTGCTCATCAGCGATATCCAGAGTAAGGCAGCACATCCTGAGCGCATTGTGCTTGGGCATCCCTTCAACCCGCCGCACCTTATTCCGCTGGTTGAAGTTCTCGGCGGTAAACTGACGACGCCAGAAAACGTGACCAAAGCCATCAATTTTTATGACTCAATCGGTAAAAAACCCATACGTATCAACAAGGAGATAAAGGGGCATGTTGCCAATCGTTTACAGGTTGCATTATGGCGAGAGGCTTTTTCATTAGTAGTGCGCGGTGTCGCATCTGTCGAAGACATTGATACGGCGATTTCAAATGGGCCCGGCCTACGTTGGGCATTGCTCGGCCCATTTCTTAATCTCCATGCATCCGGCGGACCTGGAGGCATTACTCACACACTCCAGCACCTTGGTCCCGCACAACGGGAATGGGCTCAAGACCTTGGCGAATATCCACCAACTGATGATTACATTGTCCCCTGTGCCAATGGAGTTGTGACCGAGCTTGAAGGCTACGACTTTGTCAAGACGTTGAAAGAACGGGACGAATTGCTGATTGGGCTGCTCGCAGCGAAGAAGGGGAGCTCGCAGATTCCCTAAGGTTGGATCAAAATTGGTTCTGATGAAAAAATTAAAGCTATGATAGAATCTTACCCAAAACTTAAAAATTAAGGTAAAGATAATGTCACAAAATTTATTTAAATCGAGGCATTTATAAGAGCGTTACCGGCAGCGGAGTCTGTATGTTATGCAGAGCTGAAATACTAGGGTTAATATAGAGAAAAATGCCTCTGAAAATGTTTTATCATTTCGGAGGCATTTTTATTATCAGCTATTTAGTACTATGTTATGCGAAGATAGACTTTCATTAAAATGAAAAATTCCAAACCTAAGAATATTATTGGAATTAGCACTAAGCCATGTTGCTTGACTTCTGCTTCTTATATATGCCAAAATAAGATCTAATGACAACAAAATGTGTAAGCAACGAAAAAGATGCTGTTAGGATTCAGGTAAAATGGTTAAGCTATGTAATTGCTTTGAAAGTCGATTCAGTATTGTATCGTTGTCTATTCCCTCTAACATAAGACCATAACGCAGGCTAGCACAGATAGGTTGATAGCTGGGGATAATATCCTGTAATCCAATACAGCTACAGGCTAACAACTCAATAAGCTGCTGGCGGACAATAAAGTTTTTTAGTACGCCACCAGACAGAGCCAGGCTAAATTCAGTATTAACCAGGTCAAGTTTTCTAATAACTGTTAACGCCATTTCTCCGAGCTCCTGACAAGCAGACTGGATGATCTTGATCCCTTGATGGTCACCTTCTTCTGCCAATCTCACGATTATCGGCGCTAGAGCAGCAATTCGCGCTATAGAAAAATGGGGACTATAAATCCAATTTACTAAATATTCTTCATCAGCAAAGGACATTTCATTTAATATTGCAGTTGAGATGCCGGATGGTTTTTCACGACCATCATAGATTTTTAGAAGATGGGTTATAGCGGCTTTGCCAATCGAATAACCACTACCTTCATCACCAACTCGGTATCCCCAACCACCAACTCGAACCTCACGACCGTCTTTGGTGATACCGCAAGCAATGGAACCGGTGCCGGCTACAATTAGCACACCATTATTCTGACCTACAGACCCCTTTAATGTAAGCAGGGCGTCATTACATAGGTGGACTCTATCAGCAACTATATTTGCGGCAGCCAATGCTTTATGTACGATCAACGTCAGGGCGGCTTGATCCCTTTCTGTGTCCAGGCCAGCCAAACCAAGTATCACAGAGTTGACCCGCAAAACTTGTTTTTTCCCGAGGGAGGTTAATAACACAGTCAAAGCTTCTGTGGCCTTCTCGGCACCAATACTATGATAGTTGCATGAATCGCCTTGGGCATAATCAAGTATTTGTCCATCACTATTGCAAAGTGCTGCTCTGCACCCTGTCCCACCCCCATCTACAGCTAATACTGTTACTTCCTTCATATTTATATCCACCTTCTGATTTGAATTTTTCTTCTATCATAATACTAGTAAATTTGACTTGCAAGGCTCTAGATAATTTAAGCTATCACTAATTAATATAATGGAGTGTGAAATCTTGACCAAAGAAAAAGAATTAGCCCAACAAATTATTAGGATTATTGGCGGTAAGGAAAATATTAGTGCTGTAACCAATTGTATGACTCGCTTGCGGCTCACTCCAATTGATAAGTCTAAAATCGATTTATTGGCGCTACAAAAAATCAGAGGAGTGCTTGGAGTCGTGGAAACTCCGGGCCAACTACAAATTATTCTTGGACCTGGTTTTGTCGGCAAGGTGACCGCAGAAGTAACCATTCTAACGGGATTACAGATGGGCGAAGTCAAGGATCTAAAAGCTGCAATTAGTGATAAAAATCGTACACCTATTAAAATGTTTCTAGGCAGATTGGCTACTATTTTTGTGCCCCTTATTCCAGCCATCGTAGGTTCTGGCATGGTGGCAGGTCTAACCAACATTGCAATCCAATCTGGCGCTGACCCGAAAGGAACGTTTATCGCCATTTTGAATGTTATTGGTTGGGGTTTCTTTTCTTATCTTGGCATTTTTGTAGGCATTAATACAGCTAAGGAATTTTCTGGTACACCAGCCATGGGTGGACTAGCGGGAATATTAATTATCAATCCATTGATTGCTTCCATAACAATCAATGGAATGGCCTTAGTTCCTGGGCGGGGTGGTTTGTTTGGTGTCATGCTTGTGGCTTGGTTTATGACTATGATAGAGAAGCGACTGCGCAAAGTAGTGCCGAATGCTCTTGATATAGTGATTACTCCCACGCTGACACTACTGATTGGTGGGTTTGCCAGCTTTTATGTGTTGCAACCTATCGGCGGTGTATTGTCTGACAGTATTATTAATTTCTTCAAGAATATGCTTGAAGTGGGTGGAGCATTCGTAGGCTTTATTCTTGCGGGAACTTTTCTCCCTGTTGTCATGACGGGTCTTCACCAAGGGCTAGTACCTGTTCATATGGAATTTTTAAATACGCAAAAGGCGAACCCACTGATGCCAATCCTAGCCATGGCTGGTGCTGGACAAGTAGGAGCCTCTCTTGCAGTATACCTTAAAACTCGAAATAGCAAATTGAAGGAAATAATTAAAGGTGCACTGCCTGTTGGTATCCTTGGCATCGGCGAGCCGCTCATCTTCGGCGTTACACTACCTCTCGGCCGCCCCTTCATTACTGCTTGCATCGGAGCTGCATTTGGTGGAGCTTTTCAAGCTATCATGCACGTAAACTCCATTGCACTAGGCCTATCAGGTCTGCCACTGGCTTTTCTGATTAAACCCGGCAATGTTGGGTATTATCTAATCGGTATCCTGATTGCCTATGTAGCGGGCTTTATTATTACCTGGTTAGCTGGTTTTGACGATCTGAAAGAAGAAGATTATGAGCAAGACCCTAGGGGAGGAGCATAATGATGTGGGAAAAAGGTATAGCGGCCTATGTGGGACTGGGGCATTCCCTTGAAACCATTCACAATTATCTACAGCTAGCCCATAACTATGGCTACACTCGCCTATTCACATCACTTCATATCCCCGAAGCTGATGCCAAGTTGGTGTTGAATGATTTCCAAGAGTTTGTAGCTGATGCAGTGAATCTAGGTTACTCAATTACTGCTGATATCTCTCCCCAGGCTTCCACAATGCTAGGAGTTAACCTGTCTGATTTTTCCTCTTTTAATAAAATAGGTTTATCGGCTATACGTCTCGATGATGGCTTTTCTCCAGAAGAAATTGCCGCTATTACTGTGTCTAGCGGTTTGGATATTGAGGTCAATGCTAGTACCATGACTTCAGCCACGCTACATCAAATATACACTGCCAAAGCCGATTTAACTAAGATACGGGCTTGTCACAATTATTATCCTCGTCCTGAAACAGGAATGTCTTTTTCCCTCTTTGCCGAGCGTTGTCAATTGTTTCGTGATTATAAGATACCCGTATTTGCGTTTATTCCTTCCCAGAGTTGTCCGCGTGGTCCTATCTTTGCTGGTTTACCAACAATAGAAAAACATCGATGGATTTCTTCCCAACTGGCCACCAAAGAATTGCTGGCTTCTCAGTTAGTGGAAGGAGTGTTATTTGGTGATCCGCTGGTATTGGAAGATGAACTGGCTTCGGTGGCTGCTCTTGATCCTAGCTATATTGAACTGCAGGTAAAAGTAGAAGCAGACGCTTCTACTGCTGAGAGAGAAATATTATTTGCGCCCCATACCAATCGTACTGACCCTGGGGAATGGGTCATCCGCTCGCAAGAAGCTCGGAAGATCTGCCAGACTGTTATTAAGGCCCGTACAACCATGCCGCGTCCGACTGGGGCTGTAACCATCGACAACCAGGATTACCTTCGATATATGGGTGAAATGCAAGTGGTATTATCTCCTTTGCCAGCTGATCCTCGGGTCAACCTAGTAGCTCATGTCATCCCAGAAGAACTTTTTCTGCTCAATTATATCAGGCCTGGTGGGACTTTCCGCCTAAAGGAGTTTATCAAATATGAATCTTGAGAAACTATTAACAGAAGCTCGTAATCCTAGCACAATAAATATTGATCACCAATCTAGTTTGGAAATTGTGGAATTGATTAATCAAGAAGATCATAGAATCGCCACAGCCATTCAAAAGATTTTACCTGATATTGCCAGAACCGTTGATTATATTGTTGCAGCTATACAGTCTGGCGGACGTCTCTTTTACCTTGGTGCTGGGACTAGTGGCCGTATAGGAATCCTGGATGCTTCTGAGTGTCCGCCTACTTACGGTACCCATCCTGAGCTGGTACAGGGACTCATCGCCGGAGGTGAACAGGCCATCTTACGTGCTGTAGAAGGAGCCGAGGATTCGGACACCTTAGCAACTGAAGATTTACAGGGCAAAAAGCTAAATTCGTCGGATATTGTTATCGGCATTGCTGCCAGTGGCCGAACTCCTTATGTAATTGGCGGCTTGCGTTACGCAAGGTCAATTGGGTGTCAGACTGTATCTCTAACCTGCACTCCTGATTCAGAGATGGATAGAGTTGCTGATCTTAATCTAACAGTATTGACAGGACCAGAGGTCATTATGGGGTCTACGCGTATGAAAGCTGGTACGGCCCAGAAAATGGTGCTCAACATGTTGACAACAGCCACCATGATAGGCCTCGGTAAAGTCTACAGTAATCTCATGGTAGATGTGCAGGCTACTAATCTAAAACTAAAGGAACGTGCAAAACGAATTGTTACCATTGCTACTGGCGTTAGCCATAGCCAAGCTGAAGAGACTTTAAACGCTGCCAACGGCTCATCAAAGTTAGCTATTATCATGATATTGGCAGGCGTTTCAGTAGAGGAAGCATCTCAATTGCTACAACGTGGTCATGGCTTTGTGGCAAAGGCGCTGAAGCTATAGCACTGTAAAATGAAGTATTTGTATCAGAAAGAGGTATTCATATGTTCAATAAAATTTCTACATGGTTTTCAAGTAAAAAATCATCAGACCAAGCCACTAATGGTAAGGAAATAGCTGTCTACGCTCCCCTAGACGGGCGAGTGATTTCACTTGAAGAAGTTTCCGACCCTGCCTTTTCCCAGAAAATGCTTGGTGATGGGATGGCTATTGAGCCCGTTTCTAGAAAAGTATTAGCTCCTTTTGATGGTAAGGTAGCTGCTATATTTCCCACTAAACATGCTATTGGTCTTCGTTCTTTAGCAGGCCTGGAGTGTCTCATTCATGTCGGTATCGATACTGTAACTCTGGGAGGCCTGGGATTCCACCTATTGGTCAAAGAAGGCCAGACGGTCAAGCAAGGAACTCCACTCATCGATCTAGATTTATCTGTGCTCCGCTCGTCAGGCATAGAGCTTGTTACTCCTGTTGTTATCACTAACAGCGAATGCTGGCAAATCAAAGAACGATGGGAGCAGCAAGCTATTTCTGCTGGGAATGAGATTCTCTTCATCGCCCAGCCTGTGGGCAAAAATATTTTCTAATCAGCTAAAAGATCTACACGCTCATCTTGTATCAAATAGTAATTGTGGGCCCAGAGTAACCTATTATGTTAGCCTCTGGCCAATAGGAGGGATAGCACTGAAACAGTTTATTCGTCATGCTACCATCGTTTTTCCTGATCGAGTTGTCACCAATTGTGATATGTTGATTGAGAATGGCCTCATCTGTGCTGTTGGTTGCAATCTTCCCGATGATAGCGACTCTAATAGTTGCTGCTTTTCTGAAGATATTCTTATTCCCGGCCTTATTGACACCCATGTGCATGGCGCTGGTGGCTATGATATCATGGATGGCACTGCCGAAAGTTTAGCCGCCCTTAGCCAGGCTCTACTACGGGAAGGAACTACCGCTTTTCTTGGTACAACCTTGTCTAGTTCTGTCGACCGATTACTAACTATTCTCGAAACGATTCATACTGGGCGAACAGATGTAATCCATAGTAACCAGGCACAACTTTTAGGAGTTCATTTAGAAGGACCTTTCTTAACAACTGAATATAAAGGTGCCCATGTTGGTGAATACATCCCGCCGTCTATTCCAGGAAGAGATCTCGCTATATTGACTCGCTTAGTGAATGCCTATCCTAGCCTCATTCGGATTCTCACTTTTGCCATTGATCGTATAGATACTACAGATTTGATAGCCTTTTGTCAAAGTCATGGTATCATTCCGGCGGCTGGTCATACTGCCGCAGACTATACTGCCATGTCTCGTGCAGCTGTAGCTGGTGTCCACCGAATAACCCATGCCTTTAATGCCATGCCAGGTATTCATCATAGGCAGCCTGGTCCCGTGACTGAAGGATTACTCAATGCCGATATTGAGCTAGAAATCATAGCCGATGGCATTCATATTCATCCAGCTATTCTAGAAATGGTCTTTCGTCTTAAACCCCAGGACAAAATTACCCTTGTGTCTGATGGTACACGCTCAGTTGGTATGCCCGACGGAGAATATGAACTGGGCGGGCAGATCACGACTGTAAAAAATGGTATAGCCCGTTTGTCTGATGGTACTATTGCTGGTAGTGCCTATTCATTATTGCAGGGTATTCGGACAATGGTTCAGGTATTGAATCGCCCATTACACGAAGCCGTTCGCTTCGCGTCCCTCAATCCTGCCCGATCTCTAGGAGTGGCAGATCGACTAGGTAGCTTGGAATCTGGAAAAGACGCCACTTTTGTGCGGTTAAGTTCTAACCTAACTGTAAAACAGGTATGGCTTCAGGGGAAAATAGTAGTAGAAGGTTAGGTTGAATAGGCCAAGATTCATCGCTTAAAAACTAAGGGATTACATATTTTTTAACAATTGCAAGATGAATCTTGCAGTGAGAAAAGTTCTTTCAGAATAAGTTGGGATCTTTGTTGTGATACAGAGATTCCGGCTTTTACTAAAGGTAAATGTTTCTAGAGGTGATATTGTGGATTTACAAAAGCCTTTTTGCATGCGATGTATTTACCTGTATACAACTTGGGATAAGCACTTTCCTTATGGCTGTAAATTAATGGGGTTTAAAAGTGCTAGATTACCATGTGAGGCTGTTAGACAATCGTCGGGGCAGGAATGTTTAGCATATGCTGAAAAACCTGGTAGATGATAAAAATGAACTGATGAGTCAAAACTAAACATTGATTTATATTTGGTTCTGGTGCAAAAAAATAAAGCTATGATAGATGAATAGCTTTTATATGTTGTCATATGTATGTCGCATCTTTTTGAGATATTATTAATTACTAGATCGACATAGTAGTGGTTGCTGATTTTACTCCCAAGTTCCACAATTATGTGGATCTTTTATCTAGATCCCTGTATGTGAGTCGGCTGTATGCGATTTCCTTCAGATGAAAAAGAAGCTATTAAAATGGTATGTTACGCTATCGAGAATAAACAAACATGAAAATTTCGAAAAATATCTCGATGAGTATTGATTCTGGGCTTTAGTTGAATGGTATTGTACATTTGATGTGATGAAAGGTCTTAAGGAATGAGTATAAATGAAGTAGTAAAGATTTCTGTTCGCAATCTTGTTGAATTTGTCCTTCGTTCAGGAGATTTGACAAGTGGTTTTAGTAGTAGTTCCCGGGCGTTAGAAGGTAGCAAAATTCATCGTCAGATTCAAAAAGCCCAGGGAAGTGAATATCAGGCAGAGGTGCATCTGGTACACCAAATAGAGCAAAAAGGTTGTTTACTGGAAATTAGCGGACGGGCTGATGGTATTATCGTCGATCGGGATAGACCGGAGAAAGTAATAGTTGATGAAATCAAGTCTACCACCAAGCAACTGGAGTTTATTGAAGAACGGGATAATCCCTTATTTTGGGCTCAGGCAAAATGCTATGCCTATATATATGCACAGCAACACGATTTGAAAAGGATAGAAATTCAGCTTACTTATTGTCAGTTTACCACAGGGGAAATCAAATATTTCCGTCGAGAATCTAGCTACACGGAACTGGCTGATTTCTTTGGCGACTTGATTAAACGCTATTTTGACTGGGCAGAACAATTGCGGGACTGGGGTAAGCTACGGAACGATTCTGCAAGTCACTTAGAATTTCCTTTTTCGTCTTATCGTACAGGACAGCGACAACTAGCTGTCGCCGTTTATAAGACAATTAGCGCTAGACGCAAGTTATATGCCCAAGCACCAACTGGTACAGGGAAAACTATTGCGACTATATTTCCAGCAGTTAAGGCTATGGGAATGGGACTTGCTGATAAGATATTTTTCCTAACCGCCAAAACAGTGACACGAGGCCTCGCCGAAGAAGCCTTCGATAAATTGCGGCTAGGTGGACTGCGGTTTAAGACCGTTACATTGACCGCTAAGGAGAAGATATGCTTTAAACCAGAGGCAGCCTGTACAGCAGAGGAATGTGAGTATGCAAGGGGATATTATGATCGGGTGAATGCTGCTCTTGTTGATATGTGGGGGACGGATGCTTTTACTCGTGAGATGATTGAAGAGTATGCTAGTAGACACAATATTTGTCCTTTTGAATTATCACTAGATTTATCCTTATGGGTTGATGGTATTATTTGCGATTATAATTATGTCTTTGATCCACGGGTCTATTTAAAACGGTTTTTTAATGAAAACGGCGGAGAATATTGTTTTTTAATTGATGAAGCCCATAATCTTGTTGATCGGGCGCGGGACATGTTCTCGGCGGAATTGGCGAAGAAACCTTTTCTGGAATTAAAGCGGATATTGAAAAATCCTTTGCCGAAAGTCGCAAAAGCCGCTGGGGGAGTCAATTCCTCGTTATTAGGGATTGGAAAGTTGTGTGGGAGATTTGGTCAGGACGTTGATAAGGATTATGTGGTAAATAAGGAACCCCCTCAAGAAATTTTTCCTGTGCTGCGTAAATTCCTAGGACTGGCGGAAGAATGGCTGATGCTCAATGAACAGGGGAATTTCAAGGATGCTCTATTGGAGGCTTATTTTGCAGTATATGCTTTTATGCGTGTGGCTGAGTCCTATGATGAACGCTATGTAACATATGTGGAGAAAATGGGAAATGATGTGAAGGTCAAGCTGTTTTGTGTTGATCCATCCTATTTGCTTGGCCAGGCTGTAGAGCGGGGGCGGTCAACCATTTTTTTCTCAGCCACATTGACACCTCTTGACTATTTTAGTCAAATACTAGGTGGTGAGTCTGAAGACGGGAAAATAGCAGTTGAATCACCATTCCTTCGTGAAAACTTATGTTTGTTAGTGGCTGAGAACATAAGCACTACATATAAAGCCCGGGACCAAACCTATGATGCTGTTGTGGATTGCATTGGGTTGGCAATTGGCGAAAGGGTTGGAAATTATTTGGTGTTTTTGCCATCTTATCAGTATATGGGGGAAGTATATAGTCGATTTTGTAGTCAGTATCCAAGGGTAAAAGTCATTTCTCAGACCAGTGGTATGAAGGAAGAGGAACGTATTGCTTTCTTGAATGCCTTTGTTCCAGAGGGAGAAGATACACTTGTAGGTTTTGCCGTAATGGGCGGTATTTTTGGTGAAGGCATTGATTTGACAGGGGAGCGATTGGTAGGGGCGGTAGTTGTTGGTGTGGGATTACCCCAGGTTTGCCTAGAGCGGGATATTATTCGGAATTTTTTCAATGAACATAACGGGCAAGGTTTTGAGTATGCCTATATGTACCCTGGCATGAACAAGGTTTTGCAAGCTGCAGGGCGGGTTATTCGTATGGAGAGTGACAAGGGTGTGGTATTGTTGATCGATGAGCGATTTAGGGATGCTCGGTATAAAAGGTTATTTCCACAAGAATGGTGTGGAGCCGTCAGTGTAAGAGATGGTAGGGGAATTACTAAGGCAATTCAGTTGTTTTGGAATAATGATGAAAAGGGGAGAGGGATGTGATGTTTTGAAACTACTGAGAAAAAAATTGGTGAATTAAGATTGCATATAATTAGAAAAGAACAGGTTGAAAATTTCAATGTGTCCTTTTTGAAAATAATTTCTATTAAAAAAGTTTAGGATTAATATACTAATGAGGATAGGATATCTTTAACTTTGTAAATTTTTAGCAGTTGAACCAAAATAAGATTTATATAATATATAATATAAATTTATTATTAGTGCGCCAATATAGATTCTCTGAATTAAAGATTACTCGTCGTTAGAAGAAAGAGTGTTGGAGTGCAGTGGTACTTTTGTCCTATGTTTTAGGTCGAAAGTCTTGACTGTTTATAGAAAAAGTTGTAATATTATGGGTATAATTGAATTATTTTAGCAAACTTGTCGAAAGATAAGGACGCAAAGCTATGGGTCTAAGGATATAATATCTATGATTGCCAGGTTGCCATTTATAGGATTTTCTAGAATGAGCACCAGGCAAATCGCCTGGTTTTTCTGTTGCAATGGAAATGTATCATTAATCAATAATGATAAAGGTAGTATTATAAAGGAGTAATGCTTATGGCTTTTTGGGAATGGCAAGAAACATATTCAATCAATATAAATAAATTTGATGTTCATCATCAAAAATTGTTCACATTAATCAATAATTTATATGCCAGTGTGTTTCAATGCAAAGACACATGTCAAAAACAAGTATTGATCAGAAAAACTCTTGCAGAACTAGTAGACTATACATATTATCATTTTGCACAGGAAGAGGAATTTTTGCTCACTTATGAATATCCAGATTATATGCCTCATAAAGAAGAACATGAACAATTCAAAAAGCACCTTACGCAATTGATGGAGCAGTATGAAGACGACACATTTGTCTGGTCACTCCCTGTGTTAATCTTTTTAAAAGATTGGATTAGTTTACATGTTCTAAACACTGACAAACAATATGGGTCGTATCTTAATGAAAAAAACGTGAAGTAATAGCCAAAAACTCCTGCAATAATTCTTATAGTGTCTCCACTTGTCAAAATGAGGAATTGAATTTTTTGAGATAGATCATCATTTGATTCTACAGATGCTATGCTGTGGCTTCATTGGAATAAGAATAGAACAAACTAGGGGCGCATCATCAAGTCCTTGATGGTCTATTTCATAGTTGCAATGTATCACATCTTCCTGGGGGGATCGCTGTATGCCCTAGTTTTAAATGCGGGAAGCTGTTTACTTTTAATTATCTTCAGCAGAGAATTTATTGCAGAGACGATTTGGTTAGGGAAGGAATTTTTTATGGTAGAAGAAACAATAGTTCATGTAGCAAGACAACCCATTTTTGATCGCAACCAAAATGTTTTTGGCTACGAACTACTGTTTCGCAGCAAAAAGGGCAATGCTTACGATAGTGTGGATGGAGATCAGGCAACTATTAGTGTAATTGTTAATAGTTTTTTGCTAATCGGTATGCAAACAATGACATATGGCAAAAAAGCATTTATTAACTTTACGGCAAATTCATTGAAAAATAGTATTCCATTCATGTTGCCTAAAGAAATGATTGCTGTGGAGATTTTGGAGGATGTTAAACCTGACGAGAAGATCATCGCTGCTTGTAAAAAGCTGAAGCAAGAGGGATATTTATTAGTGTTGGATGATTTTATATTTAGGCCAGAATATGGGGCACTCATCGAATTGGCTGATATCATTAAGGTGGATTTTCGTACTACGCGTTTCGAAGAAAGACAAAGGCTTTTGCAATATTTGCAGAATTATTCTGTAAAATTATTGGCTGAAAAAGTGGAAACACAAGAGGAGTTTCAGGATGCGCTGCGTATGGGATATTCTTATTTTCAAGGATATTTTTTTTGTAAGCCAGTAGTGGTGTCTCGTAGAGACCTTCTTGGATATAAAAAAAATTACATTAGTATTTTGGCAGCAATCAATCAGCCCCATTTAGAGTTTGGGCAAATGGAGGCTATTATAAAAAGAGATGTATCATTGTCCTATAAACTCTTAAAATTTATCAACTCGTCTTTTTTTGGATTACAAAATAAAATTAACTCTCTGCGGCAAGCTTTGACCCTTTTGGGGCAAAAAGATCTGATGAAATGGGTATCCTTAATGGTGTTAAAAAGCGTTGCCGAAAATAAACCAGGAGAATTGATCCTGAAGTCGCTCATCCGGGCACGCTTTGCGGAAAGTCTGGCCTCAGGCAAAATGCCGAGACGGCAAGTAGCTGATGCGTTTCTTATGGGCATGTTTTCTCATATTGATGTTTTACTTGACAGGCCGTTGCAAGAGATACTGGATGGAATTTCTCTGGGTGAAGAGATTAAGGACGCGCTTCTTGGGAAGAGATATAATCAGTTTACTGTATTATATAAGCTGATCCAGGCTTATGAAAGAGGGGAATGGGACATTTCTTCTTATTATGCAAATGAAATGGGGCTGGATGAGCAGATTGTTTTGCAATCATATAGGAAATCGTTGACAGAGGCTTATGACTTGCTTATGATTAATTGAAATCGTAATGATTGTAAACTTAAAATTTGTACTCCGATATGAAAAAATGGACATTTTTCAGGCAAACCTCATCAGAAGAGAGGGACTTAAAGCCATGGGTCTACAACTTTTGTTTATGATTATCGGATTGCATGTATGGATATGATTGCCACCATCGCTCACAAATTACTAGAGGGAGCCTTGGTTAAAAATTATGTAGGAGATGGATGTGGAGGACATGTAGGATATATGTCCTTTTTTATTGTGAGATTTAAGTCCCAGCAGATCCTATTAAAGTCCTGGAAAAACTTGACGGATGAATAAATAGTATAATATAATATGATAAAATAGTACATAAATAGACAAAGTTTAATATTGTTAGCAAACCTATTGAAAAATAGGGACGCAAAGCTATGGGTCTACAGTCGCTGGGCGACCAAGACTGCCAGGCCGCCATGCTAGTTCACACTGCCATGTTTTAGGTCAGGCTGCTCCTGACCTTTTTTTGCGTTTTTTCGATGGTTTCAATTCAGCTCATTGGGATAAAGTTTAGTCAGGGGACTTTCCAGTCAAAGCATTTCGTGTAGAATTATCTTTAGATTAGAAAAAGGAGCTTAGACGAGGTAAAGGAGAGCCGTGTTTAATAATTAATTAAAGATAACATGATTGCAAGTTGATTATACTTGCCTATGAAAGGATGAAAATATGAAAGTACTTATTGTTGATGATGCCGTCTTTATCAGGTTAACGCTCAAAGCAATGTTGGAAAAAAACGGTTACCAAGTAATAGGCGAAGCTGCAAATGGTTCAGAAGCAATCCTAAAATATAATCAACTTAAACCAGATCTCGTTACAATGGATATAACGATGCCTCAAATGGATGGCATAGCGGCTTTAAAGGCAATAAAAAAGATGGATCCTAGTGGGAAAGTGGTTATGATATCGGCTATGGGGCAGGAATCTACTGTAAAAGAAGCAATTATTGCTGGTGCAAATGGATTTATCGTAAAGCCATTTGTTGAAGATCAAGTTATTCGCGGGCTTAGCAAGTTCAAATAGCGATAGGGTTATTGGAAAGGAATTATGCAGTACAGTACTTCCAGTATTTGCAGTACTTATGTGAGGAGGATTGAAATTGGCCAATAATGATAGCAAAGCTTCAATGCTTGACCTCTTTGTATTTGAAACCAATCAGATGCTGGAACAACTCGAGCGCCTTATATTAGATAGTGAAAAGTCCGGGGGATTGGAAGTAGCTATCAATGAAGTATTTAGAATTATGCATACACTAAAGGGTTCAGCAGCTATGATGATGTTTAATGACATTTGTTCTCTAGCCCATTCTTTAGAAGATGTCTTTTACTATCTTCGCGAGGCCAAGCCCCCAAGAGTAGATTATTCGGAATTGGTGGATCTCGTTTTAAATGCCGTAGACTTTATCAAAAGCGAAGTGATGAAAATAGAAAATGGCGGAAATCCGAATGGTGATTGTGCGGATATCAGTGAGAGAAGCAAGGAATTTCTGTCTGCTTTAAAAGCAAATGACCTTAGTTTGACTGATACTTCCCAAAGGCCAGTTAGTAGTGAGCTAAAGCCAAAATATTCTATCGGTGTAGCCAATATATCTGAGGATGAGGGGAAAAGCAGGTACGAAGCCACAATCTATTTTGACGAAGACTGTGGAATGGAAAATATAAGGGCCTTTACCATAGTTCATGAGCTTAGCGACCTTGCTGAAGACATTGTGTATTCACCAAAGGACATTTTAGAAAATGATACTACATCTGATATTATCAAAAATGAAGGTTTCCAGATAGCATTCGCTACTCAAAATTCTCTGGAAATGGTACAAAAATTTTTCTGTAAAACAATGTTCCTAAAAGAATTCAAATTAAATGCAGTAGCTGATGCAAACAGCAAAAAACCGAAGCAAAAGAAAACAATTGTTCTAGATGATCCAATTACAAATGAGGCGATGAATTCTATTGTCAAGGAAGTGGAGCAACAGACAGAAGGCACGCAGAGTTTTATTAGTGTAAATGTGTCGAAAATGGATATGCTCATGGATTTAGTTGGGGAGCTTGTCATTGCTGAGGCTATGGTAACACAGAATCCAGAATTGCACGGACTGAGACTTGATAAGTTTTATAAGTCGGCACGGCAGTTAAGAAAGATTACTGGTGAGCTTCAAGATACTGTCATGTCCATCCGGATGGTTCCTTTATCAGCAACCTTTCACAAGATGAATCGTATCGTCAGAGATATGGTGAGAAAACTCGATAAAAAGGCAGAATTGGAGATTATAGGGGAACAAACAGAGGTAGATAAAAATATCATCGAGAGTATATCAGACCCTCTTATGCATTTAATTCGTAATGCAGTGGATCATGGCATTGAACCTGCTCGAGAACGAATTGCCCAAGGAAAGTCAGAAGTCGGCAAAATTCGCTTGGAGGCCAAAAGTGCTGGTGGTGATGTCTTGATTATGATACAAGACGACGGCGGAGGTCTGAAAAAAGAAAAGATTCTGAGAAAAGCGTTGGAACGTGGTCTGATTGAAAAGGGCGATATTTCCTTAACTGATAGTCAGATTTATTCCTTCATTTTGCAACCTGGTTTTTCCACCAATGATATTGTGACAGAGTTCTCTGGCCGGGGAGTCGGTATGGACGTGGTGGCCAGGAATATTGAAAAAGTTGGTGGAAGGATTAGTGTTGATAGTATCGCTGGTGAAGGAACAACAATGTCTATACGGATTCCGCTTACCCTTGCAATCATTGACGGGATGAATGTGAAGGTTGGAGGGGCCAATTATACTATACCTATTATCGCGATAAAAGAGTCCTTTCGCTTGAAAGACCAAAACCTGATAAAAGACACGGACAATAATGAAATGATCATGATACGGGGGGAATGCCACCCTGTTTTACGTCTCTATGAAAGGTTTCAGGTCCAGACAGCAGTAACAGATTTAAGGGAAGGAATAATGGTTATGGTAGAGGCTGATGGAAAAGGCATTTGTTTATTTGCTGACGCCTTATTAGGGCAGCAGCAGGTCGTGGTTAAAGCTCTGCCTACATATATCAAAAAGACCAAGGGGATAGCAGGATGCACTTTGCTCGGGAATGGCGGTGTAAGTTTGATACTAGATGTAGCTGGCCTGAATTCTTAATGTGGCTTTATATAGAGAGAGAGGACTGTAACATCTAAACTGTAGGTTTGCAATAAAGAGATAAGTAAAATACAGAAAGGAGATATTCCATGTCTGAGATTGCTGCAAGTGGGTTAGAAGATGGAGAAGATACGCAAAAGGACAAGTTTTTGACCTTTTCCTTGGGAACTGAAGTCTATGGTATCGAAATTAAATTTGTCACTGAGATTATCGGAATGCAGTCCGTGACGGAAATACCCGATCTTCCAGATTACGTAAAGGGTATTATTAACCTAAGGGGGAAAATTATTCCCGTCATCGATGTAAGGCTGCGATTTAAGAAAGTGTATCGAGAGTATAATGATCGCACTTGCATTGTAGTAGTGGATATAAAGGGTGTTACGCTAGGACTAATCGTGGACGCTGTGGAAGAAGTACTGACCATTGCGGAGCAGGAGATTGTTCTGCCACCACAGTTGGAGAATGGCAGTTATCATCAGAGATTTATCAAAGGGATAGGTAAAGTGGGCAAAGAGGTAAAGCTAATTCTTGATAGTGATCGATTATTAACTGATAACGAAATGAACAGTTTGGAACGAGTTTGTTAGAGATGGTCGGATAAATTGTAAAGGAAGGCGAAAAAAATGATGAAGTGGTTTAAGAATCTTAAAATTGCTAACAAGCTTATTATTACGTTTCTTTTTGTTGCCGCAATCGCGGGGATAGTAGGTGCGGTGGGTATATTTAATCTATCCAAATTGTCTCAGGCAGATATAGAATTGTATGAAAATTATACTGTACCTATGGAACAAATGGGCGATATTAGTGAAGCATATCAAAAAGGCCGTGTTAGTTTCAGAGACATGCTCCTGGCAAAAGATGTGAGTATCCAAACGCAAAAAATAAAAAGCTTTAATGACTCTATCAGTAAAATGAAAGAGGGAAGTAACGAGATTGGCAAAACATTAGTGAGCGATGACGGTCGTAAATTGCATAAGACCCTTAATGATACCATTGCTCAATATGAATCCTACTCAAAGGCATTATTCCCCATGCTCCAGGCAGGTCAAGTAGCGCAAGTAAACCAATTGATGCAGACAGAGGGTGTTCGAATTGCAGATACTATGGAAGATACACTCAATAAGTTAAGTACAATGAAAATAGAGTTGGCAAAACAAAAAGCAACAACCAATCGGTCGGATGCGAATAAAGCCATACTTTTTATGATAGTTCTCGTTGTTGCTAGTATTGTTATAGCTACTGCTCTTGGCATTTATATTGCTAGGTCAATTTCTCAGCCAGTCAAAGAAATTGTCGATGTTGCTGGCAAGATTGCTGATGGCGATTTAAATGTTGAAGTTAATGTTAAAACTAGGGATGAAATCGGTCAGTTAGCCCAAATCTTCAATATAATGGCAGGTAATATCAATCGAGCCATGACGAGTATCAATGAGGCCGCAGAACAGGTAGCTGCAGGTGCTCAGCAAATTGCTGCGTCTGGAGAAGTCTTATCTCAAGGGTCTACCGAACAGGCTAGTTCTATTGAAGAGATCACTGCTTCCATGACGCAAGTAGCTGTGCAGACAAAACAGAATGCAGTGAATGCTAATCAGGCCAATGAATTGACCATGTCTTCTAAGAAACAGGCTATAGAAGGCAATACGCAAATGCAAGAAATGATTAAGGCGATGACTGAGATTAACGAATCATCGACCAATATATCCAAAATTATTAAGGTTATTGACGAAATTGCATTCCAAACCAATATCCTGGCTCTCAATGCAGCAGTAGAAGCAGCTAGAGCGGGGCAACATGGAAAAGGATTTGCTGTGGTGGCCGAGGAAGTCAGAAATTTAGCTGCCAGAAGTGCGAATGCAGCGAAGGAAACAACGGCAATGATTGAGGGATCAATCAAAAAGGTGGATATCGGAACAAAGATCGCCAACGATACAGCGCAAGCACTGAATGGTATTGTAGATGGTGTAGCTAAGGCTGCGGAGCTTGTTGGTAATATTGCAGCAGCCTCTAACGAACAAGCTTCAGCGATCTCTCAAATTAACCAAGCGATCAATCAAGTATCACATGTAGTACAAACTAACTCAGCAACAGCAGAGGAAAGTGCTTCCGCGAGCGAAGAATTATCGAGTCAAGCCGAGATTATGAGGGACAATGTAGCTAAGTTTAAATTGAAGCAAACTAATCATGGCTTCAAGGCTAGCGAAGGAGTAAGCCCAGATGTGTTACGGGCAATTGAAAATATGATAGATAAAAAGAAATATAAGCAAGAAAGGCGTGAAGATAACTACGAACTAGCACTGACTTCCAAAAGGAAGATTGATCTTGATGATAGAGAATTTGGTAAGTACTAGTCGGTAAACGGAAAGAAGATAAATTTTAATGATAAGAGTTTGACAAGTCTTAGTAGTATTTACAAAGTGTATCATAAGATATTATCGGCTCTTTTTTTACATTTGAAAGGGGGGGGAACCATAAGGGAAATAACAGAAGCGGAATTTAGTAAACTTGTTGGCTTTATTAAGCAGAACTATGGAATCAACCTATTGCAAAAAAAGACTCTGGTTCATGGTCGCCTGAGTAACTACATAGCGCAGAGCGGTTTTATTAGTTTTTCTGAATATTTCTCCTATGTAGAAAATGACCCTACGGGTAAGGCCGGAGTAACCTTGATAAACAAGCTTACAACAAATCATACCTACTTTCTACGGGAACCTCAGCACTTCAAATTCCTAGAGCGAGTGGCCTTGCCTCAGTTTGCTGCAACTGAGCATGCAACGAAAGATTTGCGAGTTTGGAGTGCCGGGTGCTCTACAGGAGAAGAACCATATACCTTGGCAATGATGATAGACTCCTTTTTTGGAACTGAAAAATATCGATGGGATACAAAGGTTTTGGCAACAGATATTTCCACATCTGTTTTAGAAACGGCAAAGAACGCAATATATCCCACCCAGCAGCTGGAACTGCTGCCAGATAGTTGGCGGGTGAAATATTTTCGCAAAATCAATGTGGAAGCCAGCGTTTTAACTGAAGCAATTCGACGTGAGGTTATATTTAGGCGGTTTAATCTTATGAATGAAATATTTCCTTTTAAGAAGAAGTTTCATCTTATTTTATGCCGCAATGTTATGATATATTTTGATGCAGAGACCAAGCGAGAATTGATCAATAAGTTTTATGAGCATATGGAGCCAGGAGGGTATTTGTTTGTTGGACATTCTGAGTCGGTTAATCGCTATGAGAGTAAATATCAGTTTGTAGCACCTGCTGTTTACAGAAAGGTATAGAAATTATGAATAACAATAAACGGAAGATTCGAGTATTAGTGGTAGATGATTCTATCGTTTTTCGAGAAACATTAGCGCGGCAAATTGCACAAGATCCATTAATTGAAGTTGTGGCAAAGGCATCTGACCCATATATGGCTAGGGATAAAATTTTGGAGTTCGAGCCTGATGTTATGACCCTAGACGTAGAGATGCCTCGTATGAGCGGAATCGAGTTTTTAAAAAGACTGATACCTCAGTATCCTATACCCGTTGTTGTGGTAAGTGCCGTAAGCCAAAGTGTATTCGATGCTTTAAACGCTGGTGCAGTTGATTTTGTCACAAAACCAGATCCACTTGGTGAACGGGGAGTTGAGGCGTTTGTCAGTGAGCTGATAGTTAAAATCAAAATTGCATCTACGGCTAAGGTGGCGACGCAAAAAGGAAATGCTATTACAGCGTCTAGTAATCAAGGGACTGGCTTAGTGAAACAAAACTCTATTATTGCGATTGGCGCTTCCACCGGCGGGACTGAGGCTATTGAAAGGGTGCTCAAAGGATTTCCTGTCAATATGCCGGGTACGGTTATTGTACAGCATATGCCACCTGTTTTCACTGCATTATTTGCTGCCCGGTTGAATAACTCCTGCGCAGTTGAGGTAAAGGAAGCCAAAACAGGAGATCTGGTGCTGCCAGGCCGAGTATTAATCGCTCCTGGGGATTATCATATGCGTATTAAAAAGGCAAATAATTATTACATAGTAGAATGCTTTCATGGCGAGAAGGTTAATGGACATTGTCCAGCTGTAGATATCCTTTTTCATTCTGTTGCTGAGCACGTTGGGAAGAATGCTATCGGAGTTATTCTGACAGGTATGGGGAATGATGGTGCTAGCGGTTTGCTTGCCCTTCGTAAATCTGGAGCCATTACCTTAGGCCAAGATGAGCGTTCTTCGATTGTCTATGGTATGCCCAAGGTAGCTTTTAATATTGGAGCTGTTCAAGAACAGATCTCCCTTGACTTTATTTCGCGAAAAATATATACCTTGGTAGGCAGCAGGCGATAGCGCTAGTTTCAAAGATATTATTAAATCGCCTCTCAAGTATGCTGCAACGATCGTTGCTATTCCTAAAATGATTTATAGTGGAACTCTTTCAGGCAAAACAATACTTTGCGAAGTAAGTATTTAAACAATAGTGCTTGGATTTGATAGCTTTGAAACTGCCAATAGAACGATTATAAAGTATAGTGGTGATTTATGAAATCCGCCATTTCCGACGCAGGTTTTCCCATGAAAATGGCGAATAAGTATTAGATGAATATGCAACATTTTAAGATGTAGGGAGAGATGATTTATGGCAGAAAATATTTTAGTAGAAACAGATGCCCATGAAAAGAAGTTGAGTTGGGAAGGGTTTATAAAACAAGATGTATTAAACTTTATGATGGAACATAATTTGCAGGCGATTACTGTTGATGACGGTGCTGGAAAGAAAGGTGTTATAAAACGTACCTCGAAAGGTGACTTCTCTGTTCAGATTACGTCCAATGAAATATTATAGAGAAACTGTTTAATACTATTACTACTATGAACAATTTGGTGAACCCCTATGATCCTCTTGGAAGTAATAGCGAAGTTTTGGCACTTAGCGAGAAGACGCTGGCAATTCGTACCGGAGTTTTGGGCGAAAAAACACCCAAGTACTATAGCTAGCAGGGGGACAGTAGGGGTCAGGCTTGCGCTATTGCAAAATTTAATTAAGTCCATAATAAAAATGTACATGTGAAACGAGAGGACAGGGACATTGTTTACTGGAAATAGATTGTAAACAATGTCCCTGTCCCCCTGTTTCATATATTTTTTGATACATTAACCTGCTCTTAACTACTTAACTTAATGACATTGACTATAACGGGAGTATATTATTTTTGTTATTTGGCAGGAGTTTTGTGTAAGGTCTCTTTACCATTTTCCCTTTGTAATATGATTTTCAATTTCGGCTTTAGAACGCTGTTTGACAATATAGCCTTCGTTGATGGCCTTGGTAAAAGTGCCAACGCAAGCGGGATCGAGATTTAAGTTGATACCTTCATGAGAAAGAGCAATTACTTTGTCAATTAGTGAAATGATTTCCATATGAATATCATTTGTTCTTTCCGATGCATAGACTTTATCCGCGCTTTCTGTTGGTAATTCATTAAACTTTTCATGAGGCTGTCCGCATTTTGGACAAACTGCGGGAGCGGTCTCCCCTTCGCAAACAAAGTTACAAACGCTGCATTTAAATAATTTTTTCATAAAAAACATCTCCTTATAATCTATAATTATTATCTTTTGATTATAATACGCCATAAAATTGAATTATCCTTTAAAAAACTAAAATTTTTTAAATTTTTTATTCAAACAGGAAGGGTGAAGACAGGACACTGTGGTGCTGTCTTATGCAGATACATCCATCGTCTCAAATGAAACGCCGGGAAAGGGAAGGTGTTTACTGAGAACAGATTTTCAATTATAGTCCCTATAAGATACAAAATAGAAAGATTATATATTTTGACTGCGTATATTCTTGTAGTACAACTTTCCATATGAAAAATGCTGATATTTGTAAAGCTGCAGAATCTGCGTCCATATGTACTAGTAGAAAATTTAGTGACAGATGTCAATCCTAGAAAATAAGATTATGGTACTAAAATACTATAATCTTATCCATGCTTTTAATCAAATTGCTCGTATCACGAATAAATGTTAAAAAACGATTACTCTCTAATAGGCTAAAGAGGAGGAAGGCAAAGAGTGGAAATTATTAATAATGCTGATTTGCCGATGCTAACGAATCTGCTAATAGAAACTTATGAAAAGAGTGAGAATAACCGATTCATGCTAGCTATTACGGGGGCTCCAGGTGCAGGGAAAAGCACATTAGCGGAGTTGTTAATGAGAAATACTAATGAAGTCTTAAAAGACGAGATTGCAATAGTCATCCCAATGGATGGATATCATTATCATAATGATATATTGGCAGAAAAAGGCTTATTACCACTAAAAGGTATCCCCCAAAGCTTTGATTCTCAGAGATTCGTAATGTTAATAAAGGAAATAGCTTCCCAAAAACAAGAGAAACTATATTGCCCAACTTATGATAGAGGCCTTCACAATCCAGTCGAACGTTCAATAGTTATTGAGAATAAACATAAAATTATAATTGTTGAAGGTAATTACTTACTATTAGATACTTGCCCTTGGAATGAACTTGCGGATTTGTTTGATGAAAGTTGGTTTATTGAGACTCCGCTCACTACTACAAAAGAACGCCTTATAAGTCGGCATGTACTCGCAGGTCGTTCCTTTGAAGAAGCGTTAAGTAAAATTAGCTCTACAGATGCACCAAATGCAGAATTGATTATTCAAACTCGTCATAGAGCCACTAAATTAATTACTGTTGCAGCTATTGAAGAGATTTGAAAAAACGCAGAGAGCAGTTACTTAAAGTCAAGCCCTAAATGCAAATAAAGAACGAAATATTAACTCACGCTAGAATTTTACAATATAGTTCAACTTTCTCTCTAGTGACCTGCCCCGGTCTCGCGTAAGGTTGTTATTTCGATATTGTTAATTCTTCTTTTTGCATCCGGGCCCATTTAATACGTTCGTTGGGGGTAAGCCAAATATTGAATTCTATAAATATAATATTTTACAAAAGGGAATGGCTCTGAAAGGACGTGGGACAGGTTAATTGTCCCGAGAAATGAAAGATGCTATACCATCCTTGAGGTGATCCTAATAGTGGCAGAAAACCTGTCCCTATGTCTGCACATCCCTATCATAGATGACTGGAGTCCCATCCCAGCGACATTCTTTCATATTAACACAGCCATTTTTGGCGAATGTAACTCCTTCGGTTTCCAGTAACTTCCGTTGCACGTCTTTACCCCCAAAGGCAAACCCATCTGTGAGACTGCCATTTTGGAAAACTACCCTGTGGCAAGGTACTGACCCGTAATAAGGATTGCGATGCATTGCATAACCCACTGCGCGAGATGCTCGACGATTTCCCGCCATGGAAGCAACTTGCCCATAAGAAACAACTTTCCCTTCTGGGATATGGCTGACAATTTCGTAAACCTTGCTATTAAAGCCTATAAAAATCACCTTTTCTTATTCTATATTGATATCATTCACCTAAGCAACAAGTTAGCAAATGAATATGAATATGTCAAGGGGATAGGTGTACTGACACGCGATAAGAAAACAGAGGGACATAAATAAATTTTGGATATACTTATTGACTTAGATATTACTCTAAGTTATATACTAAAAGGAATAAAATCATAAGAATAGGTGGGGAAATATGAAATATATACAATATGGAAAGACAGGAATGAAAGTATCAAGATTTGGACTTGGCTGTATGCGATTTCCTTCGGATAAAAAAGAAGCTATTGAAATGGTACGTTATGCTATCGATAATGGAGTAAATTATCTGGATACCGCCTTTATTTATAAAGATAGCGAGACCATAACAGGAAAGGCTCTAAAGGATGGCTATAGAAACAAAGCTTATTTAGCTACCAAAAGCCCTATCTGGAATATAAACAGACATGAAGATTTCGAAAAATATCTAGATGAAGAGTTAGTTCGACTTGGAACAGATCATATTGATGTATATCTTCTACATAATATGAATCATGGGCATTGGGAGAAGGTTAAAAACTTTGATGGTCTTACTTTCTTAGATAAAATGGTGAAAAAAGGGAAAATAGTTCATAAAGCCTTTTCTATCCACAATACATTAAAGGCATTTAAAGAAATTGTAGATACTTATGATTGGGAGATGGCTCAAATTCAGCTTAATATACTGGATGAATTCCAGCAAGTTGGTGTTGAAGGCTTAAAATATGCGGCAAATAAAGGCATAGCAACAGTTATAATGGAACCACTTAGAGGTGGCTATTTGCTAAATACTGCTCCAAAGGAAGTACATGATCTAATTAATCAATATCCAGAAAAACGCTCTTTGGTAGAATGGTGTTTTAGATGGCTTTATAATATGCCAGAAGTATCTATAATTTTAAGTGGTACCAGCTCTTTACAACAATTAAAGGATAATTTGAAAATTTTTGAGTATGCGACTCCAAATGTTATGTCAGAAGACGATTTAAATCTGATTAAAACCATTCGTGAGGCTTATGAAGCAAAGAAGAGCATTGGCTGTACCGGTTGTAGATACTGTGTGCCATGCCCCCGAGGTGTAACAATTCCTGAAATATTTAAGCTTTATAACAGCCAGCAACTTATGAAATCCCATGTTATAGATAAAGTAGTATATAAAAGTAATTTTGTGCCAGCAGGCTCTGGTGCAGATCAATGTGTGTCTTGTGGAATCTGTACAGGACATTGCCCACAAACTTTACAAATACCAGAATTATTACAAAAGGTTCATGCTGAATTAATGGAGTAAAAAGCAAAATGTACTTTAGGTAATTTGCAATAGATAGTAGTCTCATTTATAATAGCTAAAGAAATCCTATCAGATTCCTGTGGAATTGGCAGGATTTTTTTATTTTATGGTAAATAGAATACAACGTAGTAAATGAGCGATAGTAAAAGGAGTTTTAAAATTGAAGACAATCGCAGTATTAACTGGCGGCGGAGATTGCCCAGGATTAAATGCGGTAATAAGGGCAGTTTACAAGACTGCAGATTCGAATGGGATAGGGGTTTATGGAGTGAAAAATGGGTTTAAAGGTTTAGTTGAGGATGACCTAACTTTACTTGGTCCTGAAAATATTTCTGGTATATTACCGCGTGGAGGAACAATTCTAGGTACTACAAATAGAGATAATCCTTTTAGATATCAGTGTATTGAGCACGAGGAAATTGTTTACAAGGATATGTCCCAACGAGTCTTATTCAATCTTAAACAACGAGGGATAGAAGCATTAATTGTAATTGGCGGTGATGGTACACTTAAAATTGCAAGTGAAATTGCAGAACTAGGATTTCCCGTAGTCGGCGTTCCCAAAACAATTGATAATGATTTATCTAAAACAGAGAGAACCTTCGGGTTCGATACAGCCGTTAGCATCGCGACAGAAGCATTAGATCGATTGCATACAACAGCCGAGTCTCATCATAGGGTAATGGTTCTAGAAGTAATGGGACGTTATGCAGGGTGGATTGCTCTTCATAGTGGTATAGCTGGTGGAGCGGATTGTATTATCATTCCTGAGATTCCTTTTAACTGGGATTCGCTTACAGATAAAATTAAGATCAGACAACAAAACGGGACGTTGTTCAGTATCATCGTAGTGGCCGAAGGAGCTAGACCCATTAATGGAGAGTTATCAGTGGCAAGGATAGTAAATAATTCTCCTGAAACAATACGGTTGGGTGGCATAGGCGATAAAATTGCTCACGAATTAGAAAATTTACTAGGGGTGGAATGTAGATCTACAGTGTTAGGCCATCTTCAACGTGGTGGCAGTCCAACTGCGTATGATAGGGTATTGTCGACTCGATACGGTGAGGCTGCAGTCAATGCAATCATTAATAAAAAATTCACGACAATGGTGGCATTACAAAATAACGAGATTGTCCCAATTAATTTGACCGATGTTATTGGATCACCATATTTAGTTCCAACTACACATGATTTGATTAAAACTGGACGCTCTCTTAGAATTTCTTTTGGTGACTAATATGAACTAGGGGAGCTAAAATAGTGCCCCCTCATTTAGTTTGTCTTGAAGAGGAGATGAATATATGAACAGAGCAAAGCTGAAAGAAGCCGAAGAAAAATTTTTTATGCGGTATCCTGGTGGCTTTTCGAATCCCCAGATGCTCAAAATCGCGAAGAAGCACAAAGTGGAGAAAATGAAGAAATTGGCGCAAGACAGTTTTACGATTAGACAATTTGAAAGTGCCAGCAAAATTATTGATTCCATTTGCAAGATCGTCAGCCAGTCCTCTTTGGTTTCGATTTTTGAAAAGCTGAAGTTTAGAGATATAGTGAAAGTCATGAGCGACAGTGAAAAAGAGCATTTATCCCATGGACTGCAGGAGTTTTTACATGGTGATCAGTCATTTGGCTTTGGGCTGATAACAGGTTTACTCCAGGAGTATAAGTTAGCAAAATGGCCTTTGTTAACTGTCTGTCCTATCTATTACCAGTCAAGTGTGGAAGTTTTCATCAAACCCACCACAGCGAAAGGGGTAATTGAGTATTTTGAATTAACAGGGCTCAAATACAATTCCAACCCAACCTTCGAATTTTATCAGGCTTATCGAGAACAAATCATGGAAATGAAGCAAGAAGTTGATGTTTCACTGCAGGTTGATAATGCTGCTTTCTGTGGTTTCCTCATGATGTCTATATAGATTTTTACAGACGGTGAAAGACTGATCGATAATAGAATAGATGGAACAGGGGCAGATGTGATTTGAAGAATAATAAATTGAGAGAAATGTACCGTTAGTTGAGAAAGTGTGGGAGCGGATTGATTTATTTGACGTAAAAAAATTCGCCGTTAGAGATGATACGCAGAATAGTATCATTTATAATAGTTAAAGAGCTGTTGCCATTTTTTGAAATTTGGCAGTAAGCGTCTTGATCATTCAACCATTTTGCACTCTGGCCAATCTGATATGTTTGCTAGGGATGACGCCCATTGGCATATCTGTGGTTTGATCAATGATCTGTTCAATTACGATTTTATCAAGGTTATAAAATAAATTATTTTATTGTTTTGAACGTATTAGTGTGATAATTCTACAAACTTCTCAAAAGATAAGTGATATAATTATTACAAAAAGGGTAGTGTTAATAATGGGATGTAAAGTCATTAATAATGTACAAGTAAATATTAGCGGCGATATTATTAGTGATGAAGAATTATTAATATATCTTAATACAGTTCAGGCCAAGCAAAAACGTAAAATTGTCAAGGCTGATATTAATGTTGATGGTGAGTACGTAGATGTTAACTATGTTTTTGAATATATACCATTTGAGAGAATACGAAGAATAACAGGCTATTTAGTAGGCACTACAGACCGATGGAATAATGCTAAACAAGCTGAATTGAAGGATCGGGTTAAACATGGGTAAAACCATTTCAATACAGTAATATGATAAAAATACAATTATCTATCATATTGATAGGTCTATCCATACGAAAGCCACTATTGAGTCATTGTGACTTGATAGTGGCTTATCGAGCACAAGTTTAATTCTTCTTGGTAAATAGTGTTGATATAGTAAAATGGTAAATGTGGATATGTATAGAGTCAAACAAACGAATAATCAGAGTTTGGGGTTAAAGTAAAATGCAAATAATCAGTCAGACTTTAATACATATACCTTGGTGGGTATATCTCGTTTTTGCTTACATAATTATAGCGGGGGTTCAAGCATTAAATACACGGGTGGTTTCTTTGAAAATGTTATTTCTTGCCCCAGTTATTTTTACCATTATGTCCATACATACTTTGCTAACAATTTTAAACGGAAACTACATTAGTGCAGGTGTATGGGGAATCTTTATTTTTACAGGAATAAAAATCGGTCAATGGTTGGTTGGCGGATTAGATATTAAAGTAGATAAGAAACGCGCACTTATGGAGTTACCTGGTACTTGGAGTACCCTGATCATAATGTTTGCTATTTTTACTACTAAGTTTTATTTTGGATATGAGTTAGCAGTGAATTCCTGGTACGCTGATCAAATCGAATTTTTATTCAGTATTGTAGGTGTGTCCGGATTCTTAACTGGATTATTAATCGGCAAGTTAATTGGATATCGTTATTATTTTAAAAATAGCGAGGGTGTCGATCTTGACAGTAAATTGAGGTGCTCTTAGGGGGAGGATATTAACTGGGGGAATGATCGAACGTAGGCCTAAAAAGGCAAGATGAACTTATGATAGTATCAGGCTTCCACGAATAAATGAATATATTGATGTATTACAATAAAAATCGAGATCATGTCTGGGAATAGTAATCCTACGATATGATTTTTTATTTGCCTGAAACTAATTAATCACTCACAAAACGGGTAATTGTAAGAGTATGGTCTCTCATGTATGTGCATGCGCGATCATAAAAAATAACCCGGCTTAGTTGCTGGGCTGGATAGAATCTATTTAATGAAGCGAATTATTGACTAGAATAGTAGGACTATCTGTTACTATCAATGCCTCTTTCTTTAATATACGCATTAAACGTAATCATAGGGCATTTTAATATCTTATTAGACCCAAAAACACTATTTATCTGCTTGAATATGGAAAAAATTAGGAGGAATTTTATTAGTAATAGCGAATAACGATATATGTGGTGGTGATGTGATTATGTTAAGCGAAAAAATGAGGTGGTGTATTTATGATGGAAAATAAACAAATAAGTTGGTTGACAATGAAACAAATCGTTGCGAAAACTGGAATAAAGGCTACAACGGTGAACAGGTATAAAGATGAATTTCCTGAGTATGTTATATACCGAACCAATGGTCAATTACTGGAATTTGATAAGGATAGCATACCGAGATTGAGGCATATATATGATTTATATAAAGACAGGGCAGAGGGTAGGCGTACTACTGAACGAGTTCGGGATATCTTGCAAAAAGAATATGGGACGGGTGAATCTCCAGTTATAGATATTGCAGTTGTTTCATCACAACCACAAGAGCAACAACTCATGTCTATGATCGCAAATCATCTAATAGAGCAAGATAATCGCATGGTAGCTATTGAATTTAAAACCAACGAAATACTAGAACAAAATACCGAGATACTCGCTAGTCAACTTGAGATTAAACACGCGGTTAATGAGAGGTTAGCGTTAATGTCAGAGATTGCAGCAACACGTAGAGACGAAAAACAACAAGGATTTTGGTCTAAATTATTTGGGTTTTGAGAATTTCTAAAGTAGGCTTAAAGGATGCAATCAAGAGTATGCTCCCTTTGTATACAGGGTTATGCTCTTAAGGGATGCAAAGGGAGTCAAAGGAATCGGCCTTCTATTGAGGTCAATCCAATTATGGCAATATCTAACGAGCGTAGAATTACGCTGGTTAGATCATGAAACCTCAAGACTTCAAACATAAAAGTTCCGTCAGTGACCATTTTAGGAACTTCGCTTGTGGTTGATTTTATGAAGCGAACTTCGCAAAGCCAGTCATAAATATGGCAGTACATAGCTAACAGAAAAAAGTGTCTAAGAATGTTGAAGAAAGAATCACTGCATTGAGAGTGGTTCTTGTACATAAAGGTTTTAATATTAATATGGCGAATACTATTTAAATATTTCCGATAAACTGAAAGAGTAACAAAGGGCGCTTCTGGAGTAAGGGTAATATCTTATAGCAACGTTCGAAACATAGGTTAAAACAGCAACAGAAATAGGGGGAATAGATGATGAAAATAACGATTAGAGCATATGGGCTGCTGCCGGAGCGTATAGGAACTAAAGAGTGGCTTGAAATGCATGTAGGTGAAGGAATTACTACACAGAATCTTCTGGATCAGTTGGGTCTCGATACGGAATGTGTAATGAATATCGTTAAAGACGGAGAAATTTGTCCTTGGGATTATTTGATTCAGGAGAATGATAAACTGCAACTTTTACCTTTTATTTGTGCAGGTTAATTTTTGATGACCAAACAACTGTGAAGTTTTTTCAAATTACCGTAGAATGGAAAAACTTCACAAAAAAAAGTGCAATATTTTGTAAATGATTCACATAGACGTGATTGATTATATCTGATATTATTTAATTGTTAACAAAATAAACCAATTATGGCAATGACGCTGAATATATATCCATGGGGGTGTATTCGGCGTTTTTATTTATATATTTACATTAAGGAGGGAGTATTGGTAGAAGCAAAGTGGGAATTCGGGGAAAACACATATCGAGAGAAAAAACAAGGCGATTTTCAAGGGCATAGCTAATTGCTTACAGCTTTAGAACAAAGTATAATGCGGGGCCAGTCGGAAGTATAGTCGGAGAAAATGTTTTGCAAAGAAGGACGCTTGTTGGTAATCGTTTAATTGTGTATAGGCGTCTTTTTATAGTACTCAACTTTAGTAGCACAAATTTGGTAGGTAAGCCTGCAACCAGTGCTGTAAACCATTCTGGCAAATCGAGGTAATCGATAAGTTAAAAAAGGAAAAAGGAGAGTATATATGGAAAATAAGATTATACAGTTAGAAAAGGAAGGCTTAAAAAAGGGTTTAAAAGATCGCCATATACAGCTGATGGCTATCGGTGGCGTTATTGGGGTTGCGCTGTTTATGGGTTCTGCTCAGGCCAGTAAGCTGGCGGGGCCGGCACTCACCTTAGCCTATGCTCTTGGTGGTGTCGTCATGTATTTTATGTTGCGTGCCCTGGGTGAAGTTGCCGTAGAAAATCCTGTAGCGGCATCTTTCGCTGGTTATGCTAAACACTTTTTTGGACCGCTAGTATCCTTTATTACAGGTTGGAATTATTGGTATCAATGGGTTGTTTTGGCCATGTGTGAAATTTCAGCTGTGGGTATGTATATGAAATATTGGGCACCAGATATTGATCAGTGGATTCCGGCTCTTATTTGCCTTGGTATAGTTATGGCAATTAACCTGATTGCAGTTAAATATTATGGTGAGTTTGAATTCTGGTTTGCTCTGATCAAGGTTGTGACAATTATCGCCATGTTAATAACCGGCTTTGCAATGATTCTTTTTGGTATAGGTAATGGTGGTGTGGCGATTGGTTTTTCCAACCTGTGGACGAACGGTGGTTTTATGCCCTTTGGCTGGCTTGGTGTCGCGAAGGCTTTTGTTATGGTTGTTTTCGCTTATTGCGGGGTTGAGCTTATCGGGATTACCGCTGGTGAGGCAATCGATGCTGAGCATTCTATTAAATCCGCAATTGACAAAGTATTCTGGCGTGTGCTGATTTTTTATGTGGGTTCTATGATAGCGATATTATCTATATTTCCTTATGAGACTTTGCCGAAAGGTGTTAGTCCTTTCGTAATGATTTTTGAGAAGGCTGGTATTCCTTATGCCGCCTCTATCATCAATCTTGTCATTATGTCTTCAGCTGCTTCTTGCTTAAATAGCGCAATGTATGTTTGTGGACGTATGCTTTATAGTTCGGCACTGAGAAATGAAGCTCCGGCATTTTTAGGTAAATTATCGAAAAATCAGGTTCCTGTTAATGGTATTTTGGCCTCAGCTGTATTTTGTTTGATCGGAGTCTATTGTAATTATGTATCTCCTGATAGCGTGTTTTACTATATGTCGTCCATAACAACAACAGGCTGTATGTATACTTGGACCTTGATTATGTGTATTCAGTACAAATGGCGGAAAAGCCTGAACGCTGAACAAATTGCCAATTTAAAGTACCCTATGCCCTTTTATCCCTATGCCAATTATATGGTTGGAATATTTATGGTGGCAGTAACATTAGGTATGGGTTATGATCATGATAATCTGATTGCCCTCTATGTTGCGCCTGTTTGGTATGGCACGTTGTACATACTGTATAAATTATTTAAAATTGGTGAAGCCCAAAAGAAAGCTGATTCCAGTATTAAGACTGAATGGTAAGTGTTGCCTAGAACGGAAACAAGGTAATATTAAAATGGAACCATTTAAAATAAAATGGTTCCATTTTTAATGACTTTAGTAAATCAGCTATGATTGGTGCGATAACAGGAGGTTTTTTAATGAACTTAGTGAGAGTAAATATGACAAAAGGGACCATTGTAACCGAACTGGTTCCAGAAAAATATAAACTGCTCGGTAATCGTGGTTTGGTTGCCCATATTGCCTATGATGAAATTATGCCTACGTGTAACCCCATTGGACCGAGGAATAAACTGATTGTGGCCTCTAGTCCAATGGAAGGACTAGGAGTTAGTTGTGCAGGACGTATTTCGGTAGGCGGAAAAAGCCCGCTGACAGGTGGTATAAAGGAAGCAAACTCTGGTGGTGTGGCAGGTGCTCGCTTAGCAAGTCATGGCATCCGTGCAATTATTGTAGAGGGACGACCGGAAGACAGACATCTCCATATTCTCCATATCAATAAGAATGGGATGGAGCTTATCGACGCTGAGGATCTTCGAGGTAAAGGAACCTATGAAACCACACACACGTTGCTGGAACGCTACGGAAAATATGCTGCTGTAATCAGTATAGGTCAGGCTGGCGAACAGTTGCTTTGCGCTTCTGGAGTATTCATTAATGATATGGAGGGGGATTCTGGTCGTACGGCAGCCCGCGGCGGTGTGGGAGCCATCATGGGAGCAAAAGGTCTGAAAGCTATTGTCGTAGAAAATGACGGTCAGTTTAAACGACAAGTTAAAGATGAGGCTGCGCTTCAAGAAGCACGTATGGCCTTGCATAAAGCTATTCTTGCAAACCCTGGTTCGCAGTTTTACACCAAATTGGGTACGATGGGCTTTATGATGCCTGTTCATGCTTTAGGGGCTATGCCTGCAAAAGGTTTTACCGATGGTAACTACAAAAATGTGGAACTCGTAAACGGGGATGTATTACTTGCAAACATTGCTGAAAGGGGCGGAGAAGGGAAGCCAACCCATGCCTGCATGCCTGGATGTGTTGTTCGTTGTTCCAACATTTACCCTGATAAACAGGGCAAAAAAATTGTTTCGCCTTTGGAGTATGAATCAGGAAATTTGCTGGGGCCTAACCTATGTATTGATGATCTCGATTCAATCGCTCGAATGACTTATCAATGTAATAATTATGGCTTGGATTCCATTGAGGTCGGCGCAGCCCTGGGTGTGGCGGCACATGCGGGTATACTACCTTGGGGGGACAAGGAGCGTGCGGCTGAGTTGATTGATGAAATTGCTCAGGGAACTCATTTAGGTAAGATAATTGGAAGCGGTGCAGCCTTTGTAGGAAAAATCTTTGGGATAGATAAAGTTCCGGTCGTTAAGGGGCAGGCTATGGCAGCCTATGATCCACGAGGAGTAAAGAGCATGGCTGTGACCTATGCCATGACCCCGATGGGTGCTGACCATACAGCAGCTGTTACCTTCAGATCTCCTATCGATCATTTTCATTGGGAGGGAGCAATTGATACGTCCCGTACATTGCAGGTTAGTGTAGCATTCTATGATACGTATTTCTGTTCCTTTATTGCACGGGGTATTGGGACAGATATCCATTTGATGGTTAATCTATTTAATTCAGTCTTTGGTACCGACTTTAAGGATAATGCCTTTATGTCTGATATTGGCAAGGAGGTCATTAAGCATGAGCGTATGTTTAATATTGCTGCAGGCGTGACTGAGGAATGGGTTCCAGAGTGGATGCGTCATGAGCCTCTGATGCCGCATGGACGTGTCTCGGATATACCAGAATCCGAATATGCTCGCTATTGGGATATAGATTTTTGGGGAGAATTCCCGTCTGTACCAGCGAGACTTTAGAAACTATGTTACATCCAAATCAGAAGAATTCTTCCTTTATTTAAATGAAAGTTGAATAAAGAAAGGAGCATATATATAGTATGCAGGAACAATATACTAGACAAATACGCATCCCAGAAATTGGGGAGGCAGGACAGAAGCGTCTTAATAATTCTTCAGTGCTGGTCGTAGGTGCTGGCGGTCTGGGAACTACTGTGCTATATTCTCTTGCTGGTGCAGGTGTAGGCACAATTGGAATTGTTGATGACGATGTAGTTGATATCACCAACCTTAACCGTCAGTTTTTATATGATGTACAGAATATAGGAGACCCCAAAGCAACAATTGCTCAACAGAGAATTCATGAGCTGAATCCCGATATTAAGATTATTCCGTATGCAGTGCGATTCACTGAGGAAAATGCGAAAATGCTCCTTGAAGGATATGATTTGGTTGTATTAGCAGTGGACAATCTTTCGACTCGACTTGTGGTGAATCGTGCTTGCTCTCTGCGTAATCTTCCTCTTGTCGATGGTGGAATTGATGGATTTAGAGGTTATGTCACGGCTACTCAATTCAATGAAACGCCGTGTCTACAGTGTATTTACGGAGACAATGGTAAAAAAGGAAATCCTACGCCTGGCTCCTTGGGCGCAGTTGTTGCAGTCATATCGTCACTGGAGGCTAATTTGGCTATTTTACTTCTGTTAGGAAAACCCAATCCTCTTGCTTCAAAATCATTGTATTATGATGCACTAAATATGTCCTTTGATGAGATTGCTTTTAAGAAGAACAAATCCTGCAAGGTCTGCGGAAAATTGGGTTAAGATTATATGTTGTAATAGGGCAGTGAACATAGTAACTAAAGCATAAATAGCCATAACTCACTATAAAGTAGTTATGGCTATAATTTTTTGTGAAAATAAAGTAGGTGCAAGGCCATTTATCCATATAAGATTAGAAAAGTATAACATATATACAATTTATTGTGATGAAATTGTAACAAAACTCCTTCATAATTAAAAGGATAGCATGGTCACTAAGAAAAAAGGAATATAGCAAAAAATGAAAAACCAATAAGTGAATAGGGGGTTATTGTATGAAAGGATCTAGAGAGACCATTACCAAATTATTAATACCAATTTTCGTATGCGCATTCAGCCAGTCGGTGTTGGCTGCGCCCATCGAATTGTCCCTTGAAGACAGCATCGCATTGGCGTTTAAAAATAATCCGAATATTTCCATTGCGAATTCTAGTAGAGAAAAATCCTACTGGGCAGTAGAACAAGCGAAGGCGGTCAAAGGGTTTAGTCTAGATTTTACCCATAGCGACAAGCGCTATAACTCTTCGCCATCATACTTAAACAGCTTAGAACAATATACCTATTATACCAAGTTTGATAACAGCATTTCCCTCAGTTTACCTATTTATTCCGGCGGTAAATTAGAAAGTCAAATCGATCAGGCAAAACTAAATCTCAAAGTTTCTGACCTCAATATTGATGCAACGAAGCAGCAAATTAAACAGTGTGTTACGACTTACTATTTTAGTGTTCTGCAATACCACAATGCATTACAAGTAAGCCAAGAGACGGTTGATAATTATCTCAGTCACCTGAAAAACGTTCAAGCTCAATATAAGGCAGGTATGACTCCCAAATCAGACGTATTGTCAAGTGAGGTTTCTCTGGCCAATGCCCAGAATAGCCTGATAAAAGCTCAAAATAATTATGCCTTAGCTGTGGCCAATCTCAATAATGCAATTGGCCTGTCTCTAGATAGCGAGATAAAATTAAACGAAGATCTCCAGTATGAACAATACTCCCAGACTCTTAGCGATTGTGAAAAATATGCGTTAGCTAACCGTCCGGAGATGGCCCAGTATCAGGCGAAGATTGCGATCGCTGAATACGATGGTAAAATTGCCAAGAGTAGCTACCAACCGACGGTTAGCTTTGCTGCGACAGAGGATTGGTATGACAAGGAATTCAGTAGCCTAAGTCATAATAATTGGCTGGTGAGCCTAACTGCCTCGTTTAACATATTTGACTCAGGTCTCGTCAACTCCAAGGTTAATCAGTCCAAAGCTAGTTTAGATACGGCGCAAGAACAGGCTCGGCAGGAGCGTGATACGATATTATTAGAAGTTCGCCAGTACTACCTCAGCATGTATGAAGCGGAAAAACGAATTGATACTAGTAAGGTAGCGGTAGATCAGGCAAAAGAAAGTCTAAGGATTGCCGAGGTTCGTTATGCCGCAGGCGTCGGAACCAATCTTGATGTCCTTGACGCATTATTGTCACAAAACACAGCCAAGACCAATTATATTCAGGCTTTGTATGATTACAATACTAATAAAGCACAATTGGACAAAGCCATGGGGGTAGCCGTTAAATAAAAACATCACAGAAGGCAGTATTACTGCCGTAGATTCCGTTTTATTTTGGTACCCAATTTTAGAAACAAGCAGCACCACTCTATCTGACAAGAGTGGTGCTGTTTTATTATAAATTATTCCATTCTATAACTATGAGGTATTATTTAAGTATTTGATTTTCAGGAATATATTGTAATGCTTTCGACATAGTAATTAGATATAATTCGTTATAAAGAGGGGTGATTTTAAAAATGAAAAGAGCGGTAATTTTATGTCTCCTAATAGTTGTCTTAACTATGCCCTCAATAGTAAACGCTGAAAGCAATATTGATCCTCAACAAGATACTTCCCAGCAAGATAAGTATAAGCGTGACAAACTACTACTAGATAAACAACAACAGGATCAACAAGAGCAAGATAAGTATAAGCGTGATAAACAACTACGAGATAAGCAGCAACGGGATCAACAGGAGCAAGATAGGTTTAAGCGTGATAAACAAGTACGAGATAAGCAGCAGCGGGATCAACAGGAGCAAGATAGGTTTAAGCGTGATAAACAACTACGAGATAAGCAGCAACGGGATCAACAGGAGCAAGATAGGTTTAAGCGTGATAAACAAGATAGGTATAAACGTGACAAACAACTACGGGATAAGCAGCAACGGGATCAACACGAGCGAGATAAGCAACATCGAGACAACTGGCAGCAGAACCATCGTCAACAAGATGGCCATCATAATTGGTCGCACCCAACATATCATCATAAAAATTGGCAACGGACAGATCATCGGTCCTATGGGGCGATGCCTTTTAATTGGCATCAAAAATTTGATCGTTATTCGTCAGATTATCAAATGGAGCCTATTCATGTTCGTGAATGGAATGATAGATTTCCTGGTTTACATCCATTTAGATGGATGGATAGGCGCGGTGAAGGCTTTTGGTACCGTAATCAACGTATATTAGATGCTATAATGTTTTACAACGATTCAGAAGAATTGGTCAGTATAGGATTCATTCATGATGGACTATTTATCATGCTTCGTGATGACGATCAGTGCTATGAAAACCATGACTCTTTCTTCTTATCATGGTGGAATCGTAATGGAGCAATAAAGATTAGACTATAAAGTTTCCGCATGAGGTTAAAATAGAATTAGATACTTTCTGCAACTCTCAGCTCAATAATGGCAGGGGGTTGATTTTTTTAAAACTTTAGTTTACATTCTGCCAGTGGTAGTTTACCTCAGTTTGAACCCACCAGCGATAAAGGGATGCAATCTGGCAATTATGAATTCGATAGGTCCAATATTTTGACTCACCTGGTGACAAATTAATATAACTAGGTTGCGTGAATTGCCCACGAGCAATGAGATTCCAGTTGCTGCCATTGTATGAATATACATCCATATTAACATAATTAGTATATGGAATATATTTATTAGTTTCATTTAACCAATAACCATAAATAACCACTGTATTACCTTCATAATATACACTTTCTGGTGTAAAAACTAGCTTGCCTTCCAGTCCATAGGCATATGTCACAGAAGCCAAAAGCAGCAACATGATCAAAGTTGTTGCTACAATTTTTAATTGTTTTTTTATGTTCATTTATAGGCCCTCCATTTTAATAATGTGAAATCGCCAGTGGTATCAAATCGGTACCGTAATTCGACACCTAAGATAGTATATTTTTGTATTCGATAAATGTTACAGAAATGTGTATTGCCGAAATTCCAAAATAGTCCTTCTTTCTGAGTCGAGGGAGACTGCTTCCATTGACAATTAAAATTTGGGATATATACAATAAATTCAGATATGATTATAATAGATTTATGTCCGCTTCATTAAAATTCATTGCGGTTAAGCTTACGAAAGAAGAAGAATGACATGCTAATTACAGCATTTGTGAACTCACTCCATGTACCAATCAATAATCTGAAGCCTTGCTACATGGAAGGAGCCTTTTGTTCCTGAAAGCGAACATTTTTTTGAGGAGAAAAATTAGTGAGGAACTCATTGAATAAATATGAAAAACGACAACAACGTGGGCAAATATCTACTGATGATATAAAGCAATATAATAATTTATCCATAAACCGCTTATTAGAGTTATTGCATAGCCAGAATGCTCACGAAAGAACCATAGGAGCAACAATAATAGGAAACAGAAAACTAACTGAATTAACGTTACCTCTTTGCGAGCTTTTAAGGACAGAAACTCATCTTTACGCCCGAATTGCGATGTCCGAATCCCTAGGAAAAATGGGAAAATCAGCAGTTATACCGTTAATTAGTTTACTTGGTAAGATAGGTTCTAATCAGGAAACTTCTCTCCCCTTAAAGTATTTCAATAAAAAAAGTTACCCATTACCACGGGATTTAGCGGCTCGAACTGTAACTAAACTAGGAACCATAGCAATACCCGAACTGACAAAAATAATAAAAGGCAATGATGGCTTTGACACTCAACAAGCCATTGACGCTTTAGGTAGTATCGTAAGCAGAATTAATGATAAGTCTTCATTGCCAGTAATCTTAAATGCATTAGCTAACTACTCGGCAAATGAAATTACTACATGGAAAATTGTAAGGGCTTTAAGCGGATTCAAATT
Organism: Bacillota bacterium; assembly: GCA_017889585.1. GTDB lineage: Bacteria > Bacillota > Negativicutes > DSM-13327 > DSM-13327 > CTSoil-075. The sequence continues at coordinate 50,855 of JAGFZX010000022.1, forward strand.
TATAGAAGCAATTAATCCATTATTAATAATTTTGCAAAATCGTTCAGAGGCGGCAATTCGTTGGGAAGCAATAAGAAGCATTGGACAAATTGGGATAGCATCATCAATTATAATGGAGATATTAAACATGCACTTGAATGATTGCAATGTCGAAATTAGAAAAGCATCTGAAATAGCTATTGAACAATTAATACAAAAGCAGTAATAAGCCGAATTCACCGCAATCTTCTTCTTCCTGGTCAATCCAAAATTTTGTGCGTAGACAGGTAAAAGGCTCAACATGCAGTATTCCTCTGCTTGTTGAGCCTCTTGCCGTGTAAAACTTCCGATTGAACCCTAACTATTTTAGTTAGAACTATTACTCCAACCCGAGATAATTGGTTCACCGCCTCCACTGCCAGCATTTAACGTTTGCAATACTGATGAGAGCTGATTATTAGCGTTGATTTTTGGTGATGAATTTATGCTTAAAGTACCATTTGTATAAATTCCAGCAATTTGTTCGTTATTAGTTACTTCCGATTTACCGCTACCTGCCACAAAAATAGTATTTTTTTCATTGCCACTCGTATTTAACATGATATTGTTAGTTGTTACTACGAATCCAGTACCGCCAAGTGTAAATTGATTCGTGAATTCGATATGTCCTTTAGAATAAATTTTTGTAACACCATCTGTGAATGGCGAAATGTTATTGATAGAACTATCAGAATTGCAATTAATAGCGCCTTGCGTCCAGATTAGTAAATTAGTACTATTAATCATAGCAGTGTTGGTTAGTGAGAGGGTGCCTCCAGCATATATTTTCAATTTACCTGTGTTAGCTGTTTGAATTTTAGCGCCATTTTTTAATATAATATTACCAGTTGCATAAATAGTAACATCATCACCGCCAATAATAGAGGCATCACCAATTGAACTGCCGCCACCTATCGTTAAATCCCCTTTAACGTAGATCACAACAGATTGTCCATCAGCGATCGTCAAACGACTGCTTATTCCGCTCATCGTATAAGAACTATTTGAATAATAAGAACCTGAAAGAGTAGATCCTCCTGCTACACTGCTTAACTTTGTACCGCTTGCTGTTATTGCTGGTGCAGTTGGTATTAAACTCGAAGCATCCACCGATCCAGCAGGATTAGCATATACGTACCCTCCAGTGACAGCGTATCGATTCCAGGTATACTGGTCCATCACCGGAACGTTTGGAGTATAGGCTTTGCCGTTAATTAATGGACTTGAGCTGTTAACTGTAATAGTTCCGTTTGAACCGATATCACCTACAATTGTCGGTGTGTTATCTATTTGTAAAGGACCATTTGAAAACACAGTATATTTAGCAAAAAAAGCTAGATCGTCACTTGATATAGCATCATCACTTGTTGGAATAAGAATATTTGTCGAAACGCTTCTTGAAATACTGCTAGTAGAACCAGATTTACCAGTCGCTGAAATCTTATATTGAGTACCGTTGCTTACAGGGGTTGGTGTAACTGTCACTGTATATGATTCCGCAGATCCATCGTATAAGTTGATAGAGGTTGAACCATTTCCCCATGCAGGAGCTGATTTGGTTTTCAAAATATAGGAAAGGGCGGCTTTAATTCCAGATTCAGCCGCATATTGAGCTTGAAGAGTATCTCGATTAGTGCCTGATGATTTTAATTGGGTTGTCATCATAGGCATTGCGCCTGCGATGACTATGATCAAAAACGTCATTGCTATCAACCCTGCTGCAGTAATAGAGCCACGCTGATTATAAAACATTGACATCACCATCCATTAAAAATTTAGTAATTTTATAGTTATATGATTATGATTGTGGTATGAGATAGTAATATGAGATTAAATTAACAGAATTAATATTTGAAGATGAGGCGTCTTTCCATGTGACTATTGTTTGTATAGGATATATCGTTGTATTGTCTAAAGATGTATATGGAAGATTCTGCTTAATTTCAATAGAATAAGTAATTCCATTGTCAGGATTCACTGAGGTTGATTCAAGTGAAAAATCAGGATATATTTTTCCATTTGCTGCGGTGCCGACAGTTTTTCCGTCGTTAAATTTAAAATTTTCTATTGTTTGTTGAGCTATGTAGGTTGCCTGTGTCCTATTTGTTGTATAAACAGTCGTTTTAGTAAGCTGAGTATATGACAATACAATAGCTGTCAGAGCGACAGAAACAATTACTATGCCAATTAAGGATTCTATAAATATCCATCCGCTCATATTTTTATGATAGTTATCGTATGTATTACATATATACTTTCGGGATCTGCTTACTTCAATATTGATTTTTAACCAATTCCGCATACTTATCACTTCCTTCAGCAAATCGCCTAACCGTTTACGTTTCATATTTCCACCACCTATTAATAAAAAAGCAACCGAATATCAAAACACATTAATCACAACAATTAAATGCATATTGCTAGTCGGTTGCACTACTTGCTCAATCCTGGATAAAGCGCCCAAATAATACCAGGTATTTCATCGCATCTATTAGAATAATTTACTTTTTTAAATATTCGATTTTTATATTAAAATTCCTGCAATAAACACTAGATTGTTACATAAATAGATACCACATCAAACGGGATTTTTAGCCTTTTACATATTTGACATTACAACATAGTTCTCAAGTTTTAGAGACGGACTTTGCGTATAAGAATAATCTTGTAAATTAATACGAATATGCATTTTATTAGTTTCATTTTCACTAATCAATTCGAATATCGGAATTGGATTAGAGTTTTCTGTTTGGGAGCTTATAATGCTATTGGCTATCTTTTTATAGCTCTTTAGGCCAGTTTTTGTATCTGTATACTCTACGATAAGAGTTTTAACAGGGGTGTTAGCCGTGCTGCCATCTCCAATATACATTCTACGGCTCTGAGGTGTATCTGCTGAATCAACTACAGTATAATCAACCTCCATGCCTTTATTAGCGACTGTAGTGGGTGATTGAGCATACCGAAGTTCGTCGGAAATTATATTTAATGCAGCATATCCGCCAGTAAGAGTGAGATTGCGTGACAGGGAATATTTGTAAGCCATGAACGAAGTTTTTATCACGTTAGCAATAGGTGACAAAACTAAAACGAGTATTACCATTCCCATAAGAAGTTCAACTAAAGTCGTGCCTTTTTGATTCTTAAATAGTTGCATGATGTATTTTTTCCTTTCTAAGGCAGTGGTGAATAATCTTAACTAGTGGTTGATCTCCATAAAAGAGAAGTTAATAACTTCTAAGGTGATTTCTTCCTTAAGTAAGTGCTATAGTAATTCTACATATTACAATAAATTCCTGCACTAATTTAGTTTTAATTTTTATTAAAAAACGTTTCATTATTAAAGAAAGGTTTAATTAATTGCTGATAAAATAATTGCTGAAAAATCCTTTCTTCTTGTCAGTTATTA
>JAGFZX010000108.1 GCA_017889585.1 Bacillota bacterium
CCAACTGTTTTGTACTCAAACGAGTACCGCACATCTGGCTTATTTTAACCTTACTTACATTGTTTAGTTTTCAAAGAACACCCGGTTATTTTCGAATGACCATTGCACCGCTCATAACAGCGGAATTACATTATAACATTTTTCTACATCGTCGTCAAGCCTTCCACATTCATCATTGCTGACAACTTTTATATAATAACATATCTCTAACATTAATGTCAATCCTTTTTCATTCAGAATAATATTCTATTTAATCCCACCTAGTATTTGAATGTTACCACCTCTCCCCCCATAAAATTCAAGGAATTTGTTAAAAAGTGATTCCCCTTTACATATCTTGGATACACTATAATAATAAGGAGGTGATACAATGGATAAACGTACAGGTACTAAACCTAAATCACAAACCAAACATCAAGTTCAATCTCAGGCTCAAAAATCCTCTGCCGAATTTGCCAAAGAAATTTGCCCTAAAGAGAAAAACGATAATAAGAAAAAGTAACAAAGAAAGGGTGGTTATTCCACCCTTTCTTTATTTGAGCACACTAGTTAGATGATTAAATATATTTTGATTTTCTTTGATTTTCTGCTCATTTCCAAACACACAAAGATAATTTTGTTTCATGGCATCATCCACTAACTCAGCAAGCTTACAGATATCGACTTGCCTTACTGCCAAAATTTCATTGCGTTCCTCTTGAATGCTAATTTGGGAAATTTTTCTAATATAATGATTTGCCGCTCGTTCACCTTTCTGTGAAGAAGTGAGAGGTGCATCTAACTGGCTCATGGTACCAATAATATATTTGATCATTTCTCGTTCATCAACAGCGAAATTTCGCAAGTAGAGAGATGTCTCATCATAGACTGCTAGAGTTTCCGCTAGATTGGGATCACGATAGGAACCCAATACCATATTCCCATTACGCTCAAATTTTGCAAATCCGCCATAAGCTCCGCCCTGTACACGCACTCGGGTCCATAAATAATCATAACGCAAAATAGTTTCTAATACTTTTAAACTTCCATGATAAGCATAACCAAGCTTGCGGAAATTAGCCCCTTTCACAACATACTGAACTTTTCCCGAAGTCATTAACCCTTCATTACGTTGAGTAACATCAAATTTATATTTTTGTATAGTTACCCCCTCTGATGCTAAACATGGAAGAAACGCAGCAAAACTTTCCTTAAAATTCATATAGTTTTCTTCTTCAGCAGTTATACTGACCAGAAGATTTTCTTTATTAAAAATTAATTTAGCCACCGTTTCGAGATTAGTGTATAATTCTTCTGATTTTGCTGTGAAATCTTTTTCTAAATCAGCGACAAAATCATAAAAAAGCAGCATTCCCATTTCATTATATTGCGCAATCGGTGAAAAATATGATAATACTCGATTGGTAGCTAATTGCTGACCGCGGCGGAATAAATTCATATCCCAGTTTGATTTAGTTTCCTGGATAATTTCCTGCATACGTTTACTATTGTCAAAACGACTATGTGCAATAATTTGTTCAAATAGTTTAAACAATTGGGATAACTTTCCTACTAGAGCTTTCCCTTTCACTAAAAATTTAGGTAAATATTCTTCATCATTGCCATTCTCAGTATAAACAGCCACATCAAAACCAATTCCGCCAGTATTTATATTAATTTCATTAGATAGTTCAGCATAATCATATTTTTGGGTTACAACTTTCCCGAGTATTTCTGCCAACAAATACACATATGGCAACTGATTCTGTGGTACGACTCTTGTATCAAAATACATACTCACATAAGCAATTTCGTTAGTATAGAGTGGATGAAATAATACAGGTACACCCAGTTCTTGTTTTTCTACTAGCGGCAACTCTTCTGCTTTTGTTTCTATGTCCGCAAGTGTCAGCAATGGAATAGTTGCTAACGCTTCAGGCGAGTCAGTCGTTTGCTGACGGAGCTTTAACGCCTCTGTTTGTTCAATTAGTTTACTAATTTCCTCAGATGTCAGAGAGGCTTTATAACTGGCTAAATACTTACGCATTTCTTCATCTTTTTCTTCTGCCAGGCCGTGTTTAGGTCGTAAAATAATCAAAGCCTGATGATTATTATTCAGTAAATACCGTTCAATTAACTGCTCAAAATAATTCGTTGTCAGACCGCTTTTTATTTTTTCAAGAATAGTCGTATATTCAAGATGAATTAACGGACTTTCATCATAGAGCCAGCTATCCATACACTTAATGTTATATACAAGACCCTTGGGACGGCTCCCATAATTGGCCTCACGCAATGTGAACTCAAAAATATTGATACAGGCTTCAATTAATTTCTTATCAATGCCCTCTGCTACCAACCTTTTCAGTTCACCATCCACAACTTGAATAAACTTTTCTTTTTCCCCTTCATTCGTACCAGTAACAACAATACCAAATGTAGGCTGCAGAATACTTCTCACAAAGGTTCCCACCACATCTTTACCTAGACCTGCTTCAAGTAGCACTTTTTTAAGGGGCGCAGCTGGCGTTTCAAGCAATAAGTACTCCAAAATCTGAAAGGCCAAACATAATTCAGAATCAGTGGCTTGTCCCAAGACAAAATTCATGCTCATAAACGTTTTGTCTTCCTTAGTATCGGTGGGTGCAATGGAATAATCAAAAATCTGCTCGACTTTTTGCGCAAAAGCAGGCTGAAAAGCAATCTGGGATGTTACTTGAATTTTTTCAAAACTACTTAAATAAGTTTCATCAAGGAATTTTAAATTTTCCTGAATATCTAAATCACCATATAAAAAAATGTATCCGTTGGATGGATGATAATACTGCTCATGAAAGCGAACAAACTGATCCTGAGTAAGTTTGGGGATATCATCAGGATCGCCACCTGATTCCACTCCATAAGCAGTATCAGGAAACAGTGATTGAAATATCTTATTATCTAAAATAGCATCAGGTGAAGAAAAGACCCCTTTCATCTCATTATAGACCACTCCTTTATAAGTGATCTCACTTAGCGGGTTCTCTAACTCATAATGCCAGCCTTCCTGCATTAAGGTTTCCGGCGTTTTGCTAATATTGGGATAGAAAACAGCATCTAAATATACATTCATCAGATTACGAAAATCTTTTTCATTACGACTCGCCACAGGATACATAGTTTTATCAGGAAAGGTCATAGCATTTAAATATGTATTCAAAGAACCTTTTACCAATTCAACAAAGGGTTCCTTCATAGGAAACTTGCGTGAACCACATAATACGGAATGCTCAACAATATGGGCTACTCCTGTACTATCCTCAGGCGGTGTGCGGAAAGTAATCGAAAAAACCTTATTATCATCATCATTTTTTAGGTATAATAAACGAGCACCACTTTTTACATGATAAAAAGTCATCGCTATCGAGTTAATGTCATCCAACTTTTTTTCTTCTTCCAACATAAAACCGTTATATATAATACCTTTTTCCAAATTCATTCCCTCTTTTCAAAAATTGCAATTTAAAGATCACACTCTCTATAGCATATTCGTGAAAATTTCAAAAAGTCCTACAACATGCTACTCTTTGTTGAATATGTCTAACCTAGTTCTATAACACAACACGTTCGACTATATCTAGTAAACTATTGACGCTGGCAGGATAAAATGAGAAAATAATAAGTCGACACTCATACTTTTAATAGGGAGGATGTTAATTATGGACAAACTAATCTATTTCGCATCAATCTTCGGTGGTATATTATTATCTGCCACTCTTATATGGGCAGCAATATACAACTTTCGTTGCTCCCAAAACCAAAAGGCAATATTATTTTTAATTTCAGGACTATCAATTGCGATTATACTTATCTATAGTTTCCTATTTAATCAGTAAAAATTCAAAACTAGTATTTATAAAATTTTTATCTTAAACATTTTAGTGCCAGTTGCTGACTGTAGCCTATCACCAAATAAGTGTGAGATTGTCCCTAAATATACATATGGTGCTGCACCATTAATATATAAAAAGGGAAGGGATAATATAAAGCCCCCAGCTAGGGTATGACAAAAGCCTCGATGGGTCATTAAACCCGAAAATAGATTCATTCTGCCGAGTATAGACTTAGGATGATCAATATCTGGCAATAAACTACCAATTATAATAAAAAAAATATCGATTGGCTGACTAGTAAATTCCACGCTAAAAAAAAGACCAATAATAATATGTATCGCCCAACTGAAAATAATCACCTATTTCAATATATATTCTAAATCTTGCAACGTAAAAGCCATGGTTCTATGGCAATATAACTGCGAACATTAGTTTGTCTATTTATCGTAAAGCAAACTAATGTTCTTGTAAAGAGTTATTTAATGCCCTATCAGTCAAATTAGAACTGATAAGGCATTTTTTTTAATATTTATTTGACCTTTAGCGTATTCTATATTAGTACTATTAGTATTCATTACTAATAATGGAGGTTATCCTTTTGCACAAAAACAATATATGTAACTCCATTTTACAATCTATTGGTAAAACACCAATTATTAAGCTAAGCCGCCTCTGTGCTGATATGCCTGCTACCGTTTTTGCAAAAGCTGAATTTCTCAATCCTAGCGGCAGTATGAAAGACCGAATTGCCTTAAAAATAATTGAAGATGCGGAACAGAGTGGCTGCTTACAACCAGGTAATACAGTCGTAGAAATCACTAGTGGCAATACAGGCATCAGTCTAGCTATGGTCTGCGCAGTTAAAGGCTATAAATTTATAGCCGTCATGTCTGCAGGCAACAGCCCGGAACGTAAAATGATTTTGGAGGCGCTAGGAGCTACAGTAAAACTAGTACCCCAACACCCTGGTGGCAAACCCGGCCAAGTGACTGGCGAAGATTTAAAATTAGTGGAAGAAAGCGGGCGTAAGCTGGCAAAAGAACTAAATGCCTTCTTATCAGATCAATTTAATAATTTTAGCAATATCGCCGCACATATCCAAACTACAGGAAAAGAAATTTGGGAGGAAATGAATGGGGAAATCGATATTTTTCTCGATGTAGTAGGCACAGCTGGCACGTTCATTGGTATATCCAGTGCATTGAAAAATTTTAATCCCCGTATACAATGTTTAGCAGTGGAGCCATCTACAGCACCTATCCTTGCTGGAATGCCAATTATTACCCCGGAACACAAACTCCAAGGATCGAGCTATGCTATGATACCATCCCTATGGAACCCTTCTTATTGCGATGGCTATTTAACAGTTTCTGATCAAGAAGCTATAAAAACAGCACAAATGCTCGCTACAAAAGAAGGCATACTAGTCGGCTATACGGCTGGAGGTAATGTCGCCGCGGCTATAAAACTAGCTCAGACCGCAGCTCCAGGCACACGAATTATCACTATATTATGTGACAACGGTATGAAATATCTAAGTACAGACTTATTTAAAGCCCACTAATTTTGCCTGTGATAAAAAAAGTTCCTCTTGTTTTAGCAATCAGAGTATTATGACTATCAAAAATTTCTCCCTCTGCTATCATAGTACTCTTACCATAGTGTATAATTTTACCCATTGCCTTTATTTCAGAACAAGGTACTGCACTTTTAATAAAATTTATATTCATTTCAATCGTAACAACCTGTTTCCCAGTTGTCGCACATGCAATTCCCATAACAGCATCAGCCAAAGAAGCCAGCGCACCGCCATGCGCTATATGATACAAATTTGTATGCTTATTAGCTACTATAGGCATACTGAGCTCAGATTGTCCTTGATCTAGTTTAGTAATACGTATGCCGAGTAAATTCATATAAGAATTTTGATCATAAATAGTAGACAAGTCTTCCGTAAGCCATTTTTTGCTATTTGTCACAAAAATCCCCCTAAGTGTATATAAATGCGAATGCAGCAAAAGGCACTCATACAAATGAGTGCCTTTTGCTTAACTGGCAACTACCTATCCTCCCAGGTCGTTTCCAACCAAGTACTTTCGGCGTATAAGGGCTTAACTACTGTGTTCGGTATGGGAACAGGTGGAACCCCTTAGC
>JAGFZX010000023.1 GCA_017889585.1 Bacillota bacterium
CGCGCGCAGGAAGCAACGACGCAGATGGGGTATTATCGCCAATCGGACTACCGAACACAGTAGTTGAGCCCATACGTCGAAAGTACTTGGTTGGAAACGACCTGGGAGGATAGGTAGTTGCCGGTTAAGCAAAAAGCACTCATTTAAATGAGTGCTTTTAATTTCGTCTTTCATTCTGCGGCGTTCTTGAGATTGGTGAGAATGCTCCAGATGCTAGGCGCGCGACGAGCACGTGAGCCGACCGCACGCAGGAACAACAACTCAGATGGGGGATTATCGCCAATCGAAGAGTAGTGGCTTATTTATTACCATATGCCATGATAAAAAAGTTGCTACCGTATTTTGTATTGAATTCTTTTTCAAAATTTTTAATTGCGGTTAGTTGATCATCATTCAAGTTAGCAAAGTCAATATTCTTATGAGTCATAGTAGTAATCTCCTTTTGTATATAGTGATTATTATGATATCCTGATAATTTAAGAATATGTATGTAAAATATAAAACATGATAAAGAAAACTTGGCTTCCGCCAAGCCTTAACGTAGGCAGAAGCCAAGTTGCTCTTACTTGGAAGCGAGAAAGTGTATGCTTTCTGATGAAATAAAAAAACTGAGACAGAATGTCCCAGCTTTTTTATTTTTATTATGTATTTATCGATATTCAGCTTTAACTTTAACTGAACGAGTTCACTATATTCGATTGCTACAATTTAATACATTCTTAATTTTATGTTGAACCATATTTTTAATGGCAGCACGAGCTGGAGTTAAGTATTGGCGAGGATCAAAATGACTAGGGTTTTTTGCAAGATGCTCGCGGATTGAAGCCGTCATGGCGAGTCGTAAGTCAGTGTCAATGTTAATTTTACATACGCCGAATTTACCAGCTCTGAGCAACATGTCTTCAGGAACACCTTGAGCACCTGGAATGTGTCCGCCAAATTCATTACATTTGGCTACAAACTCAGGCAATACGGTAGACGCACCGTGTAGTACTAGTGGATAACCAGGTAATAATTTGGAAATTTTCTCTAAACGTGCATAATCAAGACTAGGTTCTCCTTTGAACTTGTAAGCACCATGGCTAGTTCCGATAGCAATAGCTAATGAGTCGCAACCTGTGCGCTCAACAAATTCTGCTGCTTGGTCAGGATCAGTATATGTAGCATCTTTAGCATTTACTTTAACGGCATCTTCCACGCCAGCCAGTTTGCCTAGCTCAGCTTCAACAACAACACCATGAGCGTGGGCATATTCTACTACTTTTTTGGTCAAAGCAATGTTTTCTTCAAAAGAATACTTTGAACCGTCAATCATAACAGAACTAAAACCACCATCAATGCAAGACTTACAAATTTCAAAATCTTCGCCATGATCAAGGTGTAGAACAATAGGTAGACCAGAGTCTTCCATCGCGGCTTCTACTAGTTTTGTAAGATAGATATGCTTGGCGTATTTCCGGGCACCTGCAGATACTTGAAGAATAAGTGGAGCTTGTTCTTCCTTGGCGGCATCAACAATACCTTGGATAATTTCCATGTTGTTGACATTGAATGCACCAACTGCATACTGACCTTCATAGGCTTTTTTAAACATTTCAGTTGAAGTAATTAATGGCAAGGTAATTCCTCCTCAGTAATTCTATAATATGGGATTTTACTTATTTATTATAGCACATAGAAGTGTAATAAAATATAAAAAATAAATTTTGTATACAAAATTATGTACAATCAAGTACTTTAACTAATTCTAAAAGGTCCGTAGGTAGCGGACTAGAAACATCAATTATCTTGCCTGAAACGGGATGGGGAAAGTACAGTCTGGCAGCATGCAGGGCTTGTCGCTTAATAAGCTCTCTTGAGCCACCGTAAAGGTCATCTCCTAGAAGAGGATGTCCAATGTGTGATAAATGTACTCTTATTTGATGAGTGCGGCCAGTTAAGAGCGTTAATTCCACTAAACTGGCGTTGTTTAGATTCTTAATTACTTTATAACAAGTGGCGGCATGCTGTCCGCTATCGTGAACCATACGCTGAATAATACTATCAGGATGTCTAGCAATCGGTGCATCAATAATACCTGCGGCAGGTATTATTGTTCCTGAAGCCAGTGCCAGATATTCGCGCTTGATATGCTTTATATCATTGTGGGACAGTAAGTGTTGAATATGAGGTTGTTTGGCAATAAGCACTAGACCTGAGGTGTTACGGTCTAATCGGTGAACAGGATGAAAATTAAAGGGCAGTTGCAATGCACGAAAGTAATGGATAACAGCATTTCCCAGTGTTGTCACATGTTCTGATGTTGTGGGGTGTACTAACATGCCTGCTGGTTTATCTATGATGAGCATATAATCATCTTCATAACAAATGGTGAGCGGCAATTGTGTTGGTACGATAGTACAATCTTGTTGCCAATTTACATTGATAATATCCCCAGGATATACAATATGATTCATAGGTATATTATGGCTATTTACCGTTAGCGTTCCTGATTGTTTTATTTTTCGCCATATAGTTAGAGAAAAACCGATATGGCGGCGTAAAAAATCTTTAATAGGCATAGGGGTAAATGTTTCAGGTACTAAAAAATCCAGCATGATGGCTCCTTTTAAGTATTTTGCAATATATAGTATGTACCTAATCAGAGATTATATTATTTTCTGATTAGATACGGCAATAACAATTGAATTCGAGAAGTATATAAAAAAACCTTTATATGTGATAAAAGGACAATCGATTGATTGCCCTTTTACCCGAAGCTCATATTTTACATTAAGTTTTGTGTCATCGTTATTAAGTGAGAAATATGTTCCCGCTCCATAGTTAAAGATTCCTGAAAGTAATCACTCATAGGATTGCCGCGTAAACTGAAAATATGTTCTAATCTACGATGATGGCGTATTAGAGCCAGTAATAGAAATAATAAACATGCACGATGCAAACTAAATTGCCGTTCTACTGAAGTGCTTTGTATTTCTTGTATTCTTGTGCTATATTTTCTCATAGAAGAGCTCATCGCTTCATCATGCATGCCTATTAGATGTATAACGTCCATATAGGCATCCCAATGGTTTACTGACATATCATCAAGACTGTCACGCATAGTGTCGCTGGCTTGTTCGGCGGCTTCTAGAGTAGTATACATTAAATCTAGTTGCTCAATAGCCTCAGAGTGAAGCATACCAATATGCTCTAAATCCATTGACATGGGTTTTCGGGTATGTGTTCTTTTCAAAATTATAACCTCCTTAAAACAAAGGACTTTGCCGCATTTTAGGTCATCAGAGGGCATAACACTTTCCGACTCCTAAAAGTAGGCACGGGCTGATTCAGCGACGATGTGATTGGTTTGTTCAATGCGCTAGCAGTCGAAGAGCCTTCTGCCTACGCCTTGATACAAATCAAGTCTTTTCTTATGCTATGAGTGAATAGAATGTGAACGTTTGGCTAATAATTTACAAATTAACAATGGGATTTAGGACCAATGAATCGAATCATTTTAATGGGAACCATCATAGAGAGTGGTCTGCGGCGCATGCAGATATTGACGATAATAAAATCACAACCGACATGACACAAGGTACCGCAAAATGATTCTTGGCGACATATGCGGGCATCAGCTGAGAATATGACATCAGTACCTAGCATACACATTAGGCGATCTCTAAAAGATGTGTCAGGTTGTGCGTATGCTTTAGGTGGCATACATTCTTGGGGCATCATTGGTTGATCCATATGGTTACAGCATTCTTCCATTTCATCATGATACCAATGTGGATATTTGCCATCCATAAGTTTCGATAGCCTCCTTTAGTGATATTTTATTTGAGTATCTGATACATCATATGAAGATCAGAAACATAATGATACTATATAATTTGTCTGTAAAAAAGAAATATTGTTGTAATATCGTGCAGGAAAAAAAACTTTTAGTTCGAATTTATAAGTGTTAACTGCTTATGATGAGGTGATCACTATGGAATTAATGCAAAATATTAATTTTGTTGTATTGGGATTTTTAGTTTGGTTGTTTATTGCTCCTAGGCGGAATAGTTCTAGATACGGTGAATTGTTCTTGGCATATATGACGACTTTGTTATGTAGCTTAGTTGGTAGTACGGAAATTATTATGGTCAAGCCAGTGGCCTTTTTCTTTACGATTGGCGGGGTCTTAGCATTTTTTTATGTTGTGGTGCGCAAGACCGTTACGATAGCGATTAGGAAGTGAAATCATTCAGTTACAGCTGAATAAATATTATAAATGGGGGGTCATATTATGGCTAAAGACTGTTCTTTCGATGTTGTTTCAGAAGTGGATATGCAGGAAGTGGATAATGCTGTAAATCAGACAGTAAAAGAAGTGGGTCAGCGTTTTGATTTTCGTGGAAGTAAATCGACAGTTACTTTAGAAGGTGTTCAGATTAAAGTAGTGAGTGATGATGATCATAAGCTAAAAAATGTTATTGAAATTTTACAGGCCAAAATTATCAAACGTGGTATTTCTCTAAAAAATTTAGATTATGGAAAAGTTGAATCAGGATTTAGCGGAACATCGCGTCAAATTGTCACTGTGAAAAAGGGAATTGACAAAGAAAAAGCCAAAGATGTTATTTCTTATATAAAAAGCAGTAAGCTTAAAGTGCAGGCACAATTTCAGGATGATCAAGTGAGAGTAATCGGTAAAAATAAAGATGATTTGCAAAATGCTATCGCTCAATTGCGACAACATGATTTTGGTATTGATTTACAATTCGTTAATTTTAGATCATAATAAAAAAGCTTCCGCGTACGGAAGCTTTTTTATTATCGAGATGTTAAAGAGTATATTTTAGTGTTTTTTTTAAAAAATTAGATTCTATCATTTGTTAGTCCCAGGATGTCTAATACTTTTAGACTTAAACTGAGAATTATAGATACGATAGTGGCCAGCGCCATACCTTTCATAGTTACAGTACCTATAGTAATGCTGGCACCGCTGATACCGAGGATTAATACCACAGAAGTTAAGATAAGATTGCGAGCACGGCTATAGTCTACCTTGGATTCTACCAGTATGCGTATACCTGAAGCAGCAATGACCCCGAACAATAAGAGGGAAACACCGCCCATAACTGGGACAGGAATACTTTGAATAGCAGCAGCCAGTTTACCCACGAAGGAGAGAATGATTGCCAGTATGGCAGCGCCACCGATAACATGAACGCTGTACACTTTGGTAATTGCCATTACGCCGATATTTTCTCCATAGGTGGTATTAGGGGTGGAACCAAAGAAGCCTGAAATGATTGTGGATAGTCCGTTACCTAGTAAAGAACGATGCAGTCCAGGATTTTTTGTCAAGTCGCGACCGATAATATTGCCTGTGACAACTAAATGTCCGATGTGTTCAGCGATGACTACTAGAGCCGCAGGCAAGATAATGGCAATGGCATTAAAATTAAATTCGGGAGTATAAAATGTTGGAACAGCAAACCATGGGGCAGCAGCGATAGGGGCTAAATCCACTAGTCCTAGGAAAAAGGACATGGCGTAACCAGTAAGCACACCGATAAGAATAGGGATGATTGCCCAAAAGCCACGAAACATGATGGAACCGAGAATCGTCACTGCTAATGTGAACATGGAAACTAAAATTACATTAGCGTCTAATGTTTTGGCTGTAAGGCCTGCCATATCGGCAGCAACAGGTGCTAACTCTAGGCCAATAACAGCAACAATAGCTCCCATTGCTGCATGTGGAAAAACTGTATCGATCCATTTTGTACCAACAAGACTAATAATTAGGGAAACTAAGGAAAAAGCAACACCGGCAGCAATGAATCCGCCTAATGCCGCATTATAGCCGTATTGAGGTAAAATGATAAATACTGGTGAGAGGAAAGCAAAACTAGAGCCAAGATAGGCGGGAATCTTACCTTTACAAATAAATAGGTATAATAGTGTACCAATACCGTTAAAAAACAGGATGGTTGCCGGATTGATCTTAAATAAAATAGGCACAAGAACAGTAGCTCCAAACATGGCAAAAAGATGCTGTAGGCTAAGGGGAAATGTTTGCAGTAGGGGGAGCTTTTCCTCAACTTGAATAATACGTGTATTCATAAAATATCTCCTTACTTACCTTTGGCACACAATAGAGAAACCTTGGCTTGCACCTTATAAGGACGTTCGACTGCTAACGCATCGAATAAAGCCCCATATCGTCGCTGAAGCGACGTGTCACTGCTTTTTGGAATCAGAAAATATTATACTTTCTGATGACCTAAATAAAAAGACTCTTACCAGAGTAAGAGTCTTAAGGGCAGTACAGACAGAGTCTGATCACGGCTAAGCCATTGTGCACCTTATTAGTCTCTCTGGACTAACTTAAAGGTTATTTTATCAAAATGTACCATAAAATATTCAATTTGTCTACAAAATTGATGAAGAAATAATTAGGTATTTGTTTTTGGGGTTTACAAGAATATAATAAAAGTAATCCTCGGAGAGTAAGTTGAAAGGTAGGTATAGAGTATGGCTAAAAAATCAGATGGTCAGCCATCAAAACATATGTTAGGGAGAAGGCAAGAAAAGCAGAAGGTCTCTACTGAGGAACTATTTTTTCGATATATAGATAGCTCGGAGCGTTGGCGTCAGGAATATGAGTACTATCAGTCTATAGAAAATAAATTAGCCGCAATGAGTGACTTTACATATGAAGAAATTGATTATAAGCCTCTAATCGTTAGGGCGGTTTTCGAAGAAAGGGCGATACCTGATTTCTCATTTTTACTAGAGAATGCAAGGGTAGCGGCTGAAAGTAAGCTTTTAATGCCTATTATTATGCACATTATTGTATTGGTTATCTTAATATTTTTGTTAATAATAGGGAGAAATACCGTATTGTTGTGGTTATCTGGAGCTAGTTTATTTACTGGACTTTTATTATTGGTAGTAAGAATACAAGCGCGTCAAAGTTTTATTGAAAGAGTACTATCGGAAAAACAACAGGAGATAGAGAATAGGGTAATATATGAAAAAAATAAAATCGCCGAAGAAAAAAAGAAACATGAAGATTATGAAGATCAGCGCATCAGAATTATCGAGGGTTTATTGTCAGGTGAAATCTCATCGATATTTACAAAGATTGAGAAAGTATTGGCTGAAATAAAAGTTCCAGTTAATTTAAGTGTTGAAATAGAGCTTTATAATAATATCCCATCAGTGAAAATATGGCTACCGCTAACATCCATTATTCCTGATCAAATATGCCTTCAGCAGCCTTCAGGACGACTCATGTTTAAAGAGAAAGAGATGCGTGCAATTAATAAGCAATATTTAGAATTATGCTCGGCGATTATTATTAAAATAATGTCCGCAATATATTCCCATATACCTACTTTCGATATTGGTTATGTATATGGCATGTCCAAAGAGGGGAAAAATATTGAGTGCCTCATTGGTTGCAAGTTAGAACGTCAAACATTAAAAGTTGCATGTAGTGCCGCTACGGGCCTAGAAGCAATTCAAACAGTCAAGGCTGATTTTAAATGTAAGACATCACTCGAGCTGTTGCCAGTTGAAGTTGAACGTCCTGAAGAGTGGGGGAATGTCGAGCAGAAGTTAGTACGAGGATTGAGTGTTAATTTGTTTAAGTAATAGATAGATTGGATAAGAATTATAATTATAAAAAAACATAAATCATGAAGGTATTTTCCATTTCTCAGCAAATATATATATAACCAATAAATACTAGATTGTAGAAGGAGGATTTCATTTTATGAATATGGCTGATGTAATTCAAGGTGCTGATTGGAAGACTGAAAAACATGCTCCAGTGATTGAAGCGCCAGAAAAAGTTAAGACAGGGGAATGTTTTTCAGTAGATTTATGTGTAGGTAAAGAAATTGCTCACCCTAATACTACTGAACATAATATTCGTTGGATTAAATTATATTTTAAACCTGAAAATAGTAAGTTTGTATATGAAATCGGTTCGTATGAGTTTAGTGTGCATGGTGATTCTGTTGAAGGTGCTAATAAAGGACCCGCATATACTGAGCCTGTAGCCAAGGCAGTCTTAAAGCTAAAAAGCTCAGGTACATTATTAGCTACATCCTATTGTAATATCCATGGTTTATGGGAAAGCTCGAAGGCCATTACTGTCCAGGACTAAAGCTGAATAAATAGAAGAAACTGCCCCTTATTAGTAAAGGGCAGTTTCTTCTATTTATTCGGCAATAAAGGTGGTTATACATGGTCAATTTTGCATCCGCATATTGAACAAGACGCATTTGCACTAGGTTCAGTATTACAATTTTCTAATGTTTGTGGCAGGTGAAAGTCAATAGAATCACTGTGGAAATCAATGGGCTGAATGGGAGTAGTAAGATTTGGCTGTGCAGCTGTACTGGTAGATGGAGGAGGTATTTTACATAATAAAGTGAGGCGTGGTTCAGAACAATGAGCATTTACAGTTCTGCATGATTTTGTAAGCCTGAGTAAAGAAATTTTTATTACTATTAATTTATTAATACATTTGGGGGTAAGCATTTTAAATTCTTGGTGCTTAATAGAAGCATTTAATTGAGCATCCATACTTGCACGTGCACACCAGTGATCCATTAGACCGATGAATGGTGTTTCATATGAGATAAAATGTACTGTTTGCAAGCAGTCAGGTTTAGATGAGACCATTTCTACACAAATAAGTACATGACCAGAAAAGCTAATCTGCTTATCTATTACGATTGCGTTCTCAATTATTGGAGTAGAGGTCACGCGAAGTATAAAATCAATATCAGGTATGTATTCTGGTATAGTCAGGATGCCATTTACCGCAACTTGCATGGATTTTCTACATTCCATATATACTCCTCCTTGATTATTGTCGAATTATAAATTTATATAATTTTTTATAAAATAAAAAATTAAGTATTGAATTCCATATAGTATATAACTATATTATAAACTGTGTTACTCAGATAGGATTTTTTCTAAGAATATATTTGGAGTCAAAATTTTTCCCAAAAACTTCAATGTATGTTATTGATTAATTAGAGGCAATATAGAATCAGAACCAAAAAAAAATTGAATGGAGGTCTTGCGTTATGTCAAGGAGTAAAAAACCTGTAAATCCTGCCGCGCAAAAAGCTCTAGATCAATTAAAGGAAGAAACAGCAGCTGAGATTGGGTTGAAAGACTACAAGAACACCTATAAAGGTGCGTTAAGTTCTGCTGATAACGGCCGAGTGGGCGGCCAAATGGTTCGCAAAATGATTCAAGCCCAAGAAAATCAATTTAGTAAGTAACGAAATAATAGCAGAAAAATATAAGCAGGATTTTATCCTGCTTATATTTTATGTATTTTTATCCAAATAAGCAGGATTTTTAGCAAAAAGTAGGGAAATATAAATAAACCTATCGTTAAAAGTAATTATGAATTTACTTAGTCACTAGGTTTATACTAGTTAATATTGTGAAATAATAGTTAGGGGGGAATTAAATGACTTATAGTATTGCGGCATCACATGCCAAAGGTAAGTGTGCCACAGATAAGATTTTTGGAGCTAATGCTGCTGCTGGCAGAGCTGCGGCCCAATATGGCAGAGATAAAGTAATAAATGCCACAATTGGTGCTTTTATGGATGAACATGAGATCTTAGCATGTATACCAACGGTGGAAAAAACTTTTAGGAATTTGCCGATAGACAATATTATCAGCTATGCTCCAATTGCCGGATCACCTGATTATTTAGAGGCATTTATAAATTTAACTTTTGCTGATCATAAACCTGATGCTTATATTGATGGGGTAGCGACAGCTGGTGGTTCAGGTGCGATTCATCATACCATTTGGAACTATTCAGAAATAGGGGATACAGTTTTAACTTCCGATTGGTACTGGGGACCGTATAAAGTATTGTGTCAAGATGGTTTGCGCAAATTGGATACATATACGTTATTTGATGAACAACAAAAGTTTAATATTGTTAGTTTTGGTGATAAAGTAAAAGAATTATTAGCCAAACAAAATAATTTAATTGTAATTATTAATACACCGGCTCATAATCCTACCGGCTTTAGTTTGACAGATAGTGACTGGGATCAAGTATTGGCTCTATTTCAAGAGTGTGCTAGGGATACAACAAAACGTATTATTCCATTAATTGATGTTGCCTATATCGATTATGCAGGTGAAAAAAATGCTTGTCGCGCTTTTCTAAAAAAACTTGGGGGGTTGCCATCGAATATATTACCTATTTTGGCATGTAGTATGTCAAAAGGTTTTACTATGTATGGACAACGTACTGGTATAATGATTGGGGTTTCCTCAAGCAAAGAAGTAATTGAAGAATTTAAAAATATAAATCAATATACCAGTCGGGCTACATGGTCAAATATTACCCATAGTGCGATGGAGTTAATGACCATAATTTATCAGGATAAAGAACTTTTGGCAAAGGTTGAGCAAGAACGTAAGGAATACTATACTTTAATTCGTAACCGTGCAGATATTTTTATGAGTGAAGCCCAGGAAGTTGGATTACATATGCTACCATATATCGCTGGTTTCTTTCTTACTATCCCAGCGAGTAATCCTGATACAATTTGTGAAAAATTGTATCAGGATAATATATTTGCAGTGCCATTGGCAAAAGGTATTAGAATTGCAGTATGTGCCGTGACGGCGGCTAAAATCACGGGGATGGCTGCTAAGATAGCTAAAGCTATGCAAGCTGTAGATGAATAAATCGTAACATATAATAAGCTGGTATGTGTATAATGATTGATTATAATATTAAGGGAGATACTATAATCAAAGGAGGAGATGAAATTGGGCTGTCAACATAATAATTGGCTTGATGACACTACTATGGAATTCCCTCGATTTGGTTTTTGGATTATACATGTAATTAGCTGTATCATAATTTTTGCTCTGGGTATGAAATTTGCACTTCGGCGTGTACCACTCCCTTTTGTAGCGTACCGTCTGCTCAGCAGGATGATGCGCAAATGACATCAAAGAAGAGTGAACCATTGTTCACTCTTCTTTGATGTAGTTATTGTGTTATTTGAAAATTTTAATCATTATTAAAAATCTAACTTCATTGGAACTGTATATATATTATTGTTTTATTGAGCTATTGGTGTTATAGTATTTTTGGACTATACATAATGAAACTTGTGTATTAGAGTATGCTCAAAAATATATTCTAATATAGCTTGCTAATAATTAAAAATGGGGGATAGAACATGTTCGGTTTAAAACCAAAAGAAGATGAGTTTTTTAAATTATTTGTAGATAGTAGTAATGTATTACGACAGGGAGCCTATTTGCTTAAAGATGTTATGGATAACTACATCCGACTTGAGGAAAAGATGGAAGAAATTTCAAAAATAGAACATCAAGCTGATGATATTAATGATGCAATAATTGATAAACTTAATCAGACGTTTATCACACCCCTTGATCGTGAAGACATTTATTCCTTGGCAACTATGCTGGATGATGTAGTGGATTTTCAGCAAGGTATAATGCAGCGAATGGTGCTCTATAAGGCTGGTAAACCGACATCAGGTGCAGCTGAGCTAGCTGGTCTCTTGGCTGAGTGTACAGAAGAAATGGTGCTAGCTTTTGCTCTACTTAAGAATATTAAGGGCAATCAACACAAAATACTTGATCATACCCATAAGATTGGTGCACTAGAAAGTCAAGGCGATAATATTTATCGTCGTGAAGTAGCATTACTGTTTGAGACATGCCCAGATCCAATAGAAATTATAAAATGGAAAGAAATACTGGAATATATGGAAAACGCCCTTGATCACTGTGAAAGTATTGGAGACTTATTACGAGGCGTGGTTATGAAATATGCCTGATACATTAATTATTGTTGTTGTTGTATTAGCATTAGCATTTGATTATATTAATGGTTTTCATGATACTGCTAATGCTATAGCTACTTCGGTGTCCACTCGGGCGTTGACACCAAAGTTTGCAGTATGGATGGCTGCAGGGCTTAACTTTCTTGGTGCTATGTATAGTACAGGAGTGGCCAAGACCATTGGTGGCGATATTGTTACATCTGCCCAAATGGTTAATGAACCCATTATTATGGCTGCTATGATTGGCGCAATATTTTGGAATTTGCTCACTTGGTGGATGGGTATCCCAAGCAGCTCATCTCATGCATTAGTAGGTGGGGTGGTAGGGGCTGTTTTAGTTGCTAAAGGTTATGAGGCTTTAAAAATAGCAGGTATATTAAAAATAGTTGCCGCCCTTATTGGGTCGCCACTTGTAGCTATGGGTATAGGTTTTCTTATTATGTCAGTTTTATTTTGGATATTTGGTAACAAGTCGCCTGGTCGAATTAATCCTAAATTTAAACGATTACAAATTGTGACAGCAGCGATGATGGCCTTTTCTCATGGTTCTAATGATGCCCAGAAGGCCATGGGAATTATTACATTAACTTTGGTAAGTACAGGCTATTTGACAACGCTGGAAGTTCCTATATGGGTTAAAATATCGGCAGCTACAGCCATGGGGCTAGGTACAGCAGCTGGTGGATGGCGTATTATCCGCACAATGGGCAGTAAGATATTTAAGTTAGAGGCTATTAGTGGCTTTGCGGCAGATCTTAATTCATCACTCGTTATTTTTGGTGCGACACTATTACATTTGCCGGTAAGTACTACTCATGTTGTTTCAGGTTCAATTATGGGGGTAGGTACTGCTAAGCGCCTTAGTGCTGTTCGATGGGGCACAGCACAACAGATGTTGATGGCTTGGGTGTTAACTATTCCATGTACAGCAGCTGTCAGTGCTCTGTCGTATAAAATAATTGCTTTATTTTTGTAAGATCATAATATATATTACTACATAAAATAATAATGAGCGGCAAATATGCATTTATGCTTATTTGCCGTAATTTTTGGTACAAGAGTCAGAGTAGTTTGCGTATTTAGACATTTTAGTATTATTATGAGAATAAAGTATAAATATTTAGCGTAAATAGCAGTATCCTATTTTGTGGAAAGTTTGAGTAGTGTAAAAAAGTATATGCAGGAGGCATTTAAATGAAAAAGCCTATTACTGTTTATTTTACAAATGGAGAGTCCTGTCAATACGATGTAGGTATGACTTTATTACAAATCAGTAAAAACATGCAAAATTTGCATTCTGCGCCAATTGTTGCTGCGAAAGTAAACAATGAAATTAAGGATTTACAGTTTAGTGTGAATTTTGATTGTACTGTGGAGTTTTTAGATTTGCATACTGAATCTGGTATAAAAGTTTATCAACGGAGCCTGGTCTTTGTAATGATTGCTGCAGTCCAAGAACTGTTTCCCCAGGGGAAAGTGACAGTCGAACATTCTTTGAGCAAGGGGCTGTATTGTGAGCTGTATATAGGCGAGCCAATTACTCTAGGCCATCTGAAGGCTTTGGAAATGCATATGCGACAAATTGTAGATGAGAATCGTCCGATAACGATGAAAAGTGTACCTATTGCTGAAGCTATTGCATTGTTTAAGATTGCTAATCAAGTTGAGAAGGTGAAACATTTAGAGCAACTAAAACGCGAGCGGGTTAGAATTTACTATTGTGGCCATAGCTATGGTTATTTTTATGGCACCATGACACCTAATACAGGTAATTTAAAAGTGTTTAACTTAAAACAACATGCATCTGGTTTTATTTTGTGCTTTCCAGAAAAAGAATACCCTGATCGATTGCCAGAGTTTATACCTCAACCAAAACTATCGGAAATTTTTTTAGAGGCTGAACGTTGGGGGGGAATCTTACAGTGTGGTTATGTGGCAACATTGAATGAATATGTGCAGAATGATAAGGTTAATGATATTATCAGAATCGCTGAGGCGTTACATGAGAAAAAAATAGCTCAAATTGCAGATTTTGTATTTCAAAATAAAGACGTGAGGGTTATTTTGGTAGCTGGACCTTCATCATCAGGTAAGACAACGTTTGCAGATCGGCTGACTGTACAACTCAAGGTAAATGGTTTGCGTCCAGTTCCTTTATCCTTGGATGATTATTTTATTGACCGTGCTCAGACGCCTAGAGATGAGAACGGTGACTATGATTTTGAAGCCATTGAGGCTATTGATCTACAGCTATTTAATGAACATTTACGTAGAATATTAAATGGTGAGGCAGTGGAAGTTCCATCTTATAATTTTATGACAGGTGAGCGGGAATATCGCGGGCATGTCATTCAGATTGATAAAACAGAGCCGCTGATTATCGAGGGAATTCACGGTCTTAATGAAAGATTGAGTAGTGCTGTACCCCGAGAACATAAAGTCAAAATATATATTAGTGCTTTAACTCAATTATCAATTGATAATCATAATCGTATTCCAACTACAGATACCAGGCTAATTCGAAGAATTGTTAGAGATAATCAGTTTAGATCCCATGACGCTCTCAAAACATTAAGTATGTGGTCATCAGTACGGCGAGGTGAAGAACGTAATATTTTTCCTTTTCAGGAAGATGCAGATATTATGTTTAACTCAGCACTTATTTATGAACTGGGTGTATTGAAAAAATATGCGGAACCATTATTAGCCCAAATTACATCTGCCCAGGTAGAGTATGTAGAGGCCAAACGATTATTGAACTTTTTAACATATTTTGAGAGTATTGACGATGCTGAGATTCCCCTTAATTCTATTTTGCGCGAATTTATTGGATCTTCATGCTTTTATCGGTAACAAAAAAGCCCTAACCGTTAGGTTAGGGCTTTAATTTATATCTTAACGATTTTTTGCAAAGAATTTTAAAGCAACTTCAGGGAATAAAGCGTATGATAATACATCTTCAACAGATGCGTTAGGATAGCCTTTTTCTGCAAGTTGTTTAGTCAGAAGTTCCATTTGAGGTGCAATATCATCAGCTGGACGGTAGTCGATAATTTTTTCATCGCCAATGATTTTTTCACGAACAGACTCATCAACTGGCATAGGAGTCTTACCATATTTACCACGGGCCAAGTCTTTGATTTCACGTGGTACCATTTTGTAGCGCTCGCCGAGCATTACATTGAAGGTTGCCATTGAACCAACAATTTGGCTGGTAGGAGTAACGAGTGGAGGATAACCAAGTTCAGCACGTACGCGAGGCATTTCTTCCAGCAATTCTTGATATTTTTCTTCGATACCTTGTTCTTTAAGTTGGTTGAACAAGTTGGACAACATACCACCAGGAATTTGGAAATCAAGAACATTCGTATCAACATCAAAATTAGTTTTGAGATTGAAATCGGCTGCCAAACTCTTCTTAACATTGGCAAAGTGAAGAACTGCGTCTTTAAGCATGTGGCGATCAAGACCAGTGTCATATTCAGTGCCTTCTAAAGCCGCAATCATAGTTTCGGTACAAGGCTGGGAAGTACCAAGAGCGAATGGTGACAATGCACAATCAACCACATCTACGCCAGCCTCAATGGCTTTTAAATAGGTCATTGAGCCCATACCGCTTGTATAGTGAGTGTGAAGTTGAATAGGTACACCTACTTTAGGGTCTGCTTTCAAAGCTTTTACCAAGTCATAAGCAACATAAGGTCTAAGTAGACCAGACATATCTTTAATACAGATTGAATCAGCACCGCGCTCCACTAATTGACGAGCTAATGTGATATAGCTTTCAACTGTGTGGTAAGGGCTGATCGTATATACGCATACGCCTTGTACATGAGCGCCTGATTCTTTTGCAGCTTTCATAGCTACTTCAAGATTGCGCACATCATTCAGCGCATCAAATACACGAATAACACCAATACCATTTTCAACCATTTTTTTGACAAAAGCAGTCACTACATCATCAGCATAGTGATTATAACCAAGGATATTTTGACCTCTAAGTAGCATAGAAATAGGAGTTTTTAAATGACTTTTCAGAGTGCGCAGACGCTCCCAAGGATCTTCGTCTAAGAAACGTAAGCAACTATCAAATGTAGCTCCGCCCCAAGCTTCTATGGCAAAATAGCCAACTTTATCAAGCTGCT
Source organism: Bacillota bacterium (assembly GCA_017889585.1). Lineage (GTDB taxonomy): Bacteria > Bacillota > Negativicutes > DSM-13327 > DSM-13327 > CTSoil-075. The sequence goes on from JAGFZX010000023.1 coordinate 16,014, forward strand.
CCAACATAGGTAACATATCAGTCATACGCATCCGAGTGGCAGCTAGTGATTGGTGACCATCCCGTAAAACTGTTTCCATTATTTGTACTGGTTTTTTAGACATAAATATCCCCCTTTTTGTTTTGAACCTTGATTCTGATCAAACCATATTATATTATTATAATTTGCTCAGTATCACTTAGTTAAATATGTAACAATCTCTGCATTTACAATTTTAACGTATTTAAATTGCTTTTACTAGTCTTTTATTAACAATTTTAATAAAAAAAATAATATTATTTTGTATACAGATTGAGAATATTGTAATAATTTGCTACTTTTTGTCTAGTTTTCGAGCTAGCAGTCCAGCCATCGGACTCTTGCCAGATAAGGCAGTCATTGCGTCTTCGTGGCCAAGGTGGGCCAAAATTGCATATACTTGAGGATTTTCTACTGATGTATGAACAGGAGAGGTTTTTCCATAATTCTCTACATATTCTCGTCCTTGTCCAGGAGGAATTAGGCGACCTGGTCCGCCGACACAACCACCTTTACAGGCCATTCCCTCAATAAAGTTGGCAGTAAGCTGACTGTTTTGAATTTGTTCAAGTAGTTTTTGGCAATCAGGAATACCGTCTACTTTGATGGGTACTAATTTTTGTAAATGGTGTGGTATAAGTTTTTCTAGTGTAGTGGCTACAGCGGCGCTGACTCCGCCTGTATAGCCATAAATTCGCCCACCCCAGGAAGCTACTGCTTTTTCGTTATCTTCTTGCTGTGCAGGATTAATTTCGGCAGCTTCGAAAATGGTGGCTAACTCTTGGAAGGTAAGTACAAAATCTACGGCTCCTTTTACATCAGGCAGCATGGCTTCTGATTTCTTGGCAACACAAGGACCGATGAAGACGACTTTGGCTTCTGGTTCAAATTCTTTTATTACCCTAGCAGATGCTACCATCGGTGATACGGATGGTGAAATATGCTCAACTAAGTCAGGAAATTTATTCTCAATTAATTTTATCCATACTGGACAGCAGCAACTAGTAAACATAAAATCCTGAGAGGTTTTGACATGTTCTTCAAATTCAAAAGCTTCTTTCATGGTGACTAGATCTGCATATAATGCTGTTTCCAATACTTCGGTAAAACCAAGAGTCAATAGGGCGGAGCGTAATTTTCCAGGGGTAACATCAGGACCAAATTGACCAACAAATGCAGGAGCTAAGGAAGCGTATACTGGATTTGTTTGTTGCTTTAATAAATTAACGAGAGGAATGAATTGGGATTTCTCTCCTAGTGAACCGAAGGAGCATGCAGTAATGCAGTGACCTTCTCCCAGACATTTTCCTTGGTCAATCTTTACTTTACCAAGCTCATCATGGGTGATGGCATTTAGAGGACATGCTTTTTCACAATTACGCTCTTCTTTAGGGCACATTCTGCAAGCCTCTGGATTGGCAACTATGAATGGTTCGCTAGCCATACCCATAAGAGCCTCTTCGTCATAGTCATTAAGAACAGCGTCATCGTTATGCGGTGCTAGACCCATGGCCATGCGAATTTGATTGGCAACATAGCGGCGTGTAGTATGATTTTGAAATTCTTCCGATACCATGTCGCAGATTTCTTCCCGGCGCTCAAATAAAGTACCTTCCCAGGCCGCTTTGGCGACGTGATATAGGATACGTGGTTTAATATTTATTGTGTTAGTTTCTATAAAAATACCTCCCACATTATATTCTTACTATAATATTAGGGATTTATGTACTTTTTCCTCTTGCGGTTATATAAAAAATTTGCTATTCTAAGATTCAGTTTATGAATTTTTTCTCATAAAGGAGTAGCGTGTGCATGCAAGAAGGGCAAAGTGGTGAAAAAAGTCTAAAAAAGGACTTAGGTTTAATAGCAACAATGGCTTTGGTCATTGGAATGGTTATTGGTTCCGGGATTTTTATGAAACCAGGCAAAGTCATTTTGGCAGCTGGTGATTCTACAATGGCTCTTTTGGCGTGGGCACTTGGTGGAGTTATTACATTGGCAGCTGGTCTAACTGTTGCCGAATTAGGAGCACAAATCCCTAAAACAGGCGGATTATATACTTATTTAGATGAAATATATGGGAGAGTCTGGGCATACTTATATGGTTGGATGCAGACTGTCATTTATGGACCAGCTACAATAGGAGCACTAGGACTCTATTTTGCTTCATTGTTACTGCCATTTTTCAATATTAGCGAAAGTTTAAAACTGCCAATTGGAATGATTGCAGTACTCTTTCTGACTGCAATTAATTGTTTTGGCTCTAAATACGGAGGCTTTATTCAAACTGTGGCAACTATCGGCAAGCTTATACCCATTGGTCTGATTGCAATTTTAGGCTTATGGAAAGGTAATGGCCAAATCTTTGGAATGACCAGTGGCGTGAATCCTTCATTAGGTATGGGGGCAGCTATTTTGGCTACCTTGTGGGCATATGACGGCTGGATTGGTGTCAGCTTTGTAGCTGGCGAAATGAAAAACCCAGCTAAGCAATTGCCGAAAGCAATTATTGTAGGATTAGGGATTGTCATATTGGCTTATCTTGCTACTAATTTGGCTATTTTGCATGTGCTGCCTGCAGCTGAAGTCGCTAGTTTAGGAAAACTTGCGGCAAGTACAACAGCTGGTCTATTATTTGGTGAGATGGGTGGGCGACTGATTAATATAGGTATTTTAGTGTCGATATTTGGGGCACTGAATGGTTATATTTTGACAAATGCTCGTGTCCCCTATGCCATGGCTATGCGCGGTCAATTACCAGCATCTGCTTTGTTGTCGAAAGTTCCTGATTCAGTTGGCACACCAGTAAATGCAATGATTTTACAAGTGGTATTGGCCAGTTTGCTGATGATTGGCTGGGATCCGGATAGTCTAACTGATATTGCTATGTTCGTGATGTGGGCATTTTATATATTAGCGTTTACTGCTGTATTTGTATTACGCAAACGTCAACCTAATACTGTGAGCCCTTATCGTGTGCCTGGTTATCCTGTAGTGCCTATGATTGCTATTATAGGGTCGATCTACATTGTTGGCAGCATGTTACTTGATAAACCTATGGATGCTATAATGGCAGTTGGTATTACTCTGATTGGATTGCCGGTATATTGGTTCTTGAATTGGACAAAAAAGTAAACTGTTTATGGAGAAAAAGAGCAGTAGGGCGTAGTAGCCTAACTGCTCTTTTCTTCGTTATGTATAAAATAATTATTCAGTAGGATACTAGTAATGGATATATCCCAAGGGGAGTTTTTTATTAGAATTGGGAAATAAAAAAAGAGGAGTAAGGTATAATATGACAAATCCTATAGTAAAATGCACTGTTGACCAGTGTACCCATTATATGCCTGGCGATCAATGTATGGCAGCTAAGATTAGTATTTATAATGAAGAAGAAACTGGAAAATCAGAAAAGTCTAAAGATACCCAATGTAAGTCTTTCCATCATCGTAAAACCATGGGGGATATGCTAGGAGCTCTTCATAATGCTAATATTGGTGGAACTGTATCAGCGGCATTTCTTGATGGCACACAAGTAACGCCGGTTGTTGAATGTTTTGTGAATAATTGTAAGTATTGGCATAACAATAACCTATGTAATGCTGGTAATATTGATGTATCAGGAGCTAATGCGGCGAAAACTCCAGACACTGACTGTAGCACATTTGAGGAAGGAAAATAGATAACTATCTATAAAGAAAGCCTAGATTACATCAAGCTACAGCGCAGGCAAAAGTCTTATTCGCCCTTACTTGGAGTTGGGAAAACGATACAAGATACTATCTGATTCTGCAAAAATACCGAAGGCTGATATCAGTCTTCGGTATTTACATTCTAGATCAAGAAAAATTGTGTTTAATGTTTTTCATGGCAGCCACATGAACAATTGTGAGAATCACTGTGTTCTTTTTGAGAATCAAAGTGCACTTTAACCTGATTTTTGATATTATCAATATATAAACGGCGCAGCACCGCTTGTTCGTTGCGTTCTTCCTCGGTTAATTGGCCAGCCTTTTGTTTTCTGCCTAACTCGTTGATTCTGGCAACCATCTCTGGTGTTATAGGTGTTATAGGTGTTATAGTACTCATAATAACCTCACTTTTGTTTATATTATTGTTTGTAGAAAAGAATCATTATACTCAAAAGTTTATATAATTTTATACTGGTTGTAAAGGTTTTAAAAGAAATAATTTGGATTAAGGTAAAATGGTAGTATGATCAATATTGAATTGTCAGAAAATATAAATATTATTGAAAGGTATTGGCTTTTACGACAAATGCCGTATAATGGAATATACACTAGTATCTCTAAAGACATTGCAAATGTATTCTTAAAAGAGACAATTACAATGAAATTATAAATAATAAAGATGGAGCGTGATAAAATGAAAGCGGTAATTACAATTGTAGGTCGAGATCAAGTTGGTATTGTAGCGATGGTAAGTGGAATTTTGGCAACTAATGGTGTAAATGTATTAAACATTAATCAAAATATTCTGGATGGTTTTTTTAATATGTTAATGATATCTGATATATCAAAATCTAAAGTCAGCTTAAAAGAATTACAGCAAATTTTAAAGGAAAAAGGTCAAGAGATTGGTCTCGACATAAAAATGCAGCATGAAGATATTTTTAATATTATGCACCGGATATAGGTTAGGGGAGGAAAGTTAATGTTAACCATTAAAGAAATACTCGAAACAAATCGAATGATTGAGGAAAATAAGCTTGACGTTCGTACCATTACTTTAGGTATCAGCTTACAAGATTGTTGCAACTCTGATATAAAAGTATTTTGTCAGAATATTTATGATAAAATAACCTTTGAAGCGCAGAACTTAGTCCGTACAGGTGAGGATATTGAAGCTGAGTATGGTATTCCTATTATTAATAAACGTATTTCAGTAACGCCGATTGCTATTGTTGCCGGAAGTTGCCATGCTGATAGTTATGTATCAGTGGCCCAGGCTATGGATGCTGCAGCCAAGGCAGTCGGTGTGAATTTTATTGGCGGTTTTTCAGCACTTGTGGATAAAGGCTATACGAAAGGTGCTAGAATATTAATTCAGTCCATTCCTGAAGCGTTAGCCCAAACTGAACGGGTGTGTTCTTCCGTTAATTTGGCGTCTACTAAGTCAGGAATTAATATGGATTGTGTACGGGAAATGGGTGAAATTATTAAGCGGGCAGCCGATCTTACTCGTGACCGCGATGCATTAGGTTGTGCTAAATTAGTCGTATTTGCTAATGCCCCCCAAGATAATCCTTTCATGGCTGGTGCCTTTCATGGTATCGGTGAGCCTGAAAAGGTCATTAACGTTGGTGTCAGCGGTCCTGGTGTTGTTAAACATGCATTAGAAGCAGTAAAAGGACAAGATTTCAGTGCGATTGCTGAAACCATTAAAAAAACTGCGTTCAAAATTACTCGTGTGGGACAACTTGTCGCGCAAGAGGCTTCACGGCGCATGGGTGTACCTTTTGGTATTATTGATTTGTCATTAGCTCCGACTCCTGCAGTGGGTGATAGTGTAGCCCATATTTTGGAAGAAATGGGACTAGAGAGTTGTGGTGCTCCTGGCACTACTGCAGCTTTGGCATTGCTCAATGATGCGGTCAAAAAAGGTGGGCTGATGGCGTCCTCCCATGTTGGCGGTTTAAGCGGAGCGTTTATCCCAGTCAGTGAAGATGCTGGTATGATTGCTGCTGTGGAATGTGGCAGCTTAACTTTGGAAAAATTAGAAGCAATGACGTGTGTTTGTTCAGTAGGACTTGATATGATTGCGGTGCCAGGAGATACTTCTGCAGCGACTATTTCTGGTATTATTGCTGATGAAGCAGCAATTGGTATGATCAATAATAAAACTACAGCAGTACGTATTATTCCAGTACCAGGTAAAAAAGTTGGTGACTGGGTAGAGTTTGGTGGTTTACTAGGCCACAGCCCTATTTTGAAAGTAAATACGTTTAAATCTGATGATTTCATCGCTCGTGGCGGCAGAATTCCTGCGCCAATACGTGGTTTGACAAATTAGTATTGTAGCCTTAGATGTAAGGATAACGTTTTTCTTAATTAAAGAAAATGGTTATCCTTATTTCTTTAGGCAAAGCTAATACAAGGGAGGGAAATATATGCGGATTACTAAAGCTCTTAAGCAGCAAATGTTATCCATCTTAGAAGAACATTATCAAGGGACTTCCACGGCTTTAGATTATTCCACGCCTTTTGAACTATTGATTGCTGTCATTCTGTCGGCTCAGTGTACTGACAAACGAGTCAATGTTATTACGGCACGTTTGTTTCCTGAATATAATACTCCAGATAAAATAAGGAGTATGGGGCAGGACAAGTTAGAAGAATATATTAGAGATTGTGGCTTGTTTCACAGTAAAGCTCGTAATATTTTAGCAACCTGTGAAATCTTATGCCAAAAGTATGATGGACAAGTACCAGATACTTTTGCTGAGCTGATTACACTGCCAGGAGTTGGCCGAAAAACGGCTAATGTAATCGTGAGCCATCTATTCAATATTCCGGCCATTGCCGTAGATACGCATGTATTTAGGGTAGCCAATCGATTAGGTCTTGCCAAGGGGGAAACACCACTCGTAGTAGAAGAAGGGTTGATGAAAGCCATCCCGAAGGAAAAATGGGGGGATGCTCATCATTGGCTAATTTGGCATGGACGGCAGGTTTGTAAAGCCCGTAAACCTGCTTGTGCTACTTGCCAGTTATCTCAGATATGTCCAAGTAAAGAATAGTAAAAAATATAAAGTTGTGGTTTTGGATATTGATGATATAATATTACGGTACTTTAATTTATAGGGGGAATGTATACATGTCGCGAAAAATAGTAAGTATGTTATTAGTCTTGTTAATGCAAGTATTATTAGTTGCTGGATGTTCAAGCAGTCCTAGTACTCCATCGGCCCCGGCAGCACCTGATAATGCGCCGAAACAAACTATCAGTAAAAAGAATAGTGTGGCTAAATTTGAAACATCGAAAGGCGACTTTAAAATAGAATTATTTGAAGATAAAGCACCAATCACTACGAAGAATTTTATTGACCTTGTAAACAAAAAGTTTTATGATGGTCTAATTTTCCATCGTGTCATTGATGGCTTTATGATTCAAGGTGGTGACCCAAAGGGCAATGGTACAGGCGGCCCTGGTTATAAAATACCTGATGAATTTCATCCTGATTTGAAACATGATGCAGCTGGTATTCTGTCAATGGCTAATGCTGGGCCTAATACAGGTGGCTCACAATTTTTTATAACCTTAGCACCTACACCTCATTTAGATAAGAAACATGCCGTCTTTGGTAAAGTCATTAGCGGACTTGATGTTGTCCAAACAATCGGCAAAGCCAAAACTGGAGCCATGGATAAACCAGTTGAAGATGTTGTAATAAAGAAGATTACGATTGAACAATTGTAAGGCCGTTAGCTATGGCATATACATATATTGTTCAGTGTGCTGATGGCACTTTGTATACAGGTTGGTCTGCTAATTTAGAAAAGCGCCTTGCCGCTCATAATGCAGGTACAGGCGCCAAATATACTCGTAATCGTCTACCTGTTGAATTAGTATACTTTGAATATCAAGAAAATCAAAGTGCAGCACAAAAGCGTGAGGCTAGCATAAAAAAACTAAGAAGATGCCAGAAATTTGCTTTGATTACTGAGTTTAGTAAGATTGAGTAATGGAAAAAACTGAACCACAGAGGATGCAGAGGAGAAATGGGAGAACATTAGCTATAATCCTCTGAGTCTCTGTGGTTTTAAAAGGACGCCTCAGAGTGTTATTTAACGAATCTAGCCTTTTTCTTTGACACAATCTTCTTTACAAGCTACAATAATAAAGAAAAAATTAAACAATGCAGGTGAATAGATTGAGTGTATTAACAGTAGAAAATGTAACACATGGATTTGGCGCTAGAAAAATTTTAGAAAATGCTTCATTTCGGTTGTTAAAGGGTGAACATGTTGGGTTAATCGGAGCGAATGGTGAAGGTAAGTCTACCTTCTTAAATATTATTACCGGACAATTAATGCCTGATGAAGGCAAAGTAGAATGGTCGAATCGTGTCACGGTTGGTTATCTGGATCAGCATAGTGTACTCACCAAAGGTAAAACCATTCGTGAGGCGTTAAGGGAAGCCTTTAAATCTATGTTTGATTTAGAAGCTGAAATGCTATTGACTTATGATAAAATGGGTGATGCCTCTCCTGAAGAATTAGATAAAATGATGGAAGATGTAGGGGAAATTCAAACTATTCTTGAGACTAACGGTTTTTATATGATTGATGCTCGTATTCTAGAAGTAGCTAACGGTCTTGGGCTCGGTGAGATTGGTCTTGATAAAGATGTAGCTGATTTAAGTGGTGGACAAAGAACCAAAGTTTTACTGACCAAGCTATTATTGCAGAATCCAACAATTTTATTATTGGATGAGCCTACTAACTATTTGGATGTAGAGCATATTGAGTGGCTTAGACGATATCTCAAAGAATATGAAAATAGCTTTATTCTAGTTTCTCATGATATTCCTTTTTTAAATGATGTAGTAAATGTTATTTATCATGTGGAAAATACAGTGCTCACCAGATATACTGGCGATTATGAACAATTTCAGCTACTTTATAATATTCGTAAAGGTCAAGAATCAAAAGCCTATGAACGACAGCAACAGGAAATTGATCGTTTAGAGGATTTTATTGCTCGCAATAAGGCACGGATTTCTACTACTGGCCGAGCGAAAAGCCGACAAAAGCAACTAGATCGCATGGAAGTTTTAGAGAAACCACGGGAAAAAATCAAACCAGTTTTTGGTTTTAAAGAAGCTAGGACACCGAGCCGTATGATTGTTCAGGCTGAGCATTTGGTATTAGGTTATGATGAGCCCTTAACTAGACCTGTGAATATTACATTAGAGCGAGGGCAAAAGGTAGCGATTCGTGGTGTAAATGGTTTGGGTAAAACAACACTTCTTAGAACTATTTTGGGTCTTATTCCACCTGTCTCTGGCAAGGTAGAACTAGGCGACTTTCTCCATCCTGGTTATTTTGAACAAGAGTCAAACCAGCGTAATACTAAGACTGCTATGGAAGACGTATGGGCTGAGTATCCTGGTTTATCTCATTTTGAAGTACGGCAGGCATTGGCGCGTTGTGGGTTGACTAATGAGCATATTACCAGCCAAATGATGGTACTCAGTGGTGGCGAAAATGCCAAGGTTAGGCTCTGTAAGCTAATGCTAAAAGACGTAAATTGGCTAGTACTTGATGAACCCACCAATCATTTGGATGTTGATGCCAAAGCAGAACTTAAAAGGGCTCTTACTGAATTTAAGGGCACTGTGTTACTCGTATCTCATGAACCAGAGTTTTATGAAGATTGGGTAACAGATATTTGGAATGTAGAAAATTGGACAACTAAAATTATATAAGATATTGATACAAAAAAAGCCTGTTTGCTAGTAATATGCAATGTTACTAACAGCAGGCTTTTACATATGACTAACATTAGTTTGAGATCAATTGTGGAGTCTTATAGATCTATGTACTAACAATTTAGCGATAACAAGGTTGCTAGTATGAAGATGAAATATAATTGAATATTTACAGGAATTTTGTAATATTTAGCGAAATGGTAAAATTAAGTCCCATCAATTCTAATCAATGATTGGAGGAGTGTTATACATATGTTTAAAAAAATTATGGTAGCATATTTTATCTGCAGTTTTATTTCTACGGTATCCTACGCTTCTAGCATACAAATTCATGATAGTGGTAAAAATATAGCAGAGAATCAAGCTAATTTGAAAAAGCAAGATCATTATCCTAGTAAGGTAACAAAAATTACTGATACAGCACTAAATTTAGTTGGTGTGCCATACAAATGGGGTGGTACAACGAACAAGGGTTTCGATTGTTCGGGCCTCGTTTGGTATGTATTTGATAAAAATGCTATAAAACTGCCGCGCACAGCTGATATACAATACAAGGCAGGAAAAGCAATAGCGCAGAGTAATTTACAGCAAGGTGATTTGGTATTTTTCACTACCTATGAACCGGGAGCCTCCCATAGTGGAATATATCTTGGACAAGGTAAGTTTATCCACGCTTCCTCAAGTCGGGGTGTAATGGTGAGTAACTTGACTGATAGTTATTGGAAAATAAGATATTTTGGTGCGCGGCGAATTGTTTAGTGCCAATATATAAGGGCGATTAAGGGGGAATTTATAGATAATATGGTTGCAGATGATGATGCGCGTTACACAATTTGCTAAAAAAAGCAATGAATTCCGGACGTTTTACAACAATGTTTATTGATACTTGACAAAGGTATAATTTTTTGTTATATTATTGGAAAGTTAAATAGTAAAAATACAATGAACAGGATAAGTAGGTTAGTGGCATTTTGTCAGAGAGCCAGGGGTTGGTGCGACCTGGTAAATGTGCTGATTGAAATACACCTGGGAGTAGCAGGTTGAAAAATCCAAGTAGACCGTGCCGGAATGCCACCGTTATCGTAGGCTAGAGTATCAAGCTATAATGCTTCGTACTTGAAGATTGAATAACTTGCAATGCGAGTAGGGTGGTACAACGGATAATAACATTCCGTCCCTGTAAGGGGATGGAGTGTTTTTTTATTACACAAAATTAGAGGAGGCTGCCTAATATGATTATTGTAATGAATCCAGAAGCAACTAAGGAACAATTGAATATGGTGATTGATAAGCTAACGAAGGTGGGGTTAAAAGTACATTTATCGGAAGGCTCAACTCGCACTATTATTGGTGTAATTGGCGATAAAAGGTTCGTTGCTGAATTGCCAATCGAGGCCATGGATGGTGTGGAGAAGATGGTATCTGTCACCGTAGATTACAAATTAGTTAGTCGGGAATTTAAACAGGAAGATACAATTGTTGATGTGGCTGGAGTGCTCATTGGTGGCAATCATTTAGCCGTTATGGCTGGTCCTTGCGCTGTGGAAAGCCGTGAACAACTATTTCAATCGGCGGAAATCGTGAAAAAATGCGGAGCTCAATTTTTGCGAGGAGGGGCGTATAAACCTCGAACTTCACCGTATGCTTTTCAAGGTTTGGAAGTGAAGGGGCTGGAAATGTTGGCTGAAGCCAGAGCAAAAACAGGATTAAGAATAGTGACTGAGGTAGTTGATGTAGAATCAGTACCTGTGGTCAGTGCTTATGCTGATATGCTGCAAATTGGTTCCCGTAATATGCAGAATTTCCAATTATTAAAAACCGTCGGTAAAACAAATAAACCAGTATTATTAAAGCGTGGTCTGTCAGCGACTATTAATGAATGGCTAAATGCTGCTGAATATATCATGAGTGAAGGAAATTATAATGTGGTGCTTTGTGAGCGGGGTATTCGTACTTATGAGGAATATACTAGAAATACTCTTGATTTAAGTGCAGTAGCTGCCGTTAAGAATATTAGTCATTTACCAATTATTGTTGATCCAAGTCATGGTACAGGACGGTGGAAACTGGTATCTCCGATGGCACGAGCAGGCATTGCTGCAGGTGCTGATGGTTTGATGATTGAAGTTCATCCGAATCCAGCAGAAGCTTTATCTGATGGCAAGCAATCACTAACACCTGAAAACTTTGCTATCACTATGCAGGAAGTTTCTAATATTGGGAAGATAATGGGCAAGGTATTTATATGAGAGCTAAACGAATTGCAATCGTAGGTTTAGGGCTTATTGGTGGTTCACTTGGCCTAGCATTTAAAAATATGGGCGGGGAAAAGGTAATAGTGATAGGGATTGACCATGATCAATCTACATTGCAGAAAGCGATTGAGCGCGGAGCAGTAGATCATAGTACTAATGATTTAGCTGAGGGAGTGAAGTATGCTGATATTATCTTCTTATGCACACCAGTACTCCAGATTGTACCCATTGTAGAAAAAATGTTACCTTATCTAAAAGTTGGTGCTATTTTGACTGATGTTGGCAGTACTAAAAGCTTTTTAGCGGAAAAGTTATCAGCTATTTTGCCTGCAGGTATTCATTATGTAAGTGGGCATCCTATGACTGGACGGGAACAAAGTGGAATTATGGCGGCAGAGGTAGATTTGTTTAGGGATAAGTGGTATATCCTTGTTCCAGAAGCATCTACATGTTCTGAGGCGGTTGATGAGATATCTCAAGTGCTTAAATGGACAGGAGCACGGCTTACCACTATGGATATAGCAGCTCATGATCAATGTGCCGCAATTATCAGTCATGTCCCCCATGTAGCGGCAGCTGCCTTGGTCAATCTTTTGGAATTGTATCCTGATTTGGAGGATAACTTTAAGCTGGTAGGAGGAGGATTTAGAGATACGACCCGTATCGCATCTTCCAATGCCGATATGTGGGCAGATATTTGTTTGACTAATGCTCAGACGATCACAGATAGTTTACTTAATTTGCAAGCCTTGCTTGATGAGGTTATTCAAGGAATAAAAAAAGGTGATCGGCAGGCAATACATTATTTTTTCAAAAGGGCAAAAGTAAGAAGGGATGCTTTAATTGCAAAAACAGACTCTCACGCCATCGTATAAGATGGTATGAGAGTCTGTTTTCAGTTTGTCATTCTAGCCCAGTTGGCATTAATGATAAGGCCCATTAGTTTTTTGCCTTCAATATCTAAATGTATGCCATCAATAGCATAATAGGCCGGCAATTCGTGATTCTCATCCATGAAGTAGGGTTCAAGATCGATATAATAGCGCTGACTGCGGATGAAAGAATTGACTGCGGCAAATTGTTGTTGCCAATCAGGCACTGTCTCTTCATTAAAAGCCTGATTTATGGCGAGGGGATTAATGGGTGGAAGGGTGAGAAAAATGGGCCTGATGCCATGGGTCAAACATTTGCCTTGTATAGCAGTAAGTTCTTTAATAACTTGAGTAGATGGTATTCCACCGCGCAAACTGTTAGAACCACCCATGATAATAAGAAATTTAGGGTGATAGGGTAACACATCATTATTAAATCTGTTTAACATGGTTTCCGATGTATCGCCACTTTTCCCGAGATTGATTGTGGGAAAAGCTAAATATGTCTGAAAGCTGTACTCCATATCAGCAGGTGAATAGGAAATAGCTCCACCGCCATGGGTAATGCTGTCGCCAAAAGTGGCTGCATAATTGCCTATAGTATGATCAACGATAAAAGTTTCAGCATCAGAATATACGCCTACGGGATTACCGTCTTTATCAAGTCCCCGTACTCGCCAGTAATAGGTGCCAGGGGTGATTAGGGCTTCTTCATCATAATAGTCGCCTGAACCACCTTGTACGATGGAATGCCGTATTTGATGCTTAGATGGCTCAATGCCATTAGGGTTTTCGGGAAGGTCTACTGTTAATTCGACTTCGTAATTAACTGCCCCAGCGATGGGAAGCCACGAATATACGGGATAAAGAGGCATAGGCATGTTAGCATTCTCATAGCCTGTATTGGATATGGGCTTTAAGACTTGTGGCAGTGTATGGTCAATAAAGATTTCCGTAGCATCCGAAAATACGCCGAGGGGATCGCCACTATAATTCAGGGCACGTACACGCCAGTATAAATGATTGCCTGGATAGTTAGATAAATTAATGCTATAGCCATTGGTAAACACTTCTCGTGATGAAGATATTTGATAGCGTGAAGGTATTATATCGTTAGGATTTTCTGCTAGATCACTTAAAAATTCAATTTCATAATAGACAGCTCCTGGGACTATCGTCCACGTTAATAGTGGTATATTGGGAGCTGGAGCGTTCTCTGGGTACTTTGTCTTAGGAACGGGTTTAAGTTTCGCCTGTTTAGTATCTGAGTCTATTTCTGTTATTGATACTGAATCAGAGTAAAAACCTAAGGGTTTATGAAATAAACTGTGGGCTGATACTCGTAGATAGGTATTGTCGGGGAAATTTTGCTCAATCTTCATTATGTTGTCAAATGTACGATATTTGGCAATTCGATAAGACGGTATAACTGATTTTTGCCCATGCTTCCCAATCGGGTTATTATTTAAAACTTCTACTTCATAATAGGCGAAGTAAGGTATCTTAGACCAGGTCAAAATATAGTTGTTGGCAATATAAGTTACATTGAATAAAGGCTTATACTTGCTGAATCCGATATTTTCATTGGTTTCAATAGAATATAATGTAATTGTTAGTATTAGGATTAAAAATAGTAATCGTTTCATGATTAAAACACCTACTTGAGACATTTTTCTTTACTGTGTTTATGTTACCATACTTTGGCTATTATTACTATTAGCATTACATGATATAGGTGTTTTTATGCCATATTAGTCTAAATAAAGATACGGGATACCAGCAAATTGCTGGTGCCCCGTATCTTTATTTAGAGTATCAAAGTTTATGTTTGTAATTATTATTCTTTTTTTATTGGCAACTTTTTTAGCTAGGAATTGTTTTTGCTTTCAGCATACAGCAACACTCGCCGCAGGGTTTTTTCCCATAAATTTTGTATAGCGTCAAAGTCCATGTTTGGTACAAAATAGGTCTCTAGTTCATCATGAAGGTTTTTTGCGTTATTAAGATAGGAAACGGCTTTATTAAATAAAGCCCAGAAGGTAGTTTTATCATAAACAATAATTTCGGAATAGTTAGCAAGAATATTAGGATTTAGACAGTCGTTCATATCGATGAACATAGTAGCGGGTTTACCATAGGTATGGGGCGGCGAGGAAGTTGTGATAGCAATGTTACAGCTTGGGATTAAAATATGTTCTACCTTTAGTGGATCAAGAGGACAGTAATATGCCTCTACATTCAATCCTTTTATAATAGCTGTATCTACTATTTTTTGTAGTAAAGTGGCCTTGCCAGTGCCAGGGGCGCCTGAAATAATATATTGTCTGGTCATAGTATCAATAATTGATTCTAAATGGTTGACTGGCCCATCTGGAGTAATGGCTGAGGCAAATAGTTTGCGTATTTTGCCAGCACCTGTTGTATCAATACCTGCAAAGATATCAGTAATGATTTCCGTAGCTTTTTTATTTGCGATAGCATAATTCAAAGCTTCGCCGTTAGCGACTTCCCAATCATCATAGATAGCTTTTGCTGCTCGCAATACATGGTAGGCTCGGCGGAAACTTCTCCCGATTTCTTGAGTGCATGCCATTATTTGGGGCTTGTTTTTCACCATTTTAGATTCGTTCCAGAAATCGCCTAAATGTAGAATTTCGTCAACACAACCTGGATTTTTGGGATCGACAATATGAGGGGCAGTACCGTCTATAAAGGCTATCTGCAAGGCGGGAATGGTTATACCATCAAGGGAATTATTATCACTTGAGCAATGATGAAATTCAACATCATAATTGCGCTTTAACATTTCGTCGCCAATTTTTTTCATGAAAGTGGATTTTCCGACGCCAGGTCCACCTTTGATAATGAAAATGCGAGTAGCATCAGTAGGAATTATATAGTCGTAATAGGAAAAAAATCCTTGTGGGGTATTGCCACCGGGAAAGACATGCTTGATCTTACCGTTAGTCATGCTTACATCCTCCTTATGTATCGTTATTTTATAAGGGGTGTTAGAGAGTTTAGTTACGATATAGACTATGTTATTAGACCCCAAATATAACTATTGACGAAAAAATATCTAGTTAGTCACATATTTCGGCTAACTAGCATATAATGCTATGGAGAATAATGGGAGGTGTGATGGAAGTGTTTAATGATGAGGAAAGAAAACATATAATGGATTATGAAGACCAACAGATGATGGAGTGCAATGATAACCCTATGGTACATATACATGTACATATCTATAATACTGAAACTGATATTGCTGATGATCATCAGCATGCAGTTATGGGAGTTAGTGGTCCCGCAGAAACGGCGGGGAGGTCTCATGTTCATTCAATTCGCACCAGAACGTCGTTTGTAGACGGTCATTGGCATTGGGTAGATATTATGACAGATCGGGCTGTTGCTATGCCTGATGACACCCATACTCACTATTTTGCTGGCCGTACTAGTATGGATAATGGACATTGTCATAACTTTTCTGATGTAACCAATCTTAGTCCTGATATGCTCATGGAAGAAGAGGATGAAGACGTGCTACCACCATATAAAAAGCATTGTAAATATAAATACAAGCGCCCTGATGATGAGGAGTATAATTAATAATAGAGCAATGGTGCCCATAGCACCATTGCTCTATTATTAATATATTGTAAATTTAGAAAAAAAAATAATTATTTTTGAAATAAGGAATAATTAACTAAGATGTCGGATGCTAAATAAGCAAGATAATTATAAAAAATTAAGGACAATATAGCGATTAACGTAGTAGGGAGATTCCATTCATGGCAGAGCTATTGACAGAAGAATTTATTTCAAAATATCCAGATTTTCCTGAACATATGAATGAACTAGGAATGTTCGTGTACTACCGCACTTATTCACGCTTTCTGCCAGATCAGAAAAGACGTGAGACCTGCGGTTGAATATAACAATCAATTTGTGAAGCTGATCCACTTGCAAAAACGGTTCAAGAACTTGGCTGGATAGTTCATTCAGAAGTGGATACAGCGGGGGACACCCGTCCAGAACGTAAGGCTAACGCAAAAGCTTTAGTGATTGATTTTCCAATTGCTTCTGGTGCTAAAGAAACCAAGAATAATGTTTCTGTTGAAAGACAGCTTGATAATTATTTTCATTTTCATGCTGTATATACAGAGTATAATAGCTCCAACAACATTATAGTGAGACCTGATGAATGGAGTGAAGTACAAGAGACTATATTAAGTATGAGCAATAGGGGCGTAATTTTTTAGTTTTGGCATATATTTTACTACTGCCTAAATTAAATTAAAGAAAGGGAAGAATAATATGGTCTTTCTTTATGCATTTATTGGAGTGCTTTGTTTAGGGATTGCTCCATTATTTGGGAAAACTGCTCTGGATAATGTTAATCCAACAACGGCTTTTGCTATTAGGACGGTAATTGCCGCCGTACTTGTCATAATATGGCTAATTGGAACAAAGACATACAATGAATTAGCTAATTTATCAAGAACATTTTGGCTGTTCATAACTGCGGAAGCTGTGTTGGCTGCGGTATTAGGGGACTTAGCTTATTTTTATGCACTTCAAAAAGGTAAGATTAACGATGTGGCGCTTATTATGTCCTGTACGCCTCTAATAACTGTATTGGTTAGTTATTTATTACTTGATGAAGTTATTTCTCTATCTCTATTAGTTGGCGCTATTCTTATTACAGCTGGGTTAGTTATTATTAACTATAATTCATAGCATAGCAGTATGATTACGCTATTTTTTATAGATTAATTGTTAAAATTTATACAGTTTTTTATCATTCATAAAGGCAATACTAACGTTGGAGGTGATATTATGTTTTTGAAAAGAAAACGTAATTTAATGATGGACATGGATATGGACATGGATATGAATATGAAGTCAATGGTAAAAGTAGCAGTTGCAGGTGTTGTTATTTATCAGGCGACAAAATTTGTTATAAATCAGTTTATGGATTAATAATTTCCAGAGCAGAAGCAATTGGAGAAAATATTTTCACGTATAAGCACCCCCTATCTTGCCAATAATACAAAAAGGGTCGGTAATAAATTTAGCAGGAGGTTATTGTATGAATAATCAAAAGAACAGCAAAACTCAACAAAAATCGAGTAGCGTACAAAGTAATATAACTAGTTCCAATACTGCAGCTAGTGTAACTAGTGCAACTAGTGCAAAGCAACAACAGTCCCTTAGTGCTAAACAACAAGCAAGCAAATCAGAATATGGAACATTGACTGCTAAATCGGATGCTAACAACGACTATCAATAAATGAAAAAATATGCCGTGGAGCGATTCCACGGCATATTTTTATTTGATATGATAACTTATACCACATAATAATAAAATTATATTGCGATATTTAGGAGGGCTGGTTGTGGACGTATTTTTGGGTATTGATGTTGGTTCAGTTAGTACCAATATTGCTGTACTTGATGAACAAGGGAAGGTTATAGACACTTTATATATACGTACTCAGGGGAGACCTATTGATGCGGTTCAACAAGGGCTTAGGCAAATAAAAGACCGTAATAGTAACATGATAGTAAAAGGGGTGGGCACGACTGGCAGTGGTCGACAGTTAGCCGGAGTGGTTCTCGGTGCTGATACTATTAAAAATGAAATAACAGCACATGCAGTAGCGGCGATGCATATTGTACCTGATGTGCATACTATACTTGAAATTGGTGGACAAGATTCCAAAATTATTATTATTCGTAATGGAGTGGTAACTGATTTTGCTATGAATACAGTCTGTGCAGCTGGTACTGGGTCGTTTTTAGATCAACAGGCTGCCAGACTTAACTTGCCGATTGAGGAGTTTGGCAACCAAGCTTTTCAATCCACTACACCTGTTAGAGTTGCTGGGCGTTGTGCAGTATTTGCGGAATCAGATATGATTCATAAACAGCAGACAGGCCATCAAATAGCAGATATTCTAAATGGCTTATGCCAGGCATTAGTGCGTAATTATCTTAATAATGTAGGAAAAGGGAAGCAGATTAACAGTCCGATTATTTTTCAGGGAGGTGTGGCTGCTAATAAAGGCATGAAAAGGGCTTTTGAAGAAGCGCTTCAATGTGAGGTGATCGTGCCACCTCATTATAATGTTATGGGAGCTATCGGTTCAGCGGTTTTAGCCAAAGAGCAATTAAACGATAAAAAACCAACTGCTTTTCGCGGTTTTGAGATGATTGATTATGTATATACACCACGCAGCTTTGAATGTGATGGCTGTCCTAATTTGTGTGAAGTCATTGAGCTCAAAATGAATGACCAAATAGCCGCCCTATGGGGTGATCGTTGTGGTAAATGGATGAATAGCTGTCAAATAAAAGCAGTAGAGGCAATTTGAAAACTGCCTCTACTGCTTTTATTTGCGTTTTAGACAGTCGACAAATGCTTCAATGCGGGTTGTTATTCCAACATCGCTAGCATGTTCGTCAATACTTAATGAAAGAATTGGTATATTATAATCACGGGCAATGTTTTTTAAGGCATACTGAGCGACCACTTCAGGCATACAGCTAAAAGGATAGATATGAATAATGCCATCAAATTGGTTTTTAGCACACCATAAAGCGTTACCAACAGATTTTAAACCATCACCTCCTACATGATAATTCAAATAGGGGCGGGCCTCCTTAAGATAAGAAGTTTCCTCGTTGTAGAGTCCTAATGTATGTAATATTGCTTGTGAGTAGGCCCAATCGCCAGTATAGACAAATTTTTTGACTTCTACACCTTGTTTGATCAATGAATCTTCTAATTGATGATTAACATAGGGTTCTAATAACAAATAAAATTCACCAATAAGCCCGATTTTAACAGGTGGTGGAGCTAAGACGGTGGTAGCAGTATCCATGTCACCTATGATATGTTGACAGGTTTCATTTATTTCCCTGAAGGTATGGCAGTTGCCTAGTTGCTGCATACCACGATGATAGGTATTAATAATCATGTCGGCGTCCTCTGTCAGGGCGCCATAATGATTTTTGGCATCATTAATTTTGTCAAGGGCTTTTAAGGTTTTGAGGGTCATAGCAATATTTTGGGCGATTGATACACGGCTAGCATTAGGAGCCAGCGTCCGTAATAAACGATATAGATTGACTAAAACATTTTCAGAGATATTGATCGTATGAAGTTGCAGAGGCTTCTTTTCTGCTAAGGCAATTTTTTGTACTGTATTATAAAAGCCTAATCGACATTTGCCGGAACCACACACTGTCAATAGGGTATCAGCACCTTTTTCGATACTTTCGATAAAATTACCCATGGTGATTTTATAAGGCAGGCATACACTTTCAGGAGAATATAATGAGCCCAGCTCGACTGTTCTTTTGGTAATTGGCGGTGCTTCTATTACTTTAATGCCAAGATTGGATAACATGTTATATACTGGAATCGTTAAGTATCCCATATGTGGATATGTTACGTTCAAGATTCTGACCTCCAATTCATTAAATCCAAGAATGCTTCCACTCTGGTGACGATACCAGCACTGCCAGTATGTTCATCTAGATTAATAATGAGGTATGGTGTGTTGCTGTTCTTCAATACATGATGTTCTAAATATTCGTTCATTAAAGAATCAGGGCCGCAGCCAAAACTTGATACCATAATAATACCTTTAATCTCAGACAGCTGACTAAAATAGCGAGTAGCGCCGGCGAGTTTAGCTGAAAGTTGCCAATAAATATCAGGCCGAAAAATTGCAGCTTGCTGATATAATACTTTACTAGGAATATGCTCAGATGTGATCATAGTAAGATTTCGTTTTTTAAGTACAGTTAAAATATCGCGACAAAAGAAGGCATCATTTAATAAATAACTGTGACCAATGATTGCTATTTGCGTATTTGAATGGGTAGGAGCTGAGTTATGATTTTTCCAGGTTTGTTTCGCCTGGTGGTAGGCTAGACAACCTGATATTTTAGATATACCTATTGTTTGGCAGATGGAATAGATAGCTTTAAGTTGCGTAGATTGACTTTTATTTTCAATATTAGGAGCAATGAGTTGGTTGTCAGCAAGAGAAAAAGTATTCCTAATGATATCAGGCAAACCGGCAAATTTAGCGCAGAGAAAAAAGTTATTATGATATCCAGCAATGCGGGGAGCGAAAATATGTGTACATTTTGGCAATAAACTTGCTATATGTCCAAGATAGATTTTCAAGGGCAGGCATGACTCATCAATAGCTAGCATAGTACCATGATCCAAAATTTGTGTATTGGTTTCAGCTGATAGAGTGAACGGCACTCCAAGTTTACTAAAAAAAGCGGTCCATAGACTACCGAATTCATGATACAGCAGGGCGCGGGGGATGCCAATATTAATAGGCATGTTATCAATCCTTTATGCAAAAATGTATTGGAAGTGTATAAAGGGGGTAGTTATCTACTACCCCCTTTATACTTTATTGGTCTTCTTGATTATTTAATTGGTTTTGTGCTGTAACACCAAGGCGACTGTTGAGCTGGCTAATGTGGCGGTCCATATCTTGTGACATTTGTGTAAACATTTGTTTAGCAGTTTGATCATCAGTGGATTGTTCAAAGGTGGCATATGTTCCTTTAGCAGATTCAGCAGCGGCAACAGCTTTTTGCAAATCTTTTTGTACAGTCATGATTTGTCCTCCTTTTTTTGATCGATGAAACTTCCGCTGATAGTATTGTACAAAATAGCTATTTTTATTAGTTGTTATTATAAGATATTGCAGTAGCGTTATTCGATAGAAAGTAGATAGTATATACATCAGATATATTTGGGAAAACTAATGGTCGGATGTCTTGTTATATCTCTATATACTTTACAAAAATATAACAAGACAACATTGGCTTTCCATGTTAAGATGATTTTGGATAAAGTATTAGTACAATCGATTGTTAAACACAAACTGAAAGTGGTAAAGGAGAGTTTATTATGTGTAATGAAACTGAAATTGATGAGGAAATCCAGGTACTATTTACAGAAGATATCGAAATTCTTGAAGACCGCTTGAATGATATCGTGATTGCGATGGGCTTGCCTGAAGAACAGACAAATGCAGTTCTGAGACTCATTAGCGACTCACTGATAGAACATCACTTTAATCTTCTTGATACTTATGAGGAAGTTCTAGATGTACAAGACGAGGACGAAGAAGTTACCGAATAACCTGTTCGTTATACATAATTTGGGTTAGTATAACCTTAAGAGTAATGCCCTACAGTCTAGAGCTTGTAGGGCATTACTCTTTTACTGACGAAAAATAACTTCACTTGATGATGTGCATATTAATTGTGGCATTAATAAAAAAGCAATAAAGGGTAAATTTTAATAGGATGTTTTTATTAAAGAATACTGGCTTTTTGGGTAGGAGTTTTCTGTACGATGTGGAATTATTGTAAATTAGATAATGTTAAGGGCAAGATGGTGGGGGTAAATAGTGGGTAAAGAAATATATGGTTAGTTAGTGTAACCTCTAATCTTAAACCAGTCATAGCGGCAGTGACCTCATATTTGGCTTTAGGTGAAATTATGGGCTTTCTACAGATGATTGGTGGATTATTGGTATTGGCTGTAGTATTTATGCTACAATATAATTTAGAAACGCTGCAGCAGTCATAGTGATTTTTTTGATAATAAAGAATAATGACTAACCGCAAAGATCACTAAGATCGCAAAGGGAATAATAATGTTTTAATTTAATGAACCTTTAAATACCCTTTGTGTCCTTCGCGCCTTTGCGGTTTAATAGGCCGTCCTAGAGTTTTTTTTATAAAGATATCGTTGAGGTGAGTGTAATGCATATTGTATTGATTGAACCAGAGATTCCTGGGAATACTGGGAACATTGCAAGGTTATGTGCGGCAACAAATAGTGAACTGCATCTAGTGAAACCACTTGGTTTTTCTATTGAGGACAAGTATTTAAAACGTGCTGGTCTTGATTATTGGAACTTGGTGAAAGTACATTGCCATGAAAATTTTGAGGAAGTACTAGAATTATATAAGGGTCACAATTTCTATTTTAATACAACGAAAGCAAATAAAAGCTATACTGATATTCAGTATATGCCTGATGATTTGTTGGTGTTTGGCAAAGAAACAGCTGGTTTGCCTGAAGGCCTGCTGGCTGCTAATCAGAAAAATTGTATTCGTATTCCCATGGTGGGTGATGCTAGATCCCTAAATCTGTCTAATGCTGCGGCCATTGTAGTTTACGAAGCCTTGCGGCAACAAAAATTTTTAAATCTAAAATAGCAACAAATGAAATATAATAGAGATGGTGATGAATAATGTACGCACAGTTTGGTCCAGCAGGTAATCCTGATGCCTTTTATGAGGCTGGGAATAAAGCATCGGTACAGATGCCAGCATGGCTCGGCGAAATGATGCTAACTGCCTATGAATACCAGTGTAGCCGAGGTGTGAATATCAAAGAAGAAACAGCCAGAGAGATTGGTCGTAGATCAGCAGAACATGGGGTTAAATTAAGTATTCATGCGCCTTATTTTATTAGTTTGGCCACTGAGGACGAACAAATCATTACCAATACACAAAACCATTTTTTGAAATCATTAGAGGTAGCCCTTTGGATGGGAGCTGACCGTATTGTTTTTCATATGGGAGGGCCAGGAAAACAAGAACGCGGTGCAGCCATGGAACGAGTTAAACGTTCCTTTGGAAATGTGCTGGAACAGGTAGAGAAACGAGGGTTAACTGGCATCTTTCTATGTCCTGAAACTATGGGAAAGCAAAATCAACTGGGTTCATTAGCAGAGGTAATGGAGCTGTGTACAATGTCTGAATGGGTTAGACCAGCTGTGGATTTTGGACATTTGCATGCTGTGACAGGTGGAAAGTTTGTCACCAAACAAGAAATAGAAACTGTTTTTGATGCCGTAGCTGAGAAATTGGGTGCAGAGGTGGCGAAGAACTTACATATTCATTTTAGCCGTATTGAATTTACTAAAGGGGGGGAAAAACGTCATTGGACTTTTGCCGATAATTTTGGGCCGCCCCATGAGCCTCTTGTTGAGCTTTGTGCTTTACGGGGATTCACCCCCCGAATTATTTGTGAATCAGCAGGAACTCAGGCTAATGATGCTAAAGTGATGCAAGATTTATATTTTTCATTAAAGCAGGCACACGACGCTTCAGCGACGATGTGATCGCTTTGTTCGATGCGCTAGCAGTCGAATATTCTTGTAAGTGGAAGTCTAGTTTTCTTTTTTATACATATTATTGTATAATGTATGAATTGCGTGTAATTGGTATATTATAAAAAAATAGGAGGCAAAATATGAATATATATGATAAAACTCATGCCTTGGTAGGTTCTATAAAGTCATCACCAGAATATATGGAATTTATGGCAGCCAAGAAGGTTCTTGATACAGATGAGCAAGCTAGGTCCATGGTCAAGGAATTTATCGCTAAGCAAATGGAACTGGAATATGAAATGATGGGAGGGAAACCTGAGGATAAAGCTAAAACAGGGAAAATACAAGAGCTCTATCAACTTATCGCTGCTAATAGTAAAGCGTCGCAATTTATGCATTCCTATATGAAATTTCAGCGAGTGGTAGCTGATATCTATAAAATTTTGGGTGATTCTGTAGCTGAAGGAATGGATTTTTTTGATAAAAAATAGTAATTATGATGAAGTATTAAGAAAGTTTCATAAGATTATTCCCACAACTCGGTTGCTCGTAAATGAACCGCTGTCAAAACATACTACCTTTAAAATAGGTGGTCCAGCCGATTATCTGGTATTTCCATCTTCTATAGATGAAGTATCTGGCGTGATGATCATTGCCAAACAGCATGGTATACCTGTTAGTATTCTTGGTAATGGTTCAAACATTTTAGTTCTTGATAAAGGCATTAAAGGCTTAGTATTAAAATTTGGCAGTGAAATGTCTTATATTAGGCACTCAGAAGCTATTGTTACTATTGGCGCTGGGGCTATGCTGGCAGATGCTTGTATTTATGCAGCAAAGCATGGGCTTGGCGGTATGGAATTTGCAATCGGTATTCCAGGGAGCGTTGGTGGTGCTGTATTTATGAATGCTGGTGCCTACTCTGGTGAAATGTCCCAGGTTGTTAGTGCTGTATCAGGGGTCTGTGCTGATGGTACTGTAAAACGTTTTGAAGAGCATGAAATTGTCTTTGGATATCGTCATAGCGCATTTCAGGATAATAATTGTATCATTTGCGAAGTAGAATTAAATCTTATAAGGCAAGAAAAACCAACGATTGAGCAAAAAATGTATGAATATCAAGTAAAGCGTGAGACGAAGCAACCTCTAGAAATGCCTAGTGCCGGTAGTACTTTTAAACGACCTCCAGGTAATTTTGCAGGTACGCTGATTGAACAGGCAGGACTAAAGGGACTTACAGTGGGTGGTGCTCAGGTGTCAATAAAACATGCAGGTTTTGTTGTTAATGCTGGTGGCGCAACAGCGCAAGATGTATTAATGCTAATCAAAGAAGTGCAACGCCGTGTCTACGAACATTCGGGTGTTATGCTAGAGCCTGAGGTTCGTATAGTCGGTGAAGAATAGTTTAAGACTTGGTGTAATCCAAGTCTTTTTTCCATTTGCATCACAATATGTAGTAGCAGGTGATTGGTGATAAATGTCGAAATATACTGATAAAGATACAAGGGGGATGAGTAATATGAAATTGACTTTTTTAGGTGCCGCAGGGATGGTAACAGGCTCGTCTTATTTATTGGAAGTAGGTACACAAAAAATATTAGTCGATTGTGGTATGTTTCAAGGTTCAAAAACCATTACTGCAAATAATCGTCGTGAGTTTTTATATGACCCTACAGCGATTGATTGTGTAATATTAACACATGCGCATATTGACCATAGTGGTTTATTGCCTAAATTGTGTAAGGCAGGTTTTAAAGGAATGATTTATGCCACCAAAGTGACGAATGAACTATGTGGTATTATGTTGCCTGACAGCGCCCATATTCAAGAATTTGATGCGGAAATTGAGAATCGCAAGGGTAAACGAGCTGGCAGAAAACCTGTGGAGCCCTTATATAGTATAGATGATGCTCGTATATGTTTAACCCACTTTTCTCCAGTAGACTATGATACAGTAGTAACCTTATCCCCTATTGTTAAGGTGTGTTTTAGAGATGCTGGACATATTCTTGGTTCGGCTATGATAGAGGTATGGGTAACTGAAGAAGGAAAAACAACCAAATTAGTATTTTCGGGTGATCTAGGGCAGCCTAACCAACCCATTATCAAAGATCCGACTTTAATTGATGAGGCTGATTATATCATTGTAGAAACTACATATGGAAATCGTTTACATGAAGATTATGATAAAGAAGAAAAATTAGCAAGCATTATTAATGCTAGTGTGGCACGAGGTGGTAATATCATTATTCCTTCTTTTGCTGTAGGGCGCACGCAGACCATGTTATATTATTTGCATAATCTTTTAAAATCGGGAAGAATTCCAGAGATGCCGGTGATTATTGATAGTCCGTTGGCGATATCTGCCACAGATATCTTTTTACATAATACTCAAGATTATGATACTGAAGCTATCGACATGTTGTATAAAGACCATGATAATCCGTTACTCATGCCTCAGCTACGCTTTACCAAAACAGCTGAAGAATCGAGAGCTCTTAATGAGTTGGATAAGCCGGCTATTATAATTTCGGCGAGCGGAATGTGTGATGCTGGTCGCATTCTCCATCATCTTAAACATAATTTATGGAGATCGGAAGCCAGCATATTATTTATCGGCTATCAGGCCCAAGGAAGTTTGGGGCGGCGCTTAGTTGAAGGTGCAAGAAAGGTAAAAGTCCTAGGCGAAGAAATTAGTGTCAAGGCTAAGATTCATAGTTTGGATGGGTTTTCAGCACATGCTGATCAACAGCAACTTTTAACATGGTTATCTTATTTCAAAACAAAGCTAGCTAACATCTTTTTAGTACATGGGGAATCGGAAGCATCAGAAACCTTTGCTCAAATTATTAAAGAAAAGATGGAGGTATCTACTTATATTCCGAATTTAGGGGATGTGGCTACTTTAACGGGGAGAGTGTGGCAGGTTGAAGAAGCTGAGGTTACGAGCCCTGCTGTAAAGCAGTTGCATGACTATCTGGATGTATTGGATAGAGAGTATATAGAGCAGCGCAAAAAGCTTGAACAAATGGGGGGCGCTGATAATAGTAAAATTGCAGAAATTATGCGTAGTTTGGAAAAAGTTCATAGTTATATGAATAAGACATTAAATGGCCTTTAAGTTTAAATAAAAGGACATGTTTTTGCGAAATATATAGATTTTTTTGATATTGGTAATTGACAGTCGGGCGACAGTATAATATAGTGGTTTGTATGCCACAATAAAAGGGTGCAGTGTAACTCGCATCCTTTCTTTGTTTATTTTTTAGGAGGGCTTAATTTATGAAACGTACTGATTTACGCAACGTTGCGATTATTGCGCACGTTGACCATGGTAAAACGACTCTGGTAGATGCAATGCTTAGACAAAGCGGTGTTTTCCGCGCTAATGAAACTGTGGCTGAGCGGGTAATGGATTCTAATGATCTTGAACGTGAACGGGGTATTACTATCCTATCGAAGAATACCTCTGTTATGCATAATGGTGTGAAGATTAATATTGTAGACACCCCAGGCCATGCGGACTTTGGTGGCGAAGTGGAACGAGTACTTAACATGGTTGATGGAGTGCTACTACTTGTTGATTCTTTTGAAGGCTCTATGCCTCAGACCAAGTATGTTTTGAAAAAGGCTTTGGAACAAAAATTAAAAGTTATTGTTGTTATTAATAAGATTGACCGTCCTGACCAACGAGTGGAAGAGGTTGCTGATGAAGTATTGGAATTGTTCATGGATCTTGATGCTACGGATGAACAATTAGAATTCCCAGTTGTGTATGCTGCAGCTAGAGATGGCATTGCCAAATTGAATATGGCTGATGAAAGTAGTAATCTAGAACCTTTATTTGAAATGTTAATTGATGAAATTCCTGCTCCCCAAGGCGATATTGATGGACCACTACAGATCATGGTTACAACTCTTGATTATGATGATTATGTTGGACGTATTGCCATTGGTCGGGTTATTCGTGGCAAGGTGAGTAATGGACAGCAGGTCTTAATACTAAATGGCGATATGGAGAGAAAAGGTAAGATTGCTCGTTTGTATACATATGAAGGGCTAAAACGCATTGAAACCCAAGAAGTGGGACTTGGTGATATTGTAGCCATAACTGGTCTTAATGATGTAAATATCGGAGAAACTGTTTGCGATCTGGAAAATGCAGAAGCATTGCCAACCATTGATATTGATGAACCTACCTTAGTTATGATGTTTAGTGTAAATAACAGCCCATTTGCTGGTCGAGAAGGTAGTCTAATTACCACTAGACATTTACGTGATCGTTTGTTTAGAGAAGTTGAAACAAATGTAAGTTTACGTGTAAATGAAACAGATAGTGCAGATACTTTTGAAGTATGTGGACGTGGAGAACTGCATTTGTCCATTCTAATTGAGACAATGCGTCGCGAAGGTTTTGAATTCCAAGTTGGTAAACCTGCTGTTATTTATAAAACCATTAATGGTCAGCTATGCGAGCCTATGGAATCATTAACGATTGATGTACCTCAAGAGTTTATGGGGCCAGTTATGGAGTCTTTAGGTACTCGTAAAGCTGATTTGGTGAATATGACTGAAACAGCTGGATATCTGCGAATGGAATTTGTTGTTCCAGCTCGGGGATTGATTAGCTTCCGTTCAGAGTTTTTAACTGCCACAAAGGGCAATGGTATTATGCATCACGTATTCGAGGGCTATGCGCCGTACAAGGGCGATATCCCTGGACGTACTCGTGGAGCACTAGTTGCCTTTGAAGCAGGTGAAACAACTGGCTATGGTATTTTCAACGTGCAGGATCGAGGCGTTATGTTTATCGTGCCAGGACAACCTGTTTATGAAGGGAGTATTATTGGCGAGAATACTAGAGAAATGGATATGGATGTTAATCCATGCAAGAAAAAAAATGTTACTAATATGCGTACTAGTGCATCTGATGAAGCGTTGCGTCTAACAGCGCCACGGATTTTGAGCCTAGAGCAAGCGTTAGAGTATATTAATAAAGATGAGTTAGTTGAAGTGACTCCAAAGAGTATTCGCTTGCGTAAGGCTATTTTAGATCGTACTTTGCGGGGGAGAATGCGTAAGAATTCGTAAGTAAAAAGCTATTGTATAGTAAAAAAGCGTCCTTTGGAGAACACTGTAAAAGTCAACCTATAACAAAAACCAGCACCGATTTGGTGCTGGTTTTTGTTATAATAACATATAAAACTACAGAACGGTTGCGAATTTATGTTTACTGATTTCAAGCAAACTAGAATGTCTTTTCATTCAGAATTATATAATCTTATTCCAGAAGATAAGTTACCTGATTCTTCCCAACTATCAAGGTTTCGTAGTCATCGATTAGGAGCAAGTCAGGTAGATGATGTACTTAAGATAATAGTAAGATAATGTATTGATAAGAGATTTATTAAATCAAAAACGTTAATCGTTGACGCAACTCATACTCTCGCAGTTATAAAGTCGGGTGCAAAAAGCAAAACCTTCTCCATACGAATTGTAGCAGATCAATACAAACAACATATGGAATTTGAAGCCAGTACAACCTTCAGAGAACGTTCAAAATGAAGATGCATTATTGAACATAAAAATGCTGAACTCAAAAGACACCATGATTTGGCTAGTGGAAATACCTTGGTCTTTTTTTTGCTAATTGATGCTAATTATCTTTAAAATAGAAAAAAAATAATGTAATGCAGGATATTCGCTGAAAACGTCGAATCATTACCATAAAATGGCGATTTGATTAGAGAAATGTCAGGAGGCCGAAATAATGGGATTGAGTATGATTGATAAGCTGACAAATTATTTGATGCCAATGGAAAAGGTGGCGCAGAAGGAACAATTGGTATCTGAATCTGATGGCACTCATGCACGTAAAACGGCGAATCTATATGTACACACTTATCAGTCGACAATTTTAAAAGTTTTAATAGTTTCGCCAGCGAAATTTGATGATGTGCGTATGTATGCTGATCACTTAAAGGCCAATAAAATAGTTGTAGTTAATCTAACAAGTATAGATAGGGATATGCAGAATTCGATCAAGGATTTTATGAATGGTGTTTGTTATATTCTTAATGGTAATGTTCAGCGAATTGCTGATTCTGTATTTATATATACTCCAATCAATGTGGATATAGATAAAGAATTGTATGCTTATTCAGTGCCTACATATATAAAACCTAAGCTTGAATGAGACTTTAAAAACATGTGGAAGAGCAATAATATAATGGGTTATCAATTAATGAAGGCTTTTAATATTGCAGCGAAAACAATGCAAAAGTCCCTTTTAAGAGCATTTAGCAGAATGAAAAAATGAATCAGAATAATTTCACCCACGCCATTAGCGCCATCCATGTTGCAAGCAATTTGGTACGCAGCGATCTTATGACGGTGTAGCCTCATCTCAAAAGTGATAATGGCCAGTCGGTGGTCAAAGTCAATAAGCGGATTGTTATACCACTGGATGGTTTTATCCAGTCTTTTATTTGATCGTAGCTGTTGCCAATGAAGTAGCCACAGAAAAAGGATTATCGATTGTCATTGGAAATAAGGAAGTCGTTTGCGGTGGCTTGAATATTACAGCAGATGTGCTGAAAAAGATTACCGCGAAATAGGAAATATTGGTTTCTCATAAAGGTTTAATTTCATAATAGAAATAAGCATCCCAATTTTAGGGTGCCGAACCTTTACGCAAAGTTAATCAGGCTTTAGGGTAATTTCATATGTGTGTTTTATGTTCGTTTAGACGTATGTTTAAGCGAATTTTTTTATGGAGGATGTTATTAAAGTCCTCAACCACCTTCATTTCAGAATCCTGATCCAGTTGCACAACAACCCAATTGACATCTTTTACATTCAGATCAAATGGCGTTGTTTTTAAAACCGTAATTTTTAACTTTTAATTTTTTGCACTAGAACAGAAACACGTCACTGTGCAGAGATAAATGTGATACTCACCTAATAAATTTTTGAACTTGGAAAATACTAAGATGAGGATTAAAAGGAGGTATTTATTATGACTGAAAATCGTTCAAAAGAAAAGTTTCTAGCAAATCCCATTGAGCGACATGATACTGCGGCTTGGCGCGGTCATATCGAAAGTACGAAGCCCGAGTCAAATGTTCCTATTCCCAGCGAGGAGTCCGTGACTGAGGCTAGGGAATGGGTAAATACGAATTCCTTGTCGTAATTTCCTTAAGTAAAAAGCATTGGTGTCTCAAATATTGAGACACCAATGCTTTTTTAATACTGCATTTCTGCGAGACGCTTTAAGGTACGATATTTTTCCTGGGCATGCTTTTCTGCAGTTGCAAACATCCCATCCGCAATTTTCGGGAAGGTCGTCTTGAGTGAGGAGTAACGAATTTCGCCCTTTAAGAAATCTTGGAAGGAGGCTGTCGGTTCTTTGGAATCGAGTATGAAAGGATTCTT
>JAGFZX010000109.1 GCA_017889585.1 Bacillota bacterium
GCATTGATCCAGCTGTTCGTCAATCTGGTAATTACGTGGGTACGAAAAACAAGGTAACCAAGCGTGGATCGCCATTTATACGCCATGCGCTTTATATTGGGGCGACTACATCTGTTCGAAAATAATCTAATGGATCGCAGGTGAATTCTGTGATTTATGATTATTACACGCGTAAAATCGAAACTAAAACTAAGAAACAGGCTTTAGGGGCAGTGACGAACAAGTTAATTCGTATCATATTTTCCGTTTTGAAAAACAAGCAACCTTTTTGCTTTAATTCCCCCCGATCACCAAGTAGAACTCTATCAGAAGGCACGACAAAAGGCTGCTTAACTTGTGAATAAGAATTGAACATTATTTCTACTTTTCTCAAGCAATGTTCGCTTAGTAGAAGGGCTTGTTTGCTATACACTTTTTTATTCCATTCTTTTTTAGTGTTTTGAGCTTGACTTTAATTAGCTGGTCTTCGTCTCGTAAAAGGTTTTGCTGGAGTCTCTCTTTGGTGTCTTTTTACACCAATTTGCCATCACGCAAGACTAAGGGTTATCTACGAAGCAGGTTTAGGTCCAAAATCATTATTTAGGCTAACGTTACTGTTGTTTTTATGTGCCGTTCTTATAAGAGTATACGAGAGCTTACTGGTAGCACTTTCACTGGTTAGTTCTTTGATCAAACCATTATCAACCAAGAAATCCCTAGAAACTATAACAGTAGGAGCCCCGCTCATTGCCTCACCTGGTTTTCGAGTATTGTATACTACGGTTATGATACCATTTTCAATGCTTATTTTCGAAAGTCGAATTCTATCTCCCAATAAAACCGCGTTTGTTCCTTTGTAGCTTTTCGTATTCACATCTTTTATAGCAGCAGCTATATAATAAAACGTACCACTGCCACCTGAAGAGTTAATCAAACAAACAGCCGCATCTTCTTTCCCGTCAGCATTTAAATCCCCGGTAACCGGTTGATCCTACACTTGTGTTTTATTCATTGCCGCAGAACCTGGCGCAGCTGGTTTTTCAAACACACCATTAACAAGAGTTATGCTTTCCTTTCCAATCAAATAAGATGAATTTAAGGCTCCTGCTACAACTTCAGCTTTCGAATCACTAGTTTCCTTTGTACACGCCGAAAACAATAATACTAAAGCAATTATTAATGTGATAATCAATGTTATTCTTAATTTGTTCATTGATCCTAACTCCTCGCATTCTATTTAGATATTAATTATTGCCTTGCTTCAAGTCTATAAATGGTATTTGTGTACCATCCTGCACATTGATAATATAATTACTTTCTTGTCTATTAAAGCGGCATTCCATATTTTCCCCGCATATCAGATACCTATGTATATATTTCAACAATAGTTAAAAGAGGCCTTCTTTATCGTTATCCCTCCTTCCACAAACAACAAAGAGTAGACAGAGAGGACCTCTGCCCACTTTCATCAAAAAAACAGCCTGAACCCTTATTATAAAAGGATTCAGACTGTTTTCGCCATTATAAATGATACGGTTCTGCGTAACGGGTCAAACGGTGCAGATTTCCGATTGGACTTTCGCCCTCATTGCCCTCAATTTTAGGGTGATTCTTCATTACATCCTAATGCCTCGCAACAGCCATCTTTAATGCTTCACCGTTAATTAATACATCCGTGTAGTCTCGTGCTTCATCAAATACAATTTCCAGCGCTAGGGTTTCGCTCATTATATAGTCTTTATATTGATTTACAACGTCTTGAAGAAGGTTATTTCCTGTCATATAGATTTTAATCTTATCCATTACTTCAAAAGAACTATCTTTTCTCATGTTTTGAATTTTGCTAATGATTTCTCTGGCATATCCTTCAACTCTCAAACTTTCAGAAATATGGGTATCAAGGACAACACCAACGTCACCTTCACCAGCAAAAGTAAAGCCCTCTAGACCATTCATAGTGACCAACAAATTGGAAGAGGTAAATTCGATGGGAGTACCATCAATTTCTACTGTCATGTTTTCACCATTTGAAATTTTCAACGCTAATGCCATCTGATCCATCTTTAAAATAGCTTTTCTGATTCCAGGTATAAACTTACCATGAGTTTTCCCCAGCACTGGCGAATTGGGTTTTACAGTATAACTTACATAATCAGACATATTGGCGTTCACTTCTACGTCTTTAATATTTAATTCTTCTTTTATGATATCGATATAATAATCGGGTAATGTCTTGGTACTCAGCAACATCTTAGAAAGAGGCTGCCTATTTTTAATATTGGCTACATTTCTCGCACTCCGACCAAGGCTACAAATTTTGTAAGTCAGCTCCATTTCTGTTTCCAGTTGCCTATCAACAAGCTTTTCATCATATTCAGGCCAACTGCACAGATGAACACTCTCAGGCGCCTTGACATCACGACCTACCACAAGATTTTGATAAATTTCTTCTGTTATAAAGGGAACAAAAGGAGCTGCCACGATTACTAGATTTTTCAGCACTGTATGCAAGGTAAGATAAGCATCAATCTTATCATCGGTCATCTCCATAACCCAATATCTACCTCGATTTCTTCTCACATACCAATTTGACAGCTCATCAGTAAATTCTCCAATAAGCTCTGCTGCTCCAGTTATATCATAAGCATCCAGATCTTCACCAAGCTTATAAAGCATAGTATTAAGCTTAGACATAATCCACTTGTCCATAACATGGCTACTTTGTCTCCCTTGATACGTAGTATGATCAAATTGATCAATCTCAGCATACAGCACATAGAAAGAATATACATTCCATAAAGTATTCAAAAATTTACGTTGGACTTCGATCACTGCATCTTCATAAAACCTGGATGGCAGCCAAGGAGCACTGGCAGTATAAAAATACCACCGTAAGGCATCGGCTCCTTGATTTTCCAATACCGTAAATGGATTTAGGACATTTCCTTTATGTTTTGACATTTTAATACCGTTTTTATCGAGCACATGCCCAAGAACGATACAATTTTCAAAGGAGCTCTTGTCAAATATGGCCGTAGATATGGCGAGAAGGGTGTAAAACCATCCTCTTGTCTGATCCACTGCTTCCGATATAAACTGGGCAGGAAAGTTTTGCTCAAACAATTCCTTGTTCTCAAAAGGATAATGATATTGAGCAAAAGGCATGGAACCGGAATCATACCAACAATCAATAACCTCGCTTACTCTTTGCATTCGTTTTGCACACTTAGGACATTGCAGTGACACCTTATCAATATAGGGTTTGTGAAGTTCAATATCTTCCGGCACCTGGATTCCCTTTTCCTTTAATTCAGCAATGCTTCCTATGCATTCCCTATGTCCGCATTCGCATTCCCAGATTGGCAGAGGAGTACCCCAATAACGTTCCCGACTTAATCCCCAATCAATGACATTTTCCAAAAAATTTCCAAAACGACCTTTCTTGATATTGTCAGGATACCAGTTGATTTTATTGTTATTTTCTAAGAGATTTTCTCGTAAAGAGGACATTTTTACGAACCATGAATCCCTAGGATAATATAAAAGCGGTGTATCACAGCGCCAGCAGAATGGGTATGAATGAAGATACTTTTCTGCTTTATAAAGGATGTTCTTTTCCTTCATGGCTTCAATGATTTTCTCATCTGTCTTTTTAACAAACATCCCCTGCCAAGGAGTAACCTCTTCTACAAAATTCCCCTGCACATCAACCAGATTTATCAAAGGTAGGTCATACTTCTGGCTTAACCGATTATCATCTTCACCATAAGCAGGTGCAATATGAACCACACCAGTACCATCACTGAGAGTTACGAAATCACCATGAACGATATAGTATGCCTTTTTTTCAGGCGTAATAAAAGAAAACATAGGCTCGTATTCCTGATCAAGGAGCTCTTCGCCTTTAAATACTCTGACTACCTCATATTCACCTTCGATCTTACTAAGCAAATCCTGGGCAATGATCAAATGTTCTTCCTGATTGATGATTTCCATATAATCATATTTTTTATTCACTGCAAGGGCCACATTACTTGGCAGGGTCCAAGGAGTTGTTGTCCACACCAGAATATAAATATTCTTACCCTTTAGTTTGAATTTAACATAAGCAGAGCTATCCTTCACATCTTTATAGCCTTGGGCAACTTCATGAGAAGATAGAGATGTCCCGCAACGTGGGCAATAAGGAACAATCTTATGGCCTTTGTACAACAACTCTTTGTCCCAAAGCGTCTTCAAAGACCACCATACCGACTCAATATATTCATTCTGATAGGTAACATAAGGACTATCCATATCAATCCAATAGGCTACCCGCTCGGACATTTCCTTCCACTGGGTTGCATAGGTGAATACACTATCTTTACACTTTGTTATAAACTTTTCCACACCATATTTTTCAATTTCCGGTTTGCCAGATATACCAAGGGCTTTTTCAACTTCTAGTTCGACAGGTAGACCATGAGTATCCCAACCTGCTTTGCGCAAAACCTGGTATCCCTTCATTACTTTATAACGTGGGATGAGATCTTTAATCACTCGGGTAACAACATGACCAATATGAGGTGCACCATTGGCTGTAGGAGGGCCATCATAAAAGGTAAAATATTCACTGCCCTCATTCATCTGAAAATTCTTTTTTATAATGTCTTTCTCTTGCCATTGCTCCAGAATTGATTTTTCCATTTCCACAAAATTATTTTTGGCATCAACTTTTTTGTACATGCTAAAAGCTCCTTTTCCTATATCCTTCCCACTTTTACCCTATAAATTAAGAAGGCTTTCTGTTCATTAGCTAAAAAATAAAAAAACTCCGCCCCATTCAGGACGAAGTTTTACCCTCGTTATACCACCTTTAACAATTCATTCAGGTACTAACATACCTTATCCTTTAACGCAGGAATACGGATTAACTTACTCTAGTTTCAGCCATCAGCTCTCAGGGGATTTTCTTCAGATTATCGTCGCAGGTTCTCAGCAATCCCTACTCTCTGTGCACTTAAAATCATGAATACTCTTCCTGATCATCACTTTTAAAATATCTCTATTACAATTTATTAACAGTATACGCTCTGCTTTTTATAATGTCAATGATCAAAGAAAGACCTTTATTAATCATGCATACGCATGTTGAAAATAAACCTGTGAGATTTTCTGCATCTGATTTGACGATTTATCTATCTCATCAGAACGTGATATATCTTCCTTGTACTTTAATTTTTTATCTTTCCGGCATAGCTATTGCCACGAGAATATCAAAACATACTTAAGGTAAAACAACTCTCCTGGCCCCTTATCTTAAAGGCCCCAGGCTGTTTTCGCCATTATAAATGATACGGTTCTGCGTATCATCTTTAACGGCGAAACTCATTCATATTAATTCTATCTTTTTAAGTAAAATATTAGCAACATACAGTGATACAAAATGGAGATAATAGTATATAACACATTGTTTAACAAAGAAAGGAGAATTATATGAGAAGGCTATTTATAGTATTCATTTTAGGATTTTTATTAATCATAACAGGTTGTTCGGGTAATCAGTCAAAGAATCAAGATACTGTACCTCAGGCAACACCTAATGATATGGGCGCATCACAACAACGAGTATTTACTATGGATGAATTAAAAAACTACAATGGTCAGAATGGTAATGCAACATATGTCGCCGTCAACGGTGTCGTATATGATGTAACAAAAACCCCTAAATGGAAAAACGGCTTACATAATGCTTGCTCTAATTCAACATATGCTGGTGCTGATTTCTCCGAACTGATAAAGTCATCACCCCATGGAGTCAATATC
>JAGFZX010000110.1 GCA_017889585.1 Bacillota bacterium
TGATGACTTATATACTAGTCGATCATCTTGTTCTGTGGTTCATGGGAACTATGAATAGGGCTCCGCATACATGTTGTATTTTGTCCAATACCTAGAGGGATAGAAATCAGCAAGAGCAATGCTCCCACCAAGGCCAGTGTGGCAATAGCATATAGTCCTGCATAAGAATTATGAAAGGTCTGTTCAGCCCATACACGCAAGTTAGGGGCAATAAAGCCTCCTAAATTACCGATGGAATTTATAAGAGCAATTGCACTGGCTGCCGCTATACCAGATAGAAATCTTGTAGGCATAGTCCAAAAAATTGGCTGGACAGACACATATCCTGCCAATGCTATGCTAAGTGCAAAAATCCCAAGCACTGGTGAACTTGTGTTCGAAATAAAGAGCCCCACACCTCCACAACCCATGAGTAAAGTTGCAAGAATACCCCTTTTTCCAGACTGGTCAGAATATCTGGGAATGATAACGGTAGCGATTAGTGCGCAACTCCAGGGAATAACACTAACTATACCAACCATAGTCCCCACTTTTTTCCCTAATAACGCGGCTACCTGAGTAGGCAAATAAAAAGTAACGCCATATACACTTAGTTGAACTGTGAAATAAATAGCACATAGAAATAAAACCTTAGGATTCCCCAAAACCTTGAGTGGACTAACGTTTCCTTTGGGTTTGTTATTATCTTCGTCTTGAATTTCGGCGATGAGAGCCTGCTTCTCATCATCTGGAATCCAACTAGCATCTTGAGGTCTGTCAACAAGATACCATATGGACCATATTCCAACAGCCACTGCCAATAATCCTTCTACTAAGAACATCCACTGCCAACCGTGAAAGTTAAGTATCCCATCCATATCTAAGAGCAAACCTGAAATTGGCGAACCAAAAATCAAGGATAGTGGTGCACCCATATAGAATAATCCCATGACCGTACTACGGCGACTTGAGCTAAACCAAAAAGTTAAGTAATAGATTATACCAGGAAAAAATCCTGCCTCACACAAGCCTAACAAAAAGCGAAGCGTTAAAAATGATGCTTCCGTTTCTACATAAGCAAACCCAGCAGCCACAACTCCCCAAGTGATCATGATCCGAGCTAGCCAAGCCCTTGCTCCAAATCGATGCATCATAATGTTACTTGGCACTTCAAAAATCGCATAGCCCAAGAAAAAGATGCCAGCGCCCATAGCAAAAGCCGCATCACTTAGACCCGTGTCAACCTGCAAAACTTGTTTGGCAAATCCAATATTGGCGCGATCCAAAAATGCAACTACGTACATGAGTAGAATAAACGGCACCATTTTTCTTTGGGCTTTATCCATAGCTTGATCTGCAAGTCTCTTATTTTGAACAGATTCCATACTCATAACACACTCCTCGACTTTTAGATTACTAGCATTCTCCAGTTATTTACGTCCTATTGCTACTCTGTCAGAAAGTACCAACAGAATATTTAGACTATTATGGAAAAAATCTACAACTATTGACTTACCTTCTAAAAATAATCCTGTAATTATGATAAAGCCTCCTCTCTCCCACCAAGTTTTATAAAGCAACTTCACAATACGTAATCGCAATTTACATATGCGAATCAAATTCGTAAATAATAATATATCAAAGCTACTCTTTTTCCCTCCCTCACTTGAAATGTATAGTTGTCAAGGAACACGTACGGAAATATAGTCAATCCTTGACAACATACAGTAAAGATATCTACTTTACAACAGCGATAAGGTACTTATGGTATCTCGCTAAATAGCTCCAATTCTTTTTAAGGATTCCTTTAGCAATTGTTTTTTTTCTTCTGACAAAGCTGCGGCAGGTGCCAACACGTGAGTAGAAATATCTACCCCCACCATACGAGCACTTTCTTTTATTACAGCATAAAAAGGAGATTCCAATGGATAAATTTCCTGTGGCACATAGGATAAAAGCCTTTGAAGCTCAAAAGCACTTTCATAATCCTTTTTCTGAAAAGCTTCATATATCCCTACAGTTAAATGTGGAGCAAAAATGGCACTGGCAGGCACGCAACCGTCACCACCGATAATCAGTGTACTTAGCAAATATTCATCAAAGCCTGAAAAAACCAGAAAATCTGGACGAATCGATTTAACTTCTAAAATTGCAGCCCTGATATGATTCATTGTATCTACAGTATCTTTTAAACCTATAATATTAGGGCATTCTAAAGCTAATCTTTTTATTATGTGAATAGGAAAATTTTGCCCACTGGCCCCTGGATAATTATATATAAGAATTGGTAGTTTCAACTCTTTAGAAATTTGTTTATAGTGATTATATAGATTCTCTTCGCCTAACAATCCATAATACGGATTAATAACTACGACTCCATCAGCACCTATGGATTCTGCATGTTTTCCAAACATAATAGTCTCATCAGTCCCTGGTGCTGCAATCCCGATCAATACTGGCACACGCCCAGCTGTATGCTTAACGCAAAACTCAGCGGTTTGTTTTCTCAGTGCTTCGGACATACTAATGAATTCTCCGCCACTACCAAGAAAAAATAGTCCGTGGACGCCGCCGTGAATTACGTGATCAATCAAGCGTCCCATTCCACCAAAATCCAACTTTCCCTCTTTCGTAAAAATACTCGGTACTGGTGGGATAATGCCCCTAAATGTTTGTTTCTTCTCCACTGTCCATTCCTCCTGATTATTTGTACCTACTAATTTTATATCTAATTCAACATCATAAAACATTATGCCTTAAGAAGTCCGCCCTTGTGAATAGACTGAACATTTTTGGCATATCTGGCTAAGTATCCTGTTTCAGTATGCTGCTTAGGTGTAAAATTAGCGTATCTAGCTGCAATTTCAGTTTGATCCAACTCTACTCTAAGGATTCGCTTCGGGATATCAATTATGATCTTGTCGCCATCTTTTACGATTGCAATTAGCCCCCCATCTGCTGCTTCAGGTGAAACATGCCCAATAGCAGGGCCTCTCGTAGCACCAGAAAAGCGTCCATCCGTTACTAATGCCACTTCCTTATCTAACCCCATACCACAAATTGCAGAAGTAGCACCCAGCATTTCTCGCATACCTGGTCCACCTTTAGGTCCTTCATACCGTATGACCACAATATCGCCCTTTGCAATTTTTTTACTATGAATGGCTTCCATAGCATCCTCTTCACAATCAAATACCTTGGCACTACCTTGGCATACCATCATTTCCGCCGCAACAGCAGACTGTTTAATAACCGCACCGTTTTCTGCCAGATTCCCCTTTAATACTGCAATGCCGCCTTCAAAGCGATAAGGAGTTCTCACGTCTTTGACAACTTCAGTATCTACATTGTGAATTAACGCTAAGTTTTCCCGATAGGTCTTCCCAGTGCAGGTTAGCGCATCAAGATGTAGTAAAGATTCTAATTGCTTAAGCACCACTGGAATACCACCAACATGGTACAATTCCTGTATGGTATGTTTTCCCCCTGGCGTCAGCGAGCAGATATAGGGAGTTTCCTTGCTCAGCTTATCAAAATCATCTAATACTATATCCACACCCGCTTCTTGAGCAATCGCTGGCAAATGGATGGTGGCATTGCTAGATCCACCAACAGCTAATACCATTTTAATCGCATTTTCTACATTTTCTCTTGTAATAATTTTACGAGCCGTAATGCCTTTTTCTAGTAAGCTCATGATTTGTTCCCCAGTAAGTTCGGCAATACGATTTTTCTCTCCACTTGACGCAGGCGATGCTCCGCATCCTGGAAGAGACATACCTAGCGCTTCAGCTACACAACTCATTGTATTAGCCGTTGCCATATGAGAACACGATCCTACACCAGGGCAAACAACGTTTTCAAACTCCGATAATTCCGCCTCAGTAATTTCACCATTATAATATTTACTAACCATTTCAAAACCATCACCACTATGTAACTTCGTTTGCTCTTTATAAACACCTGGTTTCATGTGCCCCCCGGTAACAATAATAGCAGGAATATCCAGCCGAACAGCAGCAATCAACATTCCTGGTATAATTTTGTCACAGGATGCCAACATTACAATTGCATCAAAGCCATGACCTCGAACCATCATTTCCACCGAATCAGCAATGAGATCACGACTAGGTAGTACACATTTCATTCCTTGGTGTTCCATTGCAATACCATCACAAAGAGCTATCGTATTAAATTCTAAGGGAGTTCCACCAGCTTTGCTAATGCCTTTTTTGACATAAGCAGCCAAATCCCTTAACGGCATATGTCCTGGAATAAATTCAGCCCATGAATTTGCTACACCTATCAATGGTCGTTTTAAATCACCATCTGTTAATCCTGCTGCTTTAAACAATGACCTTTGTGGACTTCGATCAATACCGTCTACCACTTTTGAACTATTCTGACGCATTATTTTCCCCTCCATTTTCTTAGTATTAATTGAATAAACAGTTAATTTTTCGTATACTAGTCAATAACACTCCTTTCTTTAAAACTATTTCTATAACAGCTATCTTAGTTCAAGTCAGACTTAATCTAAAATAACTCTATATTCCCATTACATTATAATTCAATTCATATATGCGAATTCAATTCGATATTCATGTTAGTAAAAATTACCATATTGAAAAATTAATACAATTTAATGTATTAATTTTTCATAAGTTTGATTTCTACGAAACCCTAGTCTTTTTGAAATAGCTAATGCAGTCTCCATTATCATTTTCCCAAATTTTTCTGTCTTTTTCTGATCCATTTTTAAATAAATTGACGCTATACTAATAGCACCAATGGCTTTGTCTGTACGGTCATAGATAGGTGCCGCAACGCAAAAGATTTCATCTTCTATTTCCCGATTATCAATAGCATAACCACGTTTACGAGTCTGCTGAAGATCATCAATTAGGTCATTATATTCTCGAATGGTATAGTTGGTATAAATAGCTTTTTGATCTCGCATTTCCCAGATTTCTTTTACTCGTTCCATTGAATAAGTGGCTAATAAGGCTTTTCCTAGACCAGTACAATTCATCGGTCTTCTTGTTCCTAACCCTGCGGAAGTAGTTATGGAAGTGTTTTTCTCAACTCTATCTACATATACGATAGCTCCCTTATCCTCCACTGCCATAAATACTGTCTCACCAGTTTTGAGACTTAATTCTTCTAAAAAAGGTCGAGATATTTTATGAAAATCAGCCTTATCTAAAACAGTCATTCCCATTTCAAAGATTTTGAGACTCAAGCGGAAAGTTCTTAAATCCTCATTATCAAATTCCACGATTCCTTTTTCTAATAATGTATATATAAGCTCATAGGTGCTGCTTTTAGGCATATCCAGAGATTGACTAATCTCTAGCTGCGTCAATGGCTTTGAACTGATTGCGAGTAAATTCAATAATTCGATCGTTCTAGATGCCGATTTATTTATTTTAAAAATAAGAAGCCCCTCCATGTTATGCATATGCGAATTAAGTTTGCATTTGTATTTTTGAGTCAAATATATCATGCTTTAATTAATTCGTCAAGAATGATTTTGTTTTTATACGTTCTCCTTAGTGTGCCGCATCAGCGGCATTGTGTCTTTGTAGTTCCTAATAATTTTTATATTTTCCCATCTGAAAAACATATACGCTCTATACTCACAAAAAAAGGAGCTACGTTAAACTACGACGCATCTCCTTTTTATCTCATTTGATTATTCAAAAGCTTTTTTATAAATTTCCAATATATCTGCTTCATTTGTATCTTTCGGATTTCCCGGAGTACATACATCTTGATAAGCCATCTTTGCTAATCG
>JAGFZX010000005.1 GCA_017889585.1 Bacillota bacterium
ATAATAAATTCGACGAACACAGTAGTTATTCCCTTGATTATCGGTATTTTATGAGAGGGTTTTTAAGCAGACTCATATAAGAAAGTATAAGTTTTTTGATTGTCATTTCGACGAGGTACGAGGAAGCAATCCCCTACTTTGTAAGAGATTGCGTCACTATACTCACAATGACAGAAAAGGAAGCGTTAGTGTTTTTCCTGTTGGGTCATCAGAAAGTATATAATTTATTGATTCCGAGCAAGAAATATTTGGGAATAAATTAAGAATAAGCAGGAGTTTAAATGAATATACAGAAAATATAGTATATAAAACATTTTCAGATAATTAAATGGTGTTCAGAGGTGATATGATGAATGGAGTCAGAATACTTGCTGCTGGTGAACAAGGTATAGTCATTGAACTTGGTAATACTATTTGTACTGATATCAATGCTCGTGTGCACAAACTTGCTAAAGGATTGGTAGATACCATGGGGAGCGATATAGTAGAAGTTGTGCCTACATATCGATCTTTATTGGTTTATTTTGATCCACTACAGATACAACGGCAACAGTTAGTTAAGTATATTGAGAATGTGATTGCTAATGAAAAATTAGATGAAGTGGAACTATTGCAGAGCAAAGTAGTGAATATTCCTGTTTGTTATGATGATGAGTTTGGACCTGATTTACAGTTTGTTGCCCAATATAACGGCCTCACAGTAGATGAAGTCATAACAATTCATACAGCCTCACCTTATTTAGTATATATGTTGGGCTTTACACCAGGCTTCCCTTATTTGGGAGGTATGTCAGAACGCATTGCCACACCGCGTCTGGAAAAGCCTCGTACTCGAATTGTTGCTGGATCAGTTGGTATTGCTGGCAGTCAAACGGGGTTTTATCCTATTGATAGCCCAGGGGGGTGGAGGCTCATTGGTCGTACACCATTGAGAGCTTTTCAGCCTGAAGCGGCTCAGCCCTTCTTGT
This sequence comes from Bacillota bacterium, assembly GCA_017889585.1. Lineage (GTDB taxonomy): Bacteria > Bacillota > Negativicutes > DSM-13327 > DSM-13327 > CTSoil-075. The sequence goes on from JAGFZX010000005.1 coordinate 969, forward strand.
TTGATGCTGGTGTTTATCTACAGTTTCAAGCTATTAATAGGCAAGAATATGATGAAATTAAGCAAGTCGTGGCAGCTGGCAGGTATGTTGCTACTACTGGCACTTTGATTCTTGGAGGTGCCAATCATGATTAAGGTAATCAGGCCTGGAATGCTTACCACGGTACAGGATAGTGGACGCTTAGGATATCAAGCCTATGGCATGCCTGTAGCAGGAGTTATGGATAGTTATGCATATCGCATTGCTAATCTGTTGGTGGCGAATAGTTGTAATGCTGCTGTGCTTGAAATGACCATGCTCGGTGGAACGTTTTATTTTGAGCAGGATACATGGGTGTCGATCTGTGGTGCTGATATGCAGGCAACACTGAATGGGGGGAAGATACAAAATTGGTCACGCTTTTTTGTACCGAGTGGCAGTGAATTGGCATTTGGCTATGGGACAGAGGGGTGTCGCAGTTATCTAGCAGTGTATGGTGGCATAGCAGTGCCAGAAATGTTAGGGAGTCGTTCTACATATACTCGTGGCGGTATTGGTGGCTTTAAGGGCAGAGGGCTACAGGTTGGTGATGAACTGCCAATCGGAGAAGGCGATAATCCGCCGCAGTATAGCATAATATTGCCATCTGAGGTTGTGCCACAATATACTGATACAGTGCAACTGAGAGTCATACTTGGACCGCAAGATGATTTATTTACACCCCAAGGAATTGATATATTATTTAATGGTGCTTATCAGATTTCCAGTGAAGCAGATCGTATGGGATATCGATTAGAGGGGCCCAAGATTGAGCATATTGGCAAGCCTGAAATTATCTCTGATGCATTATGTCAAGGGGCTATTCAAGTACCAGGTCATGGTATGCCGATTATCATGATGGCAGATCGCGGGACTACCGGAGGATATGCTAAGATTGGTACAGTGATTGGTCCTGATTTGGCAAAACTGGCCCAAGCTAAACCGGGTGATGTGGTACGCTTCGTTCAATGTAGTGACAATGAAGCTGTTGCGGCTTTGCAAGGTGTTGCAGATCGATATGGTGAGATTGCGGCCTATATTGCTGAGGGGAAGCAGACAACATTAGACAAAATGAGACATTATAAAGTAAAGATTGATGGACAAATCTATGATGTGAAAATTGTGGAGGGGTGAACAGAATGTTGTGTATTGATTTAAACTGTGATATGGGTGAAAGTTATGGTGTATACACATTAGGGTATGATGAGCTGGCTATGCCTTATGTTACATCTATTAATGTAGCTTGTGGTTTTCATGCTTCAGATCCGCGTAATATGCTGAAAACAGTAAAATTGGCTAAAAAATACGGAATCGCGATTGGAGCTCATCCTGCTTTTCCCGATTTAGTAGGCTTTGGCAGACGGTATATGGCAGCATCGGCTGAAGAAATTAAAGCAGATGTCATATATCAAGTTGGTGCGTTGTGGGCCTTGTGTAAAAGTGAAGGTTTAACCTTACAACATGTAAAAGTCCATGGTGCATTATATAATGCAGCAGAGAAGGATATGGCGGTGGCTACGGCTATTGCCCAGGCAATAAAGAGTGTGGATGAAAAATTATATATGATCTGTTTAGGCAATTCCACAATGGTCAAAGCAGCTCAGAATGTTGGCGTAAAATATGTGGAAGAAGCTTTTGTTGACAGGGCTTATACTAGAGACGGTACCTTGGTGCCGCGAAAACAAGATGGAGCGGTCATTCATGATGTAAATAGAGTAGCTGAGCGAGTATTATCAATGGTCAAAGATAAAAGAGTTACAAGTATCGATGGCAGTATTGTAGAAATAAGCGCCCAAACCATATGTGTTCATGGGGATACACCTGGAGCGGTCGAAATGATTAAGGCAATACGTGAAGTTTTGGACCAGCAGGGTATACAGATGAAAGCTTTTGGTAAATGATTTTTAATGAAATATTAGAATTTGGAGGAAAAAGGAGGGCAATAAAATAATAGCTTAATACGAGTTTTCTGAATTTTGCGTATTTATCTAGTGGGTATACCGAGAATTGTAAAAGGGAGGTTTTTATATGGAATATTTGGCTGATATGCATCCCAAAGATGTTAGAAAATTAATACGCGACGGAAAATTAGTAAGACCATCTGCTGGCATATCCCAGGGATATGCTCAGGCCAATTTGGCTATTTTGCCGAAAGAATTAGCCTATGATTTTTTATTATTTGCGCAACGTAACCCCAAGCCATGTCCTATTCTTGATGTTACCGAGGTTGGGTCGCCTGAACCTAAGGTCGTGGGGCTAGGAGCCGATTTGCGGTATGATATAGGAAAGTATCGGATATACAAAAAAGGTGTTTTGGCGGAAGAAGTTCTTGATATTGAAAAATACTGGACAAAACACATGGTGGCTTTTTTATTAGGATGTAGTTTTTCCTTTGAGACAGCTATGCTGAAAAATAGAATACCTGTGCGGCATATCGAAGAAAACTGCAATGTTCCTATGTTTATAACAAATATAGAGTGTAAACCCGCAGGGATATTTTCTGGTCCTACAGTTGTCAGTATGCGTCCTATTCCTGAAGCAATGGTAGTACGCACTGTGCAGGTTACATCCAGATTTCCAGCCGTCCACGGAGCTCCCTTACATATCGGCTCTCCGAGCAGTATCGGTATAAAAGATATTAACAAGCCTGACTTTGGTGATTCCGTGACGATTAAGCCAGGTGAGGTTCCTGTTTTCTGGGCTTGCGGAGTGACTCCTCAAGCGGTAGCTATGAAGGTGAAACCGGAGTTAATGATTACCCATGCTCCAGGGTATATGTTCATTTGTGATACTCGAGATGAAGATTATTCTATTCTATAATTAAGGGAAAAAATGAAAATCCAAAGTATTAAAAAATATGTAGGAGGTAAAATCATGGCTGAGCCCGTAATTGTAAAATCGAGTAAAACAAATTGGTCAGTGCTATTGGGGGCTGCTTTTATTATGGCAACTTCCGCGATCGGTCCAGGGTTCTTAACACAAACGGCGGTATTTACTGAGAAATTTGGTGCAGACTTTGCTTTTGCTATTTTGGCATCTATTATTATTGACATTGGTGCTCAGATGAACGTTTGGCGGGTTATTACCATGAGTCGCATGCGCGGTCAGGACGTTGCTAATAAAGTGTTACCAGGGCTTGGTCATTTTATCGCCATTTTAATTGTCACTGGTGGATTGGCTTTTAATATTGGTAATATTGCTGGCTGTGGTATGGCTTTAAATGTGCTGTTTGGGGTCACGAATGAAACAGGGGCTCTTATATCTTGCGTGATTGCATTAGGTATTTTTGTATCGAAAGAGGCAGGAGCCGCCATGGATCAGGTGGCAAAGGTACTAGGTGGGCTCATGATTTTTCTTACCGCTTATGTGATGTTTGCTTCCAATCCTCCTGTAGCCAGTGCAGTAGTAAAATCTATATTTCCAGCTGATTACGGGATACTTATGCTGCCAATGATCACCTTGGTTGGCGGCACAGTGGGTGGGTATATCACCTTTGCTGGTGGACATAGACTATTAGATGCTGGCATAGTTGGTAGGGAGAATCTGCAAGAAGTTAATAAAAGTGCGGTCACTGGTATTGTCATTACTGGTATTATGCGTATTGTTTTATTTTTGGCAGTTCTTGGGGTAGTCAGTACTGGTGCAAAACTTGCTGCAAGTAATCCGCCTGCCTCCGTATTTCAGATTGCGGCTGGTGATCTTGGGTACAAATTTTTCGGTATCGTACTTTGGTCTGCCGCGATTACATCTGTTGTAGGTGCCGCTTACACCAGTGTATCTTTCTTGCGTTCCATGTCTAAGACGGTAGATAAATATAACTCCTATGTCATTATGGCGTTCATTCTAATTTCAACCTTGGTCTTTGTCAGTGTTGGCAGACCGGTCGCGATTTTAGTACTAGTCGGTTCCCTCAATGGGCTCATTCTGCCGATTACCTTAGGTGTAATGCTTTTAGCCGCTCGCAATAAAAAAATTATTGGTGATTATCAGCACCCAACTTGGCTACTGGTATTTGGCATTGTGGCCGCTATCGTATCAGCATACGCCGGCGCGACCTCGTTGCAAGGTATTGCAGGGCTATGGAAGTAATTTTAAAATATGTTGACATTATTGTTATAAACAGATATAATAAGCAGGTAGTTAAGATAACTACTGACTCCGTAGCCCAGCTGGATAGAGCGTTTGACTACGAATCAAAAGGCCGCAGGTTCGAATCCTGCCGGGGTCACCATATTGCTTATATAAACACTTGAAGAAATCTTCAAGTGTTTTTTATTCATATATATAGATAAAAGCTAAATTAATGTAGTTTTTAGTCGAATTTTGAACTATTGTATTTATAATGTGTATTGGATAAAGTCTGTTTCAAATAATTGAAAATTAAGACTATTCCGAATAGATTAAGTAATTTGGAAAGTAAAAAATTAAGGCAAGGGGAATTATGATGAGGCAACGCAGCTTAAAAGCAAAACTAATTTTATTCTTTATTCTATTCGCATTTATTCCTGCAGCAATTGGTGGAGCAATCAGTATCTACATGAATGTAACGTCAACTAAAAGTTCGGCAGTGCATAGTAATGGTAATACTGCTGCTCTGGTTGCCAAGCAAATTGAAATTATATTAGATGACTCCAAAGGCCTGGTTGAAGGTTTGGCATTAGGTCCGGCTGCTCGTTCCTTAGATGGTGCTGCTATACGTGATATGATTATCGCTGTACAACAGAAAAATCCTCAGTTTGAACTGATTTTTGTAATGGATAGTAGCGGGATGCAGATTGCTAGAACATCAGGCAATGTAGCAAACCGTGGTGATCGAGCGTATTTTAAAGAAGCAATAAAAGGTAATACTTATTTTACGGATGCATATATATCATCCTTTACGAATGCGCCTTGTGTAACAGTTTCGGCTCCTATAAAAAATTCAAATGGCACAATCATTGGTGTAATGGCTGCAGATATTAGTTTGCAAGCACTTAAAGGTATTGCTGAGAATGCTAAAATCGGGAAAAATGGTTATGTTGAGATTGTTGATAATGCAGGTACTGTGATTGCTCATCCTAATAATGAAAAAGTAGTAAAGAAAGAAAGTTTTGCTGACGTAGAATATGTGCAAAAGGTGATAAAAGGAGAATCTGGTTGGGTAGAAGCTGTATCAACTCGTGGTGATGAAACACTAATTGACTTTTCGCCAATTGTGAAATATAAGTGGGGTATTATTGTAAATCAACCAGTGGAAGAAATCTTTAATGTGGCTGTTTCCGCGGCGTATATTATTATTGCTATCTTAATTATTTCTATATTATTGGCAACAGTAACAGCTTTCTATATAGCGCGTGGCATTGCTGGTCCGTTGCAAAAAGTGGTTGAATCTGTTGAAGTGATTGCTAGTGGTGACTTATCCCAGACACTTACTGTTGAAGGGGTTCTGGAGGTCAATCAACTAGTGATAGGTGTTAATCATATGACGGCTTCCCTGCGTAAGATTATTATACATACAGCATCAGTGGCTGAGTCAGTTGCGGCATCGGCTGAAGAGTTGACAGCCGCAGCAACTGAAGTAGGCCGGGCTTCTGAGGAAGTAGCGCATACAATTCAGAACATGGCATATAGTGCCAGTACACAGATGCAATTATCTAATGAATCAGCTCATGTAATGTTAGGTATGAAAAATTGTGTTACTGAAACTGTGCAGGCAGCAGCTGATGTGTCCGAGGTGTCACAAAGAAGTGAGGAGTCCGCTGAGAGTGGTATTAAACAAGTTGATCATGCAGTTGAACTGATGAATCATATTCAGGACGATGTTAGTAATACAGGTAAAATGATAGATATTCTTGGGCAAAAATCGCGGCAAATTGGTCAAATTGTCGAAGTTATTACCAACATTGCTGGGCAGACTAATCTGCTAGCACTAAACGCCGCCATTGAAGCAGCTCGAGCTGGTGAACAAGGGCGTGGATTTGCAGTTGTAGCAGATGAAGTGCGTAAATTAGCAGAGCAATCACAAACAGCAGCTAAAGAAATTGCTGAAATTATTGGTGCTATTCAGACTGAAACAACCCAAACTGTACAGGCTATGGATAAGAGTAGCAAAGAGGTAACTGAAGGCGTACGAGTGGTTGCGGCTTCTAAGGTGGCTTTTGAGGGGATCTATTCAGATGTAAAGAATATGAGGCGGCAAGTGGAAAACATTGTTGTTTTGGTAGACAAACAACAAGGCGGAAGCATTCAGGTTGAACGGGCGGTAAATAGTATTGCTGATTCTGCCAGAATGAATTCCAGCAGTTCCCAAGAAGTTGCGGCGGCCAGCGAAGAACAAAATGCCTCAGTACAAGAAATTGTTACAGCAGTTTCGAGTTTGGCAACAATGGCTAGCCAACTGCAAGAAGTTGTGAGTAAGTTTAAAGTATAAGAGTGGACTTGGCTTACGCCAAGTCTTGTCTCGTGTTTACCTTAAAAATGTTTAGATATTAGTAAATAGGTGAATGAGTGAGAATTAATAAGAGAGATTGACATAATAACAGGTATACTCCTATTACGGCTAATTATTAAGATTGTTTAGCTATCGTCAATTTGATATACTAATAAAGTCGCTGAAGCAAGTGGTTAAATTGCTTGTAGAAAGCGAAAATATATAAGATTGCTAGTTGAAAAAAACTTGACATGATAAAAGCAATGTGATACAATAAATCTTGTCGCTAGGGAATGTTGAGTAAAAACTTGGTGGCTGTGGTGAAGCGGTCAACACGGCGGATTGTGGTTCCGTTATTCGAGGGTTCGATCCCCTTCAGCCACCCCATTTTGTAAGAAACTAGCAACATAAACACAGGGGTATAGCCAAGTTGGTAAGGCACGGGACTTTGACTCCCGTATGCGTTGGTTCGAGTCCAGCTACCCCTGCCATATGGTTCACTAGCTCAGTTGGTAGAGCACCTGACTTTTAATCAGGGTGTCCCGCGTTCGAGCCGCGGGTGAGCCACCATTTATTTTCATATGCGGGAATGGCGGAATGGCAGACGCACCAGACTTAGGATCTGGCGCCGCAAGGTGTGGAGGTTCAAGTCCTCTTTCCCGCACCACATTAAACTCCAAGCTTTCAGAGATTTATCTGAAAGCTTTTTTATCGTATTAAAATTTCTAAGCTTTTAGCTGTCATTGGGAATATAGGGGTGAAATGACAAAAAACGACGACCATAAAGATGATCGTCGTCTTTTGTCATTAGGTGTAAAGCGAGTAATTCTTTATTTCTTCAAGTGGAAGGGGACGGTAGTTACAATTACATTTTCTCTTAAAATGAGTAAAGTACGGAGCACCCAACCTGTTTGGTTGTGAAGCAGACGATGCCACCACTTTTTTGTTTGGAATTCAGGGATTAAGATTGTAATATAATCTTCTGGTTTCATTTGTCGTTCTAACTGAGTGATGTAATTGAGCATTGGTTGAATGACTAAACGATAAGGAGAGTAAATGGTTACTAGCTTAACACCTGGATTCCAGTTATTCCATTTTTCTTCTACTTTTAGACCGCTTGCTTCATCAATAGCAATATGTAGGGCAACAACATCTTTACTGATGCTTTTGGCGTATTTAAGGGTTTGTGCTACGATGTTAGTGGGAGTGGCAACAGGCACAATGACCACGTTTCTACCTGCTTTAAGATTAGTAGCAGTTGTGGGGTCAAAATCTTCTAACGGTAGGTGTAATTGCTCAGACATATCATTATAGTGAGAACGAATTTTTTTGAAAATAAAAATCATAAATGGGATAAATATAATTACAGCCCAAGCGCCGTGAGAAAATTTGGTAATTCCGATAATGAGCACGATAATTCCGGTAACAACGGCACCTACTGCGTTTGTGGCAGCACGTATAACCCAGCCAGGGCTTCTTTCCCGACGCCAATGGATGACCATACCTGTTTGAGCAATGGTGAATGATAAAAAAACGCCAATGGCATATAGTGAAATTAAATGCTCAGTATTTCCTTGATAAATAAAAATTAACAGACCTGCTATAGCGCTGAGCAGTATAATGCCATTGGAAAAGCTCAATCGCTCACCTCTGATACCTAGATAACGAGGCATATAGCCGTCTTTAGCCAGAAGAGATAATAGAGAAGGCAGACCGTTAAACGAGGTATTAGCAGCTAAGTACAATACTATCATTGTCGTGATTTGGATGTAATAATAGAACCATCCCCGCCCAAAGGCCAGTTCAGCTATTTGCGACAAGGCAGTTACGCCTTCTATCTGTAAAATATGAAAATGCATCAGTAAGAAGGAAATACCCATAAGCATAAACCCTAGTATCCCTGACATCCAATATGTAGTTATTGTTACATTACGTACTTCAGGTGAACGGAACATAGGCACACCATTAGAAAGGGCTTCTACCCCGGTCATGGAGCTACAGCCATTAGCAAATGCACGTAAAAGTAGCACGAGCATTGTCCAATCAAATTGTTTGGCCAGTGATTCAGGAGGTATAATCGGTGTCTGTCCAGTTAAAGCTTGGTATATTCCAGTGGAAATCAATGTGACGATACCAAAAATAAAAGCATAGGTTGGATATACAAAAGCAGTAGAGGCTTCTTTGACTCCTCGTAGATTTACTAACATTAAAATACCAAATAAGACGGCTAAATCAATCGATACTTCGTGTGCTGCGAGTAGAGGAAAAGCTGATATGAGGGCAGCCGTACCAGCACAAACACTTACGGCCACTGTAAGGGTATAATCAGCAAATAAGGCAGCCGCGGCTATCAGAGCCGGCATTTCTCCAAGATTATTTATCGCAACAGAATAGGAGCCGCCCCCCCCGGGATTGATTTTGGCTACTTGTACATAGGAAAAAGTGACAATGGCGAGTAAGGCTAAGATTGCCAAGGCGATTGGTGCCAAATAACCGTAAGCTATAATTCCTGGAAGTGTCAGCATGATCATGATTTCCTCAGGGCCATAAGCCACAGATGATAGGGCATCTGAAGAAAAAATTGATAAAGCTTTCCATTTGGGAAGCTTTTCGTGGCTCATTTCTTGATTATGTAATGGTCTGCCGATCAGTATGCGACGGGCTAATTTCATCATAAGTGATCTACCTCCAATGTTATTATGTGTATTTTAAAATGAAAATATTTCAATTATAGAATAAGGCGTTAATTTGGTAGTGCACCATTATATAGAAGCTGTAATTTGGAATGAGATTAATTATACAATACTTATAGTAAAAGGGAAGAGCGATTGGACAATATTTACACAATCTTTACAGTCAGATTAAAGTAGAATTTTAAAACATTCCATAAAAATTCGACACTGGGATATGCCCAGTGCCGAATAAAATGTCTTTTAGGGTAACTTTAATGAAAGGAAGTTTATTAACGACGAGGCCAGCATTGTTGACGGGGCCAACATTGTTGGCGAGGCCAGCATTGTTGACGAGGCCAGCAAGTTTGACGAGGGAAGCAAGTTTGACGAGGGAAGCAAGTTTGACGAGGGAAGCAAGTTTGACGAGGGAAGCAAGTTTGACGAGGGAAGCAAGTTTGACGAGGGAAGCAATTCTGACGAGGGAAGCAAGTAGTATGAGGGAAACAAGGGGTGTTTGGTGTACAAGCCATAACATCATTCATATATTCCCGAGAAAAGTCATCATCATCATCATCCCAGTCATCTATTTCTGGGCGATCCCATTTAGGTCTTTGGTCATAATCGTCGTAATCCATTTTAGTATCCTCCTTTTAAATTAAGAATGATCAGGCTCAGGGTTCTGTTCCCATTTACCTGTATAAGGGTTATAAGAACAATTTTGAGGATCTGCCAGCCAAAGCTTCTCGGGGTCATTGCCCTGAGCGAGTGGCCGACAGTCGGGGCAAGCATAGCGGTATTCGCAATCTTTACATTTATTGATACAGTCTTTGGTGGTATGCCAGCACTGTGTTAGAGGCTGCCCGCTAAGTATTTCGGCAAGTGAATGACTCAATATGTTTCCGCAGACCTGATTACGGGCAAAGATGCAGGGAATGATATCTCCTGTTGTTGTAACAGCAATTTTCCCAGCAAGGCAACTGTGGCAGTGATGTGCATCATTAAAGGAGTCTTCATCAGTATAAAACGGCGGTTTAATGGGAGGTTTCCGGTAGTTGATTGGCAGCAAATGCAGGTCATCACCTCTGCCAGTAGGGCGGACAACATCAGGATAAACGCCTTCCATACCCAGTTCTTTATACAATTTCAAAATGTTCTCCACTTCGTGCTCATTGTCTTTCATAATAATGGAAGCAATGCGAAGGGGAATGTTGGCATCCATAATCTTTCTGATTGCGGTCATGGTCTTATTAAAACTATTTGGCTGCAGTGTTATTTTGTCATGTGTTTCAGCATTATCGGCATAAATAGTGGTGGCTATACTTACATTGTATTGCTTAAAGAAATCTACACATTCATCATCAACTAGAGTTCCATTGGTAAAAATTTCAATAAATTCATAGCCGAGGTGGTAAGCCTTTATGACAAGTTCACGCCATGCTGGATAAAGTAGTGGTTCCCCACCAATAAGCTGAAGGGCAGTGGCACCTGCCTTTTTGCCTTCCTCAATCAGTGATAGCCAACGATGGTGAGGCACTTGCCTCGGAACTTCAGAAGATGGTCCACATTCAGCGTAACAATGTAAGCATTTACTATTGCAGGTAGAAGTTAATTCGAACCACATAAAATCAAGTTTAATAGGTGAAATTGGCAAAGGTAACTCAAATGCTGAAGTGGGTTTACAGTCATGGAAACTTCCTAAATCTTTATCAGATAGTTTGTTTAGAAAATCCATATAATGGACATTATCTGCAGAGTTTATATCCCATAAGTCCTCGATCATATGATCCTGACAGGCACTGAGCATTTGGGCTGCGTCTTGATTAATAGAATGTACTTTGCCTGTTTTAAAGTCATAGATTGCAGCCCTGTTAGCACCTTTCACCAGTCTGCAATAATCTTGAAGGCGATAATACAACGTTCCAGCCTCCTTTTATGTTGATTTAGTACATAATATGCAATTGTGTTAACTTTGTGTGCATTTTGAATAATAAAAATCCGAAGATTTGTTGACAAATAAAATATAGATAGATATACTTATTTATGTTACTATCATTAATTGATATTTTTTAAAATGCGGAAGTGGATCAGCGGTAGGGGATCGCCTTGCCAAGGCGAGGGCCTAGAGTTTGAATCTCGTTTTCTGCTCCATGAAGTATATCGAACTCGGCATTTATTGCTGGGTTTTTTGCATATGTCTTGTTTTTGGTAGATACTTATGGTATCATATGGGCTATGGTCTTATAAAACTTGGGTATTTATTGCCTAATTTAAGGGAATAAATAGAAAACAATATATAAAATATATTGTTTATGGTAATAATATTTTTTTGGCGGTATAGATCATCGCGCCAACTAATTACATAGGGAGGATATAATATAATGAAAGCAACAATGGAAAAAATAGACAATAATAAAGTAGTATTTGAAATTGAGGTACCACAAGCTGAAGTAGCAAAAGCAGTTGAGAAAGCATATCGTAAGTTAGCGGGTAAAGTAAATATTCCTGGTTTCCGTAAGGGGAAAACACCGCGCAATATTTTAGAACGACATATCGGTAAAGATGCTATCTTAGATGAAGCCTTTGAAATTTTGGCTAGCCCTGCTTATGGAGCAGCTCTTGAAGAAAATAATATTGAGCCAGTAAGTCGTCCTGAAATTGATGTAGTTACTTTGGCTGAAGATAAGGACTTAGTATTTAAGGCTACTGTAGTAGCTAAACCAGAAATCACTTTGGGGCAATACAAGGGGCTGAAGGTGGCTGAGAAAGCTGTAGAAGTTACTGAAGAACAAATAAATGCTCAAATTGACAGTATGCGTCAAAAACATGGGAAAATGGTAGTATCTGAAGGGGTAGCTATTGAAAATGGAGACTTTGCAATTATTGATTTTGAAGGTTTTGTAGATGGCGTTGCATTCCCTGGTGGTGAAGGTAAAGGGCATCCACTACAAATTGGCTCTAATACCTTTATCCCAGGTTTTGAAGAACAACTGATTGGTGTAAAAGCAGGCGAAACAGTGGATGTTAATGTAACATTCCCAACAGAGTATCATGCCGCTGATTTAGCAGGAAAGGACTCTGTATTTAAAGTAACAGTTAATGATGTGAAGCGCCAAGAATTACCAGAATTAGATGATGAGTTTGTTAAAGATGTAAGTGAATTTAACACTGTAGAGGAATTAAAAGCTGACATTAAGAATAAATTGGAAGTGACTGCTGCTGAAAAAGCTACACATGAGTTCCGCAATGAAGCGATAAAACAGGCTGTTGAAAATGCAGTTGTTGATATTCCTGAAGTTATGGTTCAAGACCGTATTTCCAAGATGATTGAAGATTTAAAAGCTAACTTGGAAAGCCGTGGCATGAAGCTTGAAGATTACATGAAATATATGAATTCTGATATGAACGCACTCCGCCAAAATTATCATGCCTCAGCACTAGTGGGTGTTAAGACCGATATGCTAATGGAAGCAATCGTAAGAGCCGAAGCTTTAGAAGTAAGCATTGAAGAAATTGATGCTGAAATTGGGGTTATTGCTAAAGGATATGGCGCAGAATTAGCAGATGTTAAAGCAATTATTAATGAACAAGGTAAAATGTCTTTCGTGGTTGATTCCATACTGCGCAAAAAAGCAGCCGAGCTTATTATTGACAGCGTAGAAAAAGAGTAATAAACCAATAGAGGTGTTATTAGATGAACTTTGTACCAATAGTAGTGGAGCAAACGAGTCGTGGGGAACGATCCTATGATATATTTTCCAGACTTCTTAAAGATCGGATTATATTTCTTGGCGGTCCTATTGATGATAATGTGGCAAATTTGGTCATTGCTCAACTATTGTTTTTGGAATCTGAAGATCCGGATAAGGATATTCATATGTATATTAACAGCCCAGGTGGTGTAGTGACAGCAGCGTTAGCTATTTATGACACCATGCAATATATTAAACCCGATGTGTCCACTATTTGCATGGGTTCAGCGGCTAGTGCGGCAGCGTTTTTACTATCCGCAGGGGCAAAAGACAAACGGTATGCACTTCCTTTTGCTCGTATTATGATTCATCAGCCTCTGGGAGGGACCCAAGGGCAGGCTACTGATATTGAAATTCATGCTAAGGAAATATTAAGGCTGCGAGAACTCCTTAATGGAATTCTTGCAAGCCATACGGGGCAGTCTCAAGAAAAAATTGAGCACGATACTGAACGGGATTTCTTTATGTCTGCCGAGCAGGCTAAAGAATACGGTCTTATTGATTCTGTGGTTGTCCGTGGACAAAGGCTTGCGGAAAGTCCCAAATAGAGAGGTGATAGTATGTTAAAATTTGGGGATGACAAGGGTCAGCTCAAATGCTCTTTTTGCGGTAAGTTACAAGAACAGGTCAAAAAATTAGTAGCTGGTCCTGGTGTATACATTTGTGATGAGTGTATTGAACTATGCAATGAGATTATTGAGGAGGAACTCAGTGAGGACATAAATGTTGAACTCCGTGATGTTCCTAAACCTAAAGAAATAAAAGACATTCTTGATCAATACGTTATTGGCCAAGATATTGCAAAAAAGACCATGGCAGTGGCGGTGTATAACCATTACAAGCGAGTTAACTTTGCTAGTAAGACAGATGATGTTGAACTGCAAAAGTCTAATATCGTAATGCTTGGTCCAACTGGTAGCGGTAAAACTTTACTTGCCCAGACCTTGGCTAAATTACTCAATGTACCTTTTGCTATTGCTGATGCGACATCACTTACTGAAGCAGGTTATGTTGGTGAAGATGTGGAGAATATTCTCCTAAAACTCATCCAGGCTGCTGACTATGATGTAGAGAGAGCCGAAAAAGGCATTGTGTATATTGATGAGATTGATAAAATTGCCCGTAAATCGGAAAATCCATCAATTACCCGTGATGTATCAGGGGAAGGCGTGCAGCAGGCACTCCTTAAAATTCTTGAAGGCACGGTAGCTAGTGTGCCACCTCAGGGAGGGCGCAAGCATCCTCATCAGGAGTTTATTCAAATTGATACTACTAATATTTTATTTATTTGTGGTGGCGCTTTTGATGGTATTGATAAACTGATTAGTGCCCGGACAGGTAATAAAAATATGGGTTTTGGTGCTGAGGTACGGAGTAAGGAAAAAAAGCAAATCGGTGAACTTTTAAGACAAATTTTACCGGAAGACCTTTTAAAGTTTGGTCTTATTCCTGAATTTGTTGGTCGTTTACCAGTAGTTGTGACACTGGATGCTTTGGATGAAGCGGCCCTTGTTCGCATATTGTTAGAACCTAAAAATGCTCTGATCAAACAATATCAAAAGTTCCTGGAAATTGATAATGTACAGTTGGAGTTCAAAGAAGATGCTTTGGATGCTATTGCCAAAGAAGCTCTGAAACGTAATACTGGCGCACGGGGCCTTCGAGCTATCATTGAGGGTATTATGTGCAATGTGATGTACGAAGTGCCATCTCGTACTGATGTGACCAAATGTACTGTGACCAAAGAAGCAGTCTTGAATAAAGAAGAGCCGATTTTGGTTACTGTTGATCGCAAAGCTAAGAAAAAAGAAGAATCAGCATAAGTAAATAAACGTAGGAAAGGTTTAGGCCTTTTCTACGTTTTTAATTTCCTCCTTTTAGAGTTAAGTATTTTTTGACAGGATAAAATCAAGCTGTCGGACAATACTAAATTTATAATAGTGATTGCTTTGGAAGGAGGATTTGTAGCTAATGGATTATGCTGTAAATATTGTTAGTGTAGTACAATTCTTTTTTGTTATTGTCATTGGGATGTATTTTTGGAATTTGCTAAGATCACAACAAGGTAATCGTGGGGCTGTAGAACGTGAGTCTAGAAAAGAAATAGACAAATTGCATAAAATGCGGGAAATATCTTTGACTGAGCCACTGTCAGAAAAGACCAGACCAACTACATTTGCTGAGATTGTTGGTCAGGAAGATGGTCTCAAGGCTCTCAGGGCTGCTCTATGTGGTCCTAATCCACAGCATGTATTAGTTTATGGGCCACCCGGGGTTGGCAAGACGGCAGCAGCCAGACTTATACTAGAGGAGGCTAAACGTAATCCTTTATCACCCTTTAGATCCAATTCCAAATTTATTGAGATGGATGCTACGACCTCTCGTTTTGATGAACGTGGTATTGCGGATCCGTTAATCGGTACAGTACATGATCCCATTTATCAAGGTGCCGGTCCTTTAGGGGTAGCTGGAATTCCTCAGCCCAAAGCTGGGGCGGTCACAAAAGCCCATGGTGGAGTATTGTTTATTGATGAGATTGGTGAGTTACATAATACACAAATGAATAAGTTATTAAAAGTATTGGAGGATCGTAAAGTATTCTTCGAAAGTTCATATTACAATAGTGAAGATACTAATATTCCAACCCATATTCATGATATTTTCCAAAATGGCTTGCCGGCTGATTTCCGTTTAATTGGGGCAACTACCCGTATGCCCCAAGATATCCCGCCTGCTATTCGCTCTCGCTGTGTGGAGATATTTTTTCGTCCGCTATTGTCTGACGAGGTTAGCAGAATAGCATATAATGCTGCTAAGAAAGTTAATTTCGGAATTTCAGATAAAGCGGTTGATGTAATTAAACATTATTCTACCAACGGCCGGGATGTTGTGAATATTATACAGATCGCTGCTGGTGTTGCGGTAAATGACCATCGAAAGGCAATATCATGTGCTGATGTTGAGTGGGTTATTAATTTTGGTCAATACAGCCCCCGACAAGATAAGAAAGTACCTGATAAGCCACAGGTAGGGTTTGCAAATGGGCTGGCAGTACATGGTGCTAATATTGGCGCCATTACAGAGATAGAAGTTACCGCTGTTTGTGGTACAGGTAAGTTGATTATAACAGGTGTTGTGGATGAAGAAGAACTGGCTGCACCAGGTCGTACAATAAAGCGGAAAAGTATGGCTAAAAGTTCCTTAGAAAATGTTTTAACTGTACTTTCCAATCGCTATGCAGTAGAGCTTAATTCATATGATATTCATGTCAATTTTCCAGGTGGTGGCCCTATAGACGGCCCTTCGGCAGGTGTCACAATGGCAGTCGCTATTTATTCAGCTATTCATGGCATTCCGGTTGATAATACTGTAGCGATGACTGGTGAGCTTTCTATTCGTGGTTTTGTTAAACCTGTTGGTGGGGTCAGTGCTAAAATATATGCAGCAGAGCAGGCTGGAGCTCGGCGTGTGCTCATCCCGAAAGAAAACTGGCAGGAAATGTATAGTGACCTTGCGATCCAGGTTATTGGAATAGAAACAATAGAGGAAGCGTTAAAACATACTTTGATTAAATCGGGTGATACTATCCATATGGAATTTGGATTGTCTAAACCTGAAATCTTGGCCGCTGCGGGTTTGCAAAGTTAGGTTTTAGTTGGACAAAAATCCTCTGAAAGCGTATTATATAAGAATTAAGATAGCCCTCTCTCTGGAGGGCTACTTATTATATAATAAATATCAATGATTTATCATTTGTTTTTAAATACTGTTGATTATGTTTTTATTTGTAAATTAAAAAGGATTTTTAGGCTATTAATAAGAATATTTATAAGTAATGAAGATGAAAATAATAGTAACAAGCTAAAGACAATTTAGAGGAGGTTTCTTTTATGGTAAATAAAACAAGAATAATACCACTACTGCCCCTTAGAGGCGTTTTAGTTTTCCCATATATGATCATTCATCTTGATGTGGGTCGGGAAAAATCTATCAGCGCATTGGAAGAAGCAATGGTGCATGACCGTTTAATCATGCTAGCTGCACAAAAAGATGCACAGAATGATATGCCTACTCCGGAAGATATTTTTAATATTGGTACAGTGGCTGAAATTAAACAATTATTAAAACTGCCAGGTGGTACAATTAGGGTGCTGGTGGAAGGATTACACCGTGCTGAAATTGTAAATTATAAAGACTTGGAATCCTATTACCAGGTTGAAATAAATGAGTTTGATGAACCAGAAGATAAAACTGCGGAGATTGAGGCATTGACACGTACTGCTATTCATCAGTTTGAACAGTGGGTAAAATTCAGCAAAAAGATACCGCCAGAGACCCTGGTGTCAGTGGTTGTTGTAGAAGAACCAGGACGATTAACAGATCTTATTGCTAGTCATTTAGCCCTTAAAATTGAAGATAAGCAGGCCTTACTTAATGGAATAGATGTTAAAGAGCGTTTGGAAAAATTATGCGAAATCTTAGGTCGGGAAATGGAAATTCTCGAATTAGAAAAGAAAATTAATGTTCGTGTACGTAAGCAAATGGAAAAAACCCAAAAAGAATATTATTTGCGGGAACAACTTAAAGCCATTCAAAAAGAGCTAGGTGAAAAAGATGATCGAACCGCTGAAATCGATGAGTATCGAGAGAAACTAAATGAACAAGATTTTCCTAAAGAAGTGTTAGAAAGAATAAATAAAGAAATTGACCGTTTAGGGAAAATGCCACCAATGGTGGCTGAGAGTGCCGTGATTCGTACTTATCTTGATTGCTTATTAGCTTTGCCTTGGAGCACGGAAACTGTTGACATGCTGGATATTGATATGGCTGAAAAAACCTTAGATGAAGATCATTATGGATTGGAAAAAGTTAAAGAACGTATTTTAGAGTATTTATCGATCCGAAAATTAACTGAAACCATGAAGGGACCTATTTTATGTTTAGTTGGACCGCCTGGCGTAGGTAAAACTTCTCTAGCTCGCTCTATCGCTAAAGCAATGGATAGAAAGTTTGTTAGAGTGTCCTTAGGTGGCGTGCGGGATGAGGCTGAAATACGCGGTCATCGTCGCACTTATGTGGGAGCAATGCCAGGACGTATTATTCAGGGCATACGCACAGCTGGTTCTAAAAATCCAATATTTCTACTTGATGAAATTGACAAAATGAGCGCTGATTTTAGAGGTGATCCATCTGCAGCTCTCTTAGAAGTGCTTGATCCTGAACAGAATAATACCTTTAGTGATCATTATGTGGAAGTGCCTTTTGACCTTTCCCGTGTCTTGTGGGTGATTACTGCGAATGTAATGCATAATATTCCTCGCCCCCTTTTGGACCGAATTGAGATTATACAGATCCCTGGGTATACTGAAGAAGAAAAGGTGCAGATCGCCAAACGTTATCTGATCACCAAGCAAGTTCGTGATCATGGACTCAGCGAAAAACAGATTGTATTTTCTGAAGGCATCTTGAAAACAATAATAAGTGCTTATACTCGTGAAGCCGGAGTGCGCAATTTAGAGCGTAACATTGCCACATTATGTCGTAAAGTAGCTCGTCAGATCGCACAGAATAAACGTACTAGTGTAAAAGTTACTGCTCAGAATTTACATACTTTCTTAGGGGCGCCTAAATACCGCCATACACAAGCAGAAAAGCAACCTCAGATAGGGGTAAGTACTGGACTTGCATGGACTGAAGTTGGTGGAGATGTACTACCGATTGAGGTTTCTGTAATGAAAGGCAAAGGAAAGCTAATACTGACTGGTCAACTAGGTGAGGTCATGCGTGAATCAGCTCAGGCTGGTTTTAGCTATATTCGTACGCGGGTCGAGGAACTAGGGATTGATGGAGAATTTCAAGAAAAGACGGATATTCACATCCATTTACCTGAAGGTGCTATTCCTAAAGATGGCCCATCAGCAGGTATTTCCATGTCAACAGCAGTAGTATCAGCATTGACTGGCAGGCCAGTCAGAAGTGATGTTGCCATGACTGGTGAGATTACCTTGCGAGGGCGGGTATTGCCTGTCGGCGGTATAAAAGAAAAAGTACTGGCCGCTCATCGTGTTGGTATTAAAACAATAATTATGCCAAAAGAGAATCAAAGGGATATTGATGAGATTCCTGGAAATGTGAGAAGAAATCTTGAATTTATTTTAGTGGAACATATGGATGAGGTGCTTGAAAAAGCATTGGTGAAAAAAAATGAATGATGAAAACGTTACTATTAATATTACCAGTGGACAATATGTAGCTTCTGCAGTACGTATTGATCAGTATCCAGAAGGTGAGCTACATGAAGTGGCATTTATGGGGCGCTCGAATGTAGGAAAATCTTCACTTATTAATTCATTATGTCGTCGTAATGGGTTAGCTCGTACTAGTGGTAGCCCAGGAAAAACCCAAACACTTAACTTTTATAAGCTTGTGGCTAAGATGAATGAAGAAGATCGGAGGGAGTTCTTTTTAGTTGACTTACCCGGATATGGTTATGCTCGTACTGGAAAGACCCATCGGCGTCAGTGGGCTAAATTTATTGAAGAATATTTATTGAAGTCCCCGCGGCTGCAACTTGCTTGTCAGTTAATTGATATTCGGCATGATCCCATGGACAGTGATATCACTACTTATCGATGGTTGATTGAAAATGATATACCTGTGCAGGTTATTGCTACTAAGGCTGATAAACTTACCCGCATGAATGTGAACAAAAATGTGAATGCTATTCGTAAAGGCCTTGGCATGAAAAATGATGATATAATTGCTTATTCATCAGAAAAGGGTTTAGGTCGGAACGAGCTGCTTGACGTAATAGGACAAATTCTGTTAAAATAAATTATAATTCCCCAAGAGGACAGCATAGGCTGTTCTCTTTTTTGACCATTATAGACGGAACTGTTGCAGGATGTTATCTATCAATAACGCTGTTAGATCTAATATTTAATAGCATCCTGACTGCGCGATAAATTAGTAAATAAAAAATGATAAAGGAGTTGTATATGCTTACTGCATTTGACAAAAGACTATTAAATATCATACAGACTGATTTACCCTTTGAAAGTCGCCCTTTTGCAGTTCTTGCCGCCCGCTTAGGAACAGAGGAGTCTATTGTGATTGAACGGCTGAAATTTTTAAAAGAACAAGGGTTTATCAGACGTATCGGTCCGTTTTTTGATTCAAGCAAATTGGGATATATTGCAACATTGGTGGCTCTTGAAGTTGAGCCATATTATATCCCACAAGTTGCTGCAGTGATTAATTCAGAATATGGTGTTACCCATAATTATGAACGTGATGGAATTTTCAATATATGGTTCACTCTTTTTAGCCATAATATTGAAGCGCAGACTGATGTTCTAGGGAAGATTAGCAATCTTAGTGGTGTTGTAAGGTTGATAAATCTACCAGCTACGCAGAAGTTTAAGGTGAGTGTACAGTTTACCTTATAAGCAGAGAACCAAATATTCGTGAACGATAGTGAACAAGAATATTTAAGTGATTCGCGTAGTTAGCGTGAAACGATAACATCCTTTTATTGACAAAGAATGAGTGGAGGTGACATATGCTAGACGAGTTAGATAAAAATATTATTGCTATTATGCAAGAGGAGTTTCCACTAGTCCCTGAGCCATACCGTATCATTGCAGACAAGCTAGGCATAAGTGAAGATGAACTTTTGAGCCGCTTGAAAAAATACAGTCAGTCTGGGAAGATTCGCAAAATGGGGGCTGTCCTTAGACATCGTGAAGTTGGCTACTCTGCTAATGCTTTGTGCGCATGGATTGTACCTGATGAACGGATTCAAGAGGTAGGAGAAATGTTTGCAAAGGTTGCTGTTGTGACCCATTGTTATGCTAGGGTTACTCAACCAGGATGGCCTTATAATTTTTATACTATGCTACATGCCAATACCCGTGAACGATGCAGTAATATAGCTCGCGAATTGGCTAACCAGGCTGGATTAACGGACTATATTATGCTATTTAGCACCAAAGAATGGAAAAAAAATAGTATGCAGTACTTTAAAGAAAATAATAACTAAATATTTAGAAAATAGTTGCACACCATCAATATTACGTGTGCAACTATTTTATTGTTTGAAAATAAAAATAATAGCGAATAAAGAGGAATTTTGTAGTTGAATGTCGAAAAAGAAAATAAGAGAGTATAATAATAGGCTGCAATAATTTTAGGCCTGTTATTATCTAACAGCATTCATGTTGTTAGCAGATAAATTGTTTTATAAACCCTATTTATTTGAAGTACTACATAAAACAATTTTTATTTGGCTTTATTAGTGAAAATATGTACGCAAAGGTGAGGTGATATTGACCTAGAAAGCTAAATTAGAAAGATACCACCATATGCAGTTAGTTGTGTTTTGCTATAAATAAGAAGGGGTGTTTTAATCACATGACATGGACTCAAATCTATGATCCAATGAATAATCTTGCTCTATCATCATTATTCGCTGCAATCCCTATTATCGTAATTTTTTATTTGTTGGCTATCCGCCGTACTCCAGGACAAATCGCTGGTGCTATCGCTGTAACTTCAGCAGTAGCAGTTGCAATTTTTGTTTACAAAATGCCAGTTGAAATTGCCCTTAAAGCTACTGGTATGGGTGCTGCTTATGGAATATTTCCTATCTTCTGGATTGTTGTCACTGCAATTTTTATTTACAATTTGACAGTAGAAACAGGCCAATTTGAAATTGTTAAAGATTCAATTGCCTCCATTACAGATGACCGCCGTTTGCAAGCACTTTTAATTGCTTTTGGCTTTGGTGCATTTTTGGAAGGTGCGGCAGGCTTCGGTACTCCTGTTGCTATCTCCGCAGGTATGTTGGTAGGCCTCGGTTTTAATCCTCTCTATGCAGCTGGTCTTTGCTTGATTGCTAATACGGCTCCAGTAGCATTTGGTGGTATTGGTATTCCTATTATTGTTGCTGGACAGGTTACTGGTATCGACACGATGAAAATTAGTGCCATGGTTGGTAGACAATTACCATTCTTGTCTTTAGTTATTCCTATCTGGCTAATTATGTTAATGTCAGGCTGGAAGGCTACGAAGGAAGTTTTGCCTGCTTGTTTAGTAACAGGTGCGGCTTTTGCAATATTGCAATGGTTTTCCTCCAATTATATTGGACCAGAGCTTCCAGATATTTTATCTTCATTGGCAGCGATTATTTCGTTAACTTTATTCCTCAAAGTATGGAAACCGAAAACCACTTGGCGTTTCCCTAATGAGCCAGCTGCGACACTTAAAGTTGACAAATCTCGTTTAACTACTGGCAAGGTAATTAAAGCATGGTCCCCGTTCATTATTTTGACTGTAATGGTTATTTTGTGGGGGTTAAAACCTGTAGTAGCAATGTTAGATGCTGCTACTATTAAGATATTAGTACCAGGACTAGATAAAGTGGTTATGCAGGTAGCACCTATTGCTAAAGTTCCAACAGCGATGGCTGCACTTTATAAGATCAATTGGTTGAGTGCTGCTGGTACTTCCTTGTTTATTGCTAGTATTTTGACAGCTGCTGTACTTGGTATTAGTCCTAGTAAATTTATTGCTGTTTTTGTAAAAACCTTCAAACAATTAATAAAACCTCTAATTACGATTCCTTGTGTACTTGGATTGGCTTATATTATGAATTTCTCCGGTATGAGTTCAACATTAGGTCTTATGTTGGCAGGAACAGGTCACTACTTCCCGTTCTTCTCAGCATTCTTGGGTTGGACAGGAGTATTCCTAACAGGCTCAGATACTTCAGCTAATGCTTTGTTTGGTAATTTACAAGCCGTTACTGCAGAACAAGTTGGTGTTAACCCTATCATCACAGTAGCAGCAAATTCATCAGGCGGTGTTACTGGTAAGATGATTTCTCCTCAAAGTATTGCAGTAGCTACTGCAGCTACTAACTTGGTAGGTAAGGAAGGCGATTTGTTTAACTTTGCAGTTAAACATTCCCTGGTTCTAGCTGTCATTGTTGGTATCATGACATATGTACAAGCTTATTATTTAACTTGGATGATTCCTTAAGATACGTTCTAAAGATTAATAAGATAAATAGGTTTCAAAAAATTCTGAGTAGAGATTAATCTCTACTCAGAATTTTTTTGTCCGATTCGTCTTTGGGGTTAAATAGTACGGGATAGGATTTTTCTTATAAAAAAAGTACATATTGGTTGTTTTTTTGGTAAAGCTATATAGGAATAGTAAACGACTATCACAGTGATTTACTGTAAAAAATCAGAAGGGGTGTTACTTAGATGACATGGACTCAAATCTATAATCCCATGAATAACCTTGCTCTGTCAGCACTGTTGGCTGCAATCCCTATTATAGTAATTTTTTATCTGTTGGCTATCCGCCGTACTCCTGGGCAAATTGCTGGTGGGATCGCTGTAACTTCAGCAGTATTAGTAGCCATATTTGTATACAAAATGCCTGTTAGTATTGCCCTTACCGCCACTGTTATGGGAGCTCTATATGGGATATTCCCAATATTTTGGATTGTTGTTACGGCGATTTTTATTTATAATTTGACAGTAGAAACAGGACAATTTGAGATTGTTAAAGATTCAATTGCCTCAATTACTGACGATCGCCGTTTGCAAGCCCTTTTAATTGCTTTTGGTTTTGGTGCATTCTTGGAAGGCGCAGCAGGATTTGGTACTCCTGTTGCCATTTCGGCAGGTATGTTGGTAGGTCTTGGTTTTAATCCTTTATACGCAGCAGGGTTATGTTTGATTGCTAACACTGCACCAGTAGCCTTCGGTGGTATCGGTATTCCTATTATTGTTGCTGGACAAGTTACCGGTATCGATGTTATGAAAATCAGCGGTATGGTTGGCAGACAATTGCCATTCTTATCGTTTATCATCCCTATTTGGCTCATTATGTTAATGTCAGGATGGAAGGCTACCATGGAAGTTTTGCCTGCTTGTATAGTAACTGGTGCATCCTTTGCCATATTGCAATGGTTTTCCTCTAACTATATTGGACCAGAGCTTCCAGATATTCTATCTTCACTGGCAGCCATTGTTTCCTTATACCTATTTCTTCAAGTATGGAGACCGAAAAATATTTGGCGTTTCCCTAATGAACCAGCACCCACAATTAATGTGGACAAATCTAATTTAACGGCTGGCAAAGTAATCAAAGCATGGTCGCCCTTCATTATTTTAACAGTAATGGTTATTTTATGGGGGCTAAAGCCTATATCGGCAATGTTGGATGCTGCTACTATTAAAATCTTGGTACCAGGACTAGATAAACTGGTTATGCAGGTAGCGCCGATTGCTAAAGTGCCAACAGCGATGGCTGCCCTTTATAAGATCAACTGGCTGAGCGCTGCCGGTACATCCTTGTTTATTGCCAGTATTTTAACGGCAGTCGTACTAGGCATTGGTCCTGGCAGATTTATTTCAATTTTTGCAAAAACCTTTAAACAATTGACAAAACCTCTTATTACAATTCCTTGTGTACTAGGGCTCGCTTATATTATGAACTATTCAGGTATGAGTTCAACATTAGGCCTGATGTTGGCAGGAACAGGTCACTACTTTCCCTTCTTCTCAGCGTTCTTGGGCTGGACAGGAGTATTCCTAACAGGTTCAGATACTTCGGCTAACGCTTTGTTTGGCAACTTGCAAGCCGTTACCGCAGAACAGGTTGGCGTTGATCCGATTCTGACAGTAGCAGCAAACTCATCAGGCGGTGTTACTGGTAAAATGATTTCTCCTCAAAGTATTGCGG
Source organism: Bacillota bacterium (assembly GCA_017889585.1). Classification (GTDB taxonomy): domain Bacteria; phylum Bacillota; class Negativicutes; order DSM-13327; family DSM-13327; genus CTSoil-075. The sequence goes on from JAGFZX010000005.1 coordinate 25,577, forward strand.
TAGCAACTGCAGCTACTGGCCTAGTAGGTAAAGAAGGGGATTTATTTAACTTCGCAGTTAAACATTCTTTAATTTTAGCTGTCATTGTCGGAATCATGACATATGTACAAGCGTATTATTTGTCGTGGATGATTCCTTGAAAAATAACCCTATAATAATGATTGGTAAATACTGGATGGAGAACAATCTCCATCCAGTATTTTTCTAATAGAACTAGAAGAAATAGTGCTGTACGATTACAAAAAAATAGTTCCTGATTATTTAAATAAAGTGCAGCTTGGAAAAATGGATTAAATTATTGTGAATGGTAAATAGTAAGTAAGAGAATAAAGTTGTGATGAGTATATCGTAATTGGGGCTAAAGTCGAAAAATGAAAAAGAAATAGACTTAAAGCCGAATCATGGTGTATTATAGAAAGATAATTTACATGTAGGTGATTAAAATAGTGAATAAAAAATCAATGTTTGAAATTGTAAAAAGTGATTTAATACTATTAGAAACTGAATTGTTTTCTGTAATACACTCTCCGGAAAAATTAATAACAGATATGAGCAAGCATTTGGTAGAAGCAGGTGGCAAACGTCTAAGGCCAGCCTTATATTTTATGTGTGCTCAAAATAGAGTGTGTGATACTGAAAAATTAGTGCCAATGGCAGTAGCTATTGAATTAATACATATGGCAACACTAGTGCATGATGATGTCATCGATAATTCTGCTATTCGTCGGGGAAGGCCCACTGCTAATTCCTGCTGGGGTAATCATTCCTCAGTGCTGATTGGTGATTATTTATTTGCTAAAGCATTTTCCCTGGTGGCGAACAAAGCGAATAACCAAATGTTAAAAGTGTTAACAGATGTTATTTGTTCTATGTGTGAAGGTGAAATTAATCAGAATCGCAGCACCTTTAATGCTGACCAGGCGGAAAATGATTATTTGGGGCGGATTGCACAAAAAACTGCTGATTTTATTGCAGCAAGTTGTGAACTTGGAGCTTTAGCGGCTCAGCTTCCTAGTAATGAGGTGCAAGCTTTTCGTGAATATGGTTATTCTCTCGGCATGGCGTTCCAGATTACAGATGATATTTTAGATATTACTGCTTCCGCAGAACAACTTGGTAAACCTGTTGGAAATGACTTGCGTCAAGGTATTGTGACATTGCCAGTTATATATGCACTAAAAAATAGCCCTCAGAGTGCTGAACTTAGGGAAATAGTACAAACCCCCAATATGTCAGAAGAAAAAATTAAACGTGGCTTAAGGATTATACATGACACTGAGGCGGTAGAATATTGTTACAGTCGTGTTGCGCATTATTTAAATACAGCACGTAGTATTATACCTAAATCTGTTGCCATTGAACATAAAGAGGCCTTTAATGCAGTTGCTGATTTTGTTGGATTGCGTAACTATTAGAGTCATAACTTAAACTAGTTATAATGAACAACTTAGCCTGAATAAGAAAAGGCTTGGCAAACAAGCCAAGTCTTTTCTTATTGGTGTTTTTTATGTATAATGTAACTATAAATTTATGTGGAAGGGGTTTTCTTTACATGTTTAATTTTAGTATGCCTGAATTGGCACTCGTTCTAGTGATTGCCCTTGTAGTCTTTGGCCCTGGAAAATTGCCTGAAGTTGGTAAAGCATTAGGTAAAGGCATTCAAGAATTTAAACGAGCAACATCGTCAGAGGCTGTCAAAGATGAGCCAATAAAAGTTGAGCCAATAAAAGTTGAGAATAAGCCTGAAGAAAAGAAGTGAGGAGTACTCAATGTCTGAAAGAACAAGTCATGATAGTGATGAGGAATCCTTAGAAACTGAAAACTTAGAAGATAAAATGTCCTTAGTTGATCATCTACAAGAATTTAGGAAGCGGCTGATGATTGCACTTGTTGCTGTGGCTGTAGGAAGTGTTGTCAGTTACTTTTATGCTGCTGAATTAGTGCATTATATTACTGCTCCTGCAGGCAAATTATATTATATGAGTCCAGGAGAAGCCTTTTTTGCCTATTTAAAGGTATCTTTTTTTGCGGGTTTCTTGTTGGCGTTGCCTGTCGTATTATATCAGGCATGGGCCTTTGTTGTACCTGCTCTTAGTAATAAAGAGCGTCTAGCCTCTCTTATTTTAATTCCATCAGCAGTACTACTATTTTTTATTGGATTAATTTTTTCATATATATTGGTATTGCCTGCAGGTATTAAGTTTTTTATGGGCTTTGCTACAGAAGATCTTCAGCCGATGTTATCTTTAGGGCAGTATTTGTCCTTTGTCATTTCTTTTTTGCTGCCATTTGGTTTTATATTTGAGCTTCCATTAGTTATTTTAATACTGGTGAAGCTTGGAATTATTGGTTCAGAGTTTTTGACTGCTAGGCGCAAACATGTACTCGTATTGTCCTTTGTGGTAGGAGCTATCATATCCCCTACGCCAGATGTCTTTTCACAGACGATGATTGCCGTACCGATAATAATGATGTATGAAATTAGTTTATTTATTGTAAAATATATATTAAAGAAATAATGTTAGTGCTGTCAGTTAGGGAAAGGAAGTATAGACGTGGCTTTTAATGATTTACGTGAATTCATTTATGCCTTGGAAGGGCGGGGCTGGTTAAAACGGATCAAGGAACAGGTTGACTGTGAGCTGGAAATTACGGAGATCACTGACAGGGTATCCAAACTGTCTGGTGAGAAGAATGTGGCTTTGCTATTTGAAAATGTAAAAGGGTATGATATGCCTGTACTAATGAATGCCTTTGGCAGTATGGAACGTATGGCATTGGCCTTTGGGGTGGACAAGATTGATGATATTGCTGCTGAATTAAAGGAAATATTCGCAATACCTTATATTTCTATGCAAAACAAATTAGATTTGCTTAAAATCATTCCGACTGCTAAGCGGGCCGTTAATTTCCCCAAGTATGTAAAAAATGCCCCCTGCAAAGACGTCATTATTAAAGATAAACCCTCCTTGGATAAATTTCCCATTTTGCAATGTTGGCCAGGTGATGCTGGTAAGTTTATCACTTTGCCTTTGGTATTTACGAAAAATCCATTAAACGGCAAACGGAATGTAGGTATGTATCGTTTACAAAAATATGATGGACAAACGACTGGTATGCATTGGCATATTCATAAAAATGGGGCAGATAATTATCGTGCACATCAGGCGATGGGGAAAGACCGAATAGAAGTTGCTGTTGCCATTGGAACTGATCCTGTGGTTACCTATGCTGCGACTGCACCATTGCCGAGAGATATTGATGAAATGGTATTTGCAGGATTTTTACGTAAGAAATCTGTAGAACTTGTAAAATGCGAAACCGTCGATATTGAAGTGCCAGCCCATGCAGAAATTATATTAGAAGGCTATGTTATGATGAACGAGCTCCGGCGGGAAGGACCATTTGGTGATCATACAGGATACTATTCTTTGGCAGATGATTATCCAGTTTTTCATATTACTTGTATTACTCATCGCAAAAATCCTATTTATTCATCAACCATTGTTGGCAAACCGCCCATGGAAGATTGTTTCTTAGCCAAAGCCACTGAACGTATTTTTTTACCTGTATTACAAATGAGTTTGCCAGAGGTTTTGGATATAAATCTACCACTAGAAGGTGTATTTCATAACTGTGTTGTCGTGTCTATTAAAAAGACATATCCGCAACAAGCTAAGAAAGTGATGCATGCCATTTGGGGTATGGGGCAAATGATGTTCACGAAAATGATTATTGTTGTCGATGAGCATGTTAATGTTCAAGATATGAATGAAGTCTGGTGGCGAGTGTATAATAATATTGATGCCCGCCGGGATATTGTGATGGTAGATGGACCGCTGGATGTGCTTGACCATTCTTCACCAATGCCTAACTGGGGAACCAAAGTGGGGATTGATGCCACTAAAGCTTGGCCGGCAGAAGGTTATACTCGTGAATGGCCAGATGAAATTGAAATGTCAGCTGACATCAAAAAAATGGTTGACAGGAAATGGAAGGAACTGGGCATTGAGTAAGTTTAAAGCACATATTAGTAATATAGCCCTGTCTCATGCGATATTTGCGCTGCCGTTTGCGTATATCGGTGCAATATTGGCAGCGAGTGGTATACCCAAGGTATTAGATCTTGCTTGGATTACACTGGCTATGATGGGTGCTCGTAGTGCGGCTATGGCATTAAATAATTTTATTGATTTAAAATATGATCGTCTGCAACCTCGCTTTGCCAATCGTCCCATGGTGACAGGGGCAGTTAAAACGTGGGAAGTAGTAGTGTTAACATTAGTTAGTTTAGTAGCATTTTTTTGGGCGGCAGCTCATTTACATCCAGTATGTTTAAAACTGGCGCCTTTAGCTGTTATTCCCTTTGCTGTATATCCTTATATGAAAAGATTTTCCTGGACTTGCCATTTTGTATTAGGATTAGCCTTGTCTGTTGCACCTATTGGCGCTTGGATGGCCATTCGGGGCGAGATTACATTATCCATTGCTTTGCTAGGTCTAGCAGTAGGTGTATGGATCGCCGGTTTTGATATTATTTATGGTTGCCAGGATGTAGCCTTTGATAAAAAAAATGGACTCCATTCGGTGCCTGTGCGGTTTGGTTTATCGAGAGCACTTACTATAGCCAAAGTCATGCACACGATTAGTATTATCGGTTTTTTTGTTGTGGGACAGCTTATGCATATGCAGTGGGTATATTATGGCGGAGTGATACTAGCGGCAATTGTGTTGGTATATCAACATTCTATTGTCAGCCCAACTGATTTTCGGCAAGTAACTCAAACTTATTTCATGCGTAATGGTTTAGTGAGTATCGCTTTATTGATTTTTACCGTAATAAGTATGATGTCATAAAGCTGGATAAATAGCCCCCTCGCAAGAGGGGGACATGCAGTACAGGAGTGTATTACATATGTTAGCAAGAATTTTAGAGGGCAAAGTATTTGCCGCGCAAATTAAGGAAAATGTCAAAACAGAGGTTGAATTTTTAAAAGAGATACATGGCATTACACCAGGTTTAGTAGTCATTATTGTTGGTGAAAATCCTGCTTCGAAAGTTTATGTAGCCAATAAACACAAGGCGTGCGCGGAGGTCGGCATTTATTCTGAAGTGGTGCAGATGATAGAAACTATCACCAAAGAGCAATTGTTAGCACAAATTATTGATCTCAATGGGAATGCTGCTATTGATGGTATACTATTACAGTTACCCTTACCTGATCATTTAAAGCAATATGAAACAGAGTTTTTAAACGCTATTCATCCTGATAAAGATGTGGATGGTTTTCATCCTGTCAATGTTGGAAAATTGACGATTGGACAAGAACATTTAGTGCCGTGCACGCCTTATGGCTGTGTAAAAATGTTACAACTTGCTAATATAGATATAGCCGGCAAGCATGCAGTAATTGTCGGTCGTAGTAATATTGTCGGTAAGCCAATGGCCAATTTATTATTATCCCGCCATGCCACAGTAACCATATGTCATTCAAGGACAGCTGATTTGCCCAGTATAACCAGGCAAGCCGATATTTTGGTAGTGGCTATTGGTAAACCTAAATTTATAACCAAAGATATGGTGAAGCCAGGTGCAATAGTAATCGATGTAGGTATTAATCGAATTGCTGATAAGAGATTAGTTGGTGATGTTGACTATGAGCAGGTGAAAGAGGTGGCAAGTGCCATTACGCCCGTACCTGGTGGAGTAGGGCTTTTGACGATTGCTATGCTACTCAGTAATACTATCAAAGCAGTGAAGTTAAAACATAATATAAAGTAATATAACAGCATAAGAGATATCGAGGCAGTATGTTACTTCAAGTAATAACTTTAGCTGTATTTATAGGGGGGAGAAGTATGAAAAGTGATGTTGAAATCGCACAAGAAGCGATGATGAAAAATGTGACAGAAGTTGCAAAAGAGCTTGAAATTAGCCAGGATGACCTAGAGCTCTATGGCAAATACAAGGGGAAGCTGTCACTTGAAAAATGGGAAAGCGTAAAATCCCGTTCTGATGGTAAGCTGGTATTAGTTACTGCTATAAACCCTACACCTGCAGGGGAGGGGAAGACGACTACCACTGTAGGCCTTGGTGATGCCTTGCGTCAAATGGGCAAAAAAGTAGCCATTGCCCTGCGTGAGCCATCCCTAGGCCCTTGTTTTGGCATAAAAGGCGGTGCTGCTGGCGGCGGCTATGCCCAGGTAGTACCAATGGAAGATATTAATTTGCATTTTACCGGAGATTTTCATGCCATAACGACGGCTCACAATTTACTAGCGGCAGTTATTGATAACCATATTCATCAAGGTAATGAACTTGGAATTGATCCTCGCCGTATTACTTGGCGGCGAGTTGTAGATCTCAATGATCGAGCACTCAGGTCTATCATTGGCGGTCTTGGTGGCAAAATAAATGGCGTGCCTCGTGAAAGCGGTTTTGATATTACAGTGGCATCTGAAATGATGGCTATTTTATGTTTGGCTAAGGATTTAGATGATATGAAAGCACGTATTGGCCAAATTATCATTGGTTATACCTATGAAAATAAAATTGTTACAGCTGATGAATTAAAGGTAACTGGGGCATTAGCCTTACTATTTAAAGATGCTATAAAACCAAACTTAGTGCAGACATTAGAGAATACGCCAGCCTTTGTCCACGGCGGGCCATTTGCTAATATTGCTCATGGCTGCAATAGTGTGATGGCTACTAAATTTGCCTTAAAACTGGCAGATATTTGTGTAACTGAAGCAGGTTTTGGCGCTGACCTTGGTGCTGAAAAGTTTTTAGATATCAAATGTCGTTTCGCTGGTATCAAACCAGATGCTGTTGTCATTGTTGCCACTGTCAGGGCCCTTAAAATGCACGGTGGCGTACCGAAGACAGATTTAGTAGGGGAAAATATGGACGCTTTAGAACAAGGCATTGCTAATTTGACTAAACACATTGAAAATATGCAGAAATTTGGTCTGCCAGCAGTTGTAGCTATTAATGCATTTCCTACTGATACGACAAAAGAACTTGAGTTTGTTCGGAATAAATGTATTGAGCTTGGTGCTGAGGTAGCGTTGTCTGAGGTGTGGGCTAAAGGGGGCAGCGGTGGTCTTGAATTAGGAGAAAAAGTGTTGGCAGCTTGCGCCAAGCCTAGTAAGTTTACCTATATTTATGATGAAAATGAGCCTATTAAAAATAAGATATTGGCGATTGCCAAGGAAATTTATGGCGCGGAGGGCGTAAACTACAGTCCCCAAGCTGAAAAGGCTATTCTGGAATTGACAATCCAAGGTTTTGATAAAACGCCGATCTGTATGGCGAAAACCCAGTATTCTCTTAGTGATGATATGACTAAACTAGGACGTCCTACAGGCTTTACCATCACTGTGCGTGAAGTGCGGGTAGCCGCAGGTGCTGGATTCTTAGTGGCTCTTGCTGGTGATATCATGACGATGCCTGGACTTCCTAAACGTCCGGCCGCCGAAAGAATGGATATTGATAATACGGGGAAAATTAGCGGCTTATTTTAATATTTTAATATTAAAAGTATTGACTTATGGTAGTAATTCATTAAAATTAAAATAGTTACAAACAGTAAAATTATGGATTTGTCTCAATACTTATTCGTATTATTGTAGCTTACAGGAAAGGCAGATATGCTCAAGTCTGTTTGCCTATTTCTATTTAGAGGAGGCTTCTTGTGTATAAAATTCTTGTTAAGCAGCAATTGGCGCCTAGTGTACAACTTTTTGAGGTAGAGGCACCGCTTATTGCTAGAAAAGCTAAACCAGGTCAATTTGTTATTTTACGTATCGATGAAGATGGGGAGCGGATTCCGCTGACCATAGCCGATTTTAATCGAGAAAAAGGCAGTATTACACTTATTTTTCAAGAAGTAGGTGCTACTACTGTGAAATTGGGTCATTTAAATCAAGGTGATTTTATATTAGATTTGGTTGGTCCTCTTGGTAAAGCAACCCATATTGAAAAACTAGGTACAGTTGTTTGCGTAGGCGGCGGTATTGGTATTGCGCCAGTTTATCCGATTGCTCGTGGCATGAAGGAAGCTGGTAATGAAGTCATTTCCATTATTGGTGCGCGTAGCGAAGATATATTGATTTATGAACAAGAAATGGCGGCAGTCAGTGATGAACTCATCATAACCACTGACGACGGCTCAAAGGGGCGAAAAGCCTTGGTTACGGAGCCCCTCAAGGAACTCTTAGATTCTGATAAAACGATCAGCCTCGTTGTGGCTATTGGGCCAGTTATTATGATGAAATTTGTGGCTGAAACAACAAGGCCTTATGGCGTTCCTACAGTAGTCAGTCTTAATCCTATCATGGTAGATGGCACAGGTATGTGTGGTGGCTGCCGAGTATCAGTAGGTAATGAAAATAAATTTGCCTGTGTTGACGGACCAGAATTCGATGGGCATAAAGTAGATTTTAATGTATTAATGTCTCGTCAGCGGATGTATAAACCTCATGAAAAACAACATAGCGACCATATTGCTGGTAAGCAGGAAGGAGGGTGTAAATGTCACTCTCACTAAAAAAACACCCAATGCCTGAACAAGATACCAAGGTACGAGCTAAAAATTTTGCCGAGGTTACTCTTGGTTATACGGCTGAATTGGCGGAGGCCGAAGCAGCCCGTTGCTTGCAGTGTAAAGCCGCTCCTTGTCGAAAAGGATGTCCAGTAGAAATTGATATTCCTGCTTTCATTAAGCATCTCAAAGAAGGAGATTTAGATGCTTCCATCGATAAAATTAAAGAAGCAAATGGTCTGCCAGCAGTATGCGGCAGAGTATGCCCACAAGAAGAACAATGTGAAAAACATTGTGTATTAGCAAAAAAGGGTGAAGCTGTTGCCATTGGACGCTTAGAGCGTTATGTTGCAGACACTTCTCGAGGCAAAGGTCAAACAATAAATCCCCTTGAGTATGCGGCTGATGCTCAGAAAGTTGCTATTGTCGGTTCAGGTCCAGCTGGTCTGAGTGCGGCTGGTGATTTGGCAAAAATGGGCTATAAAGTCACGGTGTTTGAAGCCCTACATTTGCCTGGTGGAGTACTCATGTATGGTATTCCGGAATTCCGCTTACCGAAAGATGAAGTGGTCCAGGCAGAAATTAATAATTTGCGCAAACTTGGTGTAGATATTGTTGTTAATGCTGTAATTGGTAGCACGTTTACAGTGGATGAGCTGCTAGAAGAAGAAGGATTTGATGCCGTATTTATTGGCACAGGAGCCGGCCTGCCTTATTTCATGGATGTACCTGGTGAAAATCTCAATGGTGTATATTCTGCCAATGAATTTTTGACCCGCTGCAACTTGATGAAGGCGTATTGTTTCCCCAAAAACGGTACACCCATTCATGTAGGCACGCGAGTTGCTGTAGTCGGGGGTGGTAATGTGGCAATGGATGGTGCTAGAACAGCACTTCGCCTAGGAGCTGAGCATGTATCCATCGTCTATCGCCGCTCAGAAAAAGAATTACCAGCCAGACTGGAAGAAGTTCACCATGCCAAGGAAGAAGGTATTGATTTTCAGCTATTGACTGCACCGACAGCAGTACTTGGCAATAAAGAAGGCTGGGTAACTGGTCTACAATGTGTTCGTATGGAGCTCGGCGAACCAGATGCTTCAGGTCGTCGCCGTCCTATCGAAGTCCCTAATTCTGAATTTGTACTGGATGTAGATACTGTAATCATCGCCATCGGCCAAGGTCCTAACCCATTGGTACAGTCTACGACTAAAGGATTAGAAACAAACAAAAAAGGAAATATTAATGCTCATGTTGAAACTGGCGCGACCAGCAAGCCAGGCGTATTCGCTGGTGGTGATATCGTCACAGGTGCTGCTACCGTTATCTTAGCCATGGGGGCAGGTAAGAAAGCTGCAGTGGCTATTGATCAGTATTTGCAAGAGAAGCGAGCAAGTAAGTAAAATATTCAAGAAAGGCTGACAAAGCGTCAGCCTTTTTTCGTATCAGTATACGATTTTAGCTGCCATTGTGATGAGGTACGAAGAAGCAATCCCCTACTTGATAGTGATTGAGACCTTATACTTGCAATAGCGAAAATAGGACGTGCTAGCGTTTTTCTTATAACTATGGGATAATAGATAAATTATCCTAGATAGAAATTTTCATCAACTCAGGTAATAAGGAGCACTTTACATGAAGCATTTAATATTGCAACAATTTTGGGATAGTATACCACAAGAAAAAATTAAACATGTTCGCCGCAAGCTACCTTATTATATGAAAAAACTAACAGAAGAACGGGGTAATATCAGTAATATGCCCAAAGGATTTTATGCACGGCGCATTCGAGGAACGACAGATAAATATAAGTTCCGGGTGGCTAATGATGATCGCATTTTATTTATCTATGCCGATGATATAAAAGGTATTCGTATGGAAAATAAGTGTGGCATCGTATTATTGGCTTACTGTAGTCATGATGAACAAATTCGTAAGGGCAGAAATATAGAGTTCACTGGCAATGAGGATTTTTCTGAATATGATTTTGACATTCAGAGTTATACAGAAGAAACAGAGACAATCGGTTTTCGTGAAATAGAAGCAAGCTATAGAACTTTAAATTTGATCATTGACAATACTCGGTCTTATCAGGTGGATGATAATGATTTGGCACGGATGGCAGAATACGGGGTTAAAGATTGGCAGTATTATTTAAATAATGAACAATATGATTGTGTCCAAATACATGATCGGCCTGTTTTTTTGTCTGGTGGGGCTGGTACTGGTAAGTCGACCATTGGTTTACATAAATTGTTTGCCCTGAGCAAAAATAAAAATGCTAGATTGGCGTACTTTACCTATACCAAAACCTTAAAAGAAGATTTTGCAAAAATGTATAATAGTTATCAGCAGGACTATAGCAAAAGCAATCCTGATGAATTGGCAGCTAGCGTTGAATTTCATTCACTAAACGAATTTTGTTTTACAACGTTAGGGAGAAAATCAGGAAGTCTGATCGACTTTCGTAAGTTTGAAAGTGGTTTTTGTACAGATAATTGGTTTTTGTTTCAAAATGTGCCTATTCATAAGGTCGATATTTGGCAGGAAATTCGTGGTTTAATTAAGGGCTATATGGGACGGTATTGGCTGCGTAATGAGGGATTGAAGAAACACCAATTTGATTCGCCACTCATTTTGCAAGAAATATATATGAGTTTGGCAGATGAGGATTGTATTTTTAATAAAGAAGAAAGAAAAAAAATTTATTCAATAGCTGAAAGTTATCAATCATGGCTGGAAAAAGAAAATAAACTTGATGAGAATGATTTAGCCCGTAATATGTTAATTATGTTGGAGAAGGGCAAGTTAAAGCCTGTTTATGACTATATTATGGTAGATGAGGTACAGGATTTAAGTGAACTCCAGATTTATTTATTATTATCATTAAAGCGCAATAAGGCTAATTTTAATGATTATTTTTTTAGTGGTGACATTCACCAGATGATTAATCCTACATATTTTAGCTTTAGCAGGCTTAGGATGCCTTTTCATTATCAACAAGTCGATAAAGAACTGCAGTTATTGGAGAAAAATTATCGTAGTCAGGAACATATTGTGCGGCTGAGTAACAAAATGGGAGAACTGTGCAAGACTTATATTGGAGCTAAGGATAACCTTAGTGCAATTCCTTTGCAGAGGCCGGGAAACCTACCCTTTTGGTTGATGCCAAATGCAGAAAATAGACAACAGCTATTTTCTATTTTACAACGGAGTGACCGAAAGTATGCAATTATTGTTGTTCCTAATGAAGCTGAGAAACAGCGTATTAAAGAGGAAACGGGAACAGCTGAACGTATTTTTACTGTGCAGGAAATTAAAGGGCTGGAATATGATTATGTAGTTTGCGTAAACATGCTGACGCCTTTTCAGAGTGAATGGCAAGATATTGTGAGTGGCCTGGGAAAAAAGAATGCTAAGTATCGTTATTATTTTAATATTTTTTATGTAGCATTAACCCGTGCCAAACGAAATTTATGTATTTATGAAGATAACATTGAACATCCGTTGCTCTTACAGATTCAAGAATTTATGCAGCAAATAGCCTTGTTTGATCAAAGTGTTCTTGATTTAGTAAGACGTGCTAATCGCCTAGAGGTACTAAATGATGCCCGCAATCAAGAACGTCTGGGGAATTATGATCAGGCTATGCAGGGCTATGCTGAGAGTAATGATCAGATTGGTGTTTTACGGTGTGAAGGTAAAATTTATCAGAAAAAAGGCTTATATTTTGAAGCTGTAAGATGTTTTTTGGCAGCAGGGGAAAATGATGAGGCTTGGGAGCTAGCAGAGGAACTAGAAGATGATAAACTTCGTTTATTTGTATTATTACAGATTGGGAAGTCACCAGAGGATCTGGAAGGTTTATTTGGCAAATCCTTAGGAATTATACATAAAATTATTACCAGTGAAACTGGTGATCCTGAGTTTATAGAGTTAGTGTATAAAAATTATCTGGGCCCTAAATGCACGGAATATCAAAAAAAATGTGATGATTGTCTAAATGGTATTGAAATGATCAAAAAGGAGTTTGCACTTGATGAGTGATAAGCAATTAGAAAATTTATTGAATGGGTTTGTCAGAAGCTCACAGTCTCTTAATTCATTACAGGAAGGCATTTTAAGTTTGCATGGAGTCATGGAACAGTTCCATAAAGCCACAGAGGATTTTGCAGTGAAAAATGAGATAGATACATTATTGCCGAGAGTAAATGAACATTTTGTACAGGCGAATGAGATGTATTCTAATATTACTAATAATTTGAAAAAAATTCAGGTACATACCGAAGAGATGCAGGTGACAGGACAGTTATGTTGCGGAAATATAGAACTGTCATGGCAACAATTGAATAACATTCAAGCATATTTACAAAAATATCTGGATGAAATCATACCTTTTTATCAGATCGTTGACGAAAAAATGGCTATAGTACATGATGTACAGCAGTCTACAGAGATAGATTTGAAGATCATTCATACTGATATGAATAAGATCCTGAATATGCATAGTGAACTTACTAGAAAACTAGAGCAACATAAGGAGCTTTTGCACCAGACTGCTGAGCAACAGCAGGATGTGGTAAAAGTTTTTACGACTATTGGTGAAATTGGTGATAAATGTGCAACTCAATCGGCACAAACCTTTGCTGAACTAAAAGCGATAGGCACTTATCTGGAGCAATATACTCAAGAGATGGTGCCTGCATATCAAAATTTGCAGGCAGAAGTAGGTTATTTAAAGGACATGCAGAGTAACATGACTGAAGTTGCCCGTTCCATAACTGGTAGTGTTCAGGAAATGGGTGTTATGCAGCAGGAATTACAGTTGCAACTGACTGAATATCGTCAAATGATGACTGAATCAAGACGAATGCAAGGAGAACTACTTGCTATTGCACAAAAAAATCTGGCAATGAACGCCTTTGTTGAAAAGATGAAAGGTACAGAGATAGTGGCAACTGAATATTTCAATGGGATCTGTGAACAATGGCAAAAAGAACATTTAAATGACGCAGTTGAGAAATGGGCAGAGGAAAATTTAGATGTGCTCATCATGAAGAAAATAAAAGGTGCCTTTGGTTTGTATCGAAAATAATAGACTCTTATAGATAAATAAGGAATGTCAAACTCGCAACATAACCGCATGTCATAGAGGACAAGGCGGTTATTTGTTATTTTTATTCCAGCCCTATATATAGGTGCAGGAGAAAGGAGGATTTTGTAGAAATATAGATGCTTATAGAGCAAAAAAATCTAAAATCAGCCATTATGATGGGGAGTTGATTCTATGATTAAAAATATATCTTCAATTGCCCTTCGTATCACGGTGGTTTATGGGGTAATAAGTGTATTATGGATTTTATTGTCTGATCATTTGTTAAATTATTTGGTTTCAGATCCAGTTCTAGTCACAAATATAGCAATTATAAAGGGATGGTTTTTTGTTGCCATTACGGCAGCATTGCTTTATAAATTGATTGATAGGAATACCAAGTTGCTGGTGGAGTCAGAGCAAAAGTTGCAAAAAAAGAATGAGGAAATCATGGCGACCTATGAGGAATTGTTGGCCAATGAAGAAGAATTAAAGCAACAATTTGATGAATTATTAAATAAGGAAGGGCAAATTAATAGGCGGAACGAATGTTTAAATGCTTTGCATGAAGCGTCCCTTATATTAATGCAGGAGCATATGGTAGAAGATCCTTTGGCGATAGTTGTAAAAAAAATGATGGCAGTGAGTGGTGCACAGTATGGCTCTATTTATTTGCTTGACGAGAATGATAAATGTATGCGACCTAAAGTCATCGATGGATTTTCAGCAGAAGAAATTATAACCAGTGTAAAACAAGGTGAAGGTAGTATCGGACAAGTGTGGGAGAATGGAAAAACACTTATCATTCATAATTATCATAAATGGGAAGGCAGATTACGTGAGCCTATCTATAGCCTTTTGCGAACTGTTATTGGTCTTCCTTTGACAGTCGGGGGGAAAGTTATCGGCGTTTTCAGTATGAACTATACAGTGGAACATAGCTTTGATAAAGAAGAACTACAAATGCTAGATAGCTTTGCAGAATTGGCCTCCATTACCTTGGGCAATATTATGTTGCATGAAGCTTTGCAGGCAAGCCAGAAGCGCAACCAAGCCTTAATTGAAGCATTGCCAGATGCCATCTTTCAATTGGATCAGCTTGGCACTGTGCTTGATTATAAAAAGGCCAAAGATTTTGAGTGGCTGCTGGATATGGAGGGCAAAATTGGCCAAAAAGTGGAGACGTTTTTATCGCCAGAACAGTCACAACTATTGATGCAAACCATAGGAAGTGCTCTTTCAACAGGTGTTACCCAAATTTTTACATACGAATATTTACATCAAGATATACCCTATTATCGGGAAGTACGAATTAATGCTTCTGGTCCTAAAGAAGTGATTGTAACGGTCAGAGATATTACGAATCGTAAAGAGATGGAGGATAAACTTCACTATTTGGCTTTGCATGATAAAGTGACTGGGTTATATAATCGGGTGTATTTTGAAGATCGACTACAACAGTTGACTGATAGTCAACAGGTACCAATTGGTATTATTATGTGTGATATTGATGGATTGAAATTAATGAATGATACCTTTGGACATCAAGCTGGAGATAACTTACTTGCTAGTGCTGCAAATATCATTGAAAAGTGTGTCGCAGAGGCTGGTGAGGTGGCGCGTGTGGGGGGAGACGAATTTGCAATAATTATCGAAAATCGAGATCGTATGCAAGTTGAAGAAATATGTCATTGCATTCTTGAGAGTGTCAACCAATTTCCCAAGATCAATACCCAAATTCCTATGAGTATTTCCATTGGACTGAGCGTTAGAACCCATCCCCAGCAAAGTATGTATGATGTGTTTAAAACTGCTGATGATAATATGTATCGTCAAAAATTACACAGTAGTCAAAGTGTTCGCAGTTCTATTGTACAGACCCTTGGCAAGGCTTTAGAGGCTAGAGATTTTGTTACTGGTGGTCACGCCGATCGAATGCAACATTTAATTGTAAAATTGGCAATGGCTGTGGGGCTTTGGGATAGTAGATTGTCTGATTTGCGTCTATTCGGCCATTTCCATGATATTGGCAAAGTGGGTATACCTGATGAGATTTTGTTTAAGCCAGGGCGCTTAACTAAAGATGAATTTGAGATTATGAAACGCCATTGTGAGATCGGTTATCGTATTGCTCAGTCTTCTAGCGATTTAGCACCTATTGCCGATTGGATACTGAAACATCAGGAATGGTGGAATGGCCAGGGCTATCCACTAGGAATAAAGGGGGATGACATCCCATTGGCTTGCCGTATATTGTCCATTGTTGATGCTTATGATGCCATGACAAATGATCGGCCATATCGGGCCGCAATGCAGCATGATGCAGCAATCACTGAACTTGAACGATGTGCAGGGACTCAGTTTGATCCAAGTCTTGTAGGGGTATTTAAACAATTAATAATACAATTTTAAAGTGTGAGTTGATATAAGGATTGTCTTTTTTTGACGGTTCTTATATTTTTTTTAGTATGTTTAGCAGGAATCAGATTAATGGGATAGAATATACAGAAACATAGATTAAATATACTGAGAGAACAAATTTAATCTATATTGGACAAGCATATTTTTTGAAATTAGATTTTGGTGATGGGTGATAAGTAATGGAAGTGAACAAAATGATAGTGGCAGGTATTGATGCCGGATCGACAACAGTCAAGGTGACTTTATATGATGGTACGCGTATGGAGAGTTGGCTAGGACTAGCCGGGTGGAATCCTCGGGCAGAGGCGACTGCTTTACTTGGGCAGGCTGTAGCCAATTGGGATACTGATTTAGAGGGGTTAGGGTATATTATTGGTACAGGTTATGGGCGGGTGAATTTACCTTTTGTCAGCAAAAGTATGACGGAAATAACTTGTCATGCTAAAGGTGCGGCTTTTTTGTACCCAGGTGTAGGTACTGTGATTGATATTGGTGGTCAGGATGCTAAGGCCATTCGGGTAGACGGGAATGGCAAAGTTTCCGACTTCATTATGAATGATAAATGTGCTGCTGGTACAGGGCGCTTTATGCAGGTCATGGCCAATGCCTTAGGACTTGATGTAGTAGATATGGCACAAATGGAGCTGCTGCCAGGGGAAGAGGTTTGTACCATCAATTCCATGTGTACTGTTTTTGCTGAGTCGGAGGTCATTGGGCTTTTGAATCAGGGATATTCACGCCAGGCCATTATGGCAGGTATTTATCAGTCTATTGCGAGTCGTATCGCAACAATGGCAGCAACTGTTTGTCCTCAATCAGCCATCGTATTTACAGGTGGGGTATCGCAAAATGTCTGGCTATGTTCAGCCTTGGAGAACAAACTGAACATGCCAGTGATTGTACCTGATAGGGCAGTTTTCGCCGGGGCCATTGGGGCCGCCTTATATGCCTGGGACGAAGTAACAAAATAATAAAGTAAAAGAATGGAGGCGATTATTTATGTCAGATCCAGTAACATTACTAAAGAAGGCCAAAGAAGGGGGTAAAAAAATAGTCGGGTTTTATTGTGTTTTTGCTCCTCAAGAATTAATCTTAGCAGCCGATGCTTTGGGTTTTGCCCTATGTGCGACTAAAGAAGAGCCAATTGCGGATGGTGAGAAAACTTTACCAAGAAATTTTTGTGCGTTGATTAAGTCCTCTTATGGTTTTGCCGTTACCGATAAATGTCCATACTTTTTATATTCTGACTTGATTATTGGTGAAACTACATGTGATGGTAAGAAAAAAATGTTTGAATTAATGTCTGATTTTAAGCCTGTCCATGTGATGAAATTACCGCAAAGCTATTTGGATGATAATGATAAACTCTATTGGTTGTCTGAAGTTGAGAAACTGAAGAGTGTTTTAGAAACAACCTTGGATGTGAAGATTACTGAGGAAGGACTCGTGAAGGCTATTCGTGTCCTGAATGAAGAAAGACTCCTTATGCAAGAGTTAGCAGGGCTGATGAAGGCTGATCCTGTACCCGTGAGTGGACAAGATTTACTCAAACTCATGTGGGGGCGGAATTTTACTTTTGATCGTGCTCAGTTTGCTGAGCAGATGAAAGAAATGATTCGTGATGTTAAGGAGATTATTGCTAGTGGCAAGGGAGCCTTTCCTAAAGGCGCAAAACGTGTCATTGTGACAGGTGTGCCGACAGGGGTAGGGGCCGAGAAGGTGATCAAGATTATTGAAGATTGTGGTGCGGCAGTAGTGTATATTGAAAATTGTGCAGGTATGAAGCAATTTGTGACTCTTGTTGATGAAACAAAAGCGCCTATGGAAGCCATTGCCGAAAAATACTTAAATACACCATGTTCCTGTATGAGTCCAAACCCTAGGCGGATGGAAATTTTGGATCAATTGGTGGAAGAGTATCAAGCTGATGGGGTCGTTGATATTGTATGGCAAGGTTGTCATACCTATAATGTAGAAAGTCGTGTATTGAAGGATTCTTTGAAAAAGAATAGTAATACTCAATTTTTACATATTGAGACAGATTATTCCCAAGGCGATGCTGAGCAAATCAAAACTAGAGTACAGGCCTTTTTGGAAATGATGAACTAAATGAAATCTCCCGTACGACCTAATTTATATTTCTTAAAATTGATGTGGCTTGTAAGCTAGCAAGAAATATAGATGATTTTAACGGTATTGACATAGAGATATACTATAGATATAATCTATAGTATATCTTGAAATATGTTATAGTGAAGAAGAGTTGTGTTTAGTGAGATCAAAGTAAAATAATCATGATTATTTTTAGTGGAGGAATTGAAGCCCTAATGACCTACAATGAAATCGCAATCACAGGAAGGAGAGAGGTTTAATTTAATATGTTAGATGTATCAATAAATAACTTGCAATTTGGCTATGGCGAGGAATTGGTTTTGAGCGGTGTGGACTATAAAGCCAAAGCCGGCGACTTTGTTTGTCTTTTGGGACAATCTGGTTGTGGCAAGAGTACGCTTTTACGATTGATTGCTGGTTTAGAGAAGTCAAATCCCGCGCAACTGCTGGTTGATGGCAAGCCTGTTAATGGGCCAAGCCTAGATAGAGCTATGGTGTTCCAGGATTATGGTTTATTCCCATGGATGACAGCAGGTGATAACATCTGCATTGCATTGAAGCAAAAGTATAAGGATTGGGATAAGCACAAAAGAAAAGAGGTAGCTTTGGAATGGTTGCGCAATTTGGGCTTGGACGAAGACCTTTTTGACAAATTTCCAATGAACCTTTCCGGAGGGCAAAAGCAGCGTTTTGCAACCGCTCGTGCTTTTGCAATGGATGCCCCACTGCTCTTGATGGATGAGCCTTTTGGCGCTTTGGATGCTGTTACCAAGGCCTTGTTGCAAGATACGGTTTTGGAGTTGTGGCAAAATGGGAAGCAAAATCGCAAGACTATCTTTTTTGTGACCCACAGTGTTGATGAGGCATTGCTGCTGGCAACAGATATTTTGGTTTTGGGACAAGCTCCAAGCAAAATCATTTATACTCACTCATTTACTGAAGAAACAAAGCCAAGACGGGAAACGTTGTTTACGGATCCCGCGGTGATGGATTTGCGCAACCTCTTGACGAAAATTATCAATGATGAAATTAACGAAAAAGCACTTCGCCTGAAGGAACAAAAAGCGAATGCCGTTGTTGGCAACCATCCTGAGAAATTATCATTTTTTAAAAGAAAGAAGGCTATGTAATAATGAAAAAAAGGTTATCTATAATGATTCTTTGTTTAGTTGCGTTGCTTGCATTTGTAGGATGTGGTTCTAATACTGCTACTAAAGACACTGCCGCTACCAAAACTACCAAAACCGATGTTTTAAAAGTTTCCGTTGCTGCTCAAAACAACTCTGGTCAAGTTTTTCAATATATGGCTAAAGCTCATAACTTCTTGGCAGAAGAAGGCGTTGATGTCAACATGGTATATATCAACAATGGTACAGATGCTTTCACAGCACTTGCCGGTGGTAAGGTTGATGTAATCTCTACATACGGTACAGGCGGTCCACTCATTCAAATTGCTAACGGCCAAGACTTCACCGTTTTCGGCGGCTATATGATTATTGGTGAAACACCTGTATTTGGTAAGCCTGAAACCCAATGGACAAGCCTGGAAAGCTTCCGTGGCAAAAAAATTGGTATCACCCGTGGTGGTACACCTGATATCGTGCTAAAAGGTATATTAAATGATGCAGGTCTTTTTAAGGATGTAACCTTTATTGAATATAAGAAAAATCAAGAGGTGTTGCAAGCTGTAGCCAGCGGCGAAGTTGACTTTGGTGCAACTGCAACCGGTTATGAATTGCAAGCTGCCGATCTGGGTTTGAAAGTCAAAATGTGGCCTGATGAGTACTGGCCAAACCATTCCTGCTGTCGTATGCTTGCTACCGGCAAATGGATGAAAGACGAAAAAAATCAAGAAGCCCTTTATCGTTTGCTCCGTGCATATTTGAGAGCTGAAGAAGCAATGCAGGGCAACATGGACGAAGTTGCTGATTTGGTTGTAAAAAATCTTGATCTGGACAAAGCTACCGTAGACAGCTTTGTTAAAAGCCCGCATATGAAATATGATACCGACCCATATAAAAACAGTGTAGTCAAGATGTGGGACAAGATGGGTAAATTCGGTTATATTAAAGATAACAACATCACACTTGGTGATCATATCAATACTACAATTTACAAAAAGGCTTTGGATTCTTTGATTAAAGATTATCCTAACAGCCAATTCTTCAAAGATAAACTTGTTCAATTCAACCAAAACAACGCATAGTAGAATTGTTTGAGTTTTTAAGGGATAATTTAATTTGACAGGTTTATGTAAAAGGTTGAAAAGAGGGGTTTATCTAATGGTGAAAGTTGTAAAAAACTATGGGGGCGTTATCACCATAGGTATTTGCATTTTGATTAGCTATATCTTACTGACAGATGTGTTTAAAGTTTTATCCACTTTTCTTTTCCCAAGTATTTTTGATGTTATAAAACTGTTTCCCATGTATAGCGGACAGTTGTTTACCGGTTTAATAAGTTCGTTGTCGTTGTTGGTTACTGCTTATGTTTTGGCTGTTATCAGTGGGATTGCAATTGGCACCTTGATTGGCTTGATAAGCGGTCTGCGCAAAAACGTAACACCTTATATCTATGCTTACAGTGCTATTCCAGTGCCACTTCTTACACCATACGCTATCAATTTGTTTCCAACTTTCAAGGCCGCTTCCATGTTTCTGATTTGGTTGGCTGCATTCTGGGTGGTTTTGAGTACAACCATTGGTGCCGTTATGAGTATTGACAAACGTTATTTGGAAAATGCGTCAACCTTGGAAATGCCTAAAATGGAAATGCTTTTCAAGATTATTTTGCCGGCGGCATCTCCTAGCATTTTGGTCGGTTGCTCCGTGGCCTTATCCTTATCGTTTATGATGTTGGCTGTTGCTGAAATGTTCGGCGCAACCTCCGGTATGGCCTACTTTGTTCAATACTATTCCGACTTTGCAAAATTTGACGTGGTAATGCTGGGCTTCTTGTTTACAGCTGCGGTTTTGGTTTCGATTATGTATATATTTGATACAATCAAACACCGAATTTTGCATTGGACAATCAATAACTGATAATTGAATTTCGCAGTTTGCAAGCGCAGTTTCCCCAATTGGACATTGGGGAGTGTGAGAAAAAAATGGGACGGTGTTAGCCCATGACAACACACCGTAGAAAAGCCGCGAATCTTCGCGGCTTTTCTAGCAGTGTTGATCGGTTTTAGTCTTTGAGGCCGAGTTTATTGTTCCGCCAGTAGCCAGAGTATATGGCGCCCAGCGGGTTGTGGCATAACACACGGTCTTTGGCTACTAGGGTCGAGACAGGCGCCGCGGAGCAACGAGTAAAAATCATATCATGACCAACACATAAGCCTACGATAAAATTTAGGTCAGTTTTGGCTTCGTTGAGAACCTTGGCTTGGACAGCGGGGTTACAGATCGCTTCGAACTTGCCGGCCTTAATCTGTTCCAGGTTAAATTCAGTTTTTGAGATCCCGCAAATTTTGCAGCATGCGGAATGAACAGTGAAAAACTTTTCCAGGTACTGGACTATGTATTTTGCTTCCTGGGCAAGTCCCATACAAAAAGCTACACCAATGGAATGACAAGATAATTCCTGCGCGAGCTTTACACTCTCTTCAATCCGTGTAAGCTGTAAGTAATAGCGTCCTTCTATTTTGGCAGCAGCCTCCATAATTTGTTGGCATTCTTCGGTGTATTGATCTGCGACCTCGTTAATAGGGAGACGGAGACAGTTTTGCCCTTTGGTGCAATTCCTGGTGTCACATGATGCGCAATTCATTGGTATTCCTCCCGACAATTTATTTTTTACAATCAAAGTTGACTTACTCTATTATATCAAAAAATGCATCAATAAAGTGGTTGCTTGGCATAGAAAAAATATATAATTAAAATGCAACAGAAATTCTGGAAAGGTGGTTATGAAATGGTATTGAAAAAAGAAGCTTTTTTTCAGCAGTTATCAGATGCCGTCTTCGAAATGGATGAAGAAAAAGCTGCATCTGTAGCTGCTGAGGTAGTGGCGAATGAGATCGACGCTGCCGAGGCAATCGAACAAGGTCTTTCCGTAGGCATGGCAAGAGCAGGCAAAATGTATGAAGAGGAAGAATATTTCATTCCCGAATTACTCCTGTGTGCTGATGCAATGTATGCGGGTCTGGATGTCCTGAAGGTTCATTTAAAATCTAGCGGCGAAGTGAAAGGTAAGATTGTCATCGGCGTAGTTGAAGGTGATACTCATGATATCGGTAAAAATATTGTTAAAATGATGCTTGAAACGGCTGGGTATCAATTAATTGATCTGGGACGTGATGTCTCGCCTCAGAAATTTGTTACTGCAGCAAAAAGCGAGCAGGCTCAGATGATAGCTGTGGCGACGCTTATGAGTACGACGATGAACGGCATGGGAGAAATCATTCAATTGCTGGAAAATGAGGGGATAAGAGATCACTGTAAAGTCATCATTGGTGGAGGACCTGTGTCGGCTGCCTTTGCCCAAAAAATCGGCGCAGACGGATATGCCGCAAATGCGATGGAAGCCGTTAGGATGACTAAACAAATACTCTAACCAGTATGTTGAGAAAGAAGGTTTAATTATTTTGACTCCCAAGAAGAGACTTTTAAGAGTGCTGAATAAGCAGGCGGTTGATAGGCCGCCAGTCATCTGTCCTGGTGGTATGATGAATGCTGCCATTGTCGAAATTATGACCCATACTGGGAATCTATTACCCGAAGCTCATATGGATAGTCATATCATGGCGAATTTAGCTGCTGATATTCATCGTTTAACGGGATTTGAGAATATCGGTATTCCCTTTTGTATGACAGTTGAAGCTGAAGTAATGGGTAGTGAGGTTTCCTATGGCTCTTTAAGCTGTGAACCCAAAGTTAGTAAGGAAAAATATGCTTCGTTTACTGAGGTGATATGTAAGGATATACCAGACTTATTGTGCAAAGGAAGAGTGGAAACCGTTCTGAATGCCATTAAAGAGTCGGCCATGAATTATCCGGAAATTCCTGTGATTGGTAATCTTTGCGGCCCGATAAGCCTAGCTGCATCTTTGGTTGATCCTGTGGCTATGCTGAAAGGATTACGGAGAGATAAGGATAACGCTCATCGGGTATTGAACTATGTAAGCAATGTAATAGGGGATTTTGCGGCGTTAATGATTGGGTGCGGGGCAAGTGTGATCGCTATCTCAGATCCGACTGCCACGGGAGAAATTTTAGGACCCCAATTATTTGAAGAATATGCAGTACGATACATCAATCAAATCATATCGACTATACACCAACGTGAAACGAAAGTGATTGTACACATTTGCGGCAATATGAATCGAGTCCGGAATTTACTGCCAAGCATTCAAGCAGATGCTATCAGTGTTGATGCTCTCGTTAACCTGCAGAAACTAAAAAATGATTTTCCTCAGATGATCACCATGGGAAATGTTAGTACCTATTTGCTTCAGGATGGTTTGCCAGATACCATCAAAAAGACTACCAAAAGGCTAGTGGAAGAAGGCGTAGATATTATTGCACCTGCTTGTGGACTGAGTACATCTACAGCCATAAGCCAGATCCAAACTTTGACACAAGCCGTTAAGGAGTAGCAGAATGGCAGCGTATCAGATATTTGTTTGTAATGGAAAGTAGTTGATTTTCAACTAGTATTAGGAGGTATTCGTTATGTTTGTAGATCAGATGACTCCCCTTGAACGTATGAGTGCTTATAATAAGGGAGAGGCTGTGGATAGACTTCCTTGTATTCCTTCTGTGGGAAATGGGGCGGCCAGAGTGATTGGCGCTAAAATTTCTCAGTTTAGGAATAATGGTGACCTAATCGCTAAAGCCCAAGTCGAATCTTATAAACTGTTCCGCTATGATGTTGTAAGGATTTTTACCGATTTATATATCCAGGCTGAAGCAATGGGAGCAAAGGTGGTGTATCCCCTTGATGAAACAGCCCATTTAGAAAGCTCAGTTATCAATAATATCTCGGAAATCGGCAAGTTGCGGCCTCCTAACCCACATAAAGACGGGCAACTCCCTGAGTTTTTGAAAGCGATGAAAATTGCTTTAGACGAGGTGGGAAAAGAAGTTGGAGTGATCGGGTCAATCACTTGTCCCTTTACCACCGCTTCATTTTTAATTGGTACTGAGCAATTAACTAAACTTATGTTAAGACAACCACAAACCGCTCATCAACTTTGCGAGATTGCTTTGGAGGCAAATCTGCAGTGGGCAGAGGCTATCCTGGATACTGGCTGTGGCGTAACGTTAAGTGATCCGGTTGCATCGTCGACCATTATCAGCCCCGATAAATTTAGAGAATTTGCTTTTCCCTATCTTAAAAGGCTGATAGCCTATATCAATTCCCGAGGAAAATCAGCTACCTTGCATATCTGTGGTAAGACTAATAAAATTTGGGAAGACATGGTTGAAACAGGGGCGGCTTGCCTTAGCCTTGACAACGTTATTGATATGGCAGGAGCTAAAGAACAGGTGGGAGGGAAAGTTCGTTTATCAGGCAATGTAGATCCATCTACAGTCATGTTACAGGGCTCGGTTCGCGATGTTCAATTGGCTGTAGTCAACTGCATCGAAAAAACCTATGATTCTCCCAAGGGGTATATTGTATCATCAGGTTGCAGCTTGCCCACAGAAGTCCCCTTCGAGAATATTCACGCAATGATGAATATTGTTAGAGAAATCGGCTTTCCCATTAATAAAGAAAAATTGGAGCAAGTGAAAGCAAGTCTGTAAGAGAGTGATCACATCTTTACTATAAGGGAGGCGTAACTTCTTTTTCTCAAGAAGTTACGCCTCCCTTATAGTAAGAATGATACCTTTTAATCAGATAAGTTAGCCCATAGCAGGCTTATTGACACTGGATGCTTTCAGAAAACATCTCGCGGAGTTTATGCTTCAAAATTTTTCCGCTGCCACTGAGGGGGAAACTGTCAACAAATGCTACATACTCTGGAATTTTAACGCTGGCAATTTTACCTTTGCAGAAAATTCGCACTTCTTCAGGTGTGAGAATAGGGCCTGCTTTCAACTGAATATAGGCCATTACTTTCTCGCCATATTTGCTGCTTGGAATACCGATGACTTGAACATTGTTTATCGCTGGGTGGCTGGAGAGAAAATTCTCAATTTCTCGAGGGTATATATTCTCGCCACCGCGGATTATCATATCTTTGATTCGGCAGGTGATTGTACAATAGCCATTTTCCGTCATTATGCCAAGGTCACCGGTATGCAGCCACCCGTCTTTATCAATGGCGGCGGCGGTTTCTTCAGACATTTTATAATAGCCTCTCATAATATTGTAGCCGCGGGCGCGAAGTTCGCCTTGCACCCCTGGGGGTACTTCTTGCCCTGTTTCAGGATCGAATATTTTCATTTCTACGCCAGGCAGTGCCCGTCCGACAGTCGAAAGCTTCAATTCCAGAGAGTCGTCTGCCCTAGTATAGGTCATGCAGGGGGAGGCTTCGGTCTGCCCGTAAGCAACTACTATTTGAGGAATGTTCATAATGTTTATGATTTTTTTTATGACTTCACTTGGACATGCGGCACCAGCCACCATTCCGGTGCGCAGAGAAGCCGTGTTAAAAAAGGATTTTTCATATAACTCCAGTTCCATAAGAAACATGGTAGGCGTCCCGAGCACTGCTGTGCAGCGTTCTTTTTCAATCGTGTTAAGCACTTTTTCTGCTTTAAATATTTCCACAGGAATCATTGTTGCCCCAGCGACTACACAACAAAGGGTGCCTGCCACACAGCCAAAGCAGTGGAAGAATGGGACTGGTATACACAAGCGGTCAGTATGATCGAGTTTCATACCTTCTGCCATTCCAATGGCGTTATTAATTATATTATAGTGAGTTAGCATGACGCCTTTGGGTATCCCAGTGGTACCAGAAGTATAGACCATATGGATGACATCCTTAGGGTTCAACTCAGCCATACGAGCCGATAGTTTTTCATCCGAAACCGATTGCGCCATTTTTATTACATCATCCCAGGTGAACATGCCAGGACATCCTTCATCTCCGATCATGATCACATTTTTTAAGAACGGCAGTTTTTTTGAAATCAGTTCTCCCGGGTTACAGTGATGCAGTTCAGGGCAAAGTTCATAGATCATGCTTTTGTAACTAGAACTTTTCGTGCCTTCCATAAGAACCAAGGTCGTCGCATCAGATTGCTTTAGCTGATTTTCTAGTTCAAACGATTTAAAATGGGTATTCACTGTTACAAGGACTGCTCCAATTTTGGCACTTCCATACTGAGTAATGACCCATTCTGGTATGTTGGTAGCCCAAATGGCAACATTGTCGCCTCTTTTTACGCTCAGTTTTAGTAATCCTTTGGCAAATTTATTGCATTCTTCCTGCAACTCTGTGTAGGAATATCGCAAGCCACGATCAGGGTAAACAAGAGCCTCATTATCAGGATAAATTGCTGCTGTGCGGTCGAGCAGTTTACCCAAAGTAATATTATCGGAAAATCCCATCATTACCCCCCTCTATAATCTTCCGTAGTAATATCAACATAAACAATTATTGTAATATGTTTCACATATTACAATAATTGGGAAGGCTTTAAGATGATTCAATTATACTTTAGAATGATCGTTGTGATCTATTGACGAATTCTACATTCGGAATTGCTTTGCTTTTGTATTTTTGTACAAAGGATTCGAGGAATATTTTGCAAGCAGTTGGTTCTCTTTTAATTTCTATCGGACAGACCTTGTCCCAGTTGCTATTCAATAAACTCGACACTCATTATTGGTTTATGAATGTTTGTCTGAATCGGCTTGCTCTGAACCGTTGTGAGAGTGTACAAAACTAAATTTCTTTGATATAGTAATATTATCTGAATTTTAAGTATATTTACATAAATCTAGCTGAATGCTGGACTGAAAAGTGACTCGATGTTTGAAATATTGGGGGGATGTGTAATGGGAATCGAAATGACTGAGGACAGTGATTTTAGGGGGGGCGCACTTTACCAAGAATTTTTGGACATTGTTATAAGCGGTGGCAGTTATAAAGGAATTGCAGATTTACTGGCTCAGAAGCTTCAGGCAAGTATCCTGATTGAGGATGAATTTTTCCGAGTACTTGCACGTTCTTTTTTAAATACCCCTCCTATTTCTTCAAATACATCTAAGGGAAATCGAATAAAATATTGGAAACCTCAGCGTGTAGATCCGATAATCATTAACAACGTCCGCCTGGCGCAGAATTCTGATCAGCCTGTTGAACTGCCAGAGTTACCTGATTATGGGATTCATTACCCTAGACTCATATTTCAGGCTATCATAAAAAATAAAATCACAGGATATTTACACATATTTAAGAAAAATTTGAACCTGGATCAAAGGCGAATTGTACAGGTGGCTCTGCACAGCTTAGTGTTATTGGAGACCTGCCGGCATGGACAGGAGGCACTAAAAGATGGGATAATGAAAAATTTAATTCTAGGTCTTATATCTAATAGTAAAGGTGAGGACAGTAACCTTGATGTGGGAAAAGGGTTCCTAGGTTTCGATCTATCTCAGGAGGCGGTTTTGGCTGTCGTCCAAATTAAGACCCCGCCAGGGCTCAGTGAAATAGAAAAAGTTTTGCACAGCATCAACAGTGATCTCTGTTCTTGTATACCGGTCAGCGCTAGTGCCACTGCCATTAGTGATGAACAGGCAGTACTATTGATTCAATCGCCTGACGGCAACACCTTAGAATCAAATATGCTTGCCCAATATCTACAGTCGCTATTCGAGGCACTGAAGATGATTTTCAAGGATCATCAGGTAAGAATAGGCGTGGGTCGCCAGTGCAACAAGCCCCAGCATTATAAGGTCGCTTTTGGCGAAGCCTGCAAAGCTCTATCTATTACAGGTCTCAAACCAGAGGGCGAAGAGGGTGTGATTTACTATTACTCTGTGAAGTTGATGGGATTTATGATGGAACTGACTAACGTTCAAACTTTGCAGGTATTTGTGCAGCGCACTCTTGGGAAACTGCATGAGTATGGTGTTACCAATAATATCGACTTGCTTGAAAGCTTAGAGTGTTATTTAAATCATAATAGTTGCATCCAAAGTGCGGCAGGGGAGTTGTACATTCACCCTAATACCCTCCGCTACCGCCTGGAGAAGGTGGGAAAGATATCCGGTCTTGATTTGACGAACAATGATACAAAACTGGAGATTCAGCTTGCTATTAAGCTATTCAGGTATCAGGAAGGGCTCATCCGGAAAGTTTAAATTGCTGATACAAAGAGGTCTGGCTGTCAGAAAATCTGGCAACCAGACCTCTTTGTATCTATTATGTACAAAAATATATGGAATAAATAACAATATATGGAATAAATAATTAGGAGTATAATTATATAAGATACTATGAAATTAAGGAGGAAGAAACATGGAGAATTTTACGTGGTGGACTGAGGAACACAATCAGCTGCAAAAAGAGGTAAGAGAATTTGCAAAACAGATGGCTCCTAGGGAAATGGAGACAAGGTGGAAGAGGGAATTCGCGTGGGATATTTTTGCAAAAATCGGTGAAAGAGGATTTTTAGGTGCTGCCATTCCCAAGGAATATGGGGGGATGGGACTGGGTGCAACCGGAGGTTGTATTGTGGCTGAGGAGCTTCACTCTATAAGTCCAGGAATCGGAAGGATTGTCGTGGGTAATATGATAGGGGGACTTCGGCAAATCATTGAATTTGGAAATGAGGAGCAAAAGCAGAGATTTCTTCCGGTAGCCGCAAAAGGTGAACTGGGAGCTGTTGTTATCACTGAAATGACAGCAGGTACAGATGCCTCTGGATTAACTTTACAAGCAAAACGAGAAGGCGATTCCTACGTCCTCAATGGGAAAAAACGTTTTATTGTTGCTGCCGGTGTGGCAAAACGGCACTTTGTGTACGCTAAGACAAGCGATAATCCCGAGGATATCGCAAAACATCGGCATATCACTGCTTTTGTTGTCAAGAAGGGTACACCAGGTTTCAACACAGAACAGCTCAACGAGATTCTCGCTTTCGAAAATATTCAAAATGGTTCTTTCGATTTTGATAATGTAATTGTTCCGCTAGCGGACAGGATTGGAGAAGAAGGCGAAGGCTGGAAGATTATGATGGAGGGTCTCAATTTTGAGAGAACCCTCATTGCCGCCGGGACGCTTGGTTGGCAGAGAACATTATTGAGATATGCCGTTCCATATGCCCAACGTAGGGTTCAGTTCGGAAAACCAACTATCGATATTCCTGCCAACCAGACTAAAATTGCGGATGTCATCATGAAACTCACCGTATCCCGCCTGGCAGTGTATCATACGGCGTATTTATGGGATTTGGGAAAAGATATTACCATCGAATCGAGTACGATTAAGGCTTTTGGTGCCGAAAACACTTTGCAGTCTGCACTTGATGTCACTCAGGTTATGGGGGGGGACGGCGTCAATCGCTTCTACCCAGTCCAAAATATATTTGAGGTTGCAAAGGTTGAGCATATTGCTGGAGGAACAGTGGAAGCCTGCAGGTTGGTTATCTTCAGAAGCGGTCTAAAGCTATTGGCAGAAGATATGCAGATGCCGCGCCGGGTGAAAAGTGAGGAACTTGGTGTGCCAATACCAACATTTGCTCCAGTTGAGAAGAAACTTGCCGTGAGCGAAGACGCTGTACTGGCTGTATTGGCAGAGGACTACAGGGTGAATCCAGGTCTGCATATGATGCTGATCGATATCAAGCAGTATATAGACGCTAATGATGAAGCTCTGGTCAAAGCTATTGAAGCATTGGAAAAACAGGGCTTAGTTATGGCCTATCGGACCAGGAAGGGCATACAGATGGCCAAGGCCACTTATGAAGGCCTGAAAAAGGCACATCCTAAGGAGTACTACAAATGGTATCCCCAGTGGGCGACTGAAGACAGGAGATAGCTCTTCATGTAATTATTGTGAAAAAGCTCATTGCGGAGCAATCGCTTCAGCTTGTATAGTAGCCTGATGTTAAGCCAGCGTTTCTACCAAGTGTAGAACGCTGGCTTGAATTATAAGATACAAAGAGGTCTGGCTGTCAAAGAATCTGGCAGCCAGACCTCTTTATATCAGTTATATACAAAATAGAAACGTCTATTTATGGAATAAACATCAATAGATGGGAGCGGCAACCCGAGGTATAATTTAGTTACAATTATATATTGTAAAATTATGGATAAGAAGTTTGCGGTTAAAGATACTCAAGGGGGAATGACAGGAAAAGATCGAAAATCATCCAGGCTATTTGCGAGACCTATGACTGAAGTTTTCTGAATTGAAAGGAGGAACACAATGAGCATGAAGGACGAATTAGAGAAGATTGCTGGAAAGGAGAACGTGAGTGACGCAGGAGATGACCTCCGCGGGTATTCTCGGGATTTTAGTCTCCTTCCTCCAGGAATGGCCAACATTATCGTAAAACCTGAGACGTCGGAACAAATATCAGCGGTGGTAAAATGGGCTAATACGAACAATGTCCCCATTGTCCCGGTTAGTTCAAAGGTGCATTTCCATGGCTGCACGATACCCAAACAGGGTGGTATTATTTTAGACCTTGGCAAGATGAACAAAATTATTGAGAATGACGTTTTTGACCGCAGGTGTCGCATCGAACCAGGTGTTACATGGAAGCAACTTGTGGAGGAATTAGATAAGAAGGGGATGCGGATGGTTATGCCGCTGTTGCCCCATCCGGAACGCTCTGTTCTCACCGATTATCTTGAAAGGGCAGTGCCGACCAATACGGTATATGATTATGGTGAGCCCATGCAGAGTATGGAGGTTGTTTGGCCCACAGGAGAGATCTTCAGAACAGGATCAGCCAGTGTCACCGGTTATCCTAACGCCAAAGCAAGAGGAAACAACCCCTCAGGACCTGGCCTTGATTTTTATCGTTTACTCCAGGGAGCCCAAGGGACAATGGGCACGGTTACCTGGGCAAGTCTCAAAACTGAGTCTAAACCTCAGATAGACAAGATTCTCTTTGCTCCGATCACCAATCTCGCTCGTGGGCAGGAGTTCCTTTATAGAATTCTCCCAAGGAGGATCGGTCAGGAAGTCCTCCTGCTCAATAATGTTGATCTGGCCACCATTCTTGCTGATGAATGGCCAAATGATTTTGAAAATCTACGTTCCACTTTGCCGGCATGGACCCTTGTTCTTGTCATTTGTGGTCTTGTGCGTCGCCCTGAGGAAAAAGTGGCCTATGAAGAGAACTTCCTCAATGACGTACTGAAGAACGAGTTTAAAGACATTTCCCTTACTGATAATCTCCCCGGCTTTCCTGGTATCGGACGAAAACTTCTGCCTATGCTGAGAAATCCATGGACAAAGGAAGTTTATTGGAAGAATCAGTGGAAAGGCGCGTCACAAAGTCTGTTTTTTATTGGGAAACCCAAAGACACGCCCAAATTTGTAAGCATAATGCAAGCTGTGGCCGTGCAGCACGGATATGTCCCTGAAGATATTGGTATGTATATACAACCGATTGAACATAACAGAGCTTGCCAGGTGGAGTTCACCTTCTTCTATGATTCAGAATGTGAGAGTGCCAAGGCGGCAATGGCAGACCTCTACCAAAGTGCTGCCGTAGCTCTCATAGGTGCTGGGGCATATTTTAACAGACCATATGGTGTGCTGGCGCCAATGATGTACGAGCGGGCTGGATCATATACGGCATTGTTAAAGCAGGTAAAAGGAATTTTTGACCCCAATAACATTATGAATCCTGGTAATTTGTGCTTTTAAGGTGAAAGGAGGAGACGATATGTCCAAAATTCATGAAACAATGAAAGATCGCTATGATACGCCAACAGAGAAAGTTAGCTTAGATGTAAAGGATCTGAAAAATTTTCGTTATGATATGGACCATTGCATTAAGTGCAAAGGCTGCTACTGGGTGGAACATACTTATATGCCGGGCATCAAATTTACCACTCGTTGTCCGAGCGGCACATGGAACGATTTTGATGCATACCAAGCAGCTGGCAAAATGAGGATCGGAATTGATGTGCAAGAGGGTAAACTGGAATGGACTCCTAAGTTATTGGAGGTTATATATGCCGATCCTCTCTGCGGTGCCTGTGATGTAGGCTGTAAGCGAAATCTGGATCTTGAAATCGGCTTAACTTTGGAAGCATTGCGAGTCAAAGCGGTCAAGGATGGCGCAGGACCTATGCCTGCCCATAAAAAAGTTGCTGAGAATATTGCTAAATCACATAATCAGTTCGGTTCACCTCATGAGAAACGAACAGGATGGCTTACCGCAGACATCAAGGTTGCCGACAAAGCCGATATAATTTACTTCCCAGGTTGCTCTGCCTCCTATACAAATCCAGAAATTGCTCAGGCGACAGCCAAGATCATTAACGCTACAGGCGCTTCTTTCAGTCTTATGAAAGAGGAGCGGTGCTGCGGTAATACGTTATACTCAGTGGGTATGATCGACGAGGCCACTGAAATTGCCAAACGCCAGGTGGAAGCGGTAAGGACTTCGGGTGCGAAAACACTTCTCACATCATGTGCTGAGTGCTACCGAATGTGGAAAGTGGACTATCCGAAGATGCTCGGCATAGCAACAGCTGATTTAGGGTTCAACGTGATGCACTTAATGGAGTTTGCCGATGAAGCCATTGCTAATGGCAGCTTGAAGCTGACCAAGAAGGTTGACCTAAAATTGACCTATCACGATGCTTGTAGTGTTAGCAGGCTCTCTGATCCTTGGACCCCATGGTCGGGAGAGCGGGGCTGGATGGGTTGCATTGAACCTAGGCTTAAGAGACGGCGTGGCACGACCGGGCTTTATGCACAGCCGAGGAATATTTTGCAGGCTATTCCAGGTGTAGATCTGGTTGAGATGATTCGTATTAGGGAGAATGCCTTCTGTTGCGGTGCAGGGCGTGGCACGAAAGAAGCTTTTCCTGAGCTTGCCAATTTCGCAGCACAGGAACGCCTGGCGGAAGTGAAGGAAGTGGGCGCTGAGACTCTCGTTTCTTCCTGTCCTTTCTGTAAGAATAATTTCTCACAAGCCGCAAAGGAAAATGGTGAAAAACTGCAGGTAATGGATATCTCTGAAGTTATCCTTGCTTCGCTATAAAGGAGGTAAGAATATGGCCATCAAAAAAGACGTGTTTCAGGCATTGGCAGCCATTGTTGATCCACAGTATATTTCGGATGATCCGGTAATTCTTGCCGCGTACCGTTCAGGACCAGGAGGCTATGAATCTGGCAATGGTTATGAGCGGATGATGACGAAACTTCCCGGGGCAGTTATTCTGCCAAGGACAACAGAAGACATTCAGAAGATAGTGAAGATTTGTCATCGTTATAATGTGGCCTATGTTCCCTACGCAACCGGTTTTTACGGTCCCCGTTCCCATCCCCACGAGGAAAATGAAGTGCTTATTGATATGAAACGTATGAAGGACTTTGCCTTTGATGATGATCATTGGTGTGCCACCATACAACCAGGTATTGTGTACTCACCCTTCCAAGAGGAATGCTTAAAACGTGGAGGTTACGTAGTTGTTGGTGGCGGTGGTGCCCAGACATCGGTTATTGCCAACCTGATCTGCGATGGCTGGTCTCCCCTTAGCATGAGGATTGGCTTGCCTCATCGTCGAATCCTGGGCCTTGAACTGGTGCTGCCTGATGGCGAGCTTGTTAAAATGGGCTCTCTAAGTATAGGTGATGATGGTTTCTGGGGGGAAGGCATCGGTCCTGATCTACGGGGTATCTTGAGAGGTTATACCGGTTTGTTGGGATGTATGGGCATTGTCACCAAAATGGCAATTAAGGTCTTGCCGTTCCAACCGGAAAAACTCGTGCCAGGCGGTATCTCTCCGAATACCGCACTGCAATTGCCCGAAAAACGGGTTAAGTGGATCAATTACCAAGTGCCGAGCAAACAGGCTGAACAACAGGCAATGTACCAAATCGGCAGGGCCGAGATTGCTGGCGCGGTCACCAAGGTCCCCGTGTTCTGGCGAGCTATTGCGAAGGCCGAGGGCAAGGAAGAATTCTGGGACTTGTGGAATAAGGAGACGCCAGAGAGCGTAGAGAACTTCCATCTTCTTCGCGTATTGCTCATTGGCTATACATCTGAAGAGCAGATGCGTTACGATGAAAATGTATTAAACGATATTTTTGCCGAAGTAGGCGGCAGGGCACGACCAACCAAACCTTCTGATGAATCCTGGATAAAGAACGCTGATTCAGCAGGTATGTGGCTTATGTGCGGTTCTTACGTGTCTGTTGATTACATTATTGAATCGATTCCTCATGCTGAAGCCCATGGTCCATGCTACGCAGACTTGAAGGCTAAGTATACTCCGCCCTTTATGCCAGACCATGGAGATCCAGGTTGGACCATGGGTTGTGAGGCCGGTCATCAGGGGTATTCGGAATTTTTGATCTACTGGGATCAGCGCGAAGATACCAATCCAGTTGATCAGTTCTATGTAGAGACATCAAAAATGAACATTCGAGAAGGTTTCTACACCTCGTTACTCGGCTCTCACCAACCGCTGTACCTGACAGGACCAGCTTATGGACCCAACTATCATGATTGGCTTCTAAAGTTAAAGAGCACATTAGATCCTAAATGGGTTTGCCATCCGCCGCTACCTATTTCCCATGACGTTTTTGTGGAAAAGGCAGAGTGGATGAAATCTGTGAAGACCTGGGAGACTCCTGAAGAATTTCCTATACCAAAGGGCAGGGGTTAAAGTGAATACAGTGAAATAACTTATTCATTCACTATATTACAGTAACTCAAATTGCTCCTAGTAATCAAATAGGGAGACACAAAAGAAGCCGTTAATTTTTCGGCTTCTTTTAGTTTTTTATAGTCTTCCTCAGTAGTAGCGCAATTTGGATATTGACTCTCTGAATTTTTATTCTATAAATGGCATATAGTGAAAACAAGGTGGGATGCAATGTGCTATTAATAGACGCGATAGGGCCGAATCAACTGGCCATTCTTTCTGCTTTGATTGCGATAGAGTTGTCTGAGGGTAAGACGATAAATGAAATAAATGTAATTGGTGATTTTCTGATTGCCATAGGGAGTGTCATGACTACGATAGCTGCTCAACAGCAAAACCAGCAAGAAGGGCAACAAAATCAAGAGCAAAATCCCAACGCTCAAGAGCAACAAAGCTCTAATATGCAAGCGCAGATCCAGCAGTTACAAGAGCAATTAGAAGAATTAAAAAAACGTATAGGGTAGATCCTATTTAGGGGATGCTAGCCAATTTTTAAAGAATAAGTATAAAGAGTTTGATCATAGTCGTTATGATTAACTTTTGAGAGGAAAAATGCTATACTACAATGTATAGCATTTTTCATTAATGTAAAGAGATTCTAATAAAAATGAGTATAGAAGGGGGGAAGGGCACCGTAGCGCCCAATCGTAATGAATTTTGTTGCAATAGATTTTGAAACTGCCAACTCGAGTCGCTCAAGTGTATGTAGTCTAGCGGCTGTAACTGTAGAAAATGGAAAAATTGTTCGTTCTGCCTATTCCTTAATCCGTCCCCCTGTGATGAAGTTTGATTACCGTAATATTGAGGTTCATGGAATTAACCCAGAAGATGTTATCAATAAGCCGACTTTTAATCAGTTATGGGAGCGGATATGCCCGCATCTTGAAAATAAAATAGTACTTGCTCATAATGCTGCTTTTGATATTAGTGTGCTGAGATGTATACTGCAAGAATACTCCTTACCAGTACCTAAATTTAAACATGCTTGTACAGTACAAATCGCAAAAAAAGCATGGCCAGGTGGGGAAAATTATAAGCTAAATACACTAGCCCAAAAGTTTCAGATAAATTTTGAACATCACAATGCCCTCCATGATGCTCGTACCTGTGCCCAAATTGCTATACTTGCTGGGCGAGAGCTACAGGCAGATAATTTTTTACATTTGATGCACATGTTGAAACTAACAGTTAAAGATTTTGTATAAGAGTAAGGCGAGATGATTTTCCTCATAAACTTGACAAGGACTGTATATTATTAGTATATTATACATATTATATTTTTACAGGCTATGATAGGAAGGAGTACGTTGTTACCGCCGTATAGAGAAGAGATCCGTGGCTGAAAGATCTCTCGGAGTGGAATAGCGGAAGGTAGTCTTTGAGCTGCGGTGCTGAACTGATAGTAGGTGTCGCCGGTATGCCCCGTTACGGCACTGGAGTCCGAATGGCTTTTTTAGGTGAGCTATTTTCGGTATAGTCAAGGTGGTACCACGAAAGTATGCTCTTTCGTCCTTACGAGGATGGAGGAGTTTTTTTATTTTTACTTAACAAACTAGGAGGCGTTCATTTTGACGGAAAAAAATATTCCAACAGTATATGATCCACAGGCAGTAGAAGAAAAATGGTATAAATATTGGGAAGATCATGGACTATTTCATGATGAAGTAAATAAGGGGAAAAAACCTTTTAGTATTGTGATTCCGCCACCAAATGTAACAGGACAGTTACATATGGGGCATGCTCTGGATAATGCTCTTCAAGATATCTTGATACGTTTTCGCCGGATGCAGGGTTACAATACCTTGTGGATGCCGGGAACTGACCATGCTGGTATAGCGACCCAAATAAAAGTTGAAGAAATGTTGGCTGAGGAAGGTATAACTCGTTATGATCTAGGCAGGGAGAAATTCATTGAAAAAGTTTGGGAATGGAAAGAACAATATGGGGACCGGATTATTAAACAGCTAAAAAGTTTGGGGGCTTCTTGTGATTGGCAGCGTGAGCGCTTTACCATGGATGAAGGCTGTTCTAAGGCAGTGCGGGAAGTTTTTGTGTCCTTGTATGAGAAAGGTCTTATTTATCAGGGACATCGTATTACAAATTGGTGCCCACGTTGTAATACTGCCTTAAGTGATATTGAAGTCGAGCATGAAGAAAAACCGGGCCATCTCTATCATGTGCGCTATCCAGTGGAAGGATGTGCGGGTGAGTACTTGAGTGTTGCAACCACTCGGCCGGAAACTATTTTGGGTGATACTGCAGTTGCTGTCAATCCAGAAGACGTGAGATACAGCCATCTAATTGGCAAGAATTTGATTCTTCCTTTGGTTGGACGCTGTATTCCAGTAATTGCTGATGAATATGTGGATAAGGATTTCGGTACTGGGGCAGTGAAAATTACTCCAGCCCATGATCCTAACGACTTTGAAATGGGACTGCGCCATAATTTGCCTCAAATTGTTGTAATTGCCAATAATGGCACTATGTCAGCAGATACAGGAAAATATGCTGGCATGGATCGCTATGAGTGCCGCAAAGTATTAGTTGCTGATTTACAAGAACAAGGTTATTTGGTGAAAATAGATGATCATCAGCATGCAGTAGGTCATTGTCAACGTTGCACAACGGTTGTGGAGCCATTGGTTTCTAAACAATGGTTTGTGAAAATGCAGTCATTAGCTGATCCGGCTAAGGAAGCTGTGACGAACGGGAAAATTCAGTTTGTACCTGAGCGGTTTACTAAAACATATATTAATTGGATGGATAATATTCGTGATTGGTGTATTTCACGGCAAATTTGGTGGGGTCATCGAATTCCTGCCTGGTATTGTGAGTGCGGTGCAACGATTGTGGCGCGGGAGGATCTGACTGCTTGCCCGACATGTGGCAGTCATAGTATTCAGCAAGATCCTGATGTTCTTGATACTTGGTTTAGTTCAGGGTTATGGCCTTTCTCCACCATGGGATGGCCGGAAGAAACGGATGAATTGCAACAGTTTTATCCTACTAGTGTATTAGTAACTGGTTATGATATTATTTTCTTCTGGGTGGCCAGAATGATTATGATGGGGCTGGAATTTAAGAAAGAAATTCCGTTTAAACATGTATTCATCCATGGCTTGGTTCGTGATCCACAAGGGCGCAAAATGAGTAAATCCTTAGGGAATGGAATTGATCCTTTAGAAGTTATTGAGAAAAATGGTGCTGATACTCTGCGCTTCACCCTAGTGACAGGAAATACGCCTGGTAATGATATGCGCTTTTATTGGGAACGGGTAGAATCAAGCCGTAACTTTGCTAATAAGTTGTGGAATGCTTCCCGCTTTGTATTGATGAATTTGGAAGATGTAGATAATACTAGCTTATTAGATCAATATGGTAATCAGGCGAGGGAAAAGGAGAGCTTTACCTTAGCTGATAAATGGATTTTGAGCCGTTTTGCCAAAACTGTGAATGAAGTTACACGGAATTTGGAACGGTTTGAACTGGGAGAAGCAGCTCGTCTGTTATATGAATTTATTTGGAATGAGTATTGCGATTGGTATATCGAGATGGCCAAATCCAGATTGTACAATAAGGAAGATGTTTCAGCTAGAACAACTGCTCAGTATGTGTTATGGTATGTCCTGGAGAAGACTTTGAAACTATTGCATCCATTTATGCCGTTTATCACCGAGACTATTTGGCAGCATTTACCTCACGAGGGGCATAGCATTATGGTTTCTGATTGGCCGTCAGAGGAACCAGCCTTACTCGATGAGCAAGTCGAACAGCAAATGAACACGATTATGGATACAATTAAAGCCATTCGTAATATGCGGGCTGAAGTCAATGTACCACCAGGTAAAAAAAGTGAAGTTATTCTGCAAGTTGTTGCCAGTGAATTGCAGGCTGTATTCGAAAATAATTTACAGTATTTAAAAACAATGGCAGCCGCTGAGCCAATTACATTGCTGGGTCCTGATGCGGGGAAACCTGAAAATGCCATGACGGCTGTGGTGAGCGGTGTGGAAATTTATATGCCGCTAAAAGGGTTGATTGATGTGGAGAAAGAAACAGCCCGTTTGAACAAAGAATTGACAGGGCTTGATAAAGAATTGGCGCGCATTGCTGGCAAACTTTCCAACGAAGGTTTTGTTGCTAAAGCTCCCCCAGAAGTCATTTCTAAGGAGAAAGCTAAGGCAGGAGAGTATCAAGAAAAACAGGCCGCTATTCGAGAACGGCTGGTATATTTGGCAAGTTTATAAGTGGAAAAGTAGAAAACCATACGTTTAAACACAAAGCCGCAAAGCCGCTATGCGGACACAAAGAACACAAAGGGGATAGCAATTACTCTTTGCGTCCTTTGCGCTTCTTTGTGACCTTTGTGTTTAACGTGGTTTTACCCTCTGCGGTTAAAAAGTGACGCGCTAGCATTTTTTTTACAAAAAGGATGTGAATATTATGACATATGAGGAGTCATTGACGTATTTGGAAAATCTATGTAAGTTTGGTGTAAATATGGGCTTGGCGCGCATTGAGAAGCTGCTAGAGCTCATGGATCATCCAGAGAGACAGTTCAAAACCATTCATGTTACAGGTACGAATGGCAAGGGTTCAACAACAGCTATGTTGGCGTCTATCTTGAAAGCTGCTGGGATAAAAACTGGTATGTATACCTCACCCCATCTATCTAACTATACGGAACGTATGATGATAGATGGCTTGGAAGCTTCTCCTTTGGAGTTTGCAAAAGCTGTCGAGTATACAAGTCAGTTTGTTGAAAAAATCGTCACTTTAGATTTAGGTCATCCCACAGAGTTTGAAGTATTAACAGCAGCTGCCTTTCATTATTTCGCAATATGCGGGGTGGAATATGCTGTTATTGAGGTAGGTCTAGGAGGCTTACTAGATTCTACTAATTTAATAGTGCCTGAGGTCGCCGTGATTACTAATGTTACTTTAGATCATATTGATAAATGTGGTAGTACCATCACTGAAATTGCCTATCACAAAGCTGGTATTATTAAACAAGGGGTACCATTAGTAACCGCAGCTGAGGGAAAAGCTCTTGATGTGATTAGATATGTAGCTGAGAAAAAATCAGCTAAGATGTATACTTATGGGCGGGAATTTTCGGCAAAATTTGCTGGACTTGTAGAGCATCGTCAGAAAGTAGCAATTGAAGCCCAAGGCCAAGATAATATAGGGACGTTCATTGTCAATTTATTAGGTCATCATCAAGTTGATAATTGTGCAGTAGCGGTGATGACAGCATTGGTCTTAGCTGAAAAGGAACAACGAATAACCATGTCTGCCTTACAGAATGGGCTACTGCAGGTGTATTGGCCTGGAAGGTTCGAGGTCATCCCGGGTAAGCCAACCATCATTATTGATGGTGCTCATAATCAAGATGGAGCAAGAGGATTACGTAAAAATTTGAATGAATTCTATGCTAATAAAGAGATTGTTTTCTTGTTGGGTATTTTGCGAGATAAAGATGTAACAGCAATTGTTAGAGAATTAATAGGAGCTATTGATAAAGTAGTGGTGGTAGCACCCATATCCCAGCGCGCAGGTCAGCCCCAGGATATTGCTAAGGAAATACAGGCTGCCCATGTAGAAACAGCAGAATCCATTAGTGAAGGCCTAGGGCAGGCTTATATGCTGGCAGGGGGGAATGGTGTGATTTGCATTGCTGGTTCTTTGTATTTAGTTGGAGCTGCACGGGAAATAATATGTAAGTAGACAAAAAAAATATTGTTAGATATAATGATGAAAAGTAGTTAATCTGGTAATTGTAATTTGGTAGCTATAATAGTACTCAATTACAAATGCTATTAGACAGGTGAAATTGTGAATATATCATATAGAACAGCGCAAACTCAATACTATTTGGATTATTTAATTGAACACTGCATTTTGGCGGTGACCTTTTTTTTGCCACTATCTCTTAGTGTGAGTAGCGGATTTTTAGGGTTTGGCGCAGTGCTGTGGTTGGGAAAAATGATAGTGAAGGGGAGGTTTGATTTTAAGAGTACTCCTTTTGATGTAGGAATAGCATTATTGGTTTTATTATCAGCAACTTCTATATGGGCCTCACCTGATAGAGGATTTAGTTTTTATAATTATTATAATTTGATGGGACGATATGTGTTAATTTACTATTTAGTTGTAAATAATATTAACTCGGCTACTCAGGTAAAAAAGATAATTTGGGTGATGTTGACATCAGCAGCAATAGTTACATTATATGGATTTTATCAATATTTATTTGGTGCCAATATTTCGGCAAATGAGTGGGTTGATGGGCAACAGTTTCCTGATCTTAAGTTTAGAGTTTTTTCTACATTGGAGAACCCTAATTTATTGGCAGGTTTTTTAGTTACGATGATGTCCATAGGTGCTAGCATGGGGTACAAAACGATTACGACTAAAGGTAGAGTGATATTATTCGGCCTAGTGGCGTTGTTTGGTGCTTGTTTGGTTCTTACCTATTCACGAGGGGCTTGGATAAGTTTATTAGCGGTGATTGTTGTATATGGTATGTTGTGTAATCGCAAAATTTTTTGGCTGCTCATTTTATTGCCAGTTGCTATGCTTTTTGGCCATGATGCAATTCTAGAACGAATTATGTCGATTATTAATCCTACTGATACTTCATCAACCCTCAGATTGGCATTGTGGGAAAGTACAATTGCCATGATTATGGATAAACCACTGCTAGGTATTGGTTGGGGATCCTATTGGCTAGTATATCCTGAATATGATTTTTTTCTAAATAATGCTAATGTTAAAATATTTCATGCCCATAACATGTATTTGAATATTGCTGCTGAAATTGGCATTCCAGGCTTGATCGCTTTTTTAACTATCATGTATGGACATGTCCGATTGGCATTGTCAGTGCTCAGTGGAGCATTTGAATCTTGGTCATCAGGATTAATGCTCGGAATTATAGCTGCAATTGGCGGTATTATTATCAATGGATTGACCGATTATGTAATGTTTAATATACAATTATCAATGCTCTATTGGTTATTAAATGGAATCATTGTTATTGTATGGCAACAGAGTCATCAACGACAACATCAAACTAAGGTTTTTAAAAAATGTAATGTGAAAATGTAACATTACATTTTTTAAAAATGTTCACATGCTAAGCATCAGGACAGAATGAGTTGAGTGAAAAATCATGTTTAATTGGTGAAATATAATGGGTGAAATATTTTGAATAAACGCAAAAAGGGGAAAAATCACGGTAGATATTTGCATGTATGGGAAATATGTGAAAATATTCTTGTATACATAGCTAAATTTATATAAAATAAAAAAAAATATAGTTTTCAAGCAGGAGTTTTAAGGGTATGTGACAAATTGTACATTTAGGGTATGTGACAAATTGTACATACTATATAATAGTAAAAGTCACAAAAGTAAGACATGCCTTTTGCTCCTGTCATTTAGAGGAGGAGTTTACGTTGAAAAATAGTTATGAAAAAAATGTAATTTC
Organism: Bacillota bacterium; assembly: GCA_017889585.1. GTDB lineage: Bacteria > Bacillota > Negativicutes > DSM-13327 > DSM-13327 > CTSoil-075. The sequence continues at coordinate 68,040 of JAGFZX010000005.1, forward strand.
TAAGGCCACCATAGACCGTCTGCCATTATATTTCCGGACTCTTAGACTAAGTCAAGTCGAGGGAATAGAGATTATTTCATCTGAAGAACTTGGACAGCGTCTAGGAATTACTCCTGAACAAATTCGTAAAGATTTGGCATCATTTGGGCAATTCGGAAAAAAAGGTGTAGGTTACTACATAAAGGAACTTATTTCCAATGTAGGGAAAATACTGGGACTGGATAATCATTGGCATATTGCCGTGATTGGTGTAGGACATTTGGGCTGGGCATTAGCGCATTCTCGTAATTTTGATTCCCTTGGTTTTAAATTAGTAGCCATGTTTGATACTGATCCCAATAAAATTGGGCAATGTATAAAAGGTGTAGAAGTTTTAAGCTTAGAGTGTTTAAAAGAGGTGATGCAGGAGCAAACTATTCATATTGGAATTATTACCGTACCGGAATTTTATGCCCAAGGGGTAGCTGATAAATTAGTTGCCGCAGGGGTACGTGGTATATGGAATTTTGCCCCGATGAAAATTAATGTACCTGATACTGTTCGCGTTATAAATGAAGACTTGTCAGTAGGACTCAGTAGTTTATCTTTCTATTTGGCTAGACAGACAGAGATAGACTAATTACACAGATGTTTGGAGGAAAGTGTTAAAATGATTGATATTAAAGATCGAGTGCGCTCAGCAGCACTTCATGCTAAAATTGTGAGCGCAGAGGAAGCTGCGGCAATTATTAAGCCGGGAATGAATATTGGAACTAGTGGCTTCACGCCATCTGGCTATCCTAAGGCTGTACCACTAGCTTTAGCTGAAAGAATCAAAAAAGAACATTTTCAAATTAACCTTTGGACAGGTGCCTCAGTTGGTAAGGAATTAGATGGTGCCTTAGCAGCAGTAAATGGTATTAATAAACGTTTGCCATACCAGACAGACAATGAACTACGTAAGTCTCTTAATTCAGGTGGCGTTAAATATTGTGATTTGCACTTAAGCCATACTGCACAAATGTCTAGATATGGATTTTTGGGTGGTAAAGTCGATGTAGCTATTGTTGAAGCTTGCGCGATTACTGAAGAAGGACATATTATTCCAACTACCTCAATGGGTAACTCTGCATCCTTTGTGCAAAGTGCCGATATTGTTATTGTTGAAGTCAATACAACTCAGCCTTTAGCTCTTGAGGGGATGCATGATGTTTACATTCCAATGGATCCTCCGCACCGCCTGCCGATTCCTATCGTAAAGGTGGATGATCGGATTGGTACACCATATATTCCTTGTGGTTTTGATAAAATAAAATACATTGTACCTTGTGATATTCGTGATGATGTTCGTGACTTAGCGGCAATTGACGATGATGCACGAGCTATGAGCGCTCACTTTATTGAATTCCTTAAGGCTGATATCAAAGCAGGCCGTATGCCAGCAGGTCTCCTGCCATTACAATCTGGTGTAGGTTCAGTTGCTAATGCGGTAGTCAGCGGTTTTGTTCAATCTGAATTTACCGACTTAGAAGTATATACTGAAGTTATTCAGGACGGTATGCTTGATTTAGCTGATGCTGGTAAATTGAAATTTGCCTCAGGTACTTCTTTCTCACCTTCACCTAAGGGATTAGATAGATTTTATAAAAATTTGGATGAATATCGTAAAATAATGATGCTTCGTCCCCAAGAAATTGCTAATAGTCCCGAAGTCGCCCGCCGTCTTGGCATTATTGCAATGAATACTGCGATTGAGTTTGATATTTACGGTAATGTGAATTCGACTCATATCATGGGCAGTAAAATGATGAATGGTATTGGTGGTTCAGGGGATTTTGCTCGCAATGGGTACCTGACATGCTTCTTTAGTACATCAACTGCTAAAGGTGGCGCCATTTCTTCTATTGTTCCAATGGTTTCCCATGCTGACCATAGTGAGCATGATGTTGATTTGTTTATTACTGAGTTGGGTGTTGCCGACGTCCGTGGACTTAGTCCAAGAGAACGGGCGCGCGTCATTATAGAAAATTGTGCTCATCCTGATTATAAGCCAATGCTTATGGATTACTTGGAAAGAGCTGAAAGGGCCACCAAGTACGCACAGACACCACATATACTATCAGAAGCACTTTCGTGGCATACTAGATTCATAGAAACTGGTACCATGAAAAAACAAGTTAAGGAGGATTAATAGTATGAATAATGAAAGCTTGAAACTAAAAGTAGCAGAATATACTGCTAAGGTAGAAAAAGCCAGTGCAAAATTTCCAGAACGCAAAAATATAGAGTATAACAGATTGTATACTCCGTTAGATCTTGAGGGTATGGACTATGAAAGGGATTTAGGTTTACCTGGGAGCTACCCTTTCACTCGTGGTGTACAACCTACTATGTACCGTGGCCGTTTCTGGACAATGCGTATGTATGCTGGTTTCTCCACAGCAGAAGAGTCCAATAAACGTTATCGTTACCTGTTATCATCAGGTAGTACTGGTCTTTCTTGCGCTTTTGACTTGCCAACCCAAATAGGTTATGACTCCGATGATGCCATTTCCGAAGGAGAAGTAGGTAAAGTTGGTGTGGCGATTGACTCCTTAGCTGATATGGAAATTTTGTTTGACCAAATAGATTTAGGTAAAGTTTCCACGTCCATGACTATCAACGCTCCTGCTTCTGTTCTGCTCGCCATGTATATTGCGGTTGCGGAAAAAAATGGTATAAGCCCTGACAAATTAAACGGTACCATTCAAAATGATATCTTGAAAGAGTATGCAGCTCGCGGTACTTATATTTTCCCACCGAAGCCTTCTATGCGTCTGATTACTAATATTTTTGAATATTGTTCAAAAAATGTTCCTAACTGGAATACTATCTCCATCTCAGGTTATCATATTCGTGAAGCAGGTTCTACTGCAGCTCAGGAAATCGCTTTCACCATTGCCGATGGTATTGCTTATTGCGAGGCCGCAATTAAAGCTGGGCTTAATGTTGATGATTTTGCCGGACGTTTGTCATTCTTCTGGAATGCGCATAACAATGTACTGGAAGAAGTGGCTAAATTCCGTGCTTCCCGTCGTGTATGGGCTAAGGTTATGAAAGAACGTTTTGGTGCTACTAATCCTAAATCTTGGATGCTTCGGGTGCATACCCAAACTGCAGGTTCTATGCTCACAGCTCAACAACCTGAAAATAACATTGTTCGTGTTGCTTTACAAACAGCTGCTGCTGTTATGGGTGGTACGCAATCCTTACATACTAACTCGAAGGATGAAGCGTTGGCACTACCTACTGAAGATTCAGTACGTGTTGCTCTTCGTACCCAGCAGATCGTGGCTTATGAAAGCGGACTTGCTGATGTTGTTGATCCTTTGGCAGGTTCCTACTATGTAGAAGCTATGACGAATGAAATTGAAGCAGATGCTTGGAAATACATCCAAAAGATTGATGATATTGGTGGCGCTGTTGTAGCGATCGAAGAAGGCTACATTCAAAGAGAAATTCAGGACAGTGCTTATAAATGGCAAAAAGAAGTTGAAAACAACGATCGTGTTATCGTTGGTGTCAATAAATTCCAAATTGAAGAGAAACCAGTCGAGGGTCTGCTCCGCGTCGATGCTTCTGTTGGCGAATTGCAAAAGAAAAAGCTTGCTGATCTAAGAGCTAAACGTGATAACGCAGCTGTTAAAGCAGCGCTTGCTAAACTTGAAGCAGCTTGCGGTGATGAAGAAATTAACCTCATGCCAGTAATCATGGAAGCGGTTAAAACTTATGCAACACTTGGTGAAATTTGTGGCGTAATGCGTAAAGTCTTTGGTGAATACCAAGCGCATGCAACACTGTAAGAGACGTAGGAGGAGGAAGAACGATGGAAAAACGTGTTAGAGTATTAGTAGCAAAACCTGGTCTAGACGGACATGATCGTGGTGCAAAAGTTGTTGCCCGCGCTTTACGTGATGCTGGATTTGAGGTTATTTATACAGGCCTTCGCCAAACACCAGAACAAATTGCTGAAGCAGCTCTTCAAGAAGATGTGAATGTAATTGCCCTTAGTTTGCTTTCAGGAGCTCATAATCATTTGTTCCCACGCATTGTGGAGTTAATCCGCAGCAAAGGTATGACTGATGTGCTTATGATTGGTGGCGGCGTTATTCCTGATTCAGATATACCTACCCTTAAAGCGGCTGGTATTGCTGAAGTATTTACCCCAGGTACGTCAACCGTGAGTATTATTGACTACATTAACGCAAACGTGAAATAAATGTATCTATGGGCTATGCGGTTCTTATTTTAGGGCTGCATAGTCCCATAAGGTGGTGCAAACAATAATGGACATTGCAGAAGAATTATTAAGTGGTTCTCGACTGGCTATGTCTCGTGCTATTACTGCTGTGGAAAATGAGTATGATAATGCAGTTGATATCATGCAACAGTTATATGCTCATACTGGCAATGCCCATGTTATTGGTATTACTGGGCCACCTGGTGCTGGCAAGAGTACATTGACAGATAAATTAGCCAAGGAATATCGTAGCCAAGGAAAAACGGTAGGTATTATTGCCGTCGATCCTACAAGTCCATTTTCTGGTGGGGCGATTTTAGGCGATCGCATTCGTATGAATGATTTAACATTAGATGAAGGCGTTTTTATTCGCAGCATGGGTACTCGAGGCAGTTTAGGCGGTTTATCCCGCAAAACAGCTGAGACCATAAAAATTATGGATGCAGCTGGTAAGGATATTATTCTGGTGGAAACCGTTGGAGTTGGACAGTCTGAAGTTGATATTGTAAAAACAGCTGATACGATTATTGTTGTATTAGTGCCTGGTCTTGGAGATGATATTCAGGCTATTAAAGCTGGTATATTAGAAATTGGCGATGTTTTTGCCATCAATAAGGCTGACCATGATGGTGTAGATCGTCTTAATACTGAACTGGAAATGATGCTTGATTTAAATCAGCAGAAAATGGATTGGCGCCCTCCCGTTAAACGAGTTATAGCAAATCGTGGCGAGGGAATTAGCGAACTGATAGGCTCTATTGCTCAGCAAATTGCTCAATCAAGACAGTCTGGTCAATTTAGTAATCGTCGTACTCAGCGTACAAAAAGTGAATTATTAGCAATGCTTGATGAGCAAATTGGGCGTCGTGTACGGAAAAAATTGTCAGATGGCGGGGGATTTGATCAATTAGTTGCAAGTGTGGAGAGTCGAGAAAAAAACCCTTATATTGTTGTTAATGAGATAATGGCAAGTGTCTTGCTGTAATAAGTAGAGGAGGTTTATTCATTTGTTTAAGACATTAAAAGTAGATCATATTGGGATTGCTGTAAAAGATTTAGAGCAAGCTAAAAAGTTTTATACTGAAGTTTTGGGAATGACAGCGATGGGAGAGGAAACTGTTGAACAGCAAAAAGTAAAAGTTTGCTTCATTCCTTGTGGTGATAGCGAAGTAGAACTTTTAGAATCGACTGCTCCGGATGGACCGATTGCCAAATTTATTGATAAAAATGGCGAAGGTATACAACACGTTGCTTTGCGTGTAGATAATATTGAAGCAGCGATTGCTGACCTTAAAGAGAAGGGTGTACGTATGATTGACGAAGTGCCTCGTTATGGCGCAGGCGGAGCAAGTATTGCTTTTGTTCATCCTAAGTCAACTGGCGGCATTTTGCTTGAATTATCTGAACGTAAATAGGTTAATCTAATGGTGCAAAATGTTTAAGGTGCTCTAGATGCAACGAGGCGTGGAGTGAAGGCGTAAGTAGTAGTGCGCTCAGCGAACATACCAAGGAGTAACGAAGTAAACCGACTTTTTGCAACATGATTATATAATGTATACAATCATAAAATATTGTAAACTATATGGCCTTACTATATAGTCATATTTGAATGTTGTTGGAGGTGTAAAATGGCTACAGTTCAAGAAAAAATTGAAGATTTAAAAGCTCGTCAAGAAAAAATTAAGCTTGGTGGCGGTCAAAAACGCATTGACAAACATCATGCTGGTGGAAAATTAACTGCTCGCGAGCGCGTGGAATTATTGCTTGATGAGAATACTTTTGTTGAATTGGATCAGTTTGTTACTCACCGTTGTGTGAATTTCGACATGGCTTCAGTAGATGCGCCAGGCGAAGGTGTTGTTACTGGCTATGGTACAATTAATGGAAAATTGGTCTATGTATATGCTCAAGATTTCACAGTAGTAGGTGGATCTTTAGGAGAAATGCATGCAGCCAAGATTGTTAAAGTACAAAAACTGGCTTTGAAGATGGGTGCACCAATTATTGGTATGAATGATTCAGGTGGAGCTCGTATTCAAGAAGCAGTTGATGCATTGGGTGGTTATGGAAAGATATTCTACAATAATACACTAGCATCAGGGGTCATTCCTCAAATTTCCGTTATTATGGGACCATGTGCTGGCGGTGCAGTATATTCTCCGGCTTTGACTGATTTTATCTATATGGTAAAGAAGACTAGCCAAATGTTTATTACTGGCCCACAAGTTATTAAATCAGTTACTGGCGAAGAAGTTACAGCTGAAACATTGGGCGGAGCAATGACCCACAATACGACTTCAGGTGTTGCTCATTTTGTTGCAGAAAATGATAATGACTGCATAGAACAAATACGCTATCTGATGAGTTTTTTACCAAGCAATAACCTTGATGGTTCTCCGGTAATGGCATGTACTGATGATATCAATCGTATGGATGAATCATTAAATACACTTTTGCCTGATAATCCTAATCAACCGTATAACATGAAAGATATCATTACTTCTATCGCAGATAATGGTGAGTTTTATGAAGTACAACCCTATTTCGCGCAAAATATTATTACTGCTTTTGCTCGTTTCGACGGTCAATCAGTAGGTATTATTGCCAATCAGCCGTCAGTAATGGCAGGTTGTTTAGATGTTGACGCATCTGACAAATCAGCACGTTTTATTCGTTTCTGTGATGCCTTTAACATTCCGCTCCTTAACTTGGTTGACGTTCCAGGTTTCTTGCCTGGCGTAAGCCAAGAATATGGCGGCATTATCCGTCATGGTGCAAAAATGTTATATGCATATTCAGAAGCGACTGTACCAAAAATTACTGTAATTACTCGTAAAGCTTATGGTGGTTCTTACCTGGCTATGTGCTCGCAAGATTTGGGCGCTGATCAGGTTATGGCTTGGCCAACATCTGAAATTGCAGTAATGGGACCTGCTGGAGCAGCTAATATTATCTTCCGTGGAGATCCTGATGTGGGTGCGAAAACTGAAAAATATATAGCAGACTTTGCCACTCCATATAAAGCAGCTGAACGTGGTTTTGTTGATCAGGTTATTGAGCCTAAAGAAACTAGACCTCGTATTATCACTGCACTCTCAATGCTGGCTAGCAAGCGTGAACAACGGCCACAAAAGAAACACGGCAATATTCCGCTATAAGGAAGGTGTGACTAGGATGAAAATAGATGCAAAAGGCATTAGTCCGGAAGTTGTGGCAGTCATTACTGCAGCACTTCAAATGATGGGAAGCGGCTTTCAAGCTGTGAAAATCACACGCGGCAGCGATTTATGGACCAACGCTGGTCGCAAAAACGCGTAATTAGAGATATATTTATTTAATAAATATTATTTGGAGGTTAGTGTAATGAAAAAATTTAACATAACTGTAAATGGTGCTACATATCAAGTTGAGGTAGAAGAAGTTAAAGAAGTAAAAGTGGCTGCTCCTGCAGCTAAAGCGGCTCCAACTCCTGCGGCTGCACCTAAAGCAGCAGCTCCTGCTCCTGCTGCCGCTGCAGCACCTGCTGAAGTAGGCGCTGGTGATACTGCTGTTAATTCCCCAATGCCTGGTAAGATCATTAAAGTTGTTGCTGCAGCTGGACAAACAGTGAAAAAAGGCGACGTATTGATGATTCTTGAAGCTATGAAAATGCAAAATGAAATTGTTTCTCCTGTTGACGGTATTGTGAAATCCGTTAATGCAGCAGCTGATCAAAGCGTAAAAACAAATGAGATTTTAGCTGTTATTAAATAAGCTAATTCCTTAATTTAAAAAAGTCGTGCAGTTTTCTAGAAACTGCACGACTTTTTTTTGAAAAAATTTCCTGAAAAGTGAAAAAGATAACTAGTTGATAATGGCTATTATTAGGAGTAGACTTATTGACAGAGTATATTTAACTGGTGTACAGTAACAATATGCAAGATTTATTTAAAAAATCTGTATAGAAAGGAGAGTATATGGACAAGCAACAAGAAGCAATCGTTCTTCAAGTTATTGAAGGCAATTTGGCAAAAATCAAGGCGAGTCGCCATAATGACTGTGAGAACTGTGGCGCTTGTCCGGGTAATTCAGCAATGGTACTTGAGGCTCGTAATGACATAGGGGCGCAACCTGGTCAGCGTGTAGTTTTTGAAGTTCAGGAAATTAATATGCTTAAAGCTGCTTTTATTGTGTATATATTACCGCTAATTGCAGTGTTTCTTGGCGCTTATTCAGGCTGGAAATTAGCTGAACGCGTAGGTAGCGAACCCTTATGGTTTCAGGTCGCAGGTGGTGCAATGGCTTTTGTTTTATCAGTCGGATATATTAAGTATTTTGATTCCTCAGCTAGGTTTGATGCCAAGATGCAGCCAGTCATTGTACGTATTTTGTCAGAGTAAAAAAGACAATAATTTAGTTAGTTTCAGAAGGGGTGAAATTATGGGAAAAAGCTTTCGTGGGGGTATACATCCCGACGACCGAAAAAGGTATACAGCTGCTAAACCGATTCAGGTAGCACCTATACCTGAAAAAGTCATTATTCCTGTTCGACAACACATTGGCGCACCGTGTTCCCCAATTGTAAAAGTGGGAGATTTGGTCAAGAAAGGCCAGGTTATCGCTGAGGCGCAAGCTTTTGTTTCCAGTCCTATTCATGCATCAACTTCAGGTAAGGTAGCAGCGATTGCTGATTATCCGCATCCAGTATTTGGTACGTGCATGGCTGTCGTTATTGAAAGTGATGGACAGGATGAATGGGTAGAAGGATTACCGTTAAATCGTGATTGGAAAACTCTTGAGGCACAAGAACTCAAGGAGATTATTCGTCAGGCAGGTATGGTTGGCATGGGTGGAGCAACATTTCCTACACATGTAAAAATGGCGCCACCTGCGGAAAAGCCAATCCATACATTTATATTAAATGGGGCTGAATGTGAGCCTTTTCTCACAGCTGACCATCGAGTAATGCTTGAACAGTCAGAAAGAATTGTGACTGGTATGCAAATCGGGATGAAAGTATTAGGTGTGAGTAAAGGATATATAGGGATTGAAGAAAATAAACCAGATGCCATTGCTGCAATGAATAAAGCTTGCAGTGGAATTGCTGGTCTTGAAGTGGTACCTCTGCAAACCAAGTATCCGCAAGGTGCGGAAAAAACATTAATTAGTGTCATAACTGGCACAGATGTACCCACTGGCGGACTTCCTATGGATGTAGGTGTAGTAGTGCAGAATGTGGGGACAGTCGTGGCTATTGCAGATGCGGTGGAAAAAGGTATTCCACTCATTCAAAGGGTAACAACTGTTACTGGCGGTGCAGTTGCAGAACCTAAAAATGTATTACTTAGAATTGGCACTACTTTTGCCGAGGCTGTAGCCTTATGCGGCGGATTTACTGATAAACCAGTCAAAATTATCATGGGTGGCCCGATGATGGGCATGGCTCAGCGTACCCTTGATGTACCTATTATAAAAGGCACTTCAGGTATTCTGGTATTAAGTGAGGCTGATACGAATATTGGCCCAGAACGTCCTTGTATTCGTTGTGGTCGCTGTGTTGATGCTTGCCCCATGGGACTTGTACCAAGTATGCTTAGCGTTATGGGTGAACGTGGGTTGTATTCAGTTGCGAAGGAACAGTATGACTTATTGGATTGTGTTGAATGTGGTTCTTGTGTGTATGTATGTCCTGCAAAACGCAACATCGTCCATTATGTTAAATTATCCAAAGCACAAAATGCAGCAGCGGCGGCGAAGAAATAAGGAGGTGGCGGTATGAGTACAGAAGCAAAAATAGAAATCGATCGTTTAATGGTTTCCACATCACCCCACATCCGGTGTGATGAATCCATTTCAAAAATTATGTGGAGTGTTAATGCGGCCTTAGCGCCGGCAGCACTCTTTTCGGTATATAACTTTGGTATGCCTGCTCTTTTTAATTTGGTTCTTTGCATTGTTGTTGCGGTGGCAACAGAGTATCTAATTTTGAAATGGCAAGATAAGCCCATGGTTATTAATGATGGTAGTGCATTTCTTACTGGACTTCTATTAGCAATGAATATTCCGGCCAATCTTCCTTGGTATATGCCTCTAGCGGGATCGATTTTTGCCATCGCTGTTGCAAAACATACCATGGGTGGTCTCGGATTCAATATTTTTAATCCTGCACTGATTGGACGTGCGTTTATTCTTGCGTCTTGGCCTATTGCTATGACTACATGGCCTATTTCTAAAGATATGGTTGGTAAAGTGGATGGTTTAACGTCTGCTACGCCACTGGGGATCCTGAAGCAACAAGGGTACCAAAAATTAGTAGAGCATTTTGGCGATCATGCTACTATGTATAAATCACTATTTTTAGGTGCACGTCCTGGAAGTATGGGCGAAACTTCAGCAATTCTTCTGCTATTAGGTGGTATCTATCTAATTTATAAAGGGTATATCAAGTGGCAGGTGCCTGTAATCATGATTGCTACTGTAGGAGTGTTGACAGCTGCATTTGGTGGGGATCCTCTTGTTCACATGATGTCTGGTGGTCTTATCCTTGGCGCCTTCTATATGGCGACAGACATGGTAACCATTCCGATTACCACTAAAGGGCAAATCATTTTTGCTGTAGGAGCCGGTGCTCTGACTGTTCTTATTCGCTTGCAGGGTGGTTATCCTGAAGGCGTATGTTATGCAATCTTGTTGATGAACTGCGTCACCCCACTCATTGATCGTTTGGTAAGACCTGTAAAATATGGTGCAAGGAGGTAAGGCATATGGCACATGATGCACATGAACAAAATAATAGTATTTTTAAAGTCGGTATCAATCTTACACTTGCGTGTTTTCTTTCAAGTGCAGTTATTGCAGGAACCTATGCTTTAACGGCACCAGTCGCTGCTAAATCTCAGATTGAGCTTGATAATAAAGCGCGTAAGGAATTAGTAGCTGATGCTCAGGATTTTAAGGCGGTTGAAGGTAAAAAAGGTTGGTATGCAGCGCTAAAAGATGGTAAAGTAATTGCTTATGTTGTGCCAACTGAGAGTAAAGGATATGGTGGTGCCATCAATATGTTGGCTGCTGTTTCTGCTGAGGGCAAAGTAATTGATTATGCAATTTTGAAATACAATGAAACTCCTGGTCTTGGGGATAAAGCTGAAAAACCAGAATTCCGTAAGCGATTTGCTGGTAAAACAGCAGAAAATTTGGAAGTAGTAAAAGTTCCTAGCGATAAAAATATTCAGGCGTTAACTGGAGCAACGATTACTTCCCGGGCGGTTACCAAAGGAATTAAGGAAGCTGTGGAACAAGTTACCGCTTTTGCAGCTACCCAGAAGAAGTGAGGTGCTGAATATGAAAAATTTATGGGACATATTTTATAAAGGTTTATTTGATCAAAACCCCATATTCCGCCTTGCCTTAAGTTTGTGCCCAGCATTGGCGGTTACATCCACTGTTACAAATGCATTGGCGATGGGTTTATCGGTTATGTTTGTTATTACGGCAAATAACGTAGTGGTTTCTATTTTTCGTAAATTGGTGAATCCGAAAGTACGTGTTCCTGTATATATTACATCCATTGCGACAATTGTTACAGTGGTTATCTTTACACTGCAAGCTTATTTCCCATTGTTGTATAAAGAATTGTATCTTTATTTAAATCTGATTGTTGTATTTGCGATTATTTTGGCCCGGGCAGAGGTATTCGCAGCTAAGAATTCTATTATTCCATCTTTCTTTGATGGTCTAGGAATGGGTGCTGGTTTTACTGGAGCTATGGTGTTCATCGGCGTCATTCGTGAATTATTTGGTGCTGGTACGATAATGGGCATTCAAGTTCTAGGAGCGTCTTATGACCCTGCGCTAATTATGATTTTGCCGCCAGGCGGATTTATTCTCATTGGATTAATGATTGCTAGCTTTAATTTGATTGGTGAATATCAAGATAAAGCAAAGGCTGCTAAGCAAGGGAGTGAGGCGTAATGGAGGAGTACTTAAAACTATTTATTGCTTCGGCAATTACGAATAATTTTGTATTAACTCAGTTTTTAGGCTTGTGTATTTTCTTTGGTGTATCTAAGAATCTCAATGCATCCATTGGTATGGGTATGGCTGTTACATCGGTTATGACACTTAGTTCATTACTGGCTTGGGCAGTATATAATTATATACTTCATCCCCTAGGATTGCAGTCATTGATGCTCGTCGTATTTGTACTGTTGATTGCTAGCTTCGTACAGTTGTTAGAGATGATTATTAAGAAACATGCCCCAGCCTTATATAATATGTGGGGGATTTATCTGGTTTTGATTGCTACCAACTGTATCGTACTCGCTGTACCAGTTACGAATGCGGAAACTAGTTCCAATTTTATTACAAGTTTAGTGAGAGCACTTGGCTCTGGAGTCGGATTTTCTTTAGCCCTGATCTTAATGGCTAGCCTGCGTGAAAAACTACAATATGCGGATGTACCAAAATCCTTAGAGGGATTGGGTATTTCCTTTATTTTGGCAGGAATGTTGGCATTGTCATTCTTTGGTTTTTCGGGAATGATCACACTATAAGAAATGATAGAAGGTGATGAAAAATGAGTACATCAATATTGATATTGCTTGTATTGACGTCTCTAGGGTTGTTTTTCGGTTTTGTATTGGCTTACTCCAATAAAAAATTCGGTATTGAGGTTAATCCTCTCATTCATATAGTGGAGGACGTTTTGCCGAAAGGGCAATGCGGTGCTTGTGGTTATGCGGGTTGTATGGCGTATGCTGAGGCAGTTGTACTAAATGCTGATGTGCCGCCCAATTTATGTATACCAGGAAAAGATCCTATCGCAAAGATGGTGGCTGAGCTAACAGGTAAAGCTGCAGCTGCTATGGAACCACAGATTGCTCAAGTTAAGTGTGCTGGTATTCATAGCAAGGCTGCGAAGTCTTACCAATATAATGGGGTACAGGACTGTACAGCTGCTAACTTGCTGTTTGGCGGTCCTAAAGATTGTAAATTTGGTTGTCTTGGACTAGGCACATGTGTTAAGAATTGTCCTTTTGATGCTATGGTTATGAGTGCTGATGGACTCCCTATAATTGATCCAGATAAATGTACTGCATGTGGCAAGTGCGTAAGTGTATGTCCTAAACAGGTTATTAATCTTATGCCAGTTGGCGCAAAAGTAAGGGTTAATTGTAGCTCTAAAGACAAGGGACCTGTGGCCAAAAAAGCATGTAGTATTGCTTGTATTGGTTGCTCTCTCTGTATGCGTCAATGTCCACATGGAGCTATCAAGATGGAAAATAATCTGGCGATTGTAGATTCTAAAATTTGTGAGGCACAATGTTCAGATGCGTTATGTCTGACTAAATGCCCAACTAAAGCAATTCGTCCTTTTGTGACAGGTATTGTGCCTGGCACTGAAAATGAGGAAAGTGTAATCGCAGCTTGTGCAAAATAGGTAATTAGAGTAGGGAAAACGCAGAGGGAGAAACCTTCTGCGTTTTTTCTATTTATCTTATTTGCATGTTCGGTGATTATGCGGTAAAATAATCTAGACTAGATGAAAAGATGATGTATTGTTAAAATTTATACCGCTAAAAAAGGGGTATCAGCAAGAGTTATGCATAATACGAGACGCATGGTCTTATTGGCGTTATTTATAGCGTTGGCTAGTGTATTGCATGTAGTGGAATCTTGGCTACCATTGCCTTTACCAGTGCCTGGTATAAAACTGGGACTCGCCAATATTATATCAATGATTGTTATTGTAATGTTCGGCTGGCGTGATGCTATCTATGTGGCGATATTGCGTGTTTTCTTAGCAGCACTGTTCGGCGGAATATTTTTGGGGCCTGCTTTTGCCATGAGTTTGAGTGGGGCGATAGGGAGCATAGCTTTTATGGCCTATGTTTATCATCATTGGCATCGCGCCTTTTCTGTAATTGGTATTAGTATAATTGGTGCAGTCGTTCATAATGTGGTGCAAATTACGGTAGCCGCGTTGTTAGTATCTAGTATTACTTTATTATGGTATTTACCATATCTGATATTATTTGCACTACCGACAGGTCTGGCTACGGGAATGACGACTCTATATTTTTTAGCAAAGGTTCCCCAAGAGATATATCGGTAACTTTTAAAGATACAGGGGGTAGAAGTTTTGCGAGGGCTTAAAAATAAAGGGTATGGTATGCTACTATTATTTTTGATTACAGGTGCAGTTTTTGGCGGTATTTTAGGAGAATTTATTTCCCGCGCAGATGCTTTAGCAAGCGTGTCTCCCTATTTAGTAAAAACTTTCCTGGTTCTAGATGTACCGCCAATAAGCATTAATTTATATGTTGTGCGAGTTATGTTAGGTTTTGCATTGCAGCCTAATTTAATCAGCATTATGGGTATGATAGCAGCAATTTTGCTATTTAGGCGTATTTGATTTGTATAACTCGGAGGTACTCCATCATGTCAATTATTTTAGCGTCAGCATCGCCCCGCCGCCAGGAACTTTTAAGGCAGGTTGGCTGTGATTTTACGGTTATGATCAGTGATATTGTTGAAGATAATAACCAGGACTTAGCAGCAGAGGATTTAGCTATTTTGCAGGCTAGTGATAAGGCCAATGATATATCCTCTAAAGTGAGCATTGATGATGTAGTTATTGGTGCTGACACAATAGTGGTTTTGGATGGACAAGTGTATGGCAAACCTATAGATATCAATGACGCAAGGCAAATCTTGACGAGATTGTCAGGTAGGGAGCATCAAGTGATTACTGGTATTGCTGTTGCCCATGCAGGTAAGTTATGGACTGATTATGTTGTCACCTCTGTGCGTATTGGCAATATTAGTGCACAGCAAATTGAGAATTATCTCGCTACAGGTGAGCCCATGGATAAAGCCGGTGCTTATGCCATCCAGGGAATAGGTGCCCTATTGGTAGAAGAGATTAACGGTTGCTATTCGAATGTTGTAGGCTTACCTTTAAACAAGTTGTCTGATATACTAAGAAAAGCTGGTGTCACTTTATTATGAATGACAGTAAGCCATTGATGATAAAAGAATTGCCACAAGAAGAAAGACCGCGGGAAAAAATGTTGGCAAAAGGTGCTCAGGCTTTAAGTAATAGTGAATTACTGGCTATTTTGCTTAGAACTGGTACTAAACATGATTCTGTTTTGCGTGTTGCTGAGCGGCTTCTAAAGAAATATGAGGAGATGGGCGTTGCTGCCCTTGCTAGTCTTGCTCCTCAGGAACTAAGCAAAATCAAGGGAATAGGCCCGGTAAAGGCAGTTACTATCGTTGCCGCTATTGAACTTGGCAAGCGTCTTAATAGCCTATCATCAGCGGATAAACCAGTGATTCGTGCTCCTCAAGATGCAGCTAATTTGCTTATGGCTCGGCTGCGTTATGAGCCACGGGAACATTTTATTATTATATTATTATCTACCAAAAATCATGTGCTTGCGACTCCTACTATTTCCATAGGTAGCTTAAATGCATCAATAGTGCATCCCCGGGAATTATTTCGCGAGGCTATCAATCATTCGGCAGCGGCAGTGATTTTGGTACATAATCATCCTAGTGGTGATCCTACTCCGAGCTCTGAAGATACTCTACTGACTCGGAAACTCATTGATGCCGGAAAAATTTTAGAAATTCATGTACTTGATCATATAATCATTGGTGATAATAAGTATGTTAGCCTTAAAGAAAAGGGAATAATAAACTAGAATTACGAAGTGGTATAGTCAATATTTACTTGCTTAATGAAAGGAGATCTATTTTATGAAGAATTTATTTGGATCATTTTCCCGGGATATGGGTATAGATCTTGGTACTGCTAATACATTAGTACATGTTAAAGGTAAAGGTATTGTACTCAGTGAGCCATCAGTTGTGGCAATTCAACGTGATACGGGTGAAGTTTTAGCAGTAGGCGAAGAAGCTAAACAGATGATTGGTCGTACACCTGGCAATATTGTGGCCATCAGGCCCCTAAAAGATGGTGTTATTGCAGATTTTGATGTTACCCAGGCCATGCTTAAATATTTTATCCGTAAGTCCATGGATACTAAATCCTTTATTAGACCAAGGGTCATTGTTGGTGTACCTTCAGGAGTTACTGAAGTAGAAAAACGCGCTGTTATTGATGCAACCATTCAAGCTGGCGCTCGAGAAGCTTATTTAATTGAGGAACCTATGGCTGCTGCTATTGGTGCTGGATTGCCTGTTCATGAACCAACAGGTAATATGGTAGTTGATATTGGAGGGGGTACTACTGAGGTAGCTGTTATTTCTCTAGGGGGGATTGTTACTAGCCGTTCTATCCGCGTTGGCGGGGATGAAATGGACGAGGCTATTATGCAGTATATTAAACGTACCTATAATTTGATGATTGGTGAACGTACTGCAGAAGAAATCAAAATGACGATTGGGGCAGCTATCATACCTAAAGATGATCAAAATATGGAGATTCGAGGTCGTGATTTGGTAACTGGTTTACCAAAAACCTTGACGATTAAAGCCAGTGAAGTGCAACAAGCTCTTAGTGAACCTATCGCTAGTATTGTCGAAGCTGTTAAAGTAACTTTGGAGCGAACGCCTCCGGAGCTAGCCTCTGATATTATGGATCGGGGAATTGTTATGACAGGTGGCGGGTCCCTGCTTACAGGACTAGACCAGCTATTAATGAAAGAAACAGGTATGCCTGTGCATATTTCTGAAGATGCCTTGTCCTGTGTATGTATAGGTACAGGACGTGCATTAGATAGTATTGATTTATTAAAACGTGTGTTAATGACTACCAAAAAATTTGGCTAGAGTGATAGCGAGGTGCTTTAAAAAGTGGGATTATTTCACAAAAAGACGGTCATCTTACTGGTGGCTGTATTAACCGTCTTTTTGCTGGTCGGTTTGCAAGCCCAGGGCAAATATAAGTTTGTCTTTATGGAGGAGTTTATTACCACTGTTTTGGCGCCTGTTCAATCTATCGTTTCTAATGTGGGCTTCAATTTCCGTAAAGTTGGTTTGTCCACAGGTGAATTGATGACTGCATATCGTGATAATCAAGCGTTACGGGCGGAAAACGAGGAAATTCGTCAAAATAATCTTAATGTGGCTGAAATTATGGCAGAAAATGTACGGCTGCGGGCCATGCTTGATTATAAAAAAGTGGCTAATCAGTTTGATTTTGTCACTGCCGCAGTGGTGGGGCGTGATCTAGGAACTTGGAACAGTACAATTACTATTAATCGTGGAACTGCTGATGGCATTACCAAAGATATGCCTGTGGTTACATCTCAGGGTCTTGTTGGTAATGTTGTGAATGTGTATACCCATGTGGCTAAAGTGCAGCTTATTCTGGATGCGCGTAGTGCGGTAGGGACTTTAGTGCAACGACCTGAATCAAGAGTCGCTGCTATTGTAGAAGGCAGCAGTGCGACACCGCTGAGTCCGAGAATGGTAAATATAGCTCGTGATGCTGATATCATCAAAACCGACAAGCTTATTACATCAGGGTTTGGTGGTATTTATCCTAAGGGACTATTAATTGGCGAAGTGGTAGATGTTGTAAATGAAGAGGGTGGTTTATTAAAGTATGCTTCCATTAAACCCGCAGTCGATTTTGATCGATTAGAAGAGGTTTTGGTAATTGCACGTTCACGAGAGCCGATATCTACTTTGCCACCTACGACGCCCGTACCATCTGCCGCTCCAGGGAAAGCAGGAATACCATCCCCGGGAGCAGGCCGATGAAGAACCTTATTTGGATGGGCGTGATTGTTGCAACAGTTATTTTACAATCAACATTGCTACCTCTTATTGCAATTAAAGGTACTTGTCCGGATATGTTGCTTATTATTGTCGTATCCTATGCCCTTTTATCAGGCAGAGAAAAAGGCGTAGGTATGGGTTTTTTTGCAGGACTCCTGCAGGATTTGGCATTTGGAAGTATTTTTGGTACAAATACGATATCCAAATTGGCCACAGGCTATATCTTTGGCTTAGCTGAGCGTAAAGTCTTTAAAGAACATGTGCTACTGCCAGTAGCTGCTACGGCAGTAGCAACAGTGTTCAATGGTTTGGTTATGTTTATGGTATTATTTATGCTTGGATATAAAGCTGATATAGTATCTACCTTTATGAATAATGTAGTGCCTCTAGTCGGTTATAATGTGATTATTGCTATTCCAGTGCATCATATTGTATATCGATTAACTGCATTTACATCAGAATAGTATAGGTTATAATGTTTGGAGAAGGGAGAGTGTGTCATGCTGGCTAAACGATTAAACAATAGGCTCGAAGTACTCGCAATCCTTATCGTATTAGTGTTTATATCGTTAGTCAGTCGGCTGGGATATTTGCAGGTTGTTCAGGGAAAGTATTATGGTCAGAAGGCTGATGGCAACCGTATTAGAATTGTTCCTACCATGGCCCCCCGTGGTATTTTTTTTGATCGCAATGGAATTGCATTAGTGTCAAATTTGCCTGGTTTCACAGTGTCATTACTGCCTGTAAAAGAGGCTATTCCAGAAGAAATTATTATTAAATTAGCCGGTATTTTAAATATTCCTGTTGATGAAATACAGACTAAACTAAAGCAAAATAATGGTAAATTTGATCCAGTACGTATTAAAACCAATATTGGACCGGAAATTGTAACTAAAATTGAAGAACGTCGCGCTGAACTGCCTGGAGTTGTTATTGAGATACAGCCCATCCGCAGTTATAGTAATAATGAGTTAGGTGCTCATTTGTTTGGTTATGTGAGTGAAATTAATGATGTGCAATTGGAGAAGTTAAAAGCTGACGGGTATAAGACTGGCGATATTATTGGTAAGTTTGGTTTAGAGCAAGTTTATGATCGTGAACTGCGAGGCATAGATGGTGGTGATCAAGTTGAGGTTGATGTAACTGGGCGTCCAGTGAATGTTCTCGGTAAAAGGGAAACAGTACCAGGTAAAAATCTGATATTGACCATTGATTCTCGTATACAAAAGGCTGCCGAAGCGGCGATTGATCAGCAACTTACATATTTACAGACAAAGAGTGAATTTCGTAATGCTAAAGCAGCGGCAGCAGTTGCCATGAATCCCAAGACTGGGGAAATTTTAGCTATGGTAAGTAGGCCTACATTTAATCCTAATTTATTTGCTGGTGGTATTTCTAATAAAGATTGGAAGATGATCAATGAAAATCCCAATCATCCTATGGACAATAAAGTGATTTCTGGAGAATATCCGCCAGGTTCAACTTTTAAAATTGTAACAGGCGCAGCAGCTTTAGAACTGGGGAAAGTAACTCCTGAAGAAAAGATATTAGATACAGGTAAGCATTGGATTATTGATAAAGGAAATGCTGAGGGAGAGGCTTTGGGCTGGATAAACTTTAAAGAAGCCTTAGCTAAGTCTGATAATGTATACTTTTATGAGATGGGTAATCGTTTAGGCATTGATAATTTGGAGAAATATGCTCGTATGTTTGGTCTTGGAGCATTTACTGGTATTAATTTACCTGGAGAATCTGATGGTTTGGTGGCTAATAAACGTTATAAGGAAAGAAATTATGGTGAAGATTGGTATTTATCAGAAACTTTTGATGCCGCTATTGGTCAAGGCTTTCAATTAACAACACCTCTGCAGGTTGCAGTTATGATGAGTCAAATTGCTAATGGTGGGCATCGGTATCGTCCTTACTTGGTGAACAAGATTACAGAGCCTAATGGTGGAGTTATTAAGAATTTTGCACCAGAAGAATTAGGTCAGACTTCAATATCAGAGGGTACGCTGAATTTAATCCGTGAATCACTTAGAGATGTAGCGCTAGAAGGTGGTACTGGTGCAGAAGCTTTCCGTGATTTTCCTGTGCCCATTGCTGGCAAAACAGGTACGGCTGAAAACCCTCATGGCAGTGACCATGGTTGGTTTATTGCCTACGGTCCCTATGAAGATCCACGCATTGTTGTAGTGGTTATTGTTGAGCAAGGTGGCTTTGGTGCAGGATCCGCTGCACCTATTGCTAGGAAAATAATGGAATCAGCCTTTAATATTAATCAGTCTCAAGTGGAGGCAGTCAGAATATATAAGCCACTGACGGCATTGTAAAAAAGACTTGGCATTGGCCAAGTCTTTTTTCGGAATCAGAAATTATAACAATTTCCGCTGGAATCAAAAAATGTAATATTTTTTGATTCCAGTAAGGGCAACTAAGGATTCAGCCGGTGCTTGAGGCTTGGCCGAAGCCTAGTTTTCTTTAAGATATTTATATTTGTAGCAGGAAAAATGATAAAAATCGCGAATTTTTAAGATGCAGATGCTATACCATGTATAGTAAAGTTTGGGAGATGGACATGCGACAATATGTAATATTTAAGGGTAGCAGAAATGGTTTGCAGTTAGTACTTGATGACTCAGCAGATTTTGCAGTAATTTTAGAAAATTTGAAAGCCAAACTGGAATCCGCAGTTGTGTTTTTTACGAATGGTACGATAGTGGAGGTACCGGCAAAAGTACGTGTACTTACCACGCAGCAGCAGGAAGACTTAGCTAAGCTGCTAGCTATATATGGTTTAATTTTTCGTGAGACTGCTCAGCAACAGGAAGTTACTACAACAACTAATGTTGAAACAGAAGAGCTACAAACATTGTTTGTTGATAAAACTATACGCAGCGGACAGGAAGTTGTATATAATGGTTCTGTAGTTATCAACGGTGATGTTAATCCTGGTGCTGAAGTGATAGCAGGCGGAGATATTATTATTAAAGGAACTTGCCGTGGCGTGGTGCATGCTGGAGCTTATGGTAACATTGAGGCGACCATTACAGCCAATCGGCTGCTGGCCTCGCAAATCAGAATTGCGAATCTTATCGCGCGGGCACCTGATAATTTAGATCAACCGGAGTACACTGAAATGGCACGAATTCAAGATGGTAATGTAATTATTGAAACAGTCGATATATAGGAGGGCGTGTATATGGGAGAGGTCATTGTTATAACATCAGGTAAAGGCGGCGTTGGGAAAACCACGACAACTGCCAATTTAGGCACCGGTTTTGCGCTACTTGGTAAGAAAGTTGTATTAGTCGACGCTGATATTGGATTACGTAATTTAGATGTGGTGATGGGATTAGAGAACCGCATTGTATATGATTTAGTCGACGTGGTTGAAGGTAATTGTCGATTGAAACAAGCTTTAATTCGTGATAAACGTTATGAAACCTTATATCTATTGCCAGCAGCCCAAACGCGTGATAAAAACGCAGTCAACCCAGAGCAGATGAAACAATTATGCAGTGAATTGGCCCAAGATTTTGACATTGTAATTATTGACTGTCCAGCTGGTATTGAGCAGGGATTTAAAAATGCGATTGCTGGCGCGAGTCAAGCAATTATTGTTACCACGCCGGAAGTATCAGCTGTTCGTGATGCTGATCGTATTATTGGTTTATTAGAATCTGAAGGCAAACATAATCCTAAGCTCATTATTAATCGTATTCGTCCCAATATGGTAAAAAAAGGGGATATGATGGATATTGATGATATTATTGAAATTTTGGCAATTGATTTGCTCGGAATCATACCTGATGATGATTATATCATTATTTCCACCAATCGTGGTGAACCAGCAGTAGCCAATCCGGTGTCCACAGCGAGTACAGCATATAAAAATATTGTACGGCGTTTAACTGGGGAGAATGTACCACTCATGAAAATAGAGGCTAATAACGGATTTTTCAATAGATTGAAAAAAGTATTTAATTTTTAAGGAGGGATGACCGTGTTTGATCTAATTCAAAGGTTATTTGGTAAAGATGCAGCATGTTCTAAAGATGTGGCTAAAGAGCGTCTGCGTTTGGTATTGGTCCATGACCGTGTCAATACTTCACCACAATTCATGGAAGGGCTCAAAGATGATATGATAAAAGTCATATCTAACTATATGGATATTAATGAGAAAACCATGGAAGTCCATTTTGCACAGACAGAAGATTCAGTAGCACTTATTGCGAATATTCCTGTTAATAATATGAAACGAGGCAATCGAATAAAAGAATAAAAGAATAAAGTGGCTTTAGGCGCAGTAATTTAATACTGGGCCTTTTTACGCTAGACGGAAAATGGATATACTATTATAATAGATATAGAACTTTTGGTATGGAAAGGTATGTGTATAGATGTTAAGCCGACGATTACTCAGAAATTTGGATTTTGTGACCATTGCGACAGTCAGTTTGCTGATTATGATAAGTTTGGTAATTATTGGTAGTGCCACCCATATTAATACACCAAGTGATGATCGGTATTGGTATGTTGAGCGTCAAGGTCTGTTTGCCTTAATGAATGTTATCATTATATTTGTGGTACTAAATTTTGACTATAGAATATTAGGGAAATTCGCGACGTCTTTATATGGAATAAATCTGGTCATGTTAATAGCTGTTATGTTTGTCGGCCAATCGGCTTTAGGGGCTCAGCGCTGGATACAGATAGGTCCTATCAACTTGCAGCCATCTGAATTCTCTAAACTGATTATGATTATTGCATTGGCTGATTTGCTTGATAAAAAGAAAGGTAGACTTTATTCATACAAAGATATTATTCCGATTTTTCTGTATGTGGGTATTCCTTTTATTTTTGTCTTAAAACAGCCCGATCTTGGAACTGCGTTAGTATTTCTGGCCATTTTATTTGGTATGATTTATGTAGCAGGTATTAAAACCAAGCATTTGATGATCATTTTTGGCTCAGGCTTAGCATTTCTGCCAATATTTTGGCATTTTTTAAAAGATTATCAAAAGATGCGACTTACTGTATTTATGGACCCTAATGTTGATCCCTTAGGTTCTGGTTATCATATTATTCAGTCTAAAATTGCCATTGGATCAGGAATGTTATTTGGCAAAGGCTTATTTGGCGGGACCCAGAGTCAACTCAATTTCTTGCCAGAAAACCATACTGACTTTATTTTTGCCGTTATTGGTGAAGAGCTTGGCTTTATTGGAGCGATATTCGTCTTGCTACTCTATTTTATTTTGTTGTATCGGGGAATTAAAATTGCCGGATCAGCTCGAGATAATTTTGGGACACTACTTGCCACAGGTATTACTTCCATGCTGGTATTTCATGTGCTCGTGAATGTAGGAATGACTGCGGGTATTATGCCAGTAACAGGTATTCCATTGCCTCTCATGAGTTATGGTGTAAGTGCTCTTACTACTAATATGGTCAGTATTGGCATATTATTAAATATATACATGCGCCGGCAGAAAATAATGTTTTAAACAAAGAGATGCACTTTAAGTGCATCTCTTTTCTTCTTCAATTTTAAGCATATCTTTGCCTTACTTCATCATATACATTGTATAGTAGTATGTACTGTGCAGGGGGTGCTTTATGGGAAGGCAACGTAATAATTGGAATAATAATAGATGGGGAGATAGAGGAAATGAATACTCTTGGCAAGGTACTGATTATAGACGTAATTATGGTTGGGTAAAAAAAATGGTAGTGTCATCCATAATTTTTGCTATTGTATATATTACGCATATATCTGAAACAACATTAGGAAAGATGGTCGATGAGGGACTTCATTATACATTATCTACCCAAACTGATTTCAATTATGTGGTTGAACAAATAGTAAGCCACGCTCCAGCTACTATAGATTTATCAGTACTTAAAAAAGTTCAAACTGCAGTATCGAGACCAGCCGACCCCTTACTATATATGAGTAAACCCGTACCTGGCAAAATTATATCCCCTTTTGGCTGGCGGGTTCACCCTGTATCTAAGCAAGAGATGATGCATGAGGGTGTTGATATTGAGGCGGCATTAGGAACCAATATAAGAGCCACTGCAGCTGGCAAAGTTAAGACGGTTACTGAGAGTGTTCAGTATGGTAAAACTTTGATCCTAGAGCATAGTAAAGATATTGATACATTGTATGGACATTTGGGCGAAATATTGGTAAGCCCGGGGGATGTTATAAGTCAAGGCCAGGTCATCGCTAAAGTGGGCAGAACAGGTATGGTCAGCGGACCTATGCTTTATTTTGAATTAAGAGAACAGGGCAAGGCTATTGATCCAATGACTAGGCTTAAGGGCGATTTTCCCACCGTCGAAGGGAAGTGATTTTTTTTGCGGGTTGGTAAAATAGCCGGCATACAATTAATACTGAATAAGTGGTTCATTATACTCATTTTTCTTTTTGCTCTGGCTGGTATGAGTAGTAAAGTAGTTCTGGTATTTAGTGCCGTCTTATGGCATGAATTGGCTCATGCTCAGGTGGCGCTGATGCTAAGGTTTAAAGTACAGGAGGTTGAATTGTTGCCTTTTGGTGGCGTGGCACGTATCGAGGGACTCGGGGTAGCCAGATCTAGAGATGAAATAATGATAGCGGCCGCCGGACCAGCAGCAAGTTTGGTTTTGGCGGCTATTGCGTATACTGGCATGCTATATGCTGGGAAGTACTGTGATATATGGGAATTCTATTATAAGGCCAACATGATGCTTACAGTATTTAATTTGTTACCAGGATTACCTCTTGATGGTGGGCGCATTCTTAGGGCGTGGCTGGCCTTATATATGGACTATAGTAAAGCTACATTATTTGCAGCAGGTATCAGTAAAGGGGTGAGCGTTTGCTTGCTCATTATGATAGTCTATGAGTATATAGTAAGTAGTACGATGAATGTGACATTTTTGATTGCTGCTGTATTTTTATATACAACAGCCAAAAGTGAAATTAAAGTGGCTGGATTTCGTACTTTGCGCGTATTAGCACAAAAGAAAGCTGAGCTTATTGCCCGAGGAGTGATGACGACTACTTATTTCACAGTAGTGAATAGTGTAATACTAAAAGATGTTGTTAAGCTCTTTAAAACTGACCAGTATTATGTGCTCTTGATTGTAAATACAGAATGTAAGATATGTGGAACATTAACTGAAACGGAAATTTGGGAAGAACTACCTAGTAAGGGTTTTTATGCTGAAGTCGGAGAATTTATCCTATGACTAAACCGCTCTAAGGCTCCCATCTTATACAAGTGCGACGCGCAAGGATGCGCTAGTACCGAATGCGCCAGGGATGGCAAGGCATTCGTGTGAAGCTCTAGAGCGGCTAACTCCCTGGATAAGGGCAACTAAGGCTTCAGCCTGGGGTGAGACTTAGCAAAAGCCAAGTTTTCTTTATATAAAAAAATTGGCAGGATTTTTTATTATTGTGTAGAACGTAAGGTAGGATATCTGACTAATTGTTGGGTATTATTGGGCAATATATATATATAAGAAATATATAGTATTTTTTGATGCAAAAAATTGGAGGTTATTTATGATTACTCTAGATCCTGCTATTTTAAACAGGGTTATTAAACCTGCTCGGTATACAGGTAACGAATGGAACAGTGTAAAAAAAGATCATAGTACAGTCGCTGTAACTGTAGCATTGGCTTTGCCTGATGTGTATGAAGTCGGTATGTCTAATCTGGGGCTTAAAATTCTTTATCAAATACTAAATAATCGTACAGATACCGCAGCTGAGCGAGTATATGCGCCTTGGGTGGATATGGAAGCTGAGATGCGGACTCATAATATCCCGCTCTATACCTTAGAAAGCTTAAAACCAGTGGCTGAATTTGATATTGTAGGTTTTTCACTGCAGTATGAAATGAGTTATAGCAATGTACTCAATATGCTGGATTTAGCAGGCATTCCTTTATTGGCCGCTGAGCGTGATGAAAATGAGCCACTTATAGTTGGGGGCGGGCCGTGTACTTTTAATGCTGAGCCTGCAGCTGATTTTTTTGATTGTTTTATTTTAGGTGAAGGCGAAGAAATTATTGAAGATATGGTTGAGGTGGTTTCTGCGTGGAAACAGGCAAATAAGGCAGATGGACGACTTGGTTTATTGAAAAAGCTAGCACAAATTGAAGGAATGTATGTGCCGTCCCTATATGATGTAACATATAATGCTGACGGTACAGTGGCTCAGGTGGTACCAAACTGCGCAGAGGCGAGTTTTGTTGTTACCAAACGGGTGGTCAAAGATCTTAATACTGTCGAATATGCCACTAGGCCAGTCTTGCCTTACTTAGATATTGTTCATGATCGTATTATGTTAGAATTATTCCGTGGTTGTACTAGAGGTTGTCGTTTTTGTCAGGCAGGGGTACTTTATCGCCCAGTGCGCGAACGCACGCCAGAAACACTATTAAAGATTGCTAATGAACTAGTAGATAGTACTGGCTATAGTGAGATCTCTCTGACTTCACTGAGTTCAGCAGATTATTCCTGTTTGCCTGATGTTGTTCAGTCGTTGGTTGATGAACTGAAAGACCAAGGGGTAAGCATATCATTGCCGTCACTGCGTATTGATAGCTTTTCTATTGAACTTGCACAAAAATTGCAACAGGTTCGCAAAAGTGGGCTGACATTTGCTCCTGAGGCAGGTACCCAGCGGCTGCGTGATGTAATTAATAAAGGGGTAACTGAAAAAAATCTAGAGGATGCTGTTAGTGCTGCCTTTGCCGCTGGTTGGTCAACTGTAAAGCTATATTTCATGATGGGCTTGCCTACAGAGACCGATGAGGATGTACTAGGTATCGCCAAACTTGCTTACCGAGTGCTTGAGATATATAAACAAGTAACAGGTCGTAGAGGGGCCAAGGTTACGATTAGCGTAGCGTGTTTTGTGCCTAAACCACATACCCCGTTTCAATGGTTTGGACAAGATATGGCGGCTGAGTTTGAACGTAAGCAACGATTATTAAAAGCAGAGCTTCGTGATCGTAATATTTCCTTTAATTGGCATGATGCTCGCACTAGCTTTTTAGAAGGGGCTTTTGCTCGTGGTGACAGGCGGCTAGGGCAGGTGCTACTTACTGCTTGGCAAAATGGCGCTCGATTTGATGGCTGGTCTGAACATTTCAAATATAATGTATGGATAGAGGCTTTTAAAGCTGCTGAAATTGATCCACACTTTTATGCAACTCGGGAACGCACTATTGATGAAGTTATGCCCTGGGATCATTTATCCTCAGGAGCTACAAAGGTATTTTTAGCGAGGGAATATCTGAATGCTATTGGTGAAGTATTGACTTCTGACTGTAGGCGTGATCAGTGTAGCGCTTGTGGTGTCTGTCCAGAGCTGGATGTTAAGGTAATCGATTGGGGGAATAAGGCATAATGGCAAAACTACGTTTAGAGATTACTAAAGGTGAAGAAATTCGTTATATTTCACACCTTGATTATGCCAGCGCTATTGAAAGGGCGATTATACGGGCTAAATTACCGGCAGCTTATTCTGAAGGTTTTAATCCCCATATGAAGCTATCTTTTGCCTCGGCTTTGGCCGTAGGGGTAACAAGCCAGGCAGAATATATGGATATTGAATTTAAGAAAGAAGTGAACCTCGGCGAAGGCGTAAGGAGAATTGCAGCTGCATTACCACCTGGAATTATGGTAAAAAGTGCAAAATATATGCCTGCGAGTGTTCCAGCCTTAATGGCTATCGTTAATTTGGCTACCTATGATGTTATTGTACCCTTTAGGGTAGGGGAGTTTGTGTCAGTGGAAGAAAGTATTAGGCGGTTTAATGAAACCCAGGAAGTATTATATACACGAGAAACGCCTAAAGGACGAAAGGAAATTGAGGTTAAGCAGTATATAGCGAGACCCATTATTGCTATTCAGCAAGATAGCCTAGTAAAGCTGGCAATCGATATCAAGATTACACAGACTGGTAGTATAAAACCAGGTGAGATTTTAGAACTATTGGTGGATATGTTTGAGTTAGCGGTAGATAGAGATAGGGCACTCATCAATCGCACAGGACTGTATGTTGCTAATGATAAGACTAGGGTAAACCCCATAGAATTGTAAAAACCTATTTTAAAACACAAAGAAACAAAGCCGCTATGCGGAGACGAAGACCACAAAGGGGATATTATAAAAAACAACTACTCTTTATGTTCTTTGCAATTCTTTGTAACCTTTGCGTTTAACGTGGTTTATTTAATCTAGATGGTCTAATATTAAAATGAAAGGAGGGAGTATTATGACTAAAACGATTGTAGTGAATATTACGCCAGAAGAAACAAGAATGGCGATTTTCGAAGAAAAAGAACTGATTGAAATATATGTTGAACGAACTAAAAGTGGTCATAATGTTGGCAACATTTATAAGGGGAAAACCAAGAATGTATTGCCTGGCATGCAGGCTGCATTTATAGATATTGGCAGAGAAAAAAATGCATTCTTATATATTGGAGATGGCTTGCCAGCAAATCCTACCCCTAAGATCGTTGATGATACCTTGACTGTCGGTAAAGAAGTCCTGATTCAGATTGTCAAGGATGCTCTTGGTACTAAGGGACCACGAGCGACTACCAATTTGACCTTGCCTGGGCGGTATGTTGTGTTCATGCCTACAGTTGATTATATTGCTATTTCACGGCGAATTTCTGGTGAAGAAGAGCGTGCACGGTTAAAGAATTTGGTTGAAAAAGTTCGTCCAGCAGGTATGGGGATTATTGTGCGGACGATGGCTGAAGGTAAAAGTGAAGAGGATTTGCATAAAGACATAGATTATCTTTGTAATTTATGGAAAGCGTTACATGCTAGGTCCAAAATGGCTGTTGCTCCTACATTGCTATATCGTGATGTGGATTTGGTTATCCGCATTGTCCGTGACTATTTATCATCAGATGTAGAAGAATTCGTGCTAGATAATCGGGAAGCATATGGAAGAGTTTGTGATTTATTAAAATACATATCACCTGAATTGATCAGTAAGATTAGATTGTATGAGGGAAATGATGACATTTTTTCTCATTATGGTCTTGATGATGAACTCAATAAAGTGGGGCAGCGCTGTGTTTGGCTAAAATGTGGCGGATATATTGTGATTGATAAAACAGAAGCATTAACGGTTATTGATGTAAATACTGGGAAATTTGTCGGCTCGACTAAATTATCTGATACCGTATTTCAAACAAATTTGGAAGCTGCAACAGAGATCACGAGACAATTACGGTTGCGAGATATTGGCGGTATTATCATTGTTGATTTTATTGATATGGACAAAGAAGAGCATAAACAAGCTATTGTCGCGGCTTTAGAGGCAAATTTAAAAAAGGATCGTACCAAAACGAATGTATTAGGCTTTACTGAGCTGGGATTGGTAGAGATAACTCGCAAAAAAACTCGCCAAAATTTAGAAGGTATGCTCTATAGTGAGTGTCCATGCTGTGCGGGTAGAGGGAGAGTACAATCTCCAGAGACGGTAATGATTAACATATGGCGTAAAATGCGTAAGATAATGTCAGAAACACGGCTCCTAGGAAGAATGATTATTCAGGTGCATCCTCTTGTTGCTGAAACAATGCAAAGGCAAGGAGAGCTTACTCGTATGGAACAAGAACTAGCTTGTTCCTTGCGCTTAGAAGTTGTACCTGCTATGCATCCAGAAGTATTTTCTATTTTACATGAGAATGAGTAACTAAGCATAAAATAATTGACAAAATTTCATCAATATGCTATCATCACATAATGTAGGTGTCATGCTTACGTCCCAAACCGCACGGAGAGGTTCTAAAAATTGCTTACAGCGATACCGTATTCGGCGAGTATAGAATGAGGGAGGTGTAATGTAATAATGTACGCAATTATCGAAACTGGTGGAAAACAATACCGCGCTGTTGAAGGTGAATTTATTTTCGTCGAGAAACTTGAAGCTGCTGAAGAAGAAATGGTTGAATTTGATCGTGTACTTACTGTTGTAACAGATGGTGATGTAACGATTGGTAAACCTGTAGTCGTTGGCGCTAAAGTAACTGGTAAAGTGATTTCCCATGGTAAAGAGAAAAAGATTTTTGTTTTCAAATATAAAGCAAAATCCAATTACCGCAGACGTCAAGGCCATCGTCAGCCTTATACTAAAGTTCTTATCGAAAAGATTGAAGCATAAGCATGATCAAAATAGAGATTGTTCGCAATTCGGACCAGGCTATGGTTGGGTTTAGTGTGACTGGACATGCTAATACTGCGCCTCATGGGCAGGATATTGTATGTGCAGGGATATCGGCCTTAACGCAAACCGCAGTGCTGGGATTGGATCGACAGTTGAAAAAAAAGATTCACCTTAAGATTGCCAGCGGTAATCTTAAGATGAATTTGCTAGATAAACCGGATGCATTAACGAATGCAGTTCTGGAAACCATGCTAATTGGTTTAACAGAAATTGGGAACTTAAATCCCCAAAGTGTTCGTATTTTAGAACGCAGGAGGTGAAGTACGGATGTTTAATTTTAATTTACAATTATTTGCCCATAAAAAAGGTGTAGGTAGTACTCGTAATGGTCGTGACAGTGAATCTAAACGCCTTGGCGTTAAGCGTCATGCAGGCCAAGTAGTAACTGCTGGCA
Organism: Bacillota bacterium; assembly: GCA_017889585.1. Classification (GTDB taxonomy): domain Bacteria; phylum Bacillota; class Negativicutes; order DSM-13327; family DSM-13327; genus CTSoil-075. Next base: position 98,679 of record JAGFZX010000005.1, read on the forward strand.
GCATTTTGGTTCGCCAAAGAGGTACTCATTTTCATACTGGCCAAAACGTTGGTATTGGTAGTGATGATACCTTATATGCAAAAATTGCTGGACGTGTAGCTTTTGAACGCAAAGGCCGCAACAATCGTCAAGTCAGCGTATATGCAATTGAAGAGGTTATCTAAGATAGACGCCTGCGGCTAACTCAGCCGCAGGCATTATTTTTTTACGGAATCAAAAAGTGTAATACTTTTTGATTCCAAGTAAGGGCAACTAAGGCTTGGCGTAAGCCAAGTTTTCTTTACGGAATCAGAAAGTATAAGTTTTTGGCTGTCATTGCGACGAGGTACGAGGAAGCAATCCCCTACTTGTCCAGAGATTGCTTCGCTACACTCGCAATTTTGGCTGTCATTGCGACGAGGTACGAGGAAGCAATCCCCTACTTGTCCAGAGATTGCTTCGCTACACTCGCAATGACAAAAAAAGGACGCGCTAGCGTTTTTCTTATCCTTAGTCCGCTTCAAAGTAGTTACTTACATAATCCAATAAAAATAATATTAAAGCAAACAAAATTAGTGTATAATAATAGGTAAATTTATGTCATTGGGCCGATAAGGAAGGGATGATTATAAGATGGAAAATCATGAAGTGAGCGGGGAAATTGTCAAATTGCTGAAAATTCAGCGGCATGATTTCGTTAACCATTTACAGGTTATTCACGCATTACTCCAATTAGGTCGCACCGAAAAGGCTCTTATATATATTGAAGAATTAGCGAAAGACTCTAGACTCATATCTGATACTCTTAAGGTACATGAAGAACAGTGTGCTAATGCGCAAAAAGCTTAAATGTGACTTATTCTTATAGTAACTGTTTTGAAGCGGATAAAGGTTTGTAACTGATTGTGTAAAAACATAAATAATGACATATATTACTGATATAAGAACGTGTTTAAAAAAACACGTTCTTAATGTAAATAAGCTATTTATAATGGCTAAAATAATTAATATTTTATAGGTTGATAACCTAAAGGTGGTTTACAGATGTTTATTGACAGAGCAAGAATACATGTAGTCTCAGGTAATGGCGGTAATGGTATGTCGAGTTGGCGTCGTGAAAAGTTTGTTCCTAAAGGCGGCCCAAGCGGAGGTGATGGTGGACGTGGAGGCGATGTTATATTAATCGTTGATGCCAATACGAATACATTAATTGACTTTCGTTTTAAACGCAAATTTGTTGCCAGCAATGGAGTAGGCGGACAGACGAAGAATATGCATGGACATAACGCTGAACCTACATATATTAAAGTGCCTGCAGGGACCTTAGTCAAGGATGCTGAAAGTGGTGAAGTTTTAGCTGATCTTACTAAAGTAGGTCAGAAGGCAGTGATGGTCAAAGGTGGGCGGGGTGGCCGCGGTAATGCTAGATTTGTGAACAGTGTCAATCGTGCGCCTACTTTTTCCGAAAATGGTGCACCAGGTGAAGAGCGTATGTTGCAACTAGAACTTAAGTTACTGGCTGATATTGGTTTAGTAGGATATCCTAGCGTAGGAAAGTCTAGTATCATTTCTCGTGTATCAGCAGCAAAACCAGACATTGCGGCCTATCATTTTACGACATTGACACCTGTGCTTGGTGTGGTTAGTCTTGATGAGGGGCATAGTTTTGTCATTGCTGATATTCCAGGCCTCATTGAGGGGGCTCATGAAGGAGTGGGTCTTGGGCATGATTTCCTTCGACATATTGAGCGTACAAAAATCATTATTCATGTTCTAGATGTGTCTGGCCTAGAAGGTCGCGACCCCATAGATGACTATAATAAGATTAATACCGAGCTTAGACTATATAATGAACGGTTGGCCAATCGGCCACAGATTATTGTTGCCAACAAAATGGATCTTGTTGAGTCTCAGGAAAATTTACCAAGAGTGGTTGAATATATGGAGAAACTTGGGTTTCAGGTTTATCCAGTATCAGCAGCTACTGGTGAAGGCTTGCCACAATTGATGAAAGTAGCATCAGAGATGTTAAAACAGTATGTGGAAGAACCAGAAGAAACAGATGATACGATTGTCTATGAAGCTAAGCCAGAAGTAGAATTTACAGTGAGCCATGATATTGATGGTGCTTATTTAGTTCGTGGCAGGGGAATTGAAAGATTAGTAGCCATGACTAATTTCGACAATGAGGAAGGCGTACGCCGTTTTCAACAAATATTCCGTCAGCGGGGCATTGAAGAAGTGCTTAAAGAACGGGGTATTAAGGAAGGCGATACAGTACGTATTGGCGAAATGGAATTTGAATTTAGATTATAGAGGAGACATAAACAAGTGGAAGAGATTATTGCATTAACAGGAAAACAAAAAAGTTATTTGCGTTCTTTGGGCAGTACCATGGATCCTGTTGTACAGATTGGCAAAACAGGAGTATCAGGGACATTGCTTGACAGCACTAAACAGGCACTAGTTGCCCGAGAACTCATTAAAGTAAAGGTCTTGCAAAATTGTGCTGAAGATCCTAAAGTAGCACTTGCAGAATTGGCCAGTGCAGCAGATGCTGAATTAGTACAGGTAATCGGACGTAATGGACTGCTGTATAAACGCAATCGTGATCCGGAAAAAACTAAAAAAATAGAATTACCTTAATATAGAGAGGCTGAGGAGAATGTTTGCTAGAGAAAATTTGACACAAGCGAAACGCGTGGTAGTCAAAGTAGGAACAAGTACACTCACACACAGTACTGGAAAATTGAATTTATGGCGCATCGAAAAATTGGTACGCGAACTTGCTGATTTAGCGAATCAGGGTAAAGAAATGATTCTAGTTACTTCAGGAGCAGTTGGTGCTGGTATGGAGCTTTTAAAGCTAAAGGAAAAGCCGAAAACTATTCCAGAAAAACAGGCTGCGGCTGCCGTCGGTCAAGGAATACTTATGCACACTTATGAGAAATTCTTTGGCGAGTACGGGCAGGTGGTAGCTCAGGTTTTGTTAACTCGAGAAGATTCGGTGAAGCGCACTCGGTATACCAACAGTCGTAATACCCTCCTAACACTGATAAAAATGGGCGTAATCCCCATCATCAACGAAAATGATGCTGTATCTATTGATGAACTCAAAATCGGTGATAATGATACACTATCGGCGATGGTGGCCAGTATTGTCGATGCTGATGTGCTAATTATCTTGTCTGATATTGAGGGTGTGTATACTGATAACCCACAATCCAATCCCAATGCCCAGCTAATTAGTGAAATTGCAGATATTACGCCAGAGATGGAAGCCTTGGCTGGTGGGCCAGGAACATTGCGCGGTACAGGTGGTATGTATACCAAAATACAAGCCGGAAAAATTGCTGTAAATTCAGGAGTAGCTATGGTCATTGCTTCAGGTCTACGGGATGGTGTCTTGCGGGATGTGCTAGCTGGCGAAAATGTGGGTACCATCTTTTTATCCAAAGAAAATCGATTGCAAGTACGCAAACGATGGCTAGCTTTTGGTGCTCGTACCCAAGGTGTCATTACCGTTGATAAAGGTTGCGAAAAAGCTATATTATCAGGTGGATCAAGTCTACTTGCTACTGGTATTACGGCTGTAACAGGCGATTTTGATCATGGTAATACCATCAGTGTTGTGACAGCAGAAGGCCGGGAAATTGCTAGAGGGATAGCCAACTATAATGGGGAAGATGCCCGAAAGATTATGGGAGTTCATACCAACGAGCTTGTTAAAATTTTAGGCTCAAAACCATATGACGAGGTTATTCATCGGGATAATATGGTTTTGCTTGTCTAATTTTTATAAAAGCCCCTTCAATACTTATAGATACTGGATTCCTTCAATGGGATTCAGTATCTATTTTTATGATTTTTTTTAGGTTCAAAATTTCAGGCGTGGACCCAGCAAGAGGGCTATTATCGAATGTTAATGCTAATACTTTATGAAAAGTAGGTACTTGTCGAATAATAGGTGATATATCTAGCAAATGGTCTTCAATTTTCATGGCAATCAGTAGAGTGAAAAAAAGAATCCCAATAATCCTTTGGACAATCTCATAGTGTGCTCCTTGTTTAAAAATTTCATTAACCGTTATTTTTTCGTTGTAGTGTTAGATGATGGAATAGATTAATGATAATAGCCATAAACACCTTTTGTGATTGATTCTTAAAAAACCTCAGCGCCTTGTCGCTTGGTATTTGAAACGGTATTAGCGTGAAGACTAATAAATAAAGTTGCATCTTTTAATAGAAAGCATTGTAGAACTATGGATTAAGAGAGGAATTTATTATGGAACATTTTTTCAACATTGTTATAGATTACATCGCCCTATGGGGCTATCCGGCCATTGTGATTGGTATGGCGTTGGAAAACGCATGTATACCCATACCAAGTGAAATTATCTTAGGCTTTGCCGGCTATCTTGTATATCTTGGTCGGTTGGACTTTACCCTGGCTATTACTGCTGGAGTTGTCGGTGGATTGGTTGGTTCGATTATCGCGTACCAGGTCGGTTATTACGGCGGGGAATCTTTTATTACTACGTATGGTAAGTATGTTTTATTATCCAAAAGTCATATGAATATGGCTCAAAAATGGTTTGAACGATATGGTCTTAAGGCAACTTTTTTCAGTCGGCTATTGCCGGTGATTCGAACTTTCATTTCCTTGCCGGCGGGGGTTGCCAAAGTCAATTTCCCTAAGTTTATACTATATACTCTATTAGGTTCGATTCCCTGGACGATAGGCTTGATTTATGCAGGAAAATTACTAGGAGAAAACTGGCAAACGTTGAATGTTATTGGTCATAAGGCTAGTATAGTAGTTGCTGCTGGACTTATTGGTGCTGTATTGTATTACATTCGGAAAAGGCGTAACAAACCTAGTTCACAATAAGGTAGGCAGGTAGCCTAGCGAATGGTTGCTCATTTTATTTTAAGTGAGGTTTTGGAGATGATAGTTTTGACAAAACATAAATGGATGAGTAGTTTCAGTTTTCTGGTGATGATTTGGTCGTTTTTGATTATGGGGATGGCTTTTTGCGCTGGGGATGATTCGGATGAATATCCGGACGTTTTTGTTCATGAGAATATTCAGATTAGTCCCGATCAAGCAATCGGCAGGCTAATGGTCACAAGTGGCAGTGCTGTCGTTTATGGTAAGGTGGTAGAAAGTATTATTGTTGTTGACGGTAATGTGACAATTGAATCTGGGGCCATGGTAAATGGGAGAGTCGTTGTGATTGGTGGAGATGTTATCGTACAACAAGGGGCAAAATTGAAGGAAAATCCTTGGGTAATAGCTCCACAAGGTCATTCAGTGGTATCTTTGGTAGTGAGTGCTTTTTATCTGTTGGGTGCTGGCAGTCTTATTATTGTGCCTGTATTGTTTTGGCTGATCGGTCATCTTTTCAAAAAAACTGCCTGGTATTCTCCGCTTAAGGAACAATTCTTAGCGGTGCAGAGGCGTTGGCCCGCACTTTACATTGCGGCAAGCTTGGGGATTAGTGTTTTGATGCTAACTGTATTTGGGGTGCTAGCGTGGGAAACTCTATTTCGCAATGTCATGGGGGTGTTTGATAATACCTTTATATGGTTTGTCCGCTATTTTGCCAGTCCAGGCGTCGACAAGGTCATGATTTCAATTACTGATGTAGGGTTTGGTGTAAGCTATGTAGTTATTGTAACCAGTTCTTTTTTGCTATTGACTTATTACCGTCGCTGGCGAGAAATAGCAGGGCTGGCGATTTGTTTAACTGGCGGAGGCGTGCTTAATTTTTGGTTAAAATACTTATTTCATCGTTCCCGACCAGACTTGCTTCGTGTAGTTCAGGAGACAGGTTACAGTTTTCCTAGTGGTCATGTTATTGCATCTATGTGTTTTTATGGAATGATGGCATTTTTAATTATGCGGACTATTTCTTCATGGCGCGGGCGGCTGACGGTAATGACGTTAGCGGTGGTTTTGAATGTAGCTATAGGTATTAGTCGGATCTATTTAGGTGTACATTATCCGACTGATGTAGTGGCAGGATATGCTGCCGGCTCCATGTGGCTTGCTTTTTGTATTTCGATCTTGATGTGGTGGGAGCGGGAGAGAGCACAACAATAATATGTCGATAGATGCTATATGAAAAGCAGTGTTATTTTAAAAGCATTATAAATGAAGATGTTTTTGTTCTTAGGTAACGTTGTGGAAATGGTCTGTAGTATTAAAATGTCCTTGGGGATAGATTCTCAAGTTATACACAATAGTCCACGTGTTATTAACAGGTTTATCCACAGTAAAGTCATCTGCCTTTAGTACATATAAAAATGCTGGGGTTATTGGGATAATAGTAGTATCAAAATTCTCTTTCTTATTACATATAATTTAAGCTAACCGATCGATAAGAATTCTTAGAAAGGATAGTGTTTATAGGGAATTAATTTTATTAGCGGCATACAAGTAACCATTACAGGTATGATCGGTGATGATGATTTATCAGTATATCTCACCTATTTGCAGGCCAAGAAAAAGTATAAAATTATCAAAGCAGACGTTGCTGTTGATGGCGAGCATGTAGATGAAATTTATGAGATTGAGCGTGTGTCATTTGAACGCATACGCCGTATCACGAGCTATCTTGTAGATACTACTGTACTGCTCGCCGGGGCGATGCAAAATAGGCAGAACTTAAAGATCGAGTTAAGCATAATTGACAAAAGACGACTACTAGAATGGTGGTCGTCTTTTTCATTTTGGCAACAGAGTACTTTTGTCATTATTAATATTAATAAATAGAAGGATTAAAAAGCATAATATAAGTAGTTTTTAAATAGAGAGGAGGAAAGAATGTGGAACTTATTAAGTATACTCAAAAGGAAGAAGGAAAAGACTGCCTAAAATGTTTAGAAGATCCTGGTATAGACTTAAATGATTTGGATGGAAAGAAATTGCTTTGTACTGCTATGTCAAGTTATTACTTATTATATCGATAAGTATAATACAGCTTTATACCTTAATAGATGGCTTTTTTACTTAAAAATAGCTAATCACCTGTCGAACTGGTAATATACCAAAAGACAGGTGATTTACTATATTGGCAAGGCCGTGTATGTGTATAAGGCTCATTGGTAGTAGTCTATCTATTGAATGAGCTTTATACTGTTGTTTAAACTAGCAATACTATTTGAAAGCTGAATAATATTAGCTAAATTGGCAATTGGGTTAACAGCCAACTGTTCAATAATTTCTTGTAATACTAACATTGTGAACAATGCAATAGCATTACCAGTAGTTGTGGCTAGCCGAGGAAATTCAATCGTTTTATTAGCAATTTTTTCTAACTCATCAAGATTTACGATGCCGCAATTAGCTAAGCTATCATGAATTTTATGGCAATCCATTAGTTTCCCCTCCTTCTTCCTTAACACTTCTAATATATTCATCTGATTTTATTTCGTTACGATGAGAAAACATAAATAAACATCGCAATTAGTACTAAAAGTAGATAGGTATAAAAGGATATCTATGATAAAAAAGCTAGTAAAACGAGGCATTAAAGGGTATAATTAAAACTACTTTTTTATTAAACTATATAATTGGTTTTGTTAGCATAAAGAGGCTGGTATGAGGGGGAAGTTAATATGGATTATCTATCAGAACTGACTGCTAAAGGCAAGAATGCCAAGCAGGCTGGGAGAAAACTTGCTACATTATCGACTGCTGTCAAAAATCAGGCCCTTGTTAGTATGGCAGATGCCTTGGAACAAGAGTATAGAGGTATTCTGACAGCGAATGCTATCGATGTGGATAATGGTAGAGCGAAAGGACTATCTGAGTCAATGCTTGATCGTCTAGCCCTTACGGAGAACAGAATTCAGGCTATGGCTGAGGGGCTTAGACAGATTGCTCAATTACCTGATCCCATTGGTGAAGTGCTGAGTAAGGAGCGCCGTCCTAATGGACTGGAAATTAGCAAAGTACGTGTGCCCCTTGGCGTAATCGGTATTATTTTTGAGTCCCGTCCTAATGTGACCGTGGATGCCACTGGACTTTGCCTAAAAGCTGGTAATGCAGTGCTGCTCCGTGGTGGATCAGAAGCTATTCATTCTAATATTGCCATCATCAACGTCATCGCCCAGGCGGCGTATAAGGCAGGTATTCCCGTTGGGGCAATTCAACTTATTGAAACCACTGATCGCCAGGCCGTTAACGCCATGCTCAAACTTAAGTCATATCTTGATGTCATCATTCCCCGTGGTGGTGCTGGACTGATTAAAACGGTTGTTGAAAACAGTACAGTGCCAGTCATTGAAACAGGTACTGGCGTCTGCCATACTTTTGTTGATGAGTCTGCTGATCTCGATATGGCCCAGGCGATTGCTTTAAATGCTAAAATTTCTCGGCCTGGTACGTGTAATACCATGGAAACACTTTTGGTACACCAAGGTGTGGCTGAGCAGTTTTTGCCCGCTATGCTAAGCTTATATCAGCAAGCTGGTGTAGAACTGAGAGGCTGCCCTGAGACTATGAGGTACCATGAAACAGTAAAATTAGCCAGTGATGAAGATTGGGCTACAGAGTATTTGGATTTTATCCTATCGGTTAAAGTGGTCGGTGATCTTGATGAAGCCCTTGATCATATTCATCGATACAGTACTCTTCATTCGGAAGCAATTATTACTCAGGATACTAATAATGCTATGCGTTTTCAGCAGGAAGTGGATGCTGCTGCCGTTTATGTTAATGCCTCTACCCGCTTTACTGATGGCTTCGAATTCGGTTTTGGTGCCGAAATCGGCATTAGTACTCAAAAAATTCATGCCCGTGGCCCCATGGGGCTAGCGGAACTTACAAGTATTAAATATCTTATTGCTGGTAACGGACAGATAAGATAATAGAGCGTCAAATAAAAGCCTCTTAATCAGTATGATACTGATTAGGAGGTTTTTTTGCGTATCCCTTGTGTTCTTTGTGCCTTTGCCGTTCAATAGGACGTATAGCATTTTTATCATAGTCCTTTTCACCAAAATCCATCGCATTACATATATTAGAATACATATTTGAGTAAAGTCTTATTTACATGCGGAGGAATAAAACTACATAAAAAGGAGTGGGCAAATTATGGATAACCAGGATGGTACTTCTGGCTGGCCTCTCGATATGCATCAACTTAAATGGGCGCTGCGCCATGGTCAATTAATGAATGGTTTGGAGAAAGTGGTGCTAACAAGCCAACCGACCACGCCAATAGGCAATAATAGGGACAATAGTATGAAAAATGATAGTATTGCTGAGAATATTTCCTTACATAATGCAGTTTTAGAAGATCAAATTGATAGACTAGAGCAATCTCTTAATCGGGAAATTGTATCCTTGAAGGGTGAATTTGCAATTGTAGCTCAAGGCACGGCTGTAGAAGAAAAAATTGATGAATTAGGCCAAACTCTGAATCAAGAAATCTTGTCATTGAAGAGTGAATTTGCAAATGTAGCTCAAAGTATGGCTGTAGAAGAGCAGATTGATAAGCTCGGGCAATCCCTTAATCAAGAAATCCTATCATTGAAGAGTGAACTTGCAAATGTAGCTCAAGGTACGTCTGTAGAAGAGCAGATTGATAAACTGGATCAATCTCTGAATCAAGAAATCTTATCATTGAAGAGTAAACTTGCAATTGTTGCTCAAGATACGACTGTAGAAGAGCAGATTGATAAGCTCGGGCAATCCCTTAATCAAGAAATCTTGTCATTGAAGAGTGAATTTGCAATTGTAGCTCAAAGTATGGCTGTAGAAGAGCAGATTGACAAGCTTGGGCAATCCCTGAATCAAGAAATCTTATCATTGAAGAGTAAACTTGCAATTGTTGCTCAAGATACGACTGTAGAAGAGCAGATTGATAAGCTAGGGCAATCCTTTAATCAAGAAATCTTGTCATTGAAGAGTGAATTTGCAAATGTAGCTCAAAGTATGGCTGTAGAAACACTGAATCAAGAAATCTTGTCATTGAAGAGTGAACTTGCAATTGTTGCTCAAGGCACGACTGTAGAAGAACAAATTGATAAACTCGGGCAAACTCTGAATCAGGAAATCTTATCACTTCGCAATGAATTTGCAATGTTTGTTCAGACTCAGTTGAATCAGGAAAAAGCATGGAAGACAGCAGAAGTTGAATGGAAAAATAGTTTGGAAGACCGTGCGACTAAGCTGCAGGCAGATATGCGGCAAATGCAGCACAATATCCTGGCAAAAATCGAGGAGCATTTTCAGTATGTAGATGAAGAGCGACAACATAATGATAATATGCTAAGGCAAGAACTATCTTTACTAACATTACAACTAACAGAGCTTCAGCAATCTCAGAACAATAAAGGGCAAGTTTTAACAAATGACTGGCAGAAGAAATTGGAAGAACGACAAACCCAGTTAAGTGAAGATGTGAGTTACATACAGTATGTTGTAGAAGAAATTGCAACGCGCCCACAGAGTATTGAGGCGCAACAGAAACTGCGGGAGAAATTTTTCATGCGTGAAATAGCAGTGCTGAAAGAAGAATTGTCATCTGCATGTAAAACGTGGAAATCTATGAAAAAGGGAAGAATGATGGCAAATACTGAGAAAGAGGGCAATCCTTTGCCCCAGGAGGAAATAAACTTTGGCAGTGAGGCGCAGACACGGGTGTATGAAAAGAAAAGAAAAAGAGGGCATTAAATAGCAGGGGATTATTATATAAGAGAGGACAATATGAAATGAATAAAGTGGCATTGATCACTGGTATAACTGGGCAGGATGGAGCATATTTGGCTAAGTTTTTACTGGAAAAAGGTTATATTGTCCATGGCATAAAACGGCGCAGTTCATTACTCAATACAGCCCGGATTAATCATCTGTACCAAGATAGTCATGAGCAGCATGTAAAATTTTTTCTGCATTATGGTGACATGACAGACGCGACCAACTTAATTCGCATTATTCAGGAAGTGCAGCCAGATGAAATATACAATTTGGCTGCCCAGAGCCATGTCCAGGTTTCCTTTGATACCCCTGAATATACTGCCAATGCTGATGCTTTGGGGACACTTCGATTGCTGGAAGCTTTACGTATCTTAGATATGACTCAAAGGGTTAAATTTTATCAAGCATCAACAAGTGAATTGTATGGAAAGGTACAAGAAATTCCACAAAAAGAAACTACCCCTTTTTATCCCCGCAGTCCCTATGCTGCTGCCAAACTGTACGCCTACTGGATTGTCGTTAATTATCGAGAAGCGTATAATATGTTTGCTTGTAATGGTATCTTATTTAATCATGAGTCGCCTATGCGTGGGGAAACATTTGTCACCCGTAAGATTACCCGAGCGGTAGCTCAGCATCGATTAGGGGTTGGTAATATCTTATATTTAGGCAATTTGGATGCCAAGCGGGATTGGGGCTTTGCTGGCGATTATGTGAAAGCCATGTGGCTCATGCTACAACAAGAAAGGGCAGAGGATTATGTAATTGCTACCGGTCACACTCATTCGGTACGTGAATTTGTGGAACTGGCGTTCAAGGAGATCGGTATTACAATTGAGTGGCAGGGAACAGGCATAAAGGAAAAAGGGTTAGATGCTGCTACAGGCGATATGCTGGTAGAGGTTGATCCTCGCTATTTTAGGCCAACAGAAGTTGATCTTCTGCTAGGAGATGCGACAAAAGCCAGGGAGAATTTAAATTGGCAGTCAGAAGTTACTTTTGCCGAACTTGTCACGATGATGGTTATGGAAGATATAAAACTTGTCCAACGTGATATATTATGTAAAAATCATGGGTTTGATAGCCCATCAGGAGAGGGATTTCCATGATTAGAGAGGCTAAAATCTATGTTGCTGGACATGGTGGTTTAGTTGGATCAGGGATAATGCGCAAATTAGCACAGCATTCATATAAAAATATAATCTATCGTACAAGTCGTGAATTGGATTTGCAGGATCAAAACGCTGTTAATCAGTTTTTTGCTACTGAGCAGCCAGAGTATGTATTTCTAGCTGCTGCTAAAGTAGGCGGCATATTGGCCAATCAGAACTACCCTGCCCAGTTTATTTATAATAATCTTATGATTGAGGCTAATGTCATTCATGCTGCCTATACATATGGAGTGAAGAAACTATTGTTTTTAGGAAGTTCGTGTATTTACCCTCGGCTGGCTCTTCAGCCTATAAAAGAAGAGTATTTATTGACAGGTGAACTGGAGTCTACCAATGAAGCATACGCAATTGCCAAAATAGCTGGGATAAAAATATGCCAGGCATATAACAAGCAATATAAAACTAACTTTATTTCAGTGATGCCGACAAACCTATACGGTCCTAATGATAATTTTGATTTAGCATCATCCCATGTCCTCCCGGCTTTGATCAGAAAGTTTCATGAGGCTAAACTGAAACAGCAGTCCAGTGTTGGAATATGGGGTACAGGTAAGCCGCGCCGGGAGTTTCTGCATGTGGATGACTTGGCCGAGGCCTGCATTTTCCTAATGGATCACTATGATGGTGGCAATCCTATTAATGTAGGTACTGGAATAGACATTACTATTGCGGAGTTGGCTGCCTTAATTGCTAAAGTAGTGGGATATTCTGGACATATTCGATATAAAGTAGATATGCCTGATGGCACAATGAGGAAAATGTTAGATATATCCAAAGTTACATTATTGGGATGGAAGGCAAGGATATCTTTAGAAGAAGGGATTCGTAGTACCTACCAGTGGTATATTCAAGAATTCTATAAAAATAAAATAGGGGGAGAGTTCAGTTTTGAATAGCTTCTCTGAGAAAGATTGCATAATGGGAATGGTAATGAACTATGATTGGAAAATAATAGAACCTTTTTTTGTTTCATTACATAAAACGAGTTTTGCGGGTGATCTTGTTGTCTTTGTATCTAATGTTCATGAAGATGTTATACAAAAAATGCAGGAGTATGGTGCAATAACAATTGCTTTTAGTCAAACTGGTTTAGAAAATATAATAAGTCCTAATGATTATCGTTTTTATTTATATGATCAATATTTGATGAATTCACAAAATAAGTATCGATTTGTGATGCTAACAGATATACGTGATGTTGTATTTCAAGATACGCCATTCTTATCATTTTTACCTCAGGACAGTATCTCTGTTGCTGTTGAATCTCAAACTATAAAAATTAAAGAACAAATACACAATTCTAGATGGATGTTAACCAAATTTGGTCCATATATATATAGTTTGATCTCCCAGAATAATATTTTGTGTTGTGGGACGACGATTGGTCCGGTTCGTCTCATAAGGGAGTACATAAAAAAAATGATATATTGCATATTCTATGAGGGTTATTACCAAGATGTGGATCAGGCAGTTCATAATGTACTGCTTTATACCGGCGAAGTAGCACCAGTACAGTGTTTTGATAATAATTCTGGTTTATTTCTAACTGTTGGAATAAGTCAAGAATGTAGTATTGATTCTAATAAAAAAATTCTAACCCTTGATGGTAAGATTTCAGCGGTAATCCATCAGTATGATCGTCACAAGAACTTAGTTGATCTTGTGGATAGTATGTATCGTGAAAAAGTATAGATGCATTTAAAGTATGATCACGAGTTAAGTTAGATGTTACCACCATCCCAATAGTTTAGTAAGTGCAAATACCCGGAGAATTGCCTCCGGGTATTTCATCATTGTAGAACGTTATTATCATAGCGGAGTCCCTTTGTCCTACTATCCTTGCTGGTCTTTAACTTTAAGAAATAGTAGTCGGTTACCATTATTATAGCTTTCTTTTGTAATAGCTATAATATCAAACTCTTGTTTAATTGCGCTAATAAATTCTTCATTACATGGGTAAAAAATTTCGATAGCCGCATATCTGATGGTAAATAATTTTAATTTTTTTAATAATACGTCAAACTCAATTTGATTTCCATGAACAAACTGATTAAACACGATTACCATTTCCAACGGAAATCTGGTTCCTGCCTTAAACCATTTAAATCCATCATTTGTGCCATTGGGGTTTGGAAAATTAATTAATACAGGTGTAATACTTGTTGCTCTGTGCTTAATTTGTGAATAAATAAAATCTACATATTTAGGATTCTCATTAAACAGTGTAACTGAAATTCCATGCTGCTCTAATTCAAAACAAATGTCAGTAAAATTATCGGAAATCACCAGAGCATGAGTGATTTGAGTTTCTTTGATAAAATTTATAAGTGCACAAAGTATCGAGTTTGGAGTTTGTAGGTTATATGGTAAAATATTCAGGTTTATTTCATATAATCTAATTCATCGTTAAAGCAACTTAACCACTTTCGATATTTCACCCGCATAAGCATAAGCCAGTACAGTACCTCTTACAGAGTTATATTTTTTTGATGTTCATTAGTTAGGCATGTAAATATATCTCTGTTATTAAAAATTCCTTGTGACATACAGATAACCGAATTTACAAATGAATTAATAAACTCATCAAATACCCAAGATGACGTTTTGTTTAAAATAAAATACTCATAATTAGATTAACCTCCGTGAGCACTGGTTATTCTGTTCTTATTATTGTATGCACTTGATGAGACTTTTCCTATCTTAGCCTCAAGAGTTCTAGCAGGTTTGGTTGAATCATGCTATTTGTAACATTTTATAAACAGAATTAATAAAATAATGTGATAAGGGGCAATGGAGGAGGACGTATTGGATTATGGCTAGGATGGGTAGCGATCATACTATGAAGAAATTAATCATTAATCTAGTGCCAACTGGGATGATACCCACCAAAGAAATGAATCCCCATTTACCGATAAGTGTACAAGAAATCATAGATGATGTACTTGAGTGTGCAAAACTCGGCGTATCGATAGTGCACTTGCATGCAAGAGAGACCAACGGAATACCAACATATAAAAAAGACATATATGCTGAAATAATTGCTGGAATCAGAAAAAGAAATCCGGAACTAATACTATGTGTATCAACAAGTGGGAGAAATTATCCTGATTTTGGCAAACGATCTGAGGTGCTTAATTTAGATGGTGAACTTAAGCCAGATATGGCTAGCTTGACTTTAAGCTCCCTTAATTTTTCTCAAACAGCCAGTGTCAATAGTCCTGACACAATTATGAATTTGGCTAAAATGATGAAAGAAAAAGGTATTAAGCCCGAACTGGAAGTTTTCGATTTGGGAATGGTCAATTATGCAAAGTATTTGATATCTAAGGGATTAATCGACCCTCCCTTTTATTTCAATATAATTCTTGGCAATATAGCAAGCGCCCAGGCTGCTTTACTGCACGCAGGATTAATTATTTCTGAATTGCCACCAGAATCATATGTTGCTTTAAGCGGTATTGGTAACAGTCAAACAGCGATGAATGGTTTGGGAGTCATTGCGGCTGATGGTATTCGGGTTGGACTTGAAGATAATATTTGGTATGACCAAAATCGTAAAATATGGGCTACAAATCGTGCTCTTGTTGAACGAGTCGTACTGATGGCCCATCTGTTTGATTGTTCAATTGCCCACCCGCAAGATGTGAGAAGAATGTTACAGCTGACTGAGATGGAAAATGGCAGTGGGAAAGAGTCCGGTGAAAGCCAATATGACTAACATTCCAGTTTATAAACCATTTCTTTTCGGCAATGAAACTAAATATGTAATGAATTGTCTTGATTCCACTTGGATATCCTCCCAAGGTAAATATATTGATGAGTTTGAACAAAAATTTGCCGAGTATATTGGCGTTAAGTATGCAACTACTGTAGTTAATGGTACTATGGCGCTGCATCTGTCCTTAGTTGCTCTAGGGGTGGGACCGGGGGACGAAGTTATTGTACCGACCCTTACCTATGTTGCATCGGCTAATGCTATTACCTACACTGGCGCAGTTCCGGTTTTTGCAGACTCCCTTGAAAATACATGGCAAATTGATCCTGAAGACGTTAGGCGTAAGATAACTTCTAAAACTCGTGGTATTATTGCCGTTCATTTATATGGGCATCCGGCAGAGATGGATTTATTGGAGGCTCTTGCTAGAGAATACAATTTATTTTTAATAGAAGATTGTGCGGAGGCGGTAGGTACACGTTATAAAGCTCGCCATGTAGGCGGTTTTGGCAATATTTCTACCTTTAGTTTTTATGGTAACAAGACCATAACATCGGGAGAGGGCGGGATGGTTGCTACCAATGACCCTATTTTATACGAAAAAGCAGTACGGCTAAAAGGGCAAGGGGCAGTGAAAAAACGTCATTATTACCATGATAGGATCGGCTATAATTATCAAATGACTAATATCTGTGCGGCAATTGGTCTGGCACAGTTAGAGCAGATTCATGAGATTTTGCAAAAGAAGCGGCATATTGCGAGGCAGTATCAGGAAGTCTTGCAAGGCTTACCGCTACAATTTCATGATGAAGTAGGCGATGTATTTCATTCCTATTGGATGTGTTCCATTCTTACTTCGGACCCTGCACAAAGAGATTTACTGCGCCATTTTTTGGCTAATGATAATATTGAAACCAGACCAGTATTTTATCCAGTGCATACTATGCCTATGTATCTGCAAAAATCCGGATGTTTTGCTGTAGCAGAGAATATTAGCTCAAGAGGGATCAATCTGCCAAGCTGGCCTGGGCTTGAAAAAAGTGATGTGGAGTTCATCGGTACATGTATCAGACAGTTTATACAATCCAGGGCATAGTCAATATGCGGGAGGATGGGAAAATGAAGGATAAACCTAAGATGCTTGTTATTTATGGCTGCGGTGGACATGGTCATAATATTGCCGACGTGATACTTGCTAATGATCCTGCTAGCTGTATATTGTTTGTTGATGACAATGCACGTGAGGGTGAAAGTAAATTAGGGTTCAGTATAGTAAAACAAATACCAAAAGAGGTAGAGCAATATAGCTGTATAGTAGCTAGCGGTAATAATTTGAATAGAAAGAGAAAATTTGCGGAAATAGAGCAGGAAAAAATCATTTCGGTTATTTCACCCAGAGCTTTTATCGGATATAGGAGCATAATTGGGAAGGGATCATATATTGGACATTTTGCGATGGTTGGGGCAGAAGCAATTATCGGAGAAAATGTATCTATTAGTTATGCAAGTGTCGTGGGGCATGAAACTCAAATAGGATCACATTCTTTTGTTGGCCCGAATGCTACGATAATGGGTAAAGTAAATATTGATGAGCTTGTTTTTGTCGGTGGAGGTGCGACTATTATCGGCGGTGTTAAAATATGCTCCAAGACTATTATCGGGGCTGGAGCTACAGTAGTGAGGGATATTTTGGAACAGGGCACTTATGTTGGAACGCCCGCAAGGAGAATAAAATGAAAATTGCACTATTGGGATATGGGTTTGTATCTTGGAACGGCGGGTGCGAATTTATACAATTGTGCGCTGAGGCGTTGATGTCAAAGGCTAAGACAGATGACCTTCAGATATATCTGCTTATTGAGAAACAAAATATTAAAGAAGCTGAAAAGGCGAATAGCGCGTTTGGTCAGTGGCTTAATACGATCAATAAAAATATTCAAGTCGTATTTTATGGAAATTTGCTGGATTGTTTAAATAAATTTAATATAGAGGTGGTTATACCGTCGATGGCACTATTGGGAAACCAATTTACCATTCCCTGGGTCGGCTATATTTATGATTTTCAGCATAAGTATTTTCCTCATTTCTTTTCTCAAGATGAAATCAGCTCTCGTGATCAGTATTTTTCCGATATGTTGTTGCAAGCTAAGGCGGTTATTGTATCATCGAGGTCAGTTGAAGAAGATATTTTTAAATATTATCCTAATACATCGTGCAAGATATTTATACTGCCATTGGCTACAAAGCTAATACCAGAAGGCTGGCTGACGCAGGAGGAAGATGTATGTAAAAAATACTGCATTCCCTCAAAATACTTCCTCATTTCCAATCAATTTTGGATTCATAAAGATCATTTGACTGCTTTTGAAGCTTTGGCAATACTAAGGAAACGAGGCAATTGTGAAGTTCCAATAGTCTGCACCGGCGAAACTTCAGATTATCGTTTTCCTGAGTATTTTAGTGAGCTAATAGAGAAAATCAAAAGTATGGGAATGGAAAAACAGATTTACATTTTAGGGTATATTCCCAAATGGGAGCAACTGCATATCATGAGAAATGCAGCTGCTCTTTTACAGCCAACCTTATTTGAAGGCGCACCAGGAGGGGCAGCTGCGCGGGAGGCTTTACTGCTTAATGTTCCGGTGATTTTATCTGATATTCCAGTGAATAAGGAGCTTATTGATAGTGATGTAATATTTTTCAAGGCTGGTTGTGCTGAAGATCTGGCAGACAAAATAGAATATCTACTTTCCACTGACCTAATTGATCATACTGAAAAGGAGACTCTCATACAGAAAGGTCTAAAGCAGGTAGAAGATCGAGGTGAAAAGCTGCTTGAAGCAATATCCTATGCAATAAAAACAGCGAATAAGGATGAACTGAGTTAGTCGTTACCAATATCGAACTTGGTAGATATTTTAAACAATAAAAAAGTGTTACCCGGAGAAGTTCTCCGGGTATTTTCATATTGAAAAGCTCATATACATGCTTTACCTTGAGAACTATTTGTTCGATAGAAGGCAAGAGGTTCGTTAAGAACTGCCACATCAAACAGCGCGCTAACTCGCATTTGGAAGTCCCTGTCATCGTAAGAACATACTCGTTTATCAAAGGCCCAAAAGCCGTTAACCGCCTCCCAGGCTGAACGTAGGAAGGAACAACCAGACATCGTCATATTGATGTCACTTAAGCTATGATAATTTAATGCATCTGCTGGATGAAAAAAACTAGGTTTTGGCTCATATGATAAGTGCTCAGGTAAGTTTATATTGTGTTCTAAAATATGGTTTTCTGTAAAATGGATACTATCACCGCCCACCATTCTTACAGATTGATTGAGTGTGAAAACCCTAATAATCGTATTGACAGCATATTTTATTAGAGCATCATCGGCATTTAGAATAATAAATAAGTTGCTGCTTGACTCTGTAATAGCTCTATTAAGGCTACCGACTTGGTTTACATTTACTTGATTAGTTAAAAGTTTGAATTTATATGAATGCTGTAAATCTGCAATAAGTTCTGCGGTATTATCGGTGGATGCGTCATTAACAATAGTAACTGCTATATCTTTTGGCAGTGATTTAAGCGTGTATTGCAAATATTGACCATGATTATAGCAAGGAATGATAATCTCTGGTTTGAAAGTATCTTCTCGTGGTATTAACTTATTTTGATTATAATTTTTTACGAATTCTTTTATATTTTGGTTTATACATTGATTTTTGTGCATTTCGGTGTCCATTTATGAATCTCCCTTTTTTAGTAGTTATTAATATTCATTACATAATATTCAGTAGATTTTAATGAGTGCATGTGATAGTAATATGCAAGCCTTTGAATGAGTAATTGAACTGATCCCTAAATTTAGTACACGTAAAAAATCCCTTAATAGGGAACTATTTTTACGGAATCAGTTCGGGTCAGGACAGTATTCTTTTTATAGTCAGCGGAATAAGATACTTTGAATAAAGTCATTTTTATTATGAAGAATAATTATGGGCTGAGATCATTAGGCATTAGGTTGGTCGATTTTATAGTGAGCAATCAACGAGGGAAGAAGTTAATGGCGAAGAATTTGTAGCTTAGAGTTCTATATAATGATAGGGAATCTCGAAAGGAGGAAATATTATGTTTGAGCCTATGATAACAGTGTTAATGCCTGTTTATAATGGAAGTCTATATCTTCGAGAAGCTATGGACAGTATTATTGGGCAAACATTTCATGATTTTGAATTTCTAATTATTGATGATGGTTCTACTGATAATAGTATGGATATTATTAATTCTTACAAGAATGGACGTATATGTGTTATAAAAAATGATACGAATTGCGGTATTTCTGCTGCATTAAATAAAGGTTTAGAACATGCGCGAGGGCAATATATAGCCCGTATGGATTGTGATGATATAAGTATGCCAGAACGCCTATATAGACAGGTATTATTTATGGAAGAGCATCCTCAAATTGGTGTATGCGGCAGTTGGATTCAAATAATAGGTGAATGGTCTCATGGAGATATATGGCGTTATCCCACTGAGCCTGAAAAAATCAAATGCGGGTTGCTATTTTCCAATATTTTAGCACATCCATCGGTCATTATAAGGCGAAATGTTTTGACAAGTACAGGGATATATTATGATGTTTTATATAAATATGCTCAGGACTATAAATTATGGGTAGAGTTAGCTAAAAGGACATTATTAGCTAATATTCCGGAAGTTTTATTACAATATAGATTTAGCAATAGTCAGATCTGTTTAAAGAAATGGTCTGAAATAGCAATAGAACCAGACTGGATAAAGCTGGAGCAATTAGATGCATTAGGTATTAAGCCTACACCTCGAGAGTTTGAAATTCATGGCCACTTTGCTGTTGATACTTTACCTAAAGATAAAGAGTTTGCCCAAGAAGCTGAGAAATGGCTTATCAAATTGGAATTAGCAAATAATTTAGTAGGATATTATCCTAAAGACATATTTTCCGATTATATTGATCAGTTTAGAACGTTATTATAAGAACTTAAAGTATGAAGATGGATTTAGACGATTCAATAATAAAATATTGTTGTTATAGGAGGGAACCTATGCTTCAGCATATGCGTGTAGGCATGCCAATTGTAAATCGCAATAGTTGGCAAGAAGGTTCTGAGTATATTAGGTCTTTGGTAAAAGGGGTGATTTATCATGAGTATACATTGTTATAAAGAATATGAGAGTGATTGTAGTGATGTTAGGCCTATTGTTATTGCTACATCCTTGGCAGCGAGCAAAGATTTAAATAACCAACGAATGGCGATCAATAGTTGGCAAAAGCTTGGTTTTAGTGTGGTATCTATTAATTGCTCTGAAGAAATAGCCTTGCTGCAACACCATTTCTCTGATATTAGCTTTGTAGAGGCTCATCGTGATGCGCGTTCTGAGTTTAATAGACCATATATTTATTTTGATGATTTCCTGACTTATTTTACAGAACACGGTACGGGAGTATGCGGAATTGTTAATTCAGATATTCATTTGCTTAATGATACATTGTATTCTTTTGTTAAACGTGAAGCTATTAATTCCTTAGTATATGGAAGTAGGATAAATGTGGATACACTTGACAATCTGCAAGGTGAAGATGACCCCTTTGGACTAGATTATTTTTTCTTTGATCGGAATCTTATTTCTTATTATCCAAAGTCAGAGTTTTGTATCGGACTGCCTTATTGGGATTATTGGATAGTATTAATTCCGCTTATTTACCGTATACCAGCCAAAAGAGTAATGAATGCTGGGGCCTACCATATAAAACATCAGGAAACTTGGCGTCAGCTGCATGATTTATTTGAAGGAAAATTAATGGAAAAGTTTAGCTCACTTACTGGTAAGGCATGTCCCATACAGTTTATAGATTTTATTTGTCGACATTCAAGGGAAGTGTCATTGGATACGCAGGATACTCCACCAGTATCAGAGGTCAATCAGGACATAGATGTATAATCGACGAGGATAAAGATAAGCGAGTTATTAATGTTAGTAGAGTAGGTTTATAGTTAAAGAGAATGTATTTCGGAGGCCGACCTCCTAGTACATTCTCTTTATTTACGTGAGACAGAAGCATTCAACAGTTGGAACGTTTGCTAACTATTTTTGCCACCAAGAATCGAAATATCAACGTGCAGATATGTAATCAACAGAATTTCCTTCGTGTATTAACATTTACATAACGCCATCACTATATAGTTCTTGCACGAAATTATCTGCTTGGACGTGACGAATTATAAAAGGCAGGTGTTTTAAGGGGAAGTTCATTGCTGCGGTGGCGACATTGGCAGCTTCAGTTATTCGTGTAGTATGGGTTGCTCCAGGGCCAAAGCCGACATTAGACACTAAATTAACGCTAGGTATGATGATGAGGCCATTTTGCAGCCAACAGGAAAAAGTCCACTGATAGTCCCATGTGTCAATCTCACCTGAATAAGTCTTATCCAGCATTTGTGTCCAGTATTGTACACTTTTTTCATTTCCCAGTATATTGAAAAGCAATCCCTTATCACGAATTTGCGGCCATAATGTCATAGTTGGGTCATAATACTTCCAGGCTCGCCGCCAACCTGCCCAGCCCCAGTAGTGCCCAAATTTGGAATAATAATAACTGTATTTGGGTTGCTGGTCACTGAACTGAAAATTACATCCTGAAATTGCCATGATCCGTTCATCGTTCCGGTATCGTTCCAACATTTCCTGGCAATAACGGAAAAATGTCGGATGGGGAACTGTATCATCTTCAAGAATAATGACTTCTTCCAATTTTTGAAAAATCCAATTAAATCCACTGCGTTGCCTTGTGCCCATGCCCAGGTTTATATCACTATAGTTTTTTATAACTTCGCAGTCCCAATCCACACGGTCAATGATGGCCCGTGTTGCTGCACATTTTTCCTTATCATTCGGACGGTCAACGTGGGGGCCGTCGGCGATAACCAGTAATTTTGGCGGCTTAGCACTGCGGATTTGCTCAAAAATAGTTTCACTGCTATCGATCCGGTTATAGATAAAGAATGCTACTGGAGTCGTTAGTTTAAAATCACTCATGTTACTCTCTCCAATTCCCTCGTCTCAAGAGGATTAATATAGTTGGCATTGCCCGATTCTAATAATGAGATAACATCTCTCCTATATAGTGTATTCGCCCCTTGCTATGGTGGTGAGTAATGACTATGAGATTATGGAAGGTCTTGCAAGTTGTTGATACTTCAAATCTGTAGCAATGGGATAATTGAAAACGTCTAAGTCATTTATGGATGTTTTGAATATAATGTACTGACGCCTAAAGATGACGTCATTGACTTATGGAGGAATAATATATGTTTAAGATATCCGAAAAAGAATATCCTCCTCAGGGGGTGTATCAATCAACCCGAGAATGGATAAATACACTTTGCTTAGAAAAAAGTGATGCAGGGGAGCTTTATACGGAATACCATCCTGGAGATATTTTTCATAGCCCAGAGCCGAAAAGTCTGGAGAAAGTTATGCATTGGAAGTTTCGTAGAGATAACCATCATGAGTCACCAGCGGCATTTGTCGCTATAGTACCGGGAGGACGTGTCTGGGGCGATAACGGTGTTGTAATTACTCCGGATAATAAACTATTAGCCGATATATCCAACGAATATAATAAAACGACAAAAGAGCATCCCATTTTTCGCGAAGAAAATTTACCGCCTGTTGATTATAGTCTGGAAACAGTGGCTGTTTTGGCCTCAATATGGAGCTTCAATTATTATCACTGGATGTTTGATATTTTGCCCCGTATTGCCTTGTTACGCAGCAGTAATATAGCTGTTGATAAATTCATAATAAATCTTAGTGGTGCCCTATTTCAACAAGATACTCTATCGGTCCTGGGAATTCCTGAGGCTAAAATAATTAAGAGCTATAACCAGTTCCACCTAGAAGCTGCGCAATTGGTAGTTCCCTCGTTACCTGGAGATTTGGGTTATATGCCGAGATGGGCATGTGAGTTTATCAGAAAGGAGTTTTTGATTGATAGAAATATTGAAATGGTGGAAGGATATGAGCGTATCTATATTAGTCGTGTTAATGCAACAAGTAGACAAGTAATCAACGAGCCACAAGTTCGGAATGTTCTAGCTAAATATGGATTTAAAAGCGTGATGCTAGACTCAATGTCCCTAGCAGACCAAGCAATGCTTTTTTCTTCGGCTCGGATAATAGTTTCTCCTCATGGAGCCGGATTTGCCAACCTGGTGTTCTGCAGTCCGGGAACAAAGGTAATTGAGTTTTTTTCTCCCAACTATGTGAATGTTTTATACTGGCATCTTAGTAATAAAATGAATTTGGATTATTATTATTTCATTGGTGAAGGAAACCGGTCTCCTGAATATGTAGATCCTCATTATATTTGGGAAAACATTTCAGTTAATATCAAAACACTCATAAAAACGATGGAATTAGCTGGAATCCAATAGCACATCTAGCGATAGTCTTAAATACAAAAGAATGTACGTCGAAACAAGTCCTTGGTCTTAGCTTTTAGCGAGGCCAAGGATTGTTTTAGTTTAGCAGAATAATCTTATAAAACTAGTGGTGTGCTCCTGTTGATGAAACTTCCTTATAGGTCAGATATTCGAAAGGCAGCGGCACATTGTATGTTTTTGCCATTAATTGCCATTCTAGATCTGGATCAGCAGAAATGACGTTATAAAGAGTACCTGAACGTACTTGCCTGGTATGGCGAATCGATACAGCATCCAAGATGGCAATTTTGTCCACAGGGTCACCTAATATCTTTGGCCAGGCAAGCTCGAGTCCCCAGCCGCTTTGAGACTTATTAAAGGTCGATAGACATTGTAATAATGCTTGCTTAGCGAAAATAGGGGCCATGATTTCAACGAAATTAGTATAACGCAGAAGCAGACCCGGCTTTTTTAAAGTGATTGCATGGCTATAATATGAATCAGTAGTAAGAGATGGCTGCGCTAACCATAACTCATGTTCATGAAATATCCGAAACATTTCATGAATTGTTTTTGCATCACAATCTAAATCATCCTCCGAAAGCCAAATCGCGTCATACTGAAGAATGTAGTCAATATTATTTATAATCAGATCATATAGCGGTAGGAACTTCGGTCCCTTTACGTGCTCATAAAAGTCGCAGTCATCAGCATATAAACCCTCACTGTCACCGAAATAACTGATGGCAAGGTCAAAATTTTTGTATTCTGCCGGATATAACCATCTTCGGTGTAAAGAATGGTCGCCTGCCCTGACAATGACCAAATTGTTATAGCTAGAGCTTTTATGAGTTACTAAGGAGCCTTGAGATGCCATGACTGTTGAACCTCCTTATAATTTTTAGCTATTATTCTAATTGTGCTCCTGTACGGTTACCCCTTAGTAGAGGACCTAATATAGTTTATTCACTGTTCTTCTATTGTGAGCAATTTTTCATAAGAACATTACTGAAAATTTGGGAATTTTTTAAGTGCGGTAAATGTCGCGGCGCGCTGGCGATTTGCCTGGGAATCTAGAGATTACTAGAAAAACATTAGCAGCAGGAGTTTCATGTTCTCTCCTTATTTCATATATTACGATATAATATTAAATCAAATATCTTAATCAGTTGAGAAGTTTTACAAAAAAGTAAACATGAAAAAGGAGATGCTGATGTGTCAAATCCT
>JAGFZX010000068.1 GCA_017889585.1 Bacillota bacterium
CAATTTTGCAGCTTTAATATCTTATCAAGTAGAACATCCAAAAGATAAAAGAATCAATTTCGCTAAAGCGATACATTTTTGTTATCAGTATTTCAAGGGTAAAATTTCTGAAAAAAGTCTTTTGAAAATTGTTCAAAAATTTATGTCTCCAATACGTCCTAGCAGAGTATTTGAAATATATCAAAATATTAAAAAGGCTATCGGGTTTGCATATAGAATTTCTTAACAACAACTCTTCATATCTGCATGTTGTACAGAGGGCTTATAACGTCATCTGCTTTTAGTATGTTTAAATCATAAAAATGGTGAACACTTATCATAGCGTTCACCATTTTTTGATACATTAACCTGCTCTTATAATGACATTGACCTTATAGTAGACAGAAAAAAGAGCGCTCTTTGGGAAATGATATAATAAACTGGACATCAAGATAAGAGCTAAAGGTGGAACAGTTTATGAAACGAACAATATTACATATATTGCCTCTCGGCAAGGGTTCCTCTATCTTGCAGTATTTCTTGTTATATTTTCTCGAAAAGTGATTGGATGGAATATGGATACACGAATTCGTGAGACTCTCGTGATGTCAGCATTTAATCAAGTAATCATTCGTGAACAATTGTTCATACAGACAGAGGATCACAGTATACCTCGCAGCAATTTAAGGCACTACTATTACGATACGGTTGTCAGCAAAGTATGTGCCGTAAGGGAAATTCCTATGATAATGCTGTGATGAAGTCCTTTTATCGCACTTTAAAGAGAGAGTTTGTTCAAGATGCCAATTATGACAATCCCGAACAAGCTCGGATGGATATTTTTAAATATATTGAGCTTTACTACAACACTAAGAGAATTCATTCTACACTTGGTTGGCTTAGTCCGGCGCAGTTTGAATCTCAAAATTCTTAATTACTCTTATTTTTCTGTCCATTTTTTCTTGACCAATCCAGTTTACCGCATGTTCCTACTGTCTATTAAACGGGGTGCAGCGCACATTGGTAATTGCGAAAAATATCTCAACAGTCGAAAATATAGTCTCTCCTTGTTGATGAATTAGAAGTAAAAAAACTAAATATGCTATAACAAAATAGAAGTGTGAAGACGGCGTCTTTGCGCTTTTATTTGCTTACCAGATAGCGCTAGAAGGAATTGAGTACTATGGAGCATTTGATGTCGTTCTTACGAACCATCTAGGATAGCCATAAATAATGATATCTATATAAATTTAGATAATGTCCAAAAGAGTCTCTTTCGCCATAATCAAAAGAATTTGGAAGGAAAACGGAGAAATATAGCGAATGTAATAATTAACCAGATAATGTTGATGAATTTAATGCTGGTGTCATGACAAGGCTTTTGTTCAAATGGCATGATTAGTATAGGAGATAGGTGTGAATTTACGTATGTATTTTCTTACCAGAAAGTATAAATCCTTTCTGGTAAGAAATAGAATGCTTGATGCAAGCTAAGTTTTTTATGCGGTAATAAAAACTGCTGAACGGCAGCACTTGCAAATTAAGGAGTGGTGTTTTATGGCTAATGTTCTTGCGATTATGGCAAACCCAAGAAAAAACTCACATACAATGCAGATTATGCATTCATTTTTAAAAGCATATAGAAATTATAATCCTATTGATACAATTACAGAGCTGAATTTATATGAAACCCAAATCCCAGTAATTAATACTGCAGTATTGGAGGCTTGGAATAAAGCAAAAGAACAACTTACCGTTGAAGAGAAAGCTTTAGTAGACAAAGTAGATCATTTTACCAGTCAATTTTTAGAGGCAGATAAGGTTGTTATTGCTGCACCAATGTGGAATTTACAGTTTCCTCCTATGCTCACTGCCTATATTGCTAACATTACTGTGGCTGGAAAGACTTTTAAATATACAGAAACTGGATGGGAAGGATTAGTACCAAATAAGCCGGTACTGCTAATTCATGTTCGCGGTGGAGTTTTCTCTGATTGTCCAGCACAGGCATATGATCACGCAATTCCTTATTTAAAATCAGTCTGCAATTTGTTAGGAATATCTGATTTTAAAACAATAATTTGCGAGGGGATCGAAGCATATCCTAATAAATCTAAAGAAATTCTCGAACAGGCAGTGCTTGAAGCTACACAATTAGCAGAAGTTTTTTAAAAGACCCTTTGATTTAAACTGCGATTTAATCACCGATAGAGGGATAAAGTTTCACTGTTAATCATCGAGGAAAATAGAAGACGTTATTTATGACAAAGTCAATATTATAGTTATAGTGATTGTCTGGTTATAAGTGAAGGGGGATGAGTTATGAGTAAATTATTTCAAATAATCATAGTTCTAGCAGACATAATTCTTTCTATTCCTGTTACTAAAACCCGACCGGTATTTGAATTTGAACAAGTGAGAGAAACTGTACTAGGATTTTTGTGTCCCCAGTATGTAAATGACATTAATATTCCGGGATATCATCTGCATTTTATCTCTGATGATCGAACCAAAGGTGGACATTTTTTTGCGTGAGCCTGCAACCAGGTGAAGCCAAAATTACTCGCATCAGTAGTTTTAAATGCTATTACCGGATATGGATGAATTCCGGAAGGCTACTTTGAGTCAAGATTATAGTGAAGATTTGAAAGCTGAGGAGCAGTAACACAAACTATTTTTGTATGGCAAAATTATCTCATAGGAGGGCGCAGAATTTGTCCAAAGCTGTTTCTATTCGTAATTTATCTTTTCAGTATAAAACCCAGAAGGAAGATAAAGCATTATATGACATTAATCTTGAGATTGAAGCAGGACAGTTTGTGATTATCATGGGACCAAGCGGTGCTGGAAAATCCACATTTGCCAGTTGTCTAAATGGTCTGATTCCCAATTTTATTAAAGGTAAATACAGTGGTCAGGTTAACATTCTAGGCCGTAACCCGGCAAAAGAAAAAGTCGGCTCTATAGCTAAAGACGTTGGTCTGGTATTTCAGGATTTTGAATCCCAGCTTTTTTCTACTAATACTAAGTTGGAAATTGTGTTTGGACCAGAAAATTTTAATGTAGCCAAACAGGAAATGAATGATATCATTGAAGATATGGTTCGGACCGTAAACCTTAAAGGACTGGAAGAAAGACAGCCCGCTACTTTGTCGGGTGGGGAGAAGCAGCGACTGGCTATCGGATCGGTAGTGGCTATTCAGCCGAAGATTATTTGCATGGATGAACCGACCACCGATCTTGACCCATTAGGGAAGCTAGAGATCTTTAAAATTGCCAGAGAGCTTCATGATGCTAAGCAACTTACTGTTCTGATTATTGAACATGAAACAGAAGAAGCCTTACTAGCTGACCGCGTTATTATAATGCAAAATGGCAGTATAGTAGCAGACGGTAAACCTGTCGATATATTACGTGAAGTGGATTTTTTTAATTCATTAGGCCTTATGCCATTGCAGCTACCGCTGTATTTTAGCAAATTAGGACTGTCGAAAGAGGCTTTGCCCTTTACCCAGCAGGAGGGAATAGCTGCATTTGCGGCAGGGAAGTTCATAGTAGATGAAAACAAGTATAATGCAGTAGTGGAACAAGATATTGCCAGAGAAAAAAAATATGGCAATTGTATCTTATCAGTCCAAGGGCTTGAACACGAATATATGACAGGTAAGCTGGTGTTAAAAGGCATTAATCTTGAAATTAGGGAAGGAGAGTTCGTTGCCGTAATTGGCCATAATGGCTGCGGCAAAACAACGCTAGCAAAACATTTTAACGGTCTGCTCTTGCCAAGTGCCGGAACAGTATTGGTTAATGACAAGAATACTAGCAATAGTACCATTTTTGATATTGGCAAGGAAGTGGGCTATGTTTTTCAGAATCCTGATCACCAGATATTTTCTGATACTGTCTATGATGAAGTTGCCTTTAGCCCCAAAATGCGTGGTTTTAGCAAAATAGAAATAGACCATTTGGTAGAAGAGGCATTGAAGGCAGTAGATATGGAAGGGTATGAGCATGAAGACCCTTTCTCCCTGACTAAAGGACAACGGCAGAGAATTGCTGCTGCTTCGGTACTTTCTGGGCAACCCAAAATAATTATTTTGGATGAGCCGACAACGGGTTTGGATTTTAAGGAACAAATCAAGATGATGCAATTGATTCAGCAGTTAAATGATAACGGACACACAATTATTTTGATCACTCATACTATGTGGGTAGTTGCTGAATATGCTCATAAGGTGGCGGTTATTCAGGATGGAAGGCTTACAATGTTTGGCAGGACAAGAGATGTTTTTCGCGAGGAAACGGAATTGGCCAGATCCTATTTGAAGGTACCTCCTATAGTCAGTTTCTCCAATACGATAGGAAAAACGCTGTTGTCAGTAGATGAGATGCTGTCTTGCACAACAGAGGCAGGAGAGTCGTAGATGGACATGTTTTTATATTTAGATAAAAATACCTATATGCATCGTTTAGATCCCCGTACTAAGATGTTTGTTATGCTTGCTACCTTTACGGCCGCACTTATAGTTAATACGATTCCTCAATTGATAATGGTTGCTCTACTGGTTATTGCCTATGGTTTATCAGGGAAAGTGCTTTCTAATTTAAAGCGGATAAAAATAATTTTGATTATGATTGGTCTTTTTTCTGTATTTATTTGGTCATTTATAGGGCAAGGAACTACAAAACTGATTGGCCCTCTGACGCAGGAAGGTTTGCTTCGTGGCGTTGTGACAGGCATAAAATTGGATGTCATGATTATCGCAGGTATGATATTTCTTAGTTCTACCAAGATAGAAGAAATATCGCTAGGTTTGCAAAAACTTAAAATCCCCTACCGAGTCGCTTTTGCTTTTTCAACAGCCATTCGTCTAGTCCCAATGATTATTGGTACGACCTATATTATTAGCCAGGCTCAACAATCAAGGGGATTAGATTTAGATTCAGGGAATCTGGTGACAAGACTGAAAAAATATCTTCCCTTGTTGATACCAGTTTTTATTTCCATTATTCGAGGAACTAATGTATTTGCCATGGCGCTAGAATCGAAAGGCTTTGGTTACAGCAGTCAGCGAAGCAATTATTTAGAGATCACCTTTAAGCCGATCGACTTTATTATAGTAATTGTGATAATTTTGCTGATCCTAAGCACTCTATATCTTAGAATCGTAGTTACCTGATGATGGTGAAAGAACAGATATATTCTACAAGGAGGAACACTATGAAAGAAGTATTTGGCATGTGGAAGTATACAAAAATGGTAGTTTTGGTTGCATTAAGTGCAGCTATTTTTGCCGCATTGCTCATTCCGTTCAAGGCGTTGGTGTTGATCCCAGGCTTTACAGAAGTTCGTCCAGCTAATGCACTGCCAATTGTACTGGGGCTGTTGTTTGGACCAGCGGGAGCTTGGGGAGCTGCGATTGGCAATTTGATTGGCGATTTTTTTGGTACCTTAGGAATTGGCAGTATATTTGGGTTTATTGGC
Organism: Bacillota bacterium; assembly: GCA_017889585.1. Taxonomy (GTDB): domain Bacteria; phylum Bacillota; class Negativicutes; order DSM-13327; family DSM-13327; genus CTSoil-075. The sequence goes on from JAGFZX010000068.1 coordinate 5,465, forward strand.
AACTTTTTCTCTGCTTATATTCCTTATAAATTGTGGAATAAACTTGCATTGGTCAATGAAAGCGATGAAGACCCCTTGTTGCTTGACAACACAAAGAAAGTCGTTAATTTTGTAATAGTGGCATTATTAAGTTCGATGGCTTGTGCTTTGATAATTGCCTGGGGCTTAGAAATGCTACAGTTAGTCCCTTTTGCTGCATTGGCAACAATTATTAGCTTAAATAACTCAGTTCCTTCCATCGTTCTAGGAATCCCGCTAATGCTGATTTTATATCCCCGTATTAAAAAGTGGGATTTATTGTGGACTGATATTGTGGAAGAAGAGTATCTTGAAAAAAAATCCTCTGCAGCAAGAGTAGGTGCCTTATTGATGGTAGTTGGTATTGTTGGAGGAATTACAACTGGGCTCATTGCTGCACTCGGTTTGAGTGGGCAAGCGGCTTTTGCCGGCGGTTTTACCCAGGGGCAGATGGGGAGTGTTGGAGTGACGCTTATGGCCGGAAGCGGCGTCGTTCTTACTGTAATCGGCAGCCTTATTGAGCAGTGATTAGTTTTATATGACGTAATACTAATCTCAAAAGATATGTTGTGATGTGACGTATGGAAATGACTATTATGGGTGTAGCTCTCAAAAAAATGCAAGGGACTGAGGGACAGGAGGAAACCACTGAAAAACAGCCTTATTTCCAAGCCAATAAAAGATTTTAATGGTTTATAATTGTTCGATGAGCATTATTTTCTCAAATATAAAATAAATATTCGACCCAAAAGGATACTAGAGCTGCTATCCTTCTCAAATTTATACTTTAAAATTTTTTGTCCCCAGGTGCTCTTCCCTCGTTTTTTTCTATTGTATGTGTATGATTTCCCATTACACAAAACCACTGGTCGCTATCCTTGTTATAACTGAATTTGCTCTCGTCAATTTTGTATACTGACGCACTTACGGGTATGAGCGCTTCTACATTGTTTTCTTTTACAGTATTGAGTATAGGTCTGCGAAAATAAGCTTTGTCAGCATAAATCTCTTTTATATTGATTCCACATTCTTTACTACAATTATATAATTCGTCAAACTTATTCCCGTCTACCTAAGCACCATCACATGTTTCTATAGCCGTAATAATACGTTCTTCTGGTGTCATTGTAAATTCTGTTTTATAACCATAAAAGCTATTTGTTTTTGATTTATAGCCTACGCGAGCATTTTTATCAACAAGCGAGCGGAACCCTTTTTGTATGATAAACTTTTCATCGCTTAGTACTTTGCTGTAATTTAGATGTGAATCCTCTGTAGTATTAATATCAAACTTGATAAAGTAAGCAAGGTTTGATATAATTGGAATGACGTGAAATTATTACCAGGTAATAATATCTGATTATAGAATCTTATATAAAAATCGGAGGAGATATAATATGGTATCAGTTTCAGAAAAAATTGAGGAGCTAAAGGAACGACAAGAGAAAATCAACTTGGGTGGTGGTGCAAAGAGCATTGAAAAACAGCATGCTAGTGGTAAAATGACTGCCCGTGAGCGTATCGAAAGACTTCTTGATCCGAATACTTTTATTGAATTTGATCAGTTTGTAAAACACCGTTGTATCAATTTCGGGATGGAAAAAAAAGAAAGCCCTGGTGAAGGGGTGGTAACTGGTCATGGTACAGTCAATGGACGACTTGTATTCGTTTTTGCCCAAGATTTTACGGTGATAGGAGGTTCCTTAGGGGAAATGCATGCTGCTAAAATTGTAAAAGTGCAGGAAATGGCATTGAAGATGGGAGCGCCTATTGTTGGTATTAATGATTCTGGTGGTGCGCGGATTCAAGAAGGAATTGATGCACTGGCAGGGTATGGAGATATCTTTTTTAATAACACCATGTCCTCAGGGGTTATTCCGCAGATCTCTGTTATTATGGGACCTTGTGCAGGCGGTGCCGTTTATTCTCCAGCATTAACTGATTTTATTTATATGGTAGATAAAACGAGTCAAATGTTTATTACAGGGCCACAAGTTATTAAGACTGTAACAGGTGAAGAGGTATCTCCTGAAACCTTGGGGGGAGCCATGACCCATAATGAAGTATCAGGGGTTGCTCATTTTGTAACAGCCAATGATGAGGATTGTTTGGAACAGATTCGTTATTTATTAAGCTTTTTACCAAACAATAATCTGGAAACTGTACCTAGATATGAGACTGGGGATAAGGCAGATCGTATGGAAGAAGCCTTAAATTCGATTATTGCAGATGATCCTAGTATTCCTTATGATATGAAGAACATTATAAAAATGATTGTGGATAATGGGGAATTTTACGAAGCTCAACCTTTTTTTGCTCAGAATATTATCACTTGCTTTGCTCGCCTAGATGGTAAAAGCGTAGGGATTATTGCTAGTCAACCTAAGATAATGGCTGGATGCATGGATATTAATACATCGGATAAATGCGCTCGATTTATTCGTTTCTGCGATGCCTTCAATATTCCTCTAGTTAACCTCGTGGATGTTCCTGGTTTCTTGCCAGGTACTAGCCAAGAATATGGTGGTATTATTCGTCATGGTGCCAAAGTATTATATGCTTATTCAGAGGCTACAGTACCTAAAGTTACTGTGATCACTCGTAAATCATATGGCGGGGCCTATATTGGTATGTGCTCACGGCACTTAGGTGCAGATATGGTTTTTGCATGGCCAACAGCAGAAATTGCTGTCATGGGACCATCAGGAGCGGCGAATATCATTTTCCGTGGTGATGCAGATGTAGCGGGAAAAACTCAGAAATACATAGAAGAGTTTGCCACTCCTTATAAGGCAGCAGAACGAGGTTTTGTAGATATGATTATTGAGCCTAAAGAAACGAGAGTACGTATTATTGAGGCTCTTAAAATGCTCGAAACAAAAAGCGAAACGAGACCTGCCAAGAAACATGGCAATATGCCTTTATAATAAATGCAAGGCAAAATGACGGTATTGGCAATGAATTGGAAATAATAGAATTTAATATTTAAAATCTGGAGCTAAGGTTTTTTAGCATGAGATTTAACCAACATCTCAGACAAAACCCACGTCAAGGTCTTAGCGTACGTTTTGGGAAAATTGATGGCACATACCCTATAATGGTTTTTCTAAGCAGTTCCTTCTTTGTATATTGATATAACTAAAGGAAATATGTCTTTACTCTTGTATTCTTATATTTGTGAGCGCAGTGTTTACTGCGCTCTTTTTATATCTTTTATTGTTTACTAGTTTTCTGTAAGGCTAAAAACATTAAAACAAAAAAAGAGAACCTTTATGAGCTTTTTCAAAAGCAATCAATATGACCAAGCATTTTTAAAAGAAAGTATGATGGGTAACGTTTTCTAGTTAACAGAATAAAATAACAATAGGAGGTGATAATGTTGGATGAGGATTTTAAAAAGAAAATAGATGAGGTAGGGTCAGGGCTAGACGACAAAGTGGAAGAAACATCTGAAAAATATAATGTAGCAAAATGGGTAGTATGGCTCGGCGGAGCAATAGTGGTTAGTGTAATTATTAAAATTTTATTATAAGACATGTTCTTGATGTGGTGTAGGCTGAAAACCTGCACCTTTTTAAATTAAAAAAGAAGATAATAGAAGCTTTTTTAAAAGGCTCTAAAAGTCATGCATATGATTAGAAAGGGCAGATTGAAGAAATTCAATCTGCCCTTTCTGATGGTTTATCTGGCGTCTCCTAATATGTGCATAATAAAGTGTTGTGCTGTTCTACCAGAACGGCCAGCATGGGCTCTTTCCCATTTTAAGGCTTCTGATTTAAGTATGTCTAAGGGTATTGTAATATTATTTTTTGCTGATAATTCTTCAATAATCTTTAAATATTCAGCTTGGCTGGGGGAGACGTATGTTAACGTAATTCCAAAACGATCAGAAAGAGACAGTTTTTCATTTACAGTATCAGAATAATGAACATCTCCATTTTTTTCATTCCGGTCGCTCCAGTTTTCTCTAATCAAATGCATTCGATTAGAAGTGGCATAAATTAAAACATTATTGGGTTTGGATTCTATGCCACCTTCCATAACAGATTTTAAATGCTTATATTCGATTTCGAATTCCTCAAAAGATAAATCATCTAAAAAAATAATGAATTTTTTTCCCATATTTCCTAAGACCTTTACTATATCATGAAAATAGGGAAGGTCCTGTTTCGCCACTTCTACAAGTCGAAGGCCATTCAAAAAATAATGATTTACAAGTGCTTTTACCGAGGAAGATTTTCCGGTACCTCTATCGCCAGCTAATAATACATTGCAGGAAGGTTTGCCGTAGATAAATGATTCGGTATTTTTGATTAAAACGTTTTTTTGTCTGTCATAGCCAATTAGATCAGTTAGCCTGATTGGATCACAGTGGACGATTCCTTGCAGTCCTTTATCCTTATGCCATCTAAAAGCTGTGTGATTAACAAGTTCTCCATAGCCGTAGCTCACATAGTGTTCAATAAGTTTATTCAATACTTGCTCGTGGGAGTAGGTTTCATGATCATACAAAAAATAGGGTTGTAATACTTCGAGGAAGATCTTCCTTGAAGTATTTGTAGGAACGTAATTATTGATCAGTATATCTGTATTCTCCCAAAATGAAAGATCATGGCTAATAAATTTTCTTAGGATAGCAATATCGTGTATTGCTGCCTTTTGTAAACTGGCTCCGATTTGACCGTTTGTTTTTTCTGCCATCATACTAAGAATATTTTCATCTAACGAGATTAAATAGATTATATAAGATTTTAAAATGTTACCGGTGAGACCCAATTGCTCGGATTTTTGTATCAGTTTATAAAATAAATCAAAAGGAAGGGCGCTCTGTGCACCTGTCAAAAATTCACATACCTCTTCGACTAATTTATCTTTTATGATATTTCTATAAATTAATAATTGATCTAACTGTAAGTATGTTTTTGGCATAGATTATCACCGCTTTATAATAAAATTTAATTACCAATTTTATTATAATTTCAATAAATAAATAAGTAAAGTGATGTTTACGTTAATATTGTAGATGTCATAATTCTTAACAGAGATCAGCAGCGTAACTGCATCCCTTTTAGTTTAAAACAAGTACCACATGAAAAATAGTTATTTGTTTACTACTAATAGCAAATAAAAATACATGTGGTGGTGTGAAAAAAATGAAGTGGTGTATTTATAACAAATAAACTAGTTGGCAATGAAACAAATCTCTTCGAAAACTGGAATAAAGGGCACAACGGTGAACAGGTATAAATTTGAATTTCTTGAGTATGTTATATACCGAGTCAATGGTCAATTACTGGAATTTTATAAGGATAGCGTACCAAGATCGAGGCACATATATAAGTTAAATAAAAAAAGGTCGGGGGCTAATGTCAGAGATTGCTGCAACACGAAGAGAAGAAAAACAACAAGGATTTTGGTCTAAATTGTTCGGGTTCTGAGAATTTCTAAGGTAGACTTAAAGGATATCATCAAGAATATACCTCCTTTGCATCCATCAAGCCAACATTAACTCCTACTTGTCACTCTCGGTAGCAATAGTACTTACAGTTATAGATATATACGGTAATAAATGCTAAATCGCCTTAAGTATCTATGGCTTATGCTACGGGTAAAATATCAAGCAAGGAGGGATACTAATGGAGATTAAAACTAATAAATATAAATATAGAGATGAAGTATCTTTTGAAAGGCGTAGATTATTCGGGAGCTCTTTTGTAAGAGGAAGCATTATTAGTTATAAATTCGTTAATTATAACTGGGTATATCTTGTAGAATGTTGTGATGATAAGAAATTAGTTACGATTCCTGAAGATGACATTTGGTCATTGGAAGGTGATGCAAAATGAAGAAAATCACCAACTCCCACGCAGCTAAACCTGTGAGGGAGTTTTGCCTTTCATATGATTGTTCAATAATTATAGTACGTAATTATTGTACGTGATATAATAAAGTATCAAAACATTAAATGAATGTAACCATACAATTCATGAAAGAGGTTATCGCAATGTATAGTTACTGTATTATACCTGACAATCCACAAAACTTTTTAACTTTTATTACACAGTTACCCATTAACCCTACGGACAAAGAATTATTAAGGTATTCTAAAGTTACTAAAGTTGAAGTAGATACAAAAATAAATACTTGGTATATTTTTATTAATGTATCTAAAGAATTATCCAAGCAAACATTATTATTGGCTGCACAAAAACTTTGCAATGATTGTGGTTTAAATAAAGTTAATTTTGTACAAAATATAAAAGTTTTAGAAGAATATTTGACCAAGGAATGGGAGAATTTTGTCGCAGAAACATCTAAAGGTGTTTACTCAATTAAACATTTGCTCTCTAATGCAGAGTGGAACTTTGATGGTCATACACTTACTATTGAAATAATGGGTGATCTATCTGCAGAAATTTTGGCAACACATAATATTGGACATACTATGCAAACATTTATTTTAAATGAGTTTAATCGCAGTTGTGAAGTTAAATGCATTACTACTACTGCCCCTGAAGAACAACTTGTTTGTGCTGATGATTTATTAACACCTGAATATCTTGAAGCCTTGACAGAATACAAGACCCCTAATGAAGCCAAAGTAGATAATCCTGTTATTTTTGGCAGGAATATTATAAAAGCTGAGCCTTTGCCAATGGCATCTATCCAAGATGAAGCTCGTAATGTTGTGGTTGAAGGAGAACTTATTAATTTCGAACTACGAGAACTTAGGTCGGGACGCCAACTATTAACTTTTGATGTAAGTGATATGACCGATGGTTTGAGTGGTAAGGTGTTCTTTGAAGATAAAGATAAAGAACAAATTGGGAAAGTATCAGTAGCTTTAAAGAATGGCATAATGATAAAAGCTAAGGGTACAGTGCAGTTTGATAAATATAGTAATGAATTAGTATTATATGCTGACAGCATGTGTCGGATAAACAAAACATGCCGAATGGACAATGCCCCTACGACTCGAATTGAACTACATGCCCATACACGAATGAGCAATATGGATGCAATGGTATCTGCTAAAGATCTCATCAAAACAGCTGCTCAATGGGGACATTCTGCAATAGCCATTACCGACCATGGCGTGGTACAGGCTTTTCCTGAAGCTCAAGAGGCAGCCGCTAAAGCAGGTATTAAAGTCATCTATGGTATGGAAGGTTATTTAGTTGACGATGATCTAAAAAAAGCGCGGCATATTATTATTCTAGCGCAAAATAGTATTGGGCTCCGCAATTTATATCGTTTGGTATCCTTGTCACACTTAAAATATTTATATAGAACACCGCGGGTTCCTCGAAAAATATTAATGGAACATCGTGAAGGCTTATTATTAGGCTCAGCTTGTGAAGCTGGTGAATTAATTCAGGCTATATTAAGTGGCGCTAGTGATGAAGAATTAGTAGAAATCGCTAACTTCTATGATTATTTAGAGATTCAGCCCATTGCCAATAATTCATTTTTGGTACGTGAAGGTATGGTGCCAAATGAGGATGGTTTAAGGCAAGTCAATAGTAAGGTCTGCGCTATCGGAAGTAAGCTAAATAAAATGGTAGTAGCAACTTGTGATGTGCATTTTTTAAATCCTGAAGATGAGGTATACCGGCGTATTATGATGGCTGGCAAAGGCTTTAAGGATGCAGATCAGCAACCACCTTTATATTTGCGTACAACTGAAGAAATGCTCAATGAGTTTGCTTATCTAGGTAAAGATAAATGTTATGAAGTTGTAGTGGAAAACCCGCGCCGTATTAATGAACTGATTGAGGTCATTAAACCCATTCCTGATGAACTTTATTCACCCCAAATTCCTGGTGCGGAAGAGGCTATCCGGTCAATGTCCTACACTAAAGCTGAATATTTGTATGGTACTCCCTTGCCAGATCTTGTAGCTGATCGTTTAAAATATGAATTGGATAGCATTATTAATCATGGTTTTGCCGTTTTATATCTTATCGCTCACAAATTAGTAAAAAAATCACTGGATGACGGTTATTTGGTCGGTTCCCGGGGGTCGGTTGGTTCATCCTTTGTGGCCACCATGACAGATATCACTGAAGTTAACCCTTTACCGCCACATTGGCGCTGTCCCAAGTGTAAACATAGCGAGTTTATTACTGATGGCAGTTATGGCGGCGGCTTTGACTTACCAGACAAAAATTGTCCAACCTGTGGTGCCGCTACGGTAAAAGATGGACATGATATTCCCTTTGCTGTATTTATGGGTTTCCATGGTGACAAAGTTCCCGATATTGATTTGAATTTTTCTGGCCATTATCAACCGAATGCACATAAATATACGGAAGAACTATTTGGTAAGGATAATGTTTTCCGGGCGGGGACCATTGCAACTGTTGCCGAGAAGACTGCTTATGGTTATGTAAAAAATTATTTTACTGATAAAGGAGTTACACCACGCAATGCCTATATTAATGCTTTAATAGCTGGTTGCGTTGGAGTTAAACGTACTACTGGTCAGCATCCAGGTGGTATTATGGTTGTACCAAGGGATATGGATGTGCATCACTTTACACCCATCCAACATCCAGCAGATGATAAAACTTCCGGTACAATTACGACGCATTTTGATTATCATTCAATTAGTAGTCGCTTAGTCAAACTTGATATTCTAGGTCATGATGACCCGACCGTCATTAAGATGCTGGAAGATTTGACCGGTATTGATGCGAAAGAAATTTCATTAGATGATGCGGAGACCATGAGTTTGTTTTCTTCAACTGCCGCATTAAAATTGACACCTAAAGAACTAGGTAGCAACGTAGGTACTTTTGGCATTCCAGAATTCGGTACCAAATTTGTCAGGCAGATGCTAGAAGATACTGTGCCAAAAACATTTAGTGAATTGGTACGCATCAGTGGATTTTCCCACGGAACTGATGTCTGGCTCAATAATGCACAAGATTTGATTAAAGCTGGCACCGCTAAATTGTCGGACGCCATTTCAGCTCGGGATGACATTATGATGTATTTGATTCATAAAAAGGTCCCATCTTCTCTTGCTTTTAAAGTCATGGAAGATGTGCGTAAAGGTAAAGGGATAAAACCTGATGTTGTGCAACAGCTACGTGAAACAAACGTACCCGAATGGTATATTGAATCTTGCCAAAAAATTAAATATATGTTCCCTAAAGCCCATGCGGTAGCTTATGTTATGATGGCCTTTCGAATTGCCTATTGCAAAGTCCATCATCCATTGGCTTTCTATGCCGCCTATTTTAGTATACGTGGTACTGATTTCGATGCTGATCTTGTAGTACAAGGTGCACCTGTGTTACGTAGTAAAATGATTGAATATGAAGCAAAAGGCAACAACATTACTGCTAAAGAAAAAAGTTTACTCGCTGTTGTCGAAATGGCTTTCGAAATGTATTTGCGCGGTTTTACTTTTCAAAGGGTCGATTTATACAAATCAGATGCTACTAATTTTTTAATTGATGATAATGGACTATTGCCTCCATTATCATCACTACAGGGACTTGGAGTTAATGCGGCACACAATATTGTTGCATCACGTCAAGAGAAACCTTTTTCCTCACTTGAAGATTTAAAAGGCAGGGGGCGTGCTTCCAAAACAGTTATTGATATATTAATGAACCATGGTTGTCTTGGTAATTTACCTGAGTCAGATCAAATGGCACTATTTGCTTAATAAAGTTATATACAACAATAAATTATATACTTAATATAATTATGTTGTAAAAAAAAGTATCTAGTGATATAATTATTGGTAGTATAATTGGTTTTTTAGCACTGCAAGAGTGGGTATAATACCCACTCTTTCATCTTAGTGCCTATTTTATCCTGCCAAATATAGGGTATAAGCATACGTGTTATTAGGCAACACTAAGGTAGAAAACTATACTTAGGTAGGAGGTATTATTGTGTCAAAAGAACACATCGAAATTATGGTAGAAAAACTTGTTGAAGATATTGTTACTGACAGTGCAATCGAGCTGGTAGATGTAGAATATGTCAAGGAACGTGAATGGTATTTGCGTGTCTTTTTGGATAAAGAAGGCGGTATTGAAATAGAAGATTGCCAGTGGGTAAGTGAACAACTTGAGGATAAATTAGAAGAACTTGATCCTATTAAGGAAAGTTATTATTTAGAAGTTTCTTCTCCTGGACTAGATCGTGCCTTAAGAAAAGATAGAGATTTTATTCGTCATATCGGTGATAAAATAGAAATCAGCACTTTTAAATCTCTAAATGGAGAAAAAAAGTTTGTTGGTGTCTTAAAATGCCTGAATGACGGTAATATAAGTATTGATGTTGATGGCGCTGAAATAAATATTCCACGCGATCAAACCTCGCAAGTCAGATTATATCTTGATTTTTAACTACCAAAAATTGAATAGGAGGAATTTAGTTGAACGCAGAATTCATGCAAGCTTTTGAACAATTAGGCAAGGAAAAGGGGATTGCTCCTGAAGTCTTGTTTGATGCAATAGAAGCAGCACTTATCTCAGCTTATAAGCGAAACTTTAGCTCAGCACAAAATGTGCGAGTCTCACTTGAACGCACAACAGGCGTAATTCATGTATATGCCAGGAAAAACGTGGTGGATGTTGTAAAAGATGCACGTTTAGAAATTGATTTAAATGAAGCTAGGCTCTTGGATGTACGTTATGATTTGGATGATATTGTTGAAATAGAAGTTACACCAAAAAATTTCGGACGGATTGCAGCCCAAACAGCAAAACAAGTCGTTGTTCAGCGTATTCGTGAGGCAGAACGTGGCATTATTTATGATGAATTTTCCAACCGGGAAAGCGATATTCTGAATGGTATAGTGCAGCGGATTGAACAAAAAAATGTATATATTGATTTAGGCAAAGCAGAAGCTATTTTAGCACCATCGGAACAAATTTCTGGTGAAGTTTATAAACATGGTGACAGGTTAAAGACATACGTGATTGAAGTCAAAAAAACAACTAAAGGGCCGCAAATATTAGTATCACGCACACATCCTGGATTATTAAAACGCTTATTTGAATTAGAAGTTCCGGAAATTCATGATGGCATTGTTGAAATAAAATCTGTAGCTAGAGAACCAGGGCTACGCTCGAAATTTGCAGTACATTCCCGAGATGAAAATGTTGATCCTGTTGGTGCTTGCGTAGGGCATAAAGGCATGCGTGTGCAATCTATTGTTAATGAACTAAAAGGCGAGAAAATTGATATTGTAAAATGGAATACTGATCCAGCTAAATATATTTCTAATGCCTTAAGTCCAGCGAAGGTTGTTAGTGTCGATATTAATGAAGTTGAGAAGATTTCCAGAGTAGTCGTGCCTGACTATCAATTGTCGTTAGCGATCGGTAAAGAAGGTCAAAATGCTCGTCTTGCCGCCAAACTTACGGGTTGGAAAATTGATATAAAGAGTGAGTCACAAGTCCAAGGCAATGTATAGGAGGTTTGTATGGTAACGCAAAAGAAAACTCCTCAACGTCTGTGTGTAGGTTGCCAGCAAATGAAAATTAAAAAGGAACTATTACGAGTAGTACGTACGCCTGATGATGAAGTTATATTAGATCTAACGGGTAAGAAATCAGGACGTGGTGTATATGTATGTCGTAATGAACAATGTTTGGCTAAGGCCTTTAAAGAAAAGAGGCTGGAACGAGCATTAAAAAGGGTCATTGACCCTCAGGTATATGAACAATTAAGTTCAGGTATTGTAAAATGATGAATGAACAAAAAATAACTTCACTATTGGGTTTAGCACAAAAAGCTGGCAAAATAGTGTCCGGAGAACTCGCAGTTGAAAAAGCAGTAAAATCAGGCCAGGCTAAATTATTAATCATGGCTACAGATTGTTCTGTGGCAACTAAGAAAAACTATCGTGATATGGCTACATATTATAACGTAGAGCTTTTTGAACACTTTTCAAAAGAAGAATTAGGTACATGTATTGGTAAAGTATATCGTGCAGCATTGGCAGTAATAGATGCAGGTTTTAGCACAGCAATAAAAAAATTACTTGATACTTAATTAGGGGGATAGCTTTAGTCATACTTATTTGGAATCAGAAATTGATATAATTTCTGATTCTGCAAAAAAATGGAGGTAGATGAATGTCCAAATATAGAATATATGAATTGGCCAAAGAATTTAATACAGAAAGTAAAGTTATTATCGATATTTTGGCTCGTAACAATATGGAGGCCAAAAACCATATGAGTAGTGTAGGGGATGATGCGAAAACTGTTATTACTAGAACGTTTGCTCATAAAATGACTACATCAGCAAATAATGTAGCACCGTCGGTGCAAATTCCCCAACAACAATCGGTGCAAACAACTCCGACCATGACAAATACTCCTCCTCAAACACGTCCGGCATATAATAATCAGCATAACCCTAGCCAAAATCAAACCCCACGTCCGGCATATAACAATCAGCATAACCCTAGCCAAAATCAAACCCCACGTCCGGCATATAACAATCAGCAAAACCCTGGTCAAAGCCGCCTGCTAATGCCAATAACAGTGGTTTTAGAAATCAGGGATCAGGTAACTTTAATAGAAGACCTCAACAAAATAATAACAATAATCGTCACAACCAATTCCGTGCAGCACAAGCCCCTAAAGTAGAAATACCAAAACCTAAAAACATAAAACTTGGTGAATCTATTTCCGTAAAAGACTTAGCAAGTAAAATGAGCATGCAAGTCGGTGAAGTCATCAAGAAATTGATGATGCTTGGTGTTATGGCAACGATCAATCAAGATCTTGACTTTGATACAGCCTCATTAGTAGCAACTGAATTTGGTGTTACAGTACAAGAACTTCCACCAGAAGAAGATCCTACAGAAATTGCAGAAATTGAAGATGATCCTGCTAGTCTTGTTCTCAGACCGCCAGTAGTAACTGTCATGGGACATGTAGATCATGGTAAAACATCGCTACTTGATGCAATTCGACAAACACATGTAACAACACAAGAAGCTGGTGGAATAACCCAGCATATTGGTGCCTATAAGGTGACTTGTCAAGGTAAAAAAATTGTTTTTCTTGATACGCCTGGTCATGAAGCCTTCACAGCGATGCGGGCCCGTGGTGCTCAGGTCACAGATATTGCTATTTTGGTTGTAGCTGCCGATGATGGGGTTATGCCACAAACCATTGAAGCCATTAATCATGCTAAATCAGCCAACGTACCTATTATTGTGGCTATTAATAAAATTGATCGTGAAGGCGCCAGTCCTGATCGAGTAAAACAGCAATTATCTGACCATGGTCTTGTTCCTGAAGATTGGGGTGGGGATGCTATTATGGTACCCGTCTCTGCCCACAAGAAAACTGGTATAAATGAACTTTTAGAAATGATTCTATTGGTCGCTGAAATGCAAGAAATTAAAGCAAATCCTAATCGTCAGGCATTTGGTACGATTATTGAGGCTAAATTGGATAAAGGCCGTGGCCCTGTAGCTACCGTATTAGTCCAAAAAGGGACTCTGCATATTGGTGATTCTATTATTGCTGGTACTGCTTATGGTAAAGTGCGAGCAATGATCAATGATCGCGGTGAAAAAGTTAAAAAAGCTGGTCCTTCTACCCCTGTAGAAGTTCTGGGGCTAGCTGATGTACCACAAGCAGGTGATGATCTTGTGGCTGTAGATGAGAAAATAGCTCGAGCAGTAGCGGAAAAACGTATCGCAAAAAGACGAACTGATGAATTAATGCAATCTCAAAAAGTTTCATTAGATGACTTATTTAAGCAAATTCAAGACGGCAATATTAAAGATCTTAATATTGTCATTAAGGCTGACGTGCAAGGCTCAGTTGAGGCCCTACGCCAATCATTACTTGCTTTGAATAACGGTAATGCAGAAGTAAGAGTCAATATTGTGCATGCTGGTGTTGGTACGATTAATGAATCAGATGTAATGCTCGCATCTGCGTCTAATGCATTGATTATTGGTTTTAATGTTCGCCCTGATGCCAATTCCCGTAAAGCTGCTACTGCTGAAAAAGTAGATATTCGAATGTATCGGATTATTTACGAAGCATTAAATGATGTCGAAGCTGCCATGACAGGAATGCTCGCACCTACATTTAAAGAAGTAATTCAAGGTCGCGTAGAAATACGTCAAATATTTACTATTTCGAAAGTCATTATTGCTGGTGCTTATGTATTAGAAGGTAAAATTTTCAATTCATCACAAGTGCGTGTTATTCGCGATGGTATTGTTGTGCATGAAGGCGCCCTTGAATCATTAAGACGTTTCAAAGATGATGTAAAAGAAGTCGCCGCTGGATATGAATGTGGCGTCACTGTAGATAATTTCCGTGATCTCAAAGAAGGCGATATTCTTGAAGTATTTACCATGGAGCAAATAAAACCTAAGGGTTAAAAAAGAGGGTCAGATATACATGGGACAACTCCGAGTAGAAAAAGTCCAGGAGTTTATAAAACAAGAAATTAGTAAAATGATATTAACTGAACTTAAGGATCCTCGAGTTGGTTTTGTTACCATTACTCAAGTTGAAGTAACTGGTGATTTACTCAACGCGAAAATTTTTGTTAGCTTGATGGGTAGTGATGAAGAGAAAGAGAATACTTGGAAAGGTTTGCAAAGCTCTCTGGGCTATATGCGTGCCGAAATTGGTAAAAGAATTCGTATGAGACTTACACCTAATTTATCATTACATCTTGATGAGTCATTGAATTATAGTGCTCACATTCAGGAATTGTTACTTAAAATCAAAGAGGAAGAGAGCAACAAATAAACTATGGATTTTTCGCTTGAACAGACTGCCAAGCTTTTACAAAGTAGCAGCACTATAATTCTCACTGCCCATGTTCAGCCTGATGGTGACTGCTTGGGATCCATGTTGGCACTTAATCATTATCTTGTATCGATTGGGAAAAATGTAAGAATGGTACTTGATGATGATGTACCTGCTCTATTTAAATTTCTCCCTGGGTATCATGCTATTCAGAAGCCGACGCCAAAAGTAATTAGTGCTGATTTATTAATAGTGCTTGATGCAAGTGATATTGAACGCATTGGTAAAGTGAAAGAACATGTTGAGGCTCCTATCTTAAATATTGATCACCACGTATCTAATACTAAGTTTGCTGATTATTGGTATATTGACAGACAGTCCGCTGCTACTGGAGAAATAATTTACCAACTACTTACCATGTTAAAGGTAAATATTACTGCTGATATTGCAACATGCCTGTATACTGCGATAGCTACTGATTGTGGATTTTTTCGTTATGCTAATACTTCAGTCCAAACAATGCGATATGCCGCTGATTTAATGGAATGTGGAGCCAAACCCAATGTCATCTCTGAATATATGGAAACAAAACCTCTGGAGAGTATCCTCACCTTATCTAAAGTATTAGAAACTTTAGAACTTCATTATAATGGTAAAATTGCAACAATAACAGTATTGCCAGATACATTGAGTAATCTTGATAGTACAGAAGGGTTCATCAATTATCCCCGGGTTATTGAAGGTGTGGAAATTGCTATCATGTTTAAAGTCATGAGTGAAGGTATAATTAGAATTAGCTTCCGTTCAAAAACAGCCGACGTTAGTAAGTTAGCATTAACATTTGGCGGTGGCGGCCATGCACGTGCTGCTGGTTGCGCTATCATGGGCAGAATTGACGATGTTACTAAAGAAGTGCTTGAAGCTACTATAAAACAACTTACCGAGGTGGCATCATGATTGTTGGCGGTCTTATTAATATATTAAAGCCACCAGGCATGACTTCCCATGATGTAGTATCATTTATTCGCAGAACATATCACCTTAAGCGTGTCGGCCATGCTGGTACATTAGACCCAGCAGCAGCTGGGGTATTGCCTGTAGCTTTGGGGTCCGCAACGCGACTACTTGAATATATGACTGACTGTGACAAAAGTTACCGCGTTGAGCTTACTATCGGTTATGAAACTGATACTGGTGATGATACTGGTACAATTATTAATAGCTTGGAATGTACTATGCCAACTCAATATAAAATTGAAGAAGTATTATCATCATTTATAGGTACAATTCAACAAGTTCCTCCCATGTATTCAGCTATCAAAGTACAAGGAAAAAAGTTATATGAATTAGCAAGGGCTGGCATTACTGTAGAGCGCAAAGCACGTACAGTTACTATTCATAAGATCAATTTATTAAAGATGGATCAGAAAAGTATCTTGTTTGATGTTACATGTTCTAAAGGAACTTATATTCGCTCATTATGTACAGATATTGGCGTAAAGATAAATTGCCCTGTTGTTATGTCATTTTTAGTGCGTACACATGTAGGTAGTTTTTCGCTTGACCAAGCTTTTACATTAGAGGAAATAGAGCAAGGCTTGGTCAGTGCGGTTTTACCAGTGGATAATGCTCTTGATTATATGCCAAGAATCATATTATCACAAGAAGTAGCAAGTGCATTTAAACATGGGCAAAATATTTCAATTAATACTGATGACGAATATAATCAAACCTTGCTAAGGATTTATGATCACCAAAACTTATTTATTGGGATAGGGCAAAAAAAATCTGGCACTTCTATTATTATTCCGATAAAAGTGTTGATATCAAGCTAACGTAAATTTAAAAAGACGTTAATATTTATTGTTATTTGTGTGGTGTATAGTATGAAAATTTTTAATAAAATAGTAAATTTAAATACTGATTTTCCTGGCATTACAATTGCTTTAGGTACTTTTGATGGTATACATATCGGTCATCAAAAAATTATTTCTCGAGCAGTAGACTTAGCTAAACAAATTAATGGTACTAGTGTGGTATTTACCTTTAGTAATCATCCGTTATCTGTTGTAGCGCCCCACCGTTGCCCGCTGCAACTCGTAACACAAGATTTTAAGGCTAAATTAATTCAAGAACTGGGTGTAGATGTTTTACTGACCATTCCCTTTACACCCCAATTTCTACAAATTTCAGCTACACAGTTTATTACTTTAGCCATGGAAAATTTGAGTCCTAAGTATATTGTTGTTGGACCAAACTACTTCTTTGGCTACAAACGTAGTGGTACACCAGAATTCTTAGAGCAGGCAGGCGCCCAACATGGATTTAATGTGGAAATTCACCCGGCAGTCTATGTTAATGATACTATGGTCAGTAGTACATTAATACGTCAAATGATCGCAGCCGGCAATATTGACCAAGCTGCACTGCTTTTAGGTAGACCTGTACAAATAAACGGTATCGTCGTTCATGGCGCTAAACGTGGACGTGAGTTGGGTTATCCAACTATTAATCTATCAATAACGAATCAATTAATTTTGCCAGCTGATGGAGTATATGCTGTTTCTCTTAGCATTGGAAATATAGATTACAATGGTGTCGCTAATATCGGTAATAATCCTACTTTTAATGAAATTGGCCGTCGCCTTGAAGTACACATTTTAGATTACTCTGGTGATTTATATGGACAATCGGTTACAGTAAGTTTTTTAAAACATATACGTGGCCAAATTACCTTTTCAAGCCCCGCAGAGCTTAAATTTCAAATTTACCAAGATATAAAAGCAGCTCAAAGTTATTTTCCATTAGTGAACTTAAAATAAATATTTATGTACAGTTTACAAGCTTTACTATTTATGATAAAATACAATTTGTTGATCAACGTCTGTTTGACGTTGAATCATAAAGAACCATAGCGAGGATGCTCGATTCTCCAACGACTATCTTGGCTAGTGGGGATATATATAAGGGAGGATATTATTATGCTTACAGCAGAACTAAAACAATCTTTAATTGAGAAATTTCGTGTACATGAAACTGATACTGGATCACCAGAGGTACAAATTGCTATTTTGACTGAACGTATCAACTACTTGACAGGACATTTAAAAATGCACAAAAAAGACCATCATTCCAGACGTGGTCTTTTAAAAATGGTTGGTCAACGTAGAAATTTATTGAACTATGTGCGTGATAATGATATAGAACGTTATCGTTCTATTCTTGAGAAACTCAATCTGAGAAAGTAAGAAACTTTCTCGTTTATCTAAGAAAGGGACTAAGGCTTTTGCCTGCGTCAAGGACTTGGCACAAGCCAAGTCCTTTCTTATTATGATAGGATATACATATATTATTATTATTTTATAGTTTAGTTAATAATAATAAAGGAAATAATAAAAAAAATGTCGAAGAATTAAATGAACAGGGATACATAGGAGGAAAAACAAATATGCAGACATTTCAAATGCAATTAGGCAATAGAACACTGATCATAGAGACAGGTAAAATGGCCAAGCAGGCTGGTGGATCGGTATTAGTCAGATATGGAGATACTGCTGTACTGGTTACTGCTACAGCATCAGCCGAGCCGAGAGAAGGAATGGATTTTTTCCCATTAACCGTTGATTATGATGAAAAGCTTTATTCTGTTGGTAAGATTCCAGGCGGCTTTATTAAACGCGAAGGACGTCCAAGTGAATCGTCTATTCTTGCCGGTCGTTTGATTGATAGACCCATTCGCCCTTTATTCGCTAGTGGGTTTCGTAATGATGTACAAGTAGTTGCTACAGTATTATCAATTGATCAGAATAATCCACCAGAAATTCCTGCTATGATTGGTGCTTCATGTGCTTTATCTATTTCTGACATTCCTTTTAATGGCCCAGTCGGGGGTGTCCGAGTTGGTATCATTGATAACCAATTTATTATTAATCCAAATATTGCAGAACAAGAACGCAGTGATCTCAATTTAGTAGTAGCTGGTACAAAAGATGCTGTGCTTATGGTAGAAGCAGCTGCTAACGAATTATCTGAAGATGTTATTTTAGAGGCCATTAGTTTTGGACATGATGTTATTCGCGAGATTATTGCCTTACAAGAAACTATGATTGCGGAAGTCGGCAAAACTAAGCGTGAAATAAAATTATATGACGTACCTGCAGATATTAATGCTGCTGTTCGTAGCTATGCAACTGATAGTTTAACAATCGCAGTTACAAATCCAGATAAATTATCCAGGCAAGATAATATTAAACAAGTAAAAAAACAAGTTGCAGAGCACTTTGCTACTATCTATCCTGATAATAGTAAAGATATACAAAATATGATGCAAAAAATCATTAAAGAAATAGTACGCAAAATGATTACCGTTGATAAAATACGTCCTGATGGCAGAGGCCTCGAAGAAGTACGACCTATTACTTGTGAAATTGGTTTATTGGCGCGTACAC
>JAGFZX010000111.1 GCA_017889585.1 Bacillota bacterium
TGATTTGCTTTTAAATTTTGCTTTTGATGATGAACGATTACATGCAATTCTAGAAATTTTGCAGACTGCTGAATTTCGGCGTGAAGTGGAATCTTTAGGGGGCTATGACTTAAGCAATTCTGGTAATTTTATGTAGTCTAACCTGGAGGAGGCAATGATATGTCAAATACAATTGAACTCCGAGTGTTTATGGACCTTGTAAAGTTATTTAAGGAACGAAATTGGTCTATTCCAATGTTAGTTAATATAGAGAATAAACTAACAGGATCAGAATTAATTACCATGCTGAATATCCCAGAAAAACAAGTAGAAATCATTTTCATAAATGGTAAAGCTTTTTTGCCTTCTAATGCAGTGATTAAGCCTGGTGACCGTGTGGCGTTGGTACCGCCTGGCACACCGGGGCCGTATCGGGTATTGCTAGGATTCAAGAATAAAGAATAAAGAATAAAGAATAAAGAATAAAGAATGGGGGGATGTTCCATTGTTTATAGAAGTTCGACTGTACGCCACTTTGCGGCGATATGCTCCTGCTAGTTTGGCAGGGGTGTTTTCTGTTGAAGTGCCTATGGATTGCACTGTAGCTGAATTATTGAACATGATTAGCATAGATCCAACAGAGGTTCATATCATTATGATAAACGGTGTTAATAGTAAATCCACCTCTGCTTTGCATGAAGGCGATCGGCTAGGTCTATTTCCGCCAGTAGGTGGTGGTTAGATGATTTTGCAGAAGACTATCGAGCTGCTTGAGAAGGGTGAAGTGCCGCAAAGATATCTAAGGAATATTGGTACTATTGGGATTGAGGGACAATTATGTTTGTTAAATGCTAAAGTGGCAGTAGTCGGTGCCGGTGGATTGGGCGGAAATATTATTGAATCACTAACCCGCCAGGGTGTCGGTTATTTACGAATTATAGATGGAGATAATTTCACTGCTCATAATCTGAATCGACAGTTATTGGCAACAGAAGGAAATATAGGAGTTAATAAAGCCTTGGCCGCTGTTCGCCGTATTGCCGAAATCAATTCAGATGTATCTGGAGAAGCCATTCCCCAGATGCTGGATGAAGAAAATGCTGATCTGCTACTTTCCGGTATGGATGTAGTCGTAGATGCTTTGGACACCATTAGTAGTCGTCTGCTGGTGAGCAAAATAACAAAGAAACTTGGTATACCTTTAGTCCATGGCGCGATTGCTGGATTTACAGGTCAAGTCACCACATTGTTACCTGGTGACATCGGGCTGGAAAAAATCTATAAAGTCAGTGTTGGTTCAGATAAAGGTATTGAAAATTCACTTGGCAATCCAGCGGCTACACCTGCTTTAGCAGCAGCTATTCAGAGTCAAGAGGTGGTCAAGATTTTGACTGGCGTTGGTGAATTATTACATAAACGGCTACTTTATTTTGATACTGAACTCAACATTTTTGAAATTTTAACAATAGAGTAATAGGAAGATGATACGTAAGAAAGGCAGTAAGAACGGTTTCTTTGAAAGGGAGGATAATTCATGGCAGGGAAAGTAGTAGCTGTATGCATCAGTAAGCAAAAAGGAGTACGTAAAGAAAATATCGGTGAAGCTAAACTAATAGCAGGCTGGGGCATGGAAGGAGATGCCCATGCTGGCAAATGGCATAGACAATTAAGTTTACTCAGTGCCAGCAGCATTGAAAAAATGCGAGAAGAGGGCAAGAAAAAGGGACTTGATCTGGTGCCAGGGGATTTCGCTGAAAATCTGACAACAGAAGGGTTAGAACTATTTACCCTGCCTGTTGGTACATATCTTGAAATCGGTGAAACGCTGCTAGAAGTAACCCAGATCGGCAAAAGCTGCCATCATGACTGTGAAATTTTCAAACAAGTAGGTCACTGTGTTATGCCGAAAGAGGGCATATTTACTCGAGTGCTGGCTGGCGGCAGTGTAAAGGCAGAGGATAGTATTGAGTTTTGGCAGGGCATACCTGTCGGTATTATCACTGCTAGCGATAAAGGCTCGAGAGGTGAGCGAGAAGATAAAAGTGTTCAAGAAATTGAAACTCTTGTTAAGGATATACAGGGAAGGGTAATTGATTATCGGATGCTTCCTGATGATAAAGAAATCTTATCTCAGGCCATGATTGAGATGATTGATGAACTCGGTGTGGGGCTGCTCTTAACGACTGGCGGAACAGGATTTTCTCAAAGAGATGTAACCCCAGAAGCCACTCTGAGTGTGATTGAAAGAGCTGTTCCTGGTCTGTCTGAAGCCATGCGGCGGGAAAGCTTTGCCATATCTCCTCGCGCTATGCTAAGCCGAGGGGTGGCAGGTATACGTGGTAAATGCTTGATTGTTAATTTACCAGGCAGTCCTAAAGCAGTCAGAGAATGTTTGCAAATCATTCTGCCGCTGCTGACCCGCGCCTTAGAGATTTTACGTGGCACTGGTGATGAGTGTGGGCAAGACGCTAAATGGTGAATTCGTCCAGCTGAAACTGGCTATGGAGACTTCAGCAGGAGATTCTACTTCCACGTATAGAAGAGGGAGAATCTTGATTAGATAAATAGGAATAAACGATTAACATATAAATCGTGTATTGATATTTTGCTTTTTTCATGGCACTTTTCACGAATTTTAACGCTTGTCTAATTGCACTACAATATAAAATATAATTAAAATAAAACATAATTAAACCACAAATCAATAGCGAATTTATTGATATATAATAAGAAGAAGTCCAATTTACATATACATACAGGGGAAATATGGTAAAATGGAAATGCCAGCTATTTAACAATGATGAAAATCAATTTTTTTCTTGCAATTATGGGGGCGTTTGATCGATAGTATTAAAAATGATATCGTAAATAGTGGGGTGTGAAATAGTGGGATTTGAAATGGAGACATGCTTAATAAAACACGAAGAATGTTATATGAAGAAACAATGTCTTAAGTATGAGATATGTCCTATGGTTTTGGTGCAAGAAATATTATCTGGTAAGAGAAAAATATTAATTCTATGGTTCTTGAGTTATAAGAATCATAGATTCAGTGATATAAAAAAACGATTACCTGATGTTACACAAAAAATGCTTACAGCACAGCTGAGAAAATTAGAAGAAGATAATCTGATATACAGGAGGATATATCCAGTCGTTCCCCCAAAAGTAGAATATGGTTTGACTGAGCGAGGTAAAAAGATAATTCCAATCCTTGAGATGATGCATCATTTTGGAGCTGGATATTTAAAAGAGGGTATTGCCGCTGGACCCAAAGCCCTAGAAGTTGACGATGATGACGATGTTGACTGTCTATAATTTAACGGATATAGTGACAAGATAAAAAAGAAAGGATAGTTCATTATATTGAATTTAAAAAAACCTCAAATAGTCACGCTTTGCCTATTAGCAAGTCGTGACTATTTGAGGTTTTTCATTTACGGAATCAGAAAGTATAACACTTTCCGATTCCAAGTAAGGGCAACTAAGGCTTTAGCTTGCACTGAGGTTTGGCGAAAGCCAAGTTTTCTTTACTAACAACGAGTATCTGTTATTACTATAGCCGATAATATCATTGGAGGTACTATGTGCTATAGATTATGCTATGCCACAATATAGTGCCTTCTTGTTAAAAATAAATCATGCTGATAGTATTGAAATAGGAAAATAATTACTATTCTTTTTAAGGAGGCCTATCGTTTTAAACAAGAAGGGGATACCAAAACAAAAAACGATAATAAAAAATGAAGAGTGTATTATGTTAACTAAAAAATCGTAGGGGTATTTTATGCCTCCAGTAAGTATTATGGGTGTTGGATGTTTGGAAGATATTGTGGACTATGTAAAGCTTATGAACTTCAAAAAAGAGTTGATCGTTACTGATAAAGTACTTATACAAATTGGACTTATTAAAAAGCTCACTGATACTCTTGATAAATGCGGTGCGGGTTACGTGATATATGACGGAATTCATCCAAATCCAACTGTTGGAAATGTCAATTTGGGATTGAAGATGCTTTCTGACTTCTTAAGAAGAGCTGTTAAAGAAGGCACGGATATTGAAGCTAGAGAAATGATGACTTATGCTGAATATCTTGGGGGCGTTGCCTTTAATAATGTAAGCCTCGGTTATGTGCATGCTATGGCTCATCAGCTTGGTGGATTCTATGATTTGCCCCATAGGGGTTGTAATGCCATTCTGTTTCCCGCTGTTACCGAATATAATGCAAAAGTTGTTCCCAAAAGAATTGCTGACATTGCCATAGTAATGGGCAAAGATGTTACTGGACTCTCCCCTGAGGCAGCTGCTCAAGTTGCAATTGCTGCGATTCGCCAACTTTCTGCCGACGTCAACATTCCTTCCGGTTTGAAAGATCTTAAAGCTTTCTCTGCAAAGGATATTCTAACTCTTTCTGTTAATGCCCTTAAAGACATTTGTGGTGCTACTAACCCGAAACAAGCCACCCAAGAAGAAATCGAAGCTATTTATAAAGCGCTATTTAAATTACAGTATTCCATATTCTATAGTGCAAATACCGCCGTTGATTTTTGATGTCGGTGGCATTTGATTTTTTCTCAGATCGATAATTGCAATCCCGCTCTGAGTTCGCGTATCCAATTCCTTTCTTGGCAATTACAGGGGGGGCTTGAAAGATATTTATTTGAACGATAGTATCAAATATCGTAATATCGGGGTGTGAAATGGTTACATGCTTAGCAAAAAACGAAGAATGTCATATGAAGAAACAATGTCTTAATTATGAGATATGCCCGATAGTTTTGGCACAAGAAATACTCTCTTGTAAGAAAAGAATACTAATTCTATGGTTCTTGAGAGATAAGGCTCAACGATTCAGTGATATAAAAAAACGATTATCTGATGTCACACAAAAAATTCTTTCAGCGCAGTTGAGAAAATTAGAAGAAGATAATTTGATATATAGAAGGATATATCCAGTCGTTCCCTCAAAGGTAGAATATGGTTTGACTGAGCGCGGTCAGAAGATAATTCCGATCCTTGAGATGATGCAACATTTTGGAGCTGGATATTTAAAAGAAGGTATTGGCGCTGAACCCAAAGGCCTAGAAGTTGACGATATTGATTGTCTATTATTTGACGGATAGAATGACAAGATAAAAAAAGGATAGTTCATTACATTTTAAATAACCTCAAAAGGTCACGATTTGACTATTCGCAAATCATCTTTTGAGGTTATTGATATTTGTCAACAGCAAGTTTCCTTTAATAGTATAGTCTATAGTATCGTTAAAGGTACTAGGTACTATAGACTATACTATACCACAATATAGTGCCTTCTTGTTTAATATACATGATGCTGATACTATTGAATTAAGAAAACAATGACTATTCTTTCCAAGGAGGGCTATCATCTACAACAATAAGGGAATATCAAAACAAAAACCGATAATAAAAAAAGAGGAGTGGATTATGTTGAATAAAAAATCGTATGGTTATTTTATGCCTCCAGTAAGTATTATGGGTGTTGGATGTTTGGAAGATATTGTGGACTATGTAAAGCCGATGGGCTTCAAAAAAGCGTTGATTGTTACTGATAAAATTCTTATACAAATCGGACTTGTTAAAAAGCTTACTGACACTCTTGATAAATCT
>JAGFZX010000024.1 GCA_017889585.1 Bacillota bacterium
ATGTTTTTTTACTCATGTCATTCACAACCTTTCATAATGTAATTGTACAAAAAAAGGCCCTATAGAATAGACTTTTTCAAATTGTCTATTCTATAGGGTCCATTTTACGATGTAAACGTTCTATTTTGCTTAACTTAATGACATTGACCACAAGGGGAGCATATCAATAAGAAATTTGGTAGGTGTTTTATGTATTAAGCCTAAACCTTAAAGTTTTCGCCCGAATAAAACTACAAAATTAAAATATTTGTATACACAGTCCACATCAGAGAATCCAGCTTGTCCCAGCCAAGTCAGTTGGTCAGACAATGTAGACATTTTATCGAGCTTTATTCGTTCAAAAGCAGCTTCAACTTCTTCACTGCTTAGGCCACTAGCTTCAATTTTAACATGCCAATCGGTTTTATACAGATCGTCTAAAAATTCAGTTTGCCCTAATACTTGGTCGGCATTAACAAATACGCCGCCCGGCTTTAATAGTTGAAAAACTTTTGCATACAAATGCTCTTTCTGGTTGCCTGTTAAATGATGAATAGATAAGGCTGAAATAATAATATCGTATTGTTCTGAAGATTCATAGCGAGTATAGTCTTGAGCAATATACTGCACTGAAGAATTATTTGCAAACCTTTTTTTTGCCATTTCCAACATTTTATCAGAAAGGTCAATTAGTGTTAACTTAGCATCGGGATATTTTTTTAGTAGGAAATACGAACATAATCCAGTGCCTGCACCAATATCTAAAATTTTCGGTATGTTATTGTCCACATTGACTATTGCAACTAATGTTTTATAAAAGTCTTCAAAACAGGGTATCAAGTTTCGTCTTTGACCATCATATTCTTCAGATATTTGATTAAACATTTCCTGTATTAAGGTACTCATTCCTACCCCTCCAATTGTTATATAGTTACTTAGTATGTCTGAGTAATATATTAGCTGTCATATTTAGTATTAACTCTTTTAAGTAATAAAAATCTGTAGCACCCTGTTATTATTGTACGGCTTTTTGGTAGGGCATGATTTAATATAATTCAAACAGAATTTTTATGGATAAATTATATTGCATCGGGGTTCGCTTTATGAAATAATATAGTTTAAAATTCAACTATATTATTTTGAGGTGATCATCATGATTAGAACAGCAACTATGGACGATGTAAGCAATATCATGAAAATAGTTCAAGCAGTCATCGTGGAAATGCACAGTTATAACAACTTTCAATGGGATGAAAACTATCCCCAAATAAGAGACTTTGCTGGTGATATTGAAAAAGGCGATCTATTTGTTTCTATCCGCGAGGAAATGATTGCTGGATTTATATGTATTAATAGGGTTCAGCCTACTGAATATAATGGATTAAAATGGTCCCTTTCTGAAGAGGCATTGGTGATTCATCGGATGGCGGTCAGCCCTGACTGTAGAAATATCGGTGTCGGGTTTGAGCTTGTAAATTTTGCTGATGAATTAGCAAAAAAAAATAATGTAAGATACTTAAAAACAGATACATACTCTTTGAATACGAATGCTCAAGGATTATTTCAAAAACTTGGTTACATTTTTGTTGGAGAAATGAGCTTTTTGGGCAAAGAAAAGCCATTTTATTGTTATGAAAAATGGATTGAAGTCATTCCGCAGTCATCGAAGTAGGAAAGGTTATGCATTAAGTGTTAGACTATAAATGCTATTGCTGTTGGCACTTAAAAATAAGCGAGAGTAATCTCGCTATTTTTATTATACTATTAAGGGGGGACTCTTGTAATATTATAGTATTGCGAAGATAGAAAAAAGATTAAATTTTCTATAAACCAACATTAGAGAAGAGTAATGTGAGCACAATAGCCATAGTAAATGTATTGTGGTACAATCCTAAATAGGATCTTTACAAGCATATGGGATCAGTATAATCCTCATTATACCAAATTTTACTATAGATGGAGGCCACTATGGACGACCAAGAGCGACACCAGGAAACGATAAGATTAGAGATAACCCTTAAGCAAATAAAAAAACAACTGGCGATAAGTGAAGGCATTTGCGCTCTGAAAGAGTCTGAACTAAAGGCGACTTTGCTAGATTATTGGGAGAAATGTGGCAGCGATGAAGCACAACTGGTAGAAACGGCTAATCGTCAACGTGCACTTTCTACCATTACTCATAGTACTCCTCTGGCCCTAAGGAAAATGCTAAACTCACCTTATTTTGGGCGCATTGACTTTGTCGAAGAGGAGGAGGGGCTTGAGCTTCAAGCAGAACCAATATACATTGGCATCTCCACATTAAGGGATGAGGACACAGATGAATTTCTCATATATGATTGGCGTGCACCCATATCCAGCATGTTTTATGATTGCGGACTCGGTAAGGCTTCTTATCATTGTTCTGCGGGGACAATTAACGGAACTATAATACTAAAGCGCCAATATAAAATAACCAAAGGCTCAATGCAGTATATGTTTAATGCTGATCTCAAAATAGATGATGAAGTCTTACAAGAAATATTGGGGAAAAGTGTTGATGATAAAATGCACACCATCGTCAATAGTATTCAGCGTGAGCAAAATCAAATCATTCGTAATGACAGCCACCGAGCACTGTTCGTAGAAGGACCGGCAGGTAGTGGTAAAACTTCTGTAGCTCTGCATCGCATTGCCTTTCTACTCTATCGGGATCGGGATATTCTTAATGAGAAAAACGTTCTTATTCTCTCCCCCAATCACTTGTTTAGCGATTATATTTCAAATGTTCTACCAGAGATGGGAGAAGAAAATGTATTGCAAAAGACGTTTCACGATTGTGTTTCTGAATCCATAGCCCAACTTCCTATAAAGCTTGAAACTCGTACATTTCATCTAGAAACGGTATTGTCAAATAAGAGTGGCCATGAACAGACCATTCGTGCAGAGAATATTCGGTTTAAATCATCAGGGAATTTCGAACAGATCATAGAGGCATACATAGACTGGGTTCAGACAAGCTTAGTTAATGATTATCCAACTATTGAGTTTCGCGGTCAAACAATATTTAGCAAAGAAGAGTGGAAACAATATTACTTAGGTAACTTTTCTAGGATGCCAGTGATCATTCGCCTAGAAAAAATAAAAACATTAATTGAAGGCAGAATGCGTCCATTTTTTCAGACTGTTCGTAAGGAAAAAGAAGCTGAGATCATAGACTGCGGTGAAGAGGTTGACGAAAGAGCAATTAAAGCTCTTGCAAGAATGGCTGCTAGGGAAGAGTTTAGTTCATTCAATGAGGAAATCGACAAATTGACGAAATTAGTCCCCTTGTCCGAGTACCGGCGTTTATTTAAAGGAAACTGGCTATTTGCTCGTTCAACATCTAAGACGGATTTTCCTAAGGAGTGGCAAGCCATCCAAAAACAAACCCTTGCTTATCTAAACAATGGGGTACTTCCATACGAAGATATTCCTTCCTTCATATATTTTCAAGGTGTCTTGCAAGGTTTTCCCATAAATCGGGATATCAAGCATTTGATCATTGATGAGGCCCAGGATTATACAACCCTGCAATTTAAAATCCTTGTAAACCTTTTTCCCAATTCCACGTGGACGGTGGTGGGAGATCCTGCTCAATCCGTGCACCCATCTCTCAAGACGGCAAGTTTTAAAGATATGAGTGAAATCATTGGTACAGAAAAATCTATTGCTTTTCGTCTTACACGCAGTTATCGTTCGACAAAACAGATTCAGGCATTTTGCCAGGCCATACTTTCTGATCAAGCAGAAGTGGAATCAGTTAACCGTTCAGGCCTCTTGCCCACGGTCACTCGGATTGAAAAGACCCAAGACATGATTCAGACGCTTCTTCATACCATTGAAAATATCCTCAAGGAAGGTTGGCATTCGATCGCTATTATTTGCAAGAATACATATCAATCCACAAGAATTTTTTCCGATCTCAAAGCTCATATTGATCTTAATCTAGTCATTAACGAAGATGATGCCTTCCATCAGGGGATCGTCGTCATTCCATCATATTTGGCAAAAGGCTTAGAATTTGACGCAGTGTTAGTTATTAACGCCGATGCAATTAACTACCGTCGTGAGGAAGAACGTCATATTCTATATACCATTTGCACACGAACATTGCATCATCTAAGCCTTTTTTATCTTGGAAGTCTTTCGCCGTTCATAAGTGGGATGGATGAGAAACTATACCAAATAGGATAAGGGGGTATGCAGCGTTATGGATGATAATAAAGATAATATTGTTGTTTTACCACGGGAAGAAACTTCATCAGAGCAGAAACCTCCTGAGAAAAAGAAAAGCAGATGGGGTTGGATTACTAGTCTTGGCGGCTTTTTGCTGATTTTTAAAGCGGCAAAAATATGGGCGATTATTAAGGGAATATTTATATTTCTAAAATTTGGTAAATTTCTCACAACAGGTTTATCAATGATGCTGATGATCATCGTATATGCGTATATGTATGGATGGAAATATGCAATAGGTATTGTATTCTTATTGTTTATTCATGAAATGGGACATTTGACTGCTTCTCGGAGGCTCGGTATCAATACCAGCTTGCCCATGTTTATTCCTTTCATTGGTGCAATCATCCAGATGAAAGAAGCACCGAAAGATGCCAAGACCGAATCCATCGTTGGCATTGCTGGCCCAATATTCGGATTTCTTGGCGCACTTATTTGCCTTTTGGCTGGAGAAATGTTTAATTCTGCATTACTGCTTGCTTTAGCTTATTTTGGTTTCTTATTGACTGTATTTAATCTCATTCCAGCACATCCCCTTGATGGGGGAAGGATCGTTACGGCCATATCCCTTAAAATTTGGGTTGTTGGTATTCCTATTATGGTATTCTTTTCTCTCTATTTCTTTAATCCAATTGGTATTTTGATTTCTATATTAGCCATAAGAAAAGCATGGGAAGTATGGAAAGATCGTCAAAATCCATATTATAATACTGATCAAGGATTCCGATTTAAAATGGGATTTTCATATTTCTTTTTGTTTGCCTTATCAGCTTACTATACTTACAATTTACATGAAACGCTAAACAAGCAATAACACTAATGTAGTAAGCTATTGACTTTTGGGAATGGTTATTCTGGAATTCAGGGAAACTAACGATTTTATATAGGAGTAGACAAAAAAGAAAAGCCCGAAGGCTTTTCTAATAATAAATAAGTCTTGGCAATTTAACGAGGCCAGCAGCCTTGCCGAGGCCAGCAGCCTTGCCGAGGCCAGCAGCCTTGCCGAGGCCAGCAACCTTGTCTAGGCCAGCAACCTTGTCTAGGCCAGCAGAAATGTCTAGGGAAACAAAAGTGGCGAGGAGAGCAGCCAAAACCAAAGCCAAAGCCTAAAAATAATTGTCTTTCATCTTCTGATCTGAACCCAGGATCGTCTTCCCAATCTTCAATTTCAGGTTTATCCCAATCGTGATAGTCCATATTCAGTATCACCTCCTAATGTACCTATAGAATATTCTTTTATACATAATATGCTATATGGTAAATAAGAGTGATTAATTAGTTATTAGCTGTTATGGCTGAGTGTGGGTTTTAAAAGTTAAGGCTTAGACATGAGAAAAGCCAACTCAAATAATGCGGCGTATAGAAAGAAAAGTAGCTCTCTAGCGAGAGCTACGCATAATGAAGGAATGGAGAGGTCGCTACTATTATGCCTACATGTTGGGGTAAATATACTTAGTTGTATGGGATCAGAGAGAACCTATATGTTTACTTGCTCCTTTCTTCAAAATGTTGTAATATGAAATAATCAAGTAGCCTTGAAACAATAATGGGAATGACTGGAATTCATTATTTTTCATATTAGAATCACAATAAGAGCGGAGGGACCGTATCCTCGGAAAGGATGCTATTATGGCGTATAAACTAATCTGTATTGATGTTGATGGGACACTTTTGAATAGTAAGCATAGAATTACGAAGCGAACGAAAGAAATCATATTGCAGGCACATCAACTAGGTGTTCATATTGTGATAAGTACTGGACGAATGTATACTGATGCCGAATACTATTCGAATCTTGTTGGCGTAAAATCCCCAGTGATAGCATCAAACGGAGCTTTCATAAAAGAAAAAGATAATGATAAAGTTATTTACAAGGATGTCCTCGGCGAAAAATTTTCACTAGAATTGCTAGAGATATTTCGTAAACACCAGATAAAGCCTTACTTTTGTACTCCTCATAAGTTCTATTATGGAAATATTATGTTTAAGTTTTTTTATTTAGCAACTAAGATATTAGGTTCGAGAAGCAACAAATTAGATGTGGAATATGTTTTTTCCTGGGATCGGTGGCAAAAAATATTACAAAAAGAAAAAAATAATATTGTAAAAAGTGAGATTATATATAGAGATGCAGCTTTAATTTATGAACTGCGGAATGAATTAAAGAAATTAACCCATTTAGAAATCGTCGATTCTTCAAAACATAATATAGAAATTACCCGCAAAGGCGTTTCCAAAGGAAAAGCAGTAGCAATGCTGGCGTCCCTTTATGATATAAAACGTGAAGAGATTATCACTATAGGTGATAGTGAAAATGATGTATCTATGATAGAATATGCCGGTCTGGGCATTGCTATGGGAAATGCGGCCGATAGTGTAAAACAAAGAGCGGATTACATAACAGACTCTAATGATAATGAGGGAGTAGCCAACGCGATAAATAAGTTTATTTTAGGTAACAAATTTTAAACAGAGAGCTCTTTACAGTTTGAATCAGCCGACCAGAAAAGGTCGGCTGATTTTAGTTCTTCTTACTCTTTTTTAGCCATTGTAGCTTCTTCTATAGAATTTTCCTCCATGTGTTCTTTGGCCATTTCAATCATCATTTTAACTTTTTGACCGCCAATTCTACCACCAATTTTACCAACTTGGCTAGTTGTTAAATCTTCATTGTGCCCTTGATCTAGTGGTATACCAAGTTCTTTTGCCACCTCGTATTTGTTAGGAAGTGTTGCATTAAGTTCTTGCATAGTGTCGATTTTACCTTTAGTCATAACATCACTCTCCATAGTTATTAATAAATGTATTTATTATAATCACCCAAGGAGCTGCTTGATGCATTTTTATCCCCCAAATCACCCCCTGATAGTAGTTTTCCCGTAAAATAATGAATTAGCCACAATACATATTGACTACCATACACTCCCATGTTAGTATATAGGCAATAAAATAAATTCATCCTGCAAGGGGAGTAGCTGTACAGCATCTGTCGACAACACGGATTTTTCCCGGCGATGCTGGCAATGAGATATTGCAAGCGAGACCTTGTCTCATATTTTATAATATGGGGCAAGGTCTCGCTTGTTTTCAAAAATTAAGGAGGGTTTTATCATGAATAATTTAAAGACGACTTTGTTATTAGCAGCGCTGACAGGTATATTAATGGCAATTGGCGGTTTATTTGGCGGCAGATCTGGTGTGGGTTTTATGCTCATAGTTTCAGTAGCTATGAATCTAGGTAGTTACTGGTTTAGCGATAAACTGGTTCTCAGTATGTACAATGCTCGAGAAATTACTGCCGACCAAGGTCCTGATTTGTTCAAAATGGTAGCAAATTTAGCTCATAGAGGAAACCTGCCTATGCCTAGGATTTATATCATTGATACCGATGTACCCAATGCCTTTGCCACAGGCCGCAGTCCGCAGTATGGTGTAGTGGCTGTTACGACAGGTATTATGAACACTCTAAACGCTGATGAATTGGCAGGGGTTATTGCTCATGAACTCGCTCATATAAAAAATAGAGATACACTGATCAGTACTATCGTCGCCTCCATCGCTGGTGTAATTACTTGGGTTGCCAATATGGCTCAATGGTCAGCATTTCTTGGTATGGGCAATAGAGATAATGATGAAGAGAGTGGAAGCAATATTATTGGTACGCTATTTACTATTATTTTAGCGCCATTGGCTGCAACTCTAATTCAATTAGGAATTTCTCGTTCACGGGAATACTTGGCAGATCAAACTGGTGGCATAATTTCAAATAATCCTTTAGCCTTAGCCAGTGCTCTAGAAAAAATCGATTATTATGCTAAGTATCAAGTGTTACCTTCATCTACACCATCTACCTCTCATTTATTCATCATTAACCCATTAAGCGGTACTGGTGATTGGATGATGAGCTTATTCAGTACCCATCCGACAACAACCGATCGTGTAGCACGCCTTAGGCAACAGGCTAATCATAGGTAGTACTTTACTCTCACAGAAACGTTAACTTATAGTATCATTTATAAAGAAACAAGCTCCTGGAAAGTATACCTACTTTCTAGGAGCTTATTTTGTTAAGGGTCATTGGAGTCGCTTTCTTGAAGATGCCTTATATCATATATTATCAATCTGCCAATTGATTGGTGCCTTTCCTAGAGAAGTTAAAATGGTATTTGTTTTAGAAAAAGGTTTACTCTTAAAGAAACCTCTGCTGGCAGATAAAGGACTTGGATGAACTGATTTAATAATGTAGTGTTCTGTATTGGTTATTAAACTTGTCTTAGATTGGGCATTGCTTCCCCATAATATAAAAATAATAGGCTCTTTTCTTTCGTTTAACAAACTGATGATTTTGTCTGTAAAGTATTGCCAGCCAATATTTTTATGAGAATCGGCTTGCCCTGCGATAACAGTAAGGACATTGTTGAGCAGAAGAACTCCCTGATCTGACCATTTCTTTAGATATCCGTTATTAGGAATATAACAGTTTACATCATCGTTTAGTTCTTTATAAATGTTTACTAAAGACGGCGGTGGTTTTACACCTGGTTTTACTGAAAAACTGAGCCCATGAGCTTGATTCGGTCCGTGATAAGGATCTTGCCCTAATATTACGACCGCGACATCATGATATGCTGTATAATGAAGAGCATTAAAAATATCATATTTATCAGGATAAACAGTCTTTGTATGATATTCCTTAATCAAAAATTGCCGCAAGTGCAAATAATATTCTTTTTTAAACTCATCATCAAGCAAGTCTTGCCAGTCATTTTTTAAAATTATCATATTTATCACCAAGTTGAATTATATCATATATATAAATTTAATTAAATACCATTAAGACACTTTTGGAATCAGACGAGCTGCCTCGCTACTTCTTCTATAGCTATAGCGAAAAATTAATGAACGTATGTAAGATGGCTATCTAATAACCCTTGTTTTAATAAAAATAATTTGGGATAATAATAAGCAGATTGCTAGCTTCGGCTACTGAAGTGGAATAGAATTAAATTTAAAAGTTTTGAAAAGAGGATAACCAATGAATAAAAAATCCATTTATGGATTAACATTTGATCAACTAGTAACATGGCTTATGGAATATGGACACAAAAAGTCGCGGGCATTACAAGTCTGGCATTGGCTGTATCGGGAGCGAGTGAACTGCTTCTCAGAAATGATTGATGTCAATAAAGAGTGTATGAAAATTTTAGCAGATCATTTTGTTATTCAAACATTAAATGAGCATTTAAGGCAAGAATCAGCGGATGGAACGATTAAGTTTTTGTTCAAGTTAGAGGATGGTAATCTAATTGAGACGGTATTGATGAGACATAAATTTGGTTTGTCTGTTTGTGTAACCACCCAAGTAGGCTGTAACATTGGCTGCAGTTTTTGTGCGAGTGGGTTATTAACCAAAAAACGTGATTTATCCAGTGGCGAAATTGTGGAACAAATTATGAAAGTCCAATCTTATCTGGATCAAGATGGGCAAGATGAAATAGTGAGTCATGTTGTAGTGATGGGGATTGGCGAACCCTTTGATAATTTTAAAAACATCATAGACTTTTTACTGATTATTAAAAATCACAAGGGCCTCGCCGTTGCTGCCAGACGTATCACAGTATCGACAAGTGGCCTTGCAGATAAAATTTATGAATTTGCCGATTTTAATTTACAGGTAAACCTAGCTATCTCATTGCATGCACCCAATAATGAGCTTCGAACGCAGATCATGAAAATAAACCGTGTCTTTCCCATCGAAGAAGTAATACAAGCTGTCCATTATTATCTGGAAAAAACCAAGCGGCGGATTACGCTAGAATATATTCTGTTAAAAGATGTAAATGACCGTAGGGAAGATGCCTGTGAGCTTGCTAAACTGATTGGCGATAAAAAGCATTGCACTAATGTTAATTTAATTCCATATAATCCAGTGGATGAACATAGTCAATATCAAAGAAGTGAGCATAAATCGATGCTGGCATTTTATGATACACTCAAAAAGCATGGTATTAATTGTAGTATTCGCCTTGAACATGGGACAGATATTGATGCTGCTTGTGGACAGCTGCGAAGCAAACAAATCAAAGAATCCACAGATAGAGGAGAGGAATAATAAGTTGTTATCACAAAAAACAATAGAAAAGGTACTCAATGCTGCAATTGAAACCGGCGGAGATTTTGCTGAAATCTTCGTAGAAGATAAAACAAGCAGTTCTTTAACGATGATCGGTGGTATATTGGAAAAAGCTGTTTCTGGTCGGGATTTTGGCGTTGGTATTCGTATTTTTAAAGGTTATTTTTCTGTTTATGCCTATACCAATGATGATAGTGAAGAAAATTTAATCAAGGTAGCCCGCAGTGCGGCTGGAGCGATAACAGGGCAAAAACAGGATAGTATTATGGGTTTACGTAAAAGTGCCATGAGAAATGCTCATGAGATAAAAACAATGCCTGATAGCGTCAGCAAAAAACAAAGGATTAACTGGATGCGTAGGGCACACGAAGCTGCACGTGGCTATGATCCGGTTGTTACCCAGACTAATATTGCTTTCTCCGATTATGTGCAAAATGTTTTAATTGCCAATACAGAAGGAATCTTTGTGGAGGATATCCGTAGTAGAAATCGCCTCGCCATTAGTGCGATGGCTACATCCGGATCACAGAAGGAAACAGGCTTTGTAGGACCAGGATATTTTGGCGGACTGGAATATATGGAAGAGCTTGATATAGAAGCCTATGCCCGTGAAGCTGCTCGTAGTGCTAAGATTATACTGAGTGCCAGCTTTGCGCCGTCAGGAAAGTTTCCCGTTATTATTGATAATGGTTTTGGTGGCGTTCTCTTTCATGAAGCATGTGGACATGGGCTGGAAGCGACAAGTGTTGCCTATAAAAATTCTATATTTGCAGATCGGCTAGGGAAAATGGTGGCTTCCCCTCTTGTCACTGCCTATGATGATGGGACAATGCCAAACACTTGGGGCTCTTTGAATCTTGATGATGAGGGCATGGCAACTCAAAAAAACCTGCTGATTGAGAACGGAATATTAAAAGGATATCTGATCGATAAACTAGGTAGCCGTAGAATGGAAATGGTCCCAACAGGTTCTGGGCGTCGAGAATCTTATCGCTATGCTCCTACATCCAGAATGAATAATACATACATTGCCACGGGAAAATCTACACCCGAAGAGATTATTGCCAGTATCGAGTTTGGGGTATTTGCCAAATATATGGGTGGTGGTTCTGTAAACCCCGCGACAGGTGATTACAATTTTAATGTACGAGAAGGCTATGTCATTCGCCAAGGTAAAATTGCCGAAGCCATAAAAGGTGCAACGCTGATTGGTAATGGCATGGATACCTTACAAAAAATCGATATGGTTGGCAATAACCTGAAACATGAAATAGGAATGTGCGGGTCAAGCAGTGGCACAATTCCTGTTACGGTAGGCCAACCGATGCTTAGAGTATCGGAGCTCACTGTAGGCGGAAGAAAGGAGGAATAACCAGTGGATATGCAAGAGTTTCAAAGAAAACTTTTTGAAAAAGGCAAGGACAGTGGCTTTGGTGATATGGAGATTTTTTATTCTTCTAATAAGTCCACCGTAGTCAATGTACTTGATCATGAAGTTAAAAGTTATGTAAACACAGAGCAAGGTGGTGTCTCTTTTCGAGGCCTATATAATAACAATATGGGATATTCCTATACAGAAAAGATCGACGAAAAATCAATTAATTTTTTGGTAGCCGAAGCAATGGGCAATGCCGAGATTATGGAGATGAATGATCAGGAGGAACTGTTTGCTGGTGTTGATCACTATGAAACTTTACATCGATATTCGGAAGCTATAGCAAATGTTTCGCCACAAGAACTCATTGATGCAGCTTTAACAATGGAAAATACAGCGCTCACGGCGAGCGTTTTAGTGAAAAGGGTTATTCAATGTGCTCTTGCAAAATCTGAAGGTGAGACCATCATTGCCAATACCAAGGGGCTCAATTGCCATTCGAAGTACACCAATCTATCAGCAGGCATTTATCTTATGGCAAGTGATGGAAAACAAACGGCAACTGGTGGAGAATACGATTTTACCTTGAAGGACTTCTCGAAATTAAATTTCAAAGAAATTGCTGAAATAGCGGCTAAAGAAGCGGTTGCCAAATTAGATGCAGATTCTATTCAGACAGGAAATTATCCTATTATATTTCGTTATGATACGGCTACTCAATTAGTAAGATCATTTAGTACGAATCTTTCTGGCGAAGTAGTAGAAAAGGGCTTTTCTCGGTTACAAGGCAAGCTAGGTGAAAAAATCGCAGGGGATAATGTTACCATTATCGATGATCCATTAATGGAAGATATCCCTGGTGCAGCAGTCTTTGATGCCGAGGGTTATCCAACAAGAAGAAATGAGCTGGTTAAAGAAGGTAAACTGTTACGCTTTATGCATAATCGAAAAACTGGGAAAAAAGCTGGAACAGAGTCTACAGGAAATGCTGGGAAAAGTGGCTATAGTGCACCGGTTTCCGTAGGCCCTCATAACCTTTATTTGCAGCCAGGCGCAGCATCCCTTGCTGAGATTATTGAAAGCACAGATAATGGAATTTTTATTGTCGAGCTGCAAGGTGCGAATGCAGGTATTAACGCTGTTTCAGGAGACTTTTCCCTCTATGGTATAGGGTTTCTCATTGAAAATGGCAAGCTTGGTCGTCCGATTAATCAAATTACCGTAGCGGGTAATTTGTATGAAATATTAAATAATATAGAGGCAATTGCCAATGATTTGCACATTAAAGACACTGTATCATCACCATCAATTAAGGTAAAATCATTAACAGTATCAGGCAAGTAAGATGAATGATGCATCAACAGATTTCATTGTGAATTAGAGTAGTCTTACAGTCGATGTCATGCAATGTATTCATCGGATTCCCAATTCTCAACACTTGCTTGTTTGGTTTTTATCAGATGGTATCCGTATACACCTGCAAACACTACCAAAAAGAGAACGGATATGCGATACATCCATAATTTGTATGTGTGGCGATGAGTCTTAGTATCATAGCGCCAAGAGCATATCCTAGATCGACGATAAAAAGGTTACGTTGGCAGCTCCTGTTACTTCTTTTCGATTAATTAGCTAGTTGAGCATTGTTGTAGATAGTGGATATCATTTTGTCAATTAGAGTTGTTTTTAGATAATTAAAAAAGGAAAAGTGGTTTTAGCATTGTGCTAGAACCACTTTTGTACGATCTGATCCGCCGCTTTTGTTTACAGAGATAACTGTTTATAGTATGGATTATTTTAATTTTAGGATACCCATGAGTATTGTGCCATTAGTCTGTAACCAAGTACGATGATTTTTGAAATTTGGCGAGAATTTACCGACTACTTGCCAAAAAAGTGCTGAATGATTGGGTACGCGTAAATGGCAAAGTTCATGAATGACTAAATAATCAATGACCTCTGGCGGGGCCATGACGATTCGCCAATTGTAGTTGAGATTGCCTTTTGATGAGCAACTACCCCAGCGGGTTTTTTGTTCCTTAATTGTAATACGTTGTGGTTGTACATTGATTTTGGCAGCCCATAGGGAGGTTTTTGCCGATAAGATATTGCTGGCACTTTCTAAGTACCATTGCCTTAAAAGTGATTCCGCCAATGGAGTGGTCTGCGCAGTATTTATATTAGGAGTGTCTATAATAATCTGATTATCCTTCAAGTGAATAGTGGGCTGGGAACAGTAATTGCTAGTGAAGATAAGGGTATGGGGGGCTCCTAAATAAAGTACTCTAGCACCATGGGTGATTGATTTATTTATGGGATTTGACATCGCATTTGACAAATGTAAAATTTGTTTTACAATCCAATTACGTTTTTTATGTAATATTTTTTGAATACTGGCATTAGGAAAATTGTTAGGGGCTGTAATTTCTAAGTGAGTACTAGTAAGTACTTTCAATTGGATAGTCTTGCGATTTTTTTGATAGATAACATGATAGGTTAGTTGAGAGCTTTCTAGTGTAATAGTATTCATATAAATAAGATTAGGCATGAGCATAATTAAATCCTGCTGATTATATAAAATAAAAAAAGTTCCCAACATTAAAATTGGAAACTTAAAAATTACTTGGTGCCGAAGGCCGGACTCGAACCGGCACGTGGAGTACACGTCTGATTTTGAGTCAGGTGCGTCTGCCAATTCCGCCACTTCGGCATGCTTTAGGTTAAGGTATTGCCTCAACGTTTATAATGATACCATAATGAATTATTATTGTCAAGTTGAGTATGCTAATTTATTATGGGACTGAAAATAAAAAAGACTTGAGCAAATTGCTAAGTCTTATAATGTACTGGTGCCGAAGGCCGGACTCGAACCGGCACGTGGAGTACACGTCTGATTTTGAGTCAGGTGCGTCTGCCAATTCCGCCACTTCGGCACACTTATGATGTTTGGTATTGAGCGGCTGCTCACCAGACAAGTAATAGAATAACATATATATAATATTGTTGTCA
The DNA here is from genome assembly GCA_017889585.1 of Bacillota bacterium. Lineage (GTDB taxonomy): Bacteria > Bacillota > Negativicutes > DSM-13327 > DSM-13327 > CTSoil-075. The sequence goes on from JAGFZX010000024.1 coordinate 14,754, forward strand.
ACTAAAAAAATATAATATATGATAGTTTGTTTTGCATAACAGTATAAGTGTAGGGAATAATTGTAGCGTAGGTTTTAATAAGGAGGTATATAATATGGTAATGAAAATGGGTCAACTGCCAATAAAGAAAGTTCTTATAAATAGCCAAACAGCTTCTGACGATGGGGAATTTGAGTTTGTTATAGACTGTGAGTCCGTTTATTTTAATGCATTATATGATAATGATGGTAAGTTACAATGTGTTGATCAGTATTTTTATACGGAAAAGCATTCATATGATGATATTGAAAGAGCTACGGCAGAGCATGAACTCTTGAGTGTGGATAATAATGATTTTCCTGCAAAGAGTTATTTGCTAGCTAAACAAGAACAAGGTAATGAATGGTTACGTTTTCATGCCGTGGTACCTAAAGAAGTTGACCCTGATTACTTTCAACAAAAATATCTTGGTGAATAATTGAAAAAAGGGTGCATATGACATGTAAGAAGGCGGTTTTACTAACCGTCTTTTTACATGTCATAGCATTTTGAAAATTGGGTAAACTGTAAAAAAATGTAATTATCATGGAAAATAATAATAACAATGTAATAAACTGGAAAAAACAAGAAATAACTGATAGCTAAATCATTTTATTGGCAAATAAAATGTCGAAAATGCTTGACGAAGAAAGTGAGTTAGATCAATGAGTGGTTGCTAACCATAACAATGTTCGACAGTAATTAGAGTATGTAGTCCGGATAATGTCGCATTTTTACGAATGAAATTTGGTCTAAATTAGCAGGAAATACAAAAAATTACAAGAATATTATCTATCACCTTAATGAATCAAAGTGAAGAAAGGAGATAGGTAACTATGCAATTATTAGAAACTTCTCGAAATAACTCATTATATTTAACGAGAGAAGATGATTATAAAGAATGCTTTGAATCAACAACAAATGGTATTATACATCTTGATAGTGAAATGCGAATGAAAAATTTAAATCGTGAAGCGGAACGGATATGTGGTGTTGGGCGTACTGCAGCTTTAGGTAAAAGAGCGGATGTTGTTTTTAAAAAACATGGTGAGCATTTTTTAAAGATATTTGATCTTCTAGAATATGAAGATGTTAAAACTGTTAATCTTAAGCTAAAACTTAATGATCAGTTTATTTATATTAATGTAGATACCTTAAGACTTTTAGATTCATCAGGTGAAGTAAATGGAATGATTGTTATTTTGCAGGATGTATCAGCCGTAAGGGCAGCGATAAAGCAAATACAGACAACTCAGATGCTCATGTCACTGGGGGAACTTGCTGCTGGGGTGGCTCATCATGTACGCACGCCCTTAACTACTATTAGCGGCTATCTGCAAATCATGCTGGGGCGACTTCAAGATGATCAATATACTGTACGCCGTGATGTGTTGGAAACATTGTTAGATGAAGTGTCGTATATTAATGGAGTGGTAAAAGAACTTGTCTTGTTTGCCAAACCGCCTATCCAAAAACAGCCAGGGATTGAAATTAATCAGTTGCTAGAAGAAGCACTGCTCTTGACTTTCAAGCAAATGGGTGGAGAAAAAATTACTATAAACAAACAGTTAGCTAAAGAACTTCCGATTATTACTGCTGATAATAATTTGATAAAACAGGCTGTGGTGAATGTTATGCAAAATGCGATAGAGTCTATGGCAGAAGAAGGTATACTCACAATAAAATCATGGTTGAATGTTGATTTGAGTATGTTGGTAATAGCCATAAAAGATACAGGTGCTGGGGTAACTTCTGAAATATTACCCCGAGTATTTGAGCCGTTTTATACTACAAAGTCCGATCGTATGGGACTCGGTTTGCCGACTGCCAATCGTATTATTGCTGAACATGGTGGATTTATTAATATTAGCCCTGGTGAAACAAGTGGTACAAAAGTACATATTTACTTACCGATCATTGATGATCGTATGAGCAGGTTGGCAGTAGTTCATCAGCAAATTTTAAATTTACAATAAGATATTATAATAAAAAACTTGGCGTAAGCCAAGTTTTCTTTATAATATCCTTTAAAATGTTACAGATCAACAGGGGAAGGAATGGTATTGCCGTTTGTCATACTCAAAGAGCATTCTTCATATATATTGATTGTTGTGCGAAAATTATATAAAGAAGGTATGTTTATGTTATTTTGCTTGAAGAAAGTAATGTATTTGGTCTTATTATTTATGATTTCAGTAACAACCGTGTATGGTGAAATGAGAGATGTTGCTTCACCAAGCATCGTTATTAATCTTCCTAGTCGTATGCTGGAACTATATTCTGGCAATACTTTGATAAAGGAATATCCTGTAGTCGTTGGTAAACCGTCGACACCTACGCCTCTTGGGAATTTTAATATTATTAATAAAGAAATTAACCCCATTTGGATTCCACCTGGTCATGACTATATTGTATTATCAGGCCCTGACAATCCACTGGGATACCGGTGGATTGGTTTTTTAAACCTATATGGGATTCATGGGACTAATGCACCTTGGTTAATCGGTCAAGCAGTATCTAATGGCTGTGTTCGTCTGCAGGAGGAAAATGTTGAGGAATTGTTTGAAGTTGTAAAATACGGTACGCCAGTAAGAGTAACATATGACAGGATTAAGGTGAGGGTTGATAGTCAAGGGCAGGCTACAGTGGGCGTTTATCCTGATATTTATGATCGTAAAACAGTTACCTTAGCAGAAGTTAATGATAAATTGGCTGAATTTGGCCTAAAAGGATTGGCCAGTGAAACTCTGCTAATCCAGATTATTGAGGAAGCTGCTGATAAACAGGTACCCTTTGCTAAGTTGCATAATATAAAGGTGAATGAGACATTGTTGACTGAGCGGGCGGTAACAGTTGATAGTAATATATATGTACCGGTGTGGGCTATTGCCGTGGCATTTAATAGTAATATTATCTGGGATGAGAAAACTCAAATGGTATGGAACGGTAAGCGCGTGGCGAGGGGTGTGGTGAAAGGAGACATTATATATATCAATGAGGGAAGTATTGCAAAGTTGTTTGGTGGGCAACAAGTTTTCAAACATATAGAAAATTTACTGGAAATTAATACTTTGTCAGTGACGGTAAATAGTAAACCAATCGGTAAAGACATAGAAGTTATTGCGGGTGTTTTGGCTGTGCCTGCTCTTGTGCTCTCTGACTATCTCGGGAAAAAGGTTACTTACGATGCAGTCAATAATGTTCTTGTTATGCAGGGGAAAAAAGTTCCAGTTACGCTAATTGATAATCAGCCTTATATTCAAATAACAAAAATTAATGAATATTTTGAGGCAGATGTATTTTGGGATGAGCAAAAACATAGTATTGAAATAACCTATCCCGGTCAATAAATATGCGAAAACCGTAGAATACCTTTATATTAATAAAAAAACGGTTTTTTAAAAACAATATAAAGGAATTCTACATTTTTTAGCAAAATATAATAAAGTTGAAATATATTTTTTAAGGTGGTGGGCACATGACCCGTAGATTTGTAATTGTTGATGGAAGTAGTTTAGTGCATCGAGGGTTTTATGCTTTGCCGCTATTAACTACGGCAGGTGGACTATATACCAATGCCGTATACGGTTTTACGACTATGATAATAAAATTATTAGGTGAACTTAAGCCTGATTTAATAGTCGTAGCTTTTGATAAAGGCAAGATTACTTTTCGCAATGATGTATATATTGAGTATAAAGCACATCGCAAGCCTACTCCTGGGGAATTATCCCAGCAGTTTCCTTTAGTGAAGGAAGTATTGCAGGCATTGGGAATTACTGCAATAGAACAAGCAGGATATGAAGCTGATGATATCATCGGTACTTTAGCTACGAAAGCGGGAAAAATGGGTCATCAAGTGATTATAGTTACTGGTGATCAAGATGCATTGCAACTTATTTCTCCTAATATACAAGTAATGTTAACTAAAAAAGGTATTTCAGATATGGACATATATGATAACCAAGCGTTTGAAGCTAAATATGGGATTACACCTCAGCAGCAGATTGACTTGAAGGGGCTGATGGGAGATACATCGGATAATATCCCTGGAGTACCTGGTATCGGTAAAATCACGGCAGCAAAGCTCATTAGTGAATATGGTACCATTGAAAATCTACTTGAAAACATTGATCACATCTCTGGCAAGAAAATTCAAGAAAACTTGCGCAATAATAAAGAAATTGCCTTGTTATCCAAAAAACTAGCGACGATTGTCTGTGATATGCCTATAGAGTTTGTAGCCGAGAATTTTACCTTTCATCCTGATAGTGAAAAAGTTAAGGAACTGTGCGTAAAATTTGAGTTTAAAAGCTTAGTGAATAAAATTGGTAATTTATTTCCAGGAAATGTAGAACAAACCTTAGAAGAACCAGAGGGTCTAACGGATGCTGAAATAGTAACTAGCTATGATGAGGTAACCGAAATTATTAAACAAGTGCGGCAGGTGGGTTTGCTAGAATTTTATGCAATTGTTCTTGGTAGACTACCTGATATCAGTATGCAGGGTGTGGCGGTTATTGCTCTGGGAAAGACAGTCTATATTCCTGCTGAGGCTGAGGGTTTTAGGGATATGTTGCTGCTATTTGCTGACAAAACTGTGATGAAAGTAACTCATGATGCGAAAATAATATATAATGCTTGTGCTAAAATGGGGATTATATTACAAGGCTTAGTTTTTGACACCGTATTGGCTGCATATTTATTAGATCCTACCGCCAGTGATTATTCTCTTGCTGTGCTCAAGGAACGATATCTTGGGCAAACTAGTAATAATCAGATAGGGAAAATGCTTAAAGAACCGATCTTTGCTGTATGGGCTGCTCAGACCATTCATGGTATCTATCCTACGCTCAAGCAGGGCTTAGTAGATAATGAACTTGATCAATTATTTGATGAAGTAGAGCTTCCTTTAGTAGAAGTTCTAGCTGCTGTAGAAAATCATGGGATTCAGGTCAATGCTGAAGATTTAAAAGTAATGTCTGATGATCTTGGGGCTAAGATTGAAGTATTGCTGTCTAATATTTATCAGTGTGCTGGAGAAAGATTTAATGTGAATTCTCCCAAACAGTTGGGCGTCATTTTATTTGAAAAACTGAATCTCCCAGTCATCAAAAAAACTAAAACTGGATACTCTACTGATGTAGAAGTATTGGAAAAATTAATTGGTCAGCATGACGTTATTGATAAGCTGGTAGAATATCGGATGTTGACTAAGCTTAAGTCAACATATCTCGATGGGCTAGCTGCTTTGATTTGTCATAATACAGGGCGAATACATACCACTTTTAACCAAATGGTTACTGCTACTGGTCGACTCAGTAGTTCTGAACCCAATCTGCAGAATATACCGATACGAACAGAGGCAGGTCGAAGAATTCGCGAGCTATTTGTACCTGGTGAGGGTTATGATTATATTATGTCTGCCGACTATTCTCAGATTGAACTTAGGATATTAGCTGATATGTCAAGTGATGCTAACTTAATAGAATCTTTTGCACAAAGGCAAGATGTTCATACTCGTACAGCAGCTGAAGTATTTGAGGTACCTATGTCTGAGGTGACGGCCGAACTGCGCTCCAGGGCCAAGGCTGTCAATTTTGGTATTGTATATGGTATTAGTGATTATGGATTATCCCGGGATATTGGTGTTAGTCGTAAGGAGGCGGGTCAGTATATTAATAACTACTTTATCAAATACCACGGTGTTAAAGAGTTTATTGATAATGTAGTCAAAGAAGCTCGCCGCCAAGGGTATGTTACCACCTTGTTTGGAAGAAGGCGTTACTTGCCTGATATTAATAGCAGTAATTTCAATCTGCGTTCTTTTGCTGAACGTACAGCAATGAATACTCCCATACAAGGAACGGCGGCTGATATTATCAAAAAGGCTATGATTGATGTGCATAATGCTCTACAAAATAAAAAGCTACATAGCCGTATTTTGCTACAGGTGCATGATGAACTAATTCTAGAAGTGCCTCAATATGAGGTTGAACAAGTTGCGAATATAGTTAAGCAGGCAATGGAGCAAAGTGCAAATTTGCAAGTGCCCTTAGTTGTAGATGTGAAAATTGGTAAGAACTGGGCTGGAGCAAAATAGTAGGAATCAGGAGGTTGTTATGCCGGAAATGCCAGAAGTGGAAACAATTAGACGTACTCTTATTGATAAAGTATCTGGACGAAGGATCGAAGAAGTTGAATTCTTATTATCACGGCTGGTTAAGTGGCCTTCAGCTGGCGAATTTCAGGCTGTGCTTACAAGTAAAACGATTGTCAATCTAACCAGACGTGGTAAGTATTTATTGTTTCATTTAAATGATCAGCATATCATGGTCGTACATCTTCGAATGACAGGAAGGCTTAGTTATGCTTTGCCTGGCATGGAGATGGATAGATTTACGCGTATTATCTTTAAACTGGATAATGGAGATCGGCTAATATATGCGGATACACGCACCCTGGGGACATTATATCTTCTGGCCCCTGATGAACTGTGGCGCATTTCAGGACTGGCAAATATGGGGCCTGAACCTTTGTCAGAGGAATTTTCATTAAGTTATTTTACGGATATGCTGAAAAAACGCCAAGGCAACATTAAAGCAGTACTACTCAATCAAAAATATATAGGTGGTTTAGGTAATATTTATGTGGATGAAAGTATGGCTATTGCTGGTATTCATCCTGAACGTATTGCTAGTAGTCTGACTAACAGTGAGATAGAACAATTATTTTATGCTATTAATAAAGTGATAGAAGATGGTATAGTACATGGCGGTACTACTTTTCGTGATTATCGTGACGGAAGCGGTAGGAGTGGTAGTCATCAGCATCATCTCGCAGTATATGGTCGTAAGGCTGCACCTTGTTTTACTTGTGGTACGCCAATTGTCTGGAAGTCAGTCGCTGGTCGTGGTACCCATTTTTGTCCGGATTGTCAAAAATAATAGCTCAGCTAGGCATTTTCAAATAGGCTCATGGAGGAAGTTAGATGTATATTATTGGGTTAACAGGTGGTATTGCCAGTGGCAAAAGTACTGTGAGTGCTATGCTAGCTGAGCTTGGCGCATATATAATTGATGCTGACGAGATCGCTCATATTGTTGTTATGCCAAATCAGCCTGCTTGGCATGATATTGTGGCTCATTTCGGCAGTGGCATTTTGTTACCTAACGGTGCTATCAACCGAAAAATATTGGGTGAGAAGATATTTAAAGATAAAGTAGAGCGTCTATGCTTGGAAAAAATTACCCATCATTATATAGAAGATCAAGTGCAGAAAAAAATTACTCACGCTAAACTAATTGGCACGAATATTGTTGTGCTCGATGTGCCGCTATTGATTGAAACAGACTGGCATAAGATGGTTAATGAGATATGGGTGGTTTATGTAAAGGAAGAAGTGCAGTTGTCTAGATTAATAGACCGGAATAAATTGACATATGAGCAGGCTAGGGATAGAATTAATGCACAAATGAGTTTGGCAGAAAAAGTGAAATTGGCTGATGTGGTCATTGATAATAATTTAGATATTGAACATGCAAGAAAACAAGTAACTGCTGCTTGGGGAAGGTTGTCACATGGTTCAACATGTTTGCATGTAGTAACTGTAACGGAGTGATTTGTTTTGTGCATTTTAACCCGGATGAAAGTCCTGGTAAGTATTATATTGGTAGTAGTGTCCGCTATATATGGAGTATATACGGCGGACTGGTTTCAAAAAAAATATCTATATCCTTTTCCTTATAGTGAAATAGTATATCAACATGCACTAGAAAAAGAACTCGACCCGTTTTTAGTTGCTGGTGTTATTCGCACTGAGAGTAAGTTTAATACTCAGGCACGGTCGCCTAAAGGAGCGTTGGGATTAATGCAGATGATGCCTGAAACGGCTAAGTGGGTAGCTGAGCAGATGGATGATTATGATTTTGATATAAGTCAGTTAGAAAATCCTGAAGTTAATATTCGTATGGGGACATGGTATTTGTCTTCTCTGAAAAAAGAGTTTAAAGGCAATGAAGTACTCATATTAGCCGCATATAATGGTGGCAGAGGCAATGTGAAGCAGTGGATGGGTCGATATGATTGGACCATATCTTTTGATGATGTTGAGAAAATTCCTTTTCCAGAAACACGGGCATATGTGGATAGAGTTTTATATAGTAAGAAACGTTATCAAGAATTATATGGCAGGTGAGGGGAGAGTCGTTTTGCAGAATAGATACAGTCTTTTATGGTGTATGATGTTGATAGGTATGCTACTAGTGAGTGGTTGTAGCTCGAGATCGGAAACAAGTCCAAATCCAGCTAAAGTTGAAATTAAACAAGGTGGGCAATTGGTATATGGTAGTCTTCAAGAACCGGATATCTTAAATCCCTTGCTATCTGATTTGTTGGCGACTGCTGAAGTCGGTAGTCTTATTTTTAGTGGGCTCATAGCAACTAATGATAAAGGTGAGTGGATGCCTGATCTGGCAGTGGAAGTTCCTACCTTGCAAAATGGTGGTGTAAGCCAGGATGGTTTGACTGTAACTTATAAACTTCGTCAAGGCATTATGTGGCATGATGGTAGCCCTTTTACCGCTGATGATGTTAAATTTACGTGGCAAGCCATTGTGAATTCCAAAATAAATGTAGTGTCTCGGGATGGGTATGAGAAAATTAAAGTAATAGATACTCCTGATAAATATACAGTAGTTGTAAGGTTTAAAGAATATTATGCAGCCCACTTGACATTGTTTAGTACTATTTTGCCGAAGCATATTTTGGAAGCAGTAGATGATATTAATAAAGCCCCATTTAATCGTTCACCAATTGGTACAGGCCCTTTTAAATTTAAAGAATGGCGGCTAGCGGAGGCTATTGTACTAGAAGCCAATACCTCCTATTTTCGTGGCAAACCTAATCTTGATACTATTATCTATAAAGTTATACCTGACAGTAATATTATGCTAATCCAATTAAAAGCTGGCGAAGTTGATATTGTGAGTAATGTTGCTTTTGCACAATTAGATCAAGTTAAAGACATTAGCATCATGCAGGCAGTTACCACACCTAACATGGTTTGGGAACATTTGGATTTTAATTTTGATAATCCTTTATTTCAGGATGGGCGGGTACGGCAGGCCATTGCATTAGGGATCGACAAGCAAGGGCTTATTGCCAATGTACTTAAAAATGCAGCGAGTCCGGCAATGGGGGACCAATCACCCTTATCGTGGGCCTATAATCCCGTGGCAAAGCAGGAAGTGCGTGATGTGAATGCAGCTCGTGAACTGTTAGTGCAGGCAGGATGGAAGCTGGGGGATGATGGGATTTTCGTAAAAGATGGTCGCAAGTTGGGGTTTTCCTTGAATTTCCCGACAGGGAATAGATCTCGAGAGATTATTGCTAGTGTAATAGGGCAGCAATTAAAAGAAGTGGGTATTGCAGTGGAATTAAAACCCACTGATGCAAAAGTATTTTTTAGTGATATATTGAAAAAACGGGTATTTGACACAGCGATGTACGCTTGGGTAGCTGGTATTGATCCTGATGATCTGAGCTTGTGGCATTCCAAAAGAATTCCTAATAGCAATAATGGCTATGAAGGGCAAAATTATCCTGGATGGCGTAATACTGAGATTGATGCTTTGACAGAGCAAGGAACACGTACTATCGATATTGAGAGGCGTAAACAAATCTATTTCCGTATTCAAGATATTATCATCCAGGAACATCCTGTAGTGCCTTTGTATTTTAGAAGTAATATTGATGCAGTCAAAAAAAATGTAGTAAATTATCGCGCGAATCCTACACCGTCTGGAAATTTATGGAATGCATGGCAATGGGGGTTCGCGGCAAAGTAAGGTTAAGGATGTATTGATTAGTTTAGATTATATAAAAACACTTGACGATAGTTTAATGTTGTGGTAACATTAATAATGTCGCTGATAAAGAGTGATCATGCGGTCGTGGCGGAACGGCAGACGCGCTAGATTCAGGTTCTAGTGAGGGCAACTTCGTGGAGGTTCAAGTCCTCTCGACCGCACCAAACTAATTTCATAAAATGCGGTAGTGGCGGAACGGCAGACGCACCAGCTTGAGGGGCTGGCGGGGGCAACCTCGTGATGGTTCAAATCCATTCTACCGCACCAAACCTCTAATGATAAGGCTTACAGGCATTTTGCTTGTAGGTCTTTTTTGTTGTTGCCAACGTCAAATGGGTGAGTGACGACAAAATTGGGTTCTATAATAAATGTTGAGGTAGACCAGTCATAGAACCGGTCACCCCAACATTTATTATAGAACCCAATTTTATAGACCGAATAGTTGATTCGATACGGAAGCTAGAGCATGCTTCTTCATTCCAGAAGAAACGTAACTATAAAAATCCATTGAAGCGTTGATGCTTGAATGTCCTAGAAAATCAGAAGTAAAATTAGTGATCTAGACCAGACTTGCCGGACATTAATAACAGCTGATAGGATAAATTCTATAAGAAAGGCTATGTTAAGAGAGGTGAAAGGCAAGAAATATGATGCTGCTTTTAAGAAAGCAACAGTTAAAATAAGTACAAGAGCAAGGAAAAGATACTTTGACTGTAGCAGAAGAACTTGCAATTATGTAAGTAAAAAATATCGCTTATTACTAAATAACATGGATTTATTCAGAGTATGAGTTGGAAAGGTAGTTGTTAGGGGAATGCTTGTATGGAATCCGTTTTGGTACGCTAAAGTACGAGCTGTTCTGCCATAAAAAATATAGAACAAGAAACTAGGCTAAATCGTCAATATTTGATTATCTGGAATCTATTTACAATAGAATAAAGCTCCAAGAAAGATTTGGATATAAATTTCCCGAAAACTATGAAAACTTAGGATTTCAGTGTAATTACGTGTCTGGTAGAGTGGCTAGGGTCAAGTCAGTATTTCGTTAGTGTGGAGGTCTGCTGAAAACTTAGATTACCTAAGTTGAACAGTAGAGTAGTGGGTAATATTTTTTACTCTGGAATACACGAATATTTAAGATCATAAATATTTTTTAAGGAAAATAAAGGGAAAAAGACGTTTGGCGTATAAATAGTATCTTGTAAGATGTTGGTAAAATGGGAGGAGTGCAATAGAAATAATATGAATCGATTGTAGCTAATTTTTGATTGTTTATATGCAAAACTCTTATGGTAGTAAATAAAAAAAGGAGCGTGTACACTATGAAAAGGATTTTAATATGCCTATTCTCCTTACTGGTAATTGCAAACATTTGTTTTGCAAAAGAAATATCTAATGCTGATGACCAAAAGATAGAAACTAAGAAGGTATCCGTAGCCCTTCTATATGTTAATAATTCCAAAACTACATATGATGATGAGCTAAATAAAAAAATGATGGAAAACTTCGATTCTTTATTAAAAAATTACAATGTCATTCCTGGTGGACGTTATGTCGAACTCTTAAATAAAACTGGAATCGCAGATATAGCCACAGCAGAACGCACCGATATTATTGAAGCGTTCAAAGGTGAGGATATTGATTATGTATTGTTTGCTGAATTGCAACCTTTTGTGAGAAAAGAACGCATTACTTTTTTCTCTTACGGTATTGATATGACTGGTATAGTGCCAATAAAAATCATTGACCTAAAGAACAACAAGTATTTATATAATGGGAAGTTTACCGAATTTGCATCTGCTAGCACAATGATGGGCTCCATTGGTAATAAATCGGTATCATTAAGTGCATTAGACAAAGTTATAGAAAAAATGAATGCTGTAATTAAAGTTCGTTTGCCGATTACTTCCGAAGGTTAATAATTGTGATAATTATTAAAAAGATTTCTATGGTGATTGTATTTATCAGCATATTAAGTTTAGCAATTCCGATAAATTCCACATTTGCACATGAACGGACAAAAGCCTCAGTTTCTGTTATTTTCATTAATAACGCCAAAACGACATATGATGATGAGCTTACTAATAAAATTAGTAATTGGATGAATGGAAAAGTAGAGGGATTATATAATATAAATCCCAATACGCAACCTTTGACTAAACTTAAGGCGTTAGGGTTTGAAGACATTGCAATAATTGAAAAGAAGGATTTGGTCGAAGCATTTGCTGATAACCATACGGATTATATCGTTTATGCTGGACTACAGCCTTTTGCTAGAAAAGAAAAAATTCATGTCTTTACCTATGGAAAAGACATGACAGCTACTATGATGCTTAAAATAGTAGATGTACCAAACAATAAATATTTATACAATGGGAAGTTTATTATAAAAGGTTCTGACTCCTCTTCGGAATGGCTTATTGGCAATAAATCTGTAGCATTAATAGCTATTGACAGTATATTAATTGAAATGGGTGAAGTAATATCTTTTCGATTGCCATTACAACCACCTAATAAATAATACGGAGGACATTTATAAAAAAGTACTATTTTAGTCGCCGTATCCATATTTAATATTTTGTGAATTTTTCAAACACTATATCTTGCAAGTGATAGTCACAGGGATATATATATACAGGAATAGTTGGTACTTCCTTTGCTTATACAGTTTAAGATGGTGATAAATAGTTGGAACTATTATAATAGAGAGGTTATCTTGATCGCAGGTGTCGCGGGTAGTTTAAACACCTATATTCATAGAGGTAGTGAAGTCATAGATTATCTTATGAAAGCGGCGAGAATAAACGCGACGCTGTAAAATCAGCGATTGATCATTGATGTATATATTATTATTCAGGAAGATAGTTAGCTCGCGAACCTTGAGTTATCAAAATAATCCTTGAGAAGATTGCAACCAAGCAACAGGTAAATAGATGATTGAAAGCAGGGAGTATACTCCTGCTTTTTTTTTTCTGACCTCCAAATTTGCGTATTAAAATGAAGTAAAAATCCACTATGCTTACCTTTTAAATATAAATAAAACTAGTGTATTATAATTCACTATGAGAAAATTTATGAAATAGGAAGATGTAACAGAAAGAATTCTTGAAATATGTAGCGAGATTGATAAAATAAACAATAATGAGACTAATGATCTTCTTTTAATAGAGCTTAAGAATCTTTGTGCTTTATCGGTTTCAACTGAGACGAAATCATAAAAAATACTAGTTTTTAGAGGTTAATAAATGATATCTAATACTGGTGTTTTTGTATTGTCTCTTATAAGTTTGTTTCTCGAGAAACTAAGCTTTGGCGTAAATGCTAGAATTTAGTTTATTGTAAATATAGAAAATAGTCTGTTGATATATTGAGGATTGATTGATAAAGCTGCTTCATAACTTAAATTAAGGTTGATTGTTAATATAATTACAAAATTCAATTAACATTTAAGAGGTTAGATTTATAAAAGACAGTATTCTTAATAGTAGTATGTGCCTGCCAATTTGCAATCGCATACTATCGTATTATGCTTGATAATAATACTATTAGATATTATTAATAGATAGTAGGTGAAATTCCATAATTATTAACGTTTAATAATTATGGAATTTCAAACTAAAAGTTCCCTATTTCTTTGTTGTGTAGTAAAATATGAGACAATACTATTTTAAATATTGAATACAAGGGGAATAGGATGAAATATACAGGAAGAATAACTAGCTTAATAATTATGCTAATGACTATTATAGCTATAAGACTATATGCTTATATTTATTTAGACTATTCATTCCGCAATTTGCCTTTTCCTGGCGTTATTGGTTTATTTATTGCTTTTTGGGCCGGTAAGCAGTATGACAAAGTGAAATTCGATTCAGAAATAGATAGTTTGACAGGTTTTTATAATCGGAGATTTGTTGATAACGTTCTTCCGTCTCTTTTGGCTCAAATGGATAGAAAAAATGAAAAATTAAGTATAGCTATTTTGGATTGTGATAAATTTAAGGCCATAAATGACCGATATGGTCACAGAAAAGGGGATTTGGTGTTACAAGAATTTTCAGCTTTACTTTTAACTAGTATAAGAAAGAGTGATGTAGTTGTTAGATGGGGCGGCGATGAATTTTTGATTATTGCACCTTATGCAGATGACGATGATATAAAAAAAATTCTTAAACGTTTTAATAATGAACTACGGGAATTATCTAAAAAAATGCAAATAACCATTTCTGTTTCAAGTGGGTATGCAATCTATCCTAGGGATGCAAAAATAATAGATGATTTAATCAGTATTGCGGATAGTAAGATGTATAGTCTTAAAAATACAGCAGGTGATAGTTGATGGTCTTTGAATCTTATTTAATAAAGTGGACTGTATTGAAAGGTATACCAGGTATTACCGCAGATGGCAGGACGATAGATTGCTTATGTACTAAAACGTATCAAAAAATTTTGTAATACTCAGTTGAAACACATAACCTTTTTCAATTGGTATTCCAGTCCATCCTCTCACCTTGATCACCACTGGCGCAGCTGATTTATCGCAGACTTGAGAGAGCTGATTGATGGGTGAATGAGTACTGATCGTTAAATAGTTACTATGTAAGAAGTTATCCATATGCAATGGAGAACACTGATGTGGAAACGAAGTAATTGCTATTGTATTAATAATTAGTAATGGCTTAGGAATACTATTACAACTAAGCTGTGAGGGGGGGACATAATGGTATCTTTTGATATGCAGCCTGTTATTGATGTTTTGGTTGAGTTGGCGAATCGTACCCAGTTTGATCCTGAACAAATTGATGAAGGGATTGACGCTCTAGAACGCATTAAGGACAATATTAACGTTGATGACGACGAAGCTATTGATAAAGTAGATGAAATACAAGATTATCTTCAGTATCTGTTGACTGCTAAGGAATTCCTAATGGAGGAGATAAAAGAAGAACTATCAGCCATGATTGGTGATTTACAGAAATGGTCGAAATAATCATTTTGCACGATATAAACGAGAGCTTATATCGTGCAAAAAAAGGGGAGAGGGGATAACTCTCTCTCTAATTGTTCTCTTATTGGTTGTCCTTAATCTTCTTTGTGAAAATTGGTGATAGGGAAGTGAACAGCAAAGGTAGTACCGTTTGAACTGCTATCCACATGGATTTCCACATTATGCGGTGGGCTATCCCGTAGCATACCGCAAGTCCTAATCCAGTGCCATTAATCACTTGATGTTTTTCCAATAACATCTTCTTTAAAGTAACCAAGCGTATTAAGTAGCGTATCATTTATCTCGCTAATTGCCATAGGACATGGATTAGACAGGAATGCTTTAAAATTATCAAGAGCTATTGCAGTAGAATTCAATGCAATGTAGCAATACTTGATACTATAACTGAATTGTCATCATTTTATTATCAACAGTAATGCCTTTATCAGGACAGAGGACCCCTTATTATTAAAACAGTACAAAAAGTAATAGGCAAAAATATGGAAGATACGAGCAAAAATCTAATTAGATATTTAACAAAATTTGATGAAAGATTATTAGGTTTTGTTTCGAATTTTTTGGAATGAATAAAATTGATAAGTTGTGAGAGAAGGGATATTTTGCAGGTAATTCTTATTGGTATTTTGGCTTCATTATTTTTTTCATCTACTTTTATTTTAAATCGTGCAATGGATTTATCTGGTGGAAGTTGGATTTGGAGTGCATCATTACGATATTTATTTACGGTACCATTCTTATTACTGATTGTTATGGCTCGGCGTAATATACAAGCACTTTTTGATGATATGAAAGACAGACCGCTCGAATGGTTCATTTGGAGTAGTGTTGGTTTTGGCCTTTTTTATGCACCATTATGTTTTGCTGCTGCTTATGGACCTGCCTGGTTAGTTGCAGGTACATGGCAATTTACAATTGTTGCAGGTTCATTGTTAGTTCCGTTTTTTTACAAAAAAATAGAAACAACAAACGGCATACAAAGGAAAAGACATAAAATTCCTGTACGAGAATTAGTTACCTCTGTATTTATTTTGATAGGAGTGCTATTGATACAGGCAAGAGAAACTGAAAATATAGATTTTGCAAAGCTTATAATTGGAATTCTACCAGTACTTATTGCGACATTCGCATATCCGCTTGGAAATCGGAAAATGATGTCAATTTGCGAAGGAAGACTGGATGTGTACCAGCGCGTGTTGGGAATGACCATAGCAAGTATACCATTTTGGTTACTTTTATCTTTTTATGGAATGGTTACGATTGGCTTGCCAAGCTCAGGGCAAATTATTCAGTCATTCATAGTTGCAATTTTTTCTGGAATTATTGCAACTGTGCTATTTTTTTATGCTACTGATAAAGCAAAGGGCAATCCTAAGAAACTTGCAGTTGTTGAAGCTACTCAAGCAGGGGAGGTGGCATTTACTGTTATCGGTGAAGTTTTGTTTTTAGGCGGATTGTTGCCAACAGGTTACCCGTTAATGGGAATAATTATTGTTATTATTGGAATGATTTTACATAGTGTAAATTTGTGTGAAAATGAAAGCTAATTTTTCAATTTTCAGAAACTATGTTTTTCATAATTATACAATGTAGTAGTTGCGGAACGGTAGACGCATCAGCTTGAGGGGCCGTCGTAGGCAACCTTGTGATGGTTCGAATCCATTTTGCCGACTAATCTTTGAATGATAAGGCTTATAGTATTTTGCTTGTAGATCTTTTTTGGTTGTTTATGAATGCTAGATTGAAAGGAAACCCCACTTACACGCCATTCGGCTTGGAAGTGGGGTTTCCTTTCAATTTAACTCACTGGTATTTAAAAATGGCCTCGTAGGGAATAATCTCAATATACTAATAATTTTCTATAAAAACTTCGAAATAGCCTTGAGGGTGGGCGCAGGCTGGGCATGTATCAGGGGCGCTTAGCCCTGTATGGATGTAACCGCAATTATTGCATTTCCATTCAACTATAGTGGCTTTTTTGAAGACTTCACCGGAAACTAAATTTGCGTATAGTTTTCGGTAGCGTGCTTCATGATGTTGTTCAACTTCGGCTATCTCTCGGAAGATTCCAGCGATCTCCGGAAAACCTTCTTCTTCTGCTATGTTAGCGAAGGAGGGGTAGAGTTCGTCCCATTCTTCTTTTTCGCCTTCTGCAGCAGCCTGAAGATTGCTTTTTGTATCTCCAAAAGCAACCGGAAAAGTTGCTTGTATATTAATCGTTTCATCATTCATGTCGTTAAGCAAAAATTTATAGAACAGTTTCGCGTGCTCTTTCTCATTCTCAGCAGTTTCGGTAAAAATGTTAGAGATTTGTACAAAGTTTTCTTTTTTTGCGACAGAAGCATAGTATGTATAGCGGTTTCTTGCTTGTGATTCACCAGCAAATGCTTTCATGAGATTTTCGGCTGTTTTTGTTTCC
Organism: Bacillota bacterium; assembly: GCA_017889585.1. GTDB lineage: Bacteria > Bacillota > Negativicutes > DSM-13327 > DSM-13327 > CTSoil-075. The sequence goes on from JAGFZX010000024.1 coordinate 32,065, forward strand.
TTTAATGATTTCATTTTATCACTCCCTCTATAGTATTGAGTAGTCTAATCATTTATCTATTCGTTAAAGGTAGTTAAAATCCTTTTGGATGATATAGAATAAGTCCCCTCTATTTTAGGATGTCCAATACCCTTTATTTCCGGATATTATGAGGTAGTAACAACAGTATTTCCCGAAACCCATCATATAAATTCGAGACTCAATACCTTTTTAATGAATGTAGTATTATCAATGAGTATTTATTATGTGATAAATAATTTTTTTGTATCAGAAAATGGTAAAAACACAAGAGATTTAAAGAGAAATTTTATTAAAAGGAGTTATTTTAATCTAAACATTTATTTAAGAGTATTATTGCGAAATTTGAGATTCAATAAATGTTGATTTTACTTATGACTCTGAGTATTATATAAATATAAGTTAGCACTCAACGAAGGAGAGTGCTAACAAAAGTGGCTTTACTAAGCCTAAATTAATCAAGAAAGAGGAGGCATTTATTATGTCAAATATTATGAGAAGGGATAATTACAACACACCATCATTGTTTCGCAAAAGTATCAATGACTTGTTTGACAACTTTTCAGGCACCGGTATATTATCGCCTATCGGCGACTTAGCCAGCCACAATATTAACCTCTTATCATCAGCTATGCCTATTGATGTGATTGATCAAGGTAAAGAGTACGTAGTGAGAGCTAATCTACCTGGTGTTGACAAAAAAGACGTGGATATTCAATTGACAGAAAATGTATTGACAATAAAAGGTTCCTATTCTCAAAGCAACGAAAACAAAGGTGAACGTTATCTGCTGCAAGAAAGGCGCATGGCTAATTTCTCCCGCTCCATTGCTTTTAATGATGAGTTACTGTCTGATAAGGTAACCGCAGCTTTTAGAGATGGAATTTTAGAAATTATCATCCCTAAGGCAGAAGTTCAGCAACCAAAGTCTATTAAAATCAACATAGTAGATTAAGATAGTCAAAAACAAGTTCAGTAACAGGTTAACCTTGTACCGGTCTTGTTTTTTAGGGAGGGCATGAGCTGCAAGGGGAGAGTTGAAATGGATCGAGAATAGGAGGATAGGCGAAATCTTGGTGATTTCTATTGAAAAAGACGATTGCTATTGTGATATAGCAATCGTCTTTTTCAACAAGATTAACTAGGAAAAATCATATCGTCGTAAATAACACTATCATTCGACTGTTTTGTTCTAGCAGTAGCGGTATTGCTGATAATGTTGCTGATGCTTACATCGGTATCAGCAGTTAATTCTTGATTTTCGGTTGTTGTTGTTCCATCATTAATGTTTACCATATTACAAATGCCTCCTTGAATCTTAACTATAGTTAGTATTAACTAATGAAGAATTAATATACAAATATCCCTTATATTAACTGGCTTTTTTTGTGGACAAATACAGTGATGCAAGGAGGTATATTTTTTTGTGTGTGATGAAGGGCGATGGTTTGTTGAAAAAAGTAAAGAGTTAATGATTATTGAATAATAAATAAACTCTATAGAGGAAAGAATATTTAACAGTGAAAGTAAGATTAATAATTAGATAATTGTGGTATAATGTAGATATAATGTAAATAAGTGAGGGATTAATCGTGAAAAAAGCAATTATTGAAATGGATAATGGTAAAATTGTGATTGAATTGTTTGAAAAGGAAGCGCCAAAGACGGTAGCAAACTTTGAAAAATTGATTAAGGAAGGTTTTTATGACAACCTTTCCTTTCACCGGGTTATTAAAGGGTTTGTAGCGCAAGGTGGTTGTCCGAGGGGGAACGGTACTGGTGGACCTGGTTATCAGATTCCTTGCGAGACTAAAGGCAATCCCCATAAAAATGAGCGGGGTGCAGTGGCTATGGCCCATGCTGGTCCGAATACTGGGGGCAGCCAGTTTTTTATCGTATATGAGCCACAACCTCATCTAGATGGTGTTCATACCGTTTTCGGCAAAGTTATCGAAGGTATGGATGTTGTGGATAAAATTCGTCAGGGCGATAAAATGAATAAAGTTACATTGGAAGAATAATAACTACCATAAAAGTCCTATTTGCAATAGCGATTGATACTGCAAATAGGACTTTTTGATGTATTTCTACTCGGTTTTAGTCGAAAATTTACTTAAATGGGATATTTATTAATTTGCTGCTCGGCCCAAATTCCGATAATTGGTAATTTATATTTTTCGCCTCGATAGGCTTTATACATTAAGAATAACCACAAAATCACAGATGTCGGGGTGATTAGAATGGTAAGTATCCAACCTAATATTGGTATTGATCCAGCAATCATTGATATTATAAACAGGCTGAGGAAAGTTGTTAGAGATTGCATAGCATGAAATCTAACGAAACTATTTTCTCTTTCTAGTATAAGGAAGATGACGCCGGTTAACCAACCGAAAATATAACAAAGAAATGCTTCGATATTTTCGGTTAATCCAAGGGCTGTTTTTATGGTGTTGTTGCCCATATTATTTCCTCCTTTATTAACGAATCTTCTTACTATTATTATTATATGCTATGTACTTCTTTTCGGTTATTATTTCAGTAGTTGATATTTTTCATATTTCAAGATTGGAGAGGGTTACTGAATTGTAGCCGCGAGCATTGGCCTCACGCAAAATGATTTCAAGAGCATCGACGGTTTCTTGTCGGTTACCGCCGCCGTCGTGCAAAAGAACAATACAGCCAGGTTCCAAGTTGTCCAATACACGTTCTGCGATAATATCTGAAGAAATACCAGACCAGTCTCTTGGGTCAACCGTCCAGTAAACTATTTCAACGTCAAGTTCAGGAGCCCTTTTTTTATAAATATAATTACGCTGTCCATATGGTGGACGGAAGTAACGCACGGGTTGGTCTGAGATCTCTCGTAAGCCCGCCACAGATGCCGTGATTTCATAATCCAGTTCAGAATTTGACAAATAATCTGGATCTGGGTGAGTCATGGAATGGGCAGCTATCTCGTTACCCTTTGCAGCAACTTGTTGGAGTAGTCTGGGGTATTGAGTAAAGTTGGTGCCTACCATAAAAAATGTTGCTTGTGCTCCAAATTTATCAAGTAATGCTAGAACCTGAGGCGTATAATTTGGACTAGGACCATCATCAAATGTCAGGGCAAATTTAATAGGTTGCGGCTTTGCTGGAGTCGGCGGTACAGGAGTAGGAGTAGGAGTTTGAATACGCGGAGCTGGGGATGACGTAATGCCTGATGTAATGGGCTTGTCGCCAGATGTAGCGGCAAAGGAAAACTGTGGAACTGCAATCAAGGATAGTACAAATAAGACAACTATTCTTCTAAACAATGAAAAGGCACCTCCTAATAAAAGATCATTTCAATTTAGGCCTAAAGATTATATATGACAAGCTGCCCCGTAATATGCGAACTTTGCATGTTAGGATAGTATTGATAAAAGACCTCCTATTTGTAGAATGAAATCACACTACAAATAGGAGGTCTTTATCATTTATGGGATAGTAATAATAGATGCCAAGGGCTAACAAAAATAGCAACAAGGTAGATTGCTCCACCTCGTTGCTATTTTTGTTTCGGTTTTTTCGCCGCTTGTTTGTCGATGAAGAACTTTGAGCTTTTGATCGCATTTTTCATATTTTTATAACTATCTTTATCGGAAATTTTCCCCATACAATCACCTCCGTATATAAAGTATTTCCCTGCAATTATATGATTAATCCATAAAAGTGCTGGTAAAAATGTTGTTTCAGGATATACTATACTACAATACTATGTAATGTTGCTACTTTTATTTGCAGAAAGGGTTCAAAGGTCAGTTCTATTTGGTGTATCTTAAAAATTATATTGACAATTGATGACGATATTTGCTATTCTATATAAAATAGCATAAAGCCTTTAAGCTGGTCCTGTGAGGCGAGCAAGGAGCATTAGTAGAGTAGTGTATTATCCATGCCTTCTTGCGTCATCACACGCCAAGAAGGCATTTTTATATGCTTTTTATGTCTAGCAATTGTTTGCTGAATCTGGTAGTATATATATGCAAGAAATGTGTATATATATTCAATTACTGACATTTGAAAAGTTTGAGAAGTTAGAGCTTGGCAAGGCGTATTCTGTTATAAAAATACAAATACTATCTGTTAAATTAATCAAGAGAGTTTTTGGTATTTGTCTGCCTAGTTTAGAGTTTTATTTATGAGGAGGAGTGGCTGTGAGTAAACGTCTGATCTCATTGCGAGGAAAAGATATTTTAGGTCTTGAAACCATGACAGTATCCGAAATGGAATTGATTTTGGCTACTGCCCAGGAAATGAAATCAGTTATTGACCGTGATATAAAGAAAGTACCTACTTTGCGTGGAAAGTCTATCGTTAATTTATTTTTTGAAGCAAGTACCAGAACGCGGACTTCCTTTGAATTAGCAGGCAAATATTTAGGGGCTGATGTGGTCAATATTACTACTAGTGCCAGCAGTGTGACGAAAGGGGAAAGCTTGCGTGATACTTTGTATACCGTTGAAGCCATGGGCGTTGATGTCATTGTTATGCGTCATAGCGCTGACGGTGCAGCTCAGTATGCTGCTAAGGTGGCAAAACCTGTGATTGTTAATGCTGGGGATGGTGCTCATGAACATCCTACTCAAGGGCTACTGGATATGTTCAGTATTAAGGAGAAAAAAGGTACTTTATCAGGACTAAAGGTAGCCATTATAGGCGACATTTTACACAGCCGAGTGGCCAGGTCAAATGTTTGGGGGTTGCAAAAAATGGGTGCTGAGGTACATTTGGCAGGACCTAAAACCTTGATGCCCCGGGATATTGAGCAGACTGGGGTCTATGTTCACAATAGAGTAGAAGATGCTTTGGATGGGGCAGATGTAGTTAATGTATTGCGTATTCAGCGGGAGCGTCAGCACAAAGGCCTATTTCCTTCAGCAAGGGAATATGCTCGAATTTTTGGCATTAATCAAGCTCGCTTGAATTTGGCAAAACCCGATGCCCTCATTATGCATCCAGGGCCTATGAATCGTGGACTGGAAATTTCCCCTGATGTAGCTTATGGTGATCAATCAGTGATACAAGAACAAGTGAAAAATGGACTGGCAGTAAGAATGGCAGTGCTATTTTTGGTGCTGATGGGAGGTAAAGATATTGAAACTACTGCTTAAAGGTGGAAGAATTGTCAATCCAGCACAAGGTTTTGATGCTATCGCAGATATATTAATTGAAAATGGTCATATTATTGAAATGGGTGATCAGCTAAGCGCTGAAGGTGCGGAAGTTTTTGATGCACAAGGATTCGTAGTTGCTCCTGGGCTTATTGATATGCATGTACATTTACGTGAACCAGGCCTAGAGGCCAAAGAAGATATTGTATCTGGTACTAGGGCTGCTGCTGCAGGTGGATTTACGACAATTGCCTGCATGCCGAATACAAAACCTGTTGTGGATAGTGCAATCATTGTATCAGGGATATTGCACCGGGCCCAATATGAGGGCGTTGTCAATGTAAAGGTTATTGGAGCCTTAAGTAAAGGCCAACTTGGTACGGAATTGGCAGAAATCGGCGACATGATACTTACTGGTGCGGTAGCCATTTCAGATGATGGGAGTTCGTTAAATAACAATAGCCTGCTAAAAACAGGTCTTGAATATACAAGCATGTTCCACTGCCCAGTGATTACTCATTCTGAAGATGACTCCTTAGTTGAAGACGGGGTTATGCATGAAGGTGCAGTTTCAGCTATGCTCGGCATGAAAGGGCGACCAGCTGTTGCCGAAGATATTGCTGTAGCACGGGATATTATGCTGGCTGAATATGCTGATGCTAAGCTTCATATTGCCCATGTTAGCAGTAAAGGGGCGGTAGAACTGATTCGCCAAGCTAAGAAAAAGGGTGTTAATGTAACAGCTGAAGTTACGCCCCATCATTTGACGTTAACTGATGAGGCTGTAAAAAGTTTTGATACAGCAACTAAAGTAAATCCCCCACTTCGTTCGGCTGATCATGTGGCTGCATTAATTGAAGGTTTGCAAGATGGCACAATAGATGCCATTGCCACAGATCATGCCCCTCATGCTTTTGAGGAAAAAGATATGGAATATAAACAGGCTCCTTCTGGTTTTACTGGCATGGAAACTGCTCTTGGTGTAATATTAACAGGGTTGTATCATACCGGTAAACTTACGCTATTAGAGCTTATAGAGCGTATGTCAACAGCACCAGCTCGTATATTGGGGCTGAAGGCTGGAACAATCGAGGTAGGTTCCCCGGCTGATATTACCATATTTGATGCTGACCTAGAATGGGTTGTCGATAGTAGTAAATTTTATACAAGAGGCAAACAGACTCCTTTTGACAAGAAGGCACTTAAAGGCAAAGCGGTAGCTACAATTGTCAACGGAAAGTTTGTAATGCGAAATGGTGAGGTGTGCACATGAAAGGTAAATTAATATTAGAAGATGGTAGTGTATTTTATGGGGAAATGTTAATAGATAATGGCGCTGTCGGGGAAGTTGTATTTAATACTGGTATGACAGGGTATCAAGAAATATTAACAGATCCCTCATATTGTGGGCAAATTGTAACATTGACATATCCTATGATTGGAAATTATGGTGTGGCGGATTTGTTCGAGCAATCACGCAAGTCTTTTGTCAGAGGTTTTATTATTAGTGAATTGTGTGAAGAACCCAGTAATTGGCAACTTGAAAATACATTGCAGGACTATCTTATTAAAAATAACATTCAGTGTATCTATGGTGTTGATACGCGGGCTATTACAAGGCGTATTCGTTCCCATGGTACGATGAAAGGTGTTATTGTTTCAGTTGAAACCAGTGACGAACAAGTGGCACAATATTTTGCCCAGCCTGCAGTAACAGGTGAAGTTATGGAAGTGACGACTCCAGAGGTGTATCGTATCGAGAATGATGGACCTCATGTTGTCGTGATGGATTTTGGTATCAAAAATAATATTTTAAATTCATTAAGTAAGCTTGGCTGTTCCTTAACCGTAGTGCCTGCTGATATGGGAGTGCAGAAAATACTAGCGCTTAAACCTGATGGTATCTTTTTGTCCAATGGTCCTGGAGATCCCAAAGATGTATCTTGTGCTGTGATGACAATAAAAGAATTAATCGGAAAGAAACCCATATTTGGAATTTGTTTAGGGCACCAATTATTAGCCCTAGCCCTGGGTGCTGATACTTATAAATTGAAATTTGGTCATCGTGGTTCAAACCAACCAGTAAAAAACCTATTTACAGGTCGCGTACACATTACTTCACAAAATCATGGGTATGCAGTAGAAGAAGCTTCATTGGCGGGTAAAGATGTAGTAATTAGTCATCGGGCGGTCAATGATAATACTGTTGAAGGTATACGGCATAATAGTTTACCTATATTTTCAGTTCAGTATCATCCTGAAGCGTCACCAGGGCCTGATGATAGCACTTATTTATTCGATGAATTTATGGCGCTGCTTACGAAAGGGGTATAATTATGCCGAAAAAAGAATATCTAAAAAAAGTAATGGTCATTGGATCAGGGCCGATTGTTATTGGGCAGGCTGCAGAGTTTGACTACGCGGGAACCCAGGCATGTCGCGCATTGAAAGAAGAAGGGTTGGAAGTGGTGCTAGTGAATAGTAATCCAGCCACAATTATGACTGATACCAATATTGCTGACCGTGTTTATATTGAACCCTTAACTTTGGATTTTTTGGAGGCTATTATTGCCAAAGAACGTCCTGACGGACTGCTCGCGACTTTAGGCGGACAGGCAGGGCTTAACTTAGCTGTTGAACTATCAGAGGCCGGCGTGCTCTCAAATTTTAATGTAGAGTTATTAGGAACACCCTTGACGGCAATAATGAAGGCCGAAGACCGTGAATTATTTAAGGCGACCATGAAAGAGATTGGTCAGCCTGTCCCTGAAAGTATTACTGTAGAAGATGTAGAAGCAGCTTGCTTATTTGCGCGAAAGATAGGTTATCCTCTTATTGTGCGCCCTGCTTACACTATGGGTGGTGCAGGTGGTGGTATTGTTGATAATGAAAGTGACTTGATCAGCGTAGTTACCAGGGGACTGAAGTATAGTATGATTGGTCAAGTGCTCATTGAACGCAGTGTAGCGGGCTGGAAAGAAATTGAATATGAAGTCATCCGTGATGCTGCAGATAACTGTATCGTTGTCTGTAATATGGAAAATTTTGATCCTGTAGGTGTTCATACAGGTGATAGTATTGTTGTTGCTCCATCCCAAACCTTGACAGATCATGAGTATCAGATGCTTAGAACTGCTTCTCTTAATATTATTCGGTCATTAGGAATTGAAGGTGGTTGTAATGCCCAATATGCCCTTGATCCTAATAGTAATAATTATTATGTTATTGAAGTAAATCCCCGGGTGAGTCGTTCAAGTGCTCTGGCTTCTAAAGCAACTGGTTATCCTATTGCGAAAGTTGCCAGTAAGATTGCTATTGGTTATCATTTGGATGAAATACAAAATGCCGTTACGAAGAAAACCATGGCTTGTTTTGAACCCGCACTAGATTATATCGTGGTAAAATTCCCACGCTGGCCTTTTGATAAATTTATGTATGCTGATCGAATACTTGGAACCCAAATGAAAGCAACTGGGGAAGTTATGTCCATTGATCGTTCCTTTGAGGGGGCTTTATTGAAAGCAGTGCGTTCTTTGGAGATTGGCATTCACCGCTTGCAAATCCCAGAAATAGGGAATCTATCTACTGAAGAAGTACGGAAAAAGCTAATTGTCACCAATGATGAGCGGATTTTTATGGTGGCCGAAGCTTTACGTCGCAATATTAGTGTTGATGAAATTCATGAAATCACAAAAGTGGATTACTTTTTCCTCAATAAGATCAAAAATATTATCAAGATGGAAACTCGCCTTTTGGTGGAAGAACATGGTACAGAATTGATGCTTGCAGCTAAAAAAATGGGCTTTGCAGATAAGTCTATCGCTGAGATCGCGGGAAAAACCATGGAAGAAGTCAGAGAAGGTCGCAAACAACAACAGATTGTTCCAAGTTACAAAATGGTAGATACGTGTGCTGCTGAGTTTGAAGCCGATACACCTTACTACTACTCCACATATGCTCAGGAGGATGAGGTTGTTGTATCCAATAACCGCAAAGTCATGGTGCTAGGATCAGGGCCTATTCGTATCGGTCAAGGGGTAGAATTTGACTATTGTTCGGTCCATTCGGTATGGGCACTACGGGAAATGGGTATTGAGTCTATTATCGTTAATAATAATCCTGAAACAGTAAGTACTGACTTTGACACTGCTGATAGTTTGTATTTTGAACCGCTTACCCCAGAAGATGTTCTGAATATTATTGACAAAGAAAAACCCGAAGGCGTTATTGTGCAGTTTGGTGGGCAAACAGCTATTAATTTGGCAGGACCGCTGGCTAAGGCTGGGGTCAAAATAATGGGTACAAGTGTTGAAGATATTGATCGAGCCGAAGATCGTGAGAAGTTTGATGCATTGCTAGAACAAAGCGGTATTCCAAGACCTCAGGGTGGAACGGTGACTAATGGGGCTGATGCTGTTATCGAAGCAGCTAAAATTGGTTATCCTGTGGTGGTGCGTCCTTCCTATGTCTTAGGGGGCCGTGCTATGGAAATAGTTTATGATGAAGATGAATTAAAAGACTATATGACTAGAGCGGTAAAGGCTTCCCCAGAACATCCAGTACTTGTTGACCGCTATATGCAAGGTACGGAAGTTGAGGTAGATGCTATTTCGGATGGACAGGATGTATTCATTCCCGGGATTATGGAACATGTGGAACGAGCAGGCGTACATTCTGGTGACAGTATTGCCGTTTATCCAACTCAAACCCTGTCATCTGAAGTTATTGCCACCATTGTAGAATATACTACGCGGTTAGCAACTGGTCTTAATGTTAAGGGTGTTATCAATATTCAATATGTAGTGGTTGATGATGGTGTGTATGTTATAGAAGTAAATCCTCGTTCTAGCCGTACCATTCCTTTCTTAAGTAAAGTCACAGATGTACCAATGGTTAATGTAGCTACGCGCGTAGCGATGGGTGAGACTCTTCGATCTCTTGGGTATAAATCTGGTTTAATGCCTGCAAAACCTTATATTGCAGTGAAAGCGCCTGTGTTCTCTTTCTCTAAAATGCAACAGGTAGACATATCTTTAGGGCCTGAAATGAAGTCTACTGGGGAAGTGATGGGCATTGACTATCATTATGCCAGGGCTTTATATAAAGCAATTACTGGTGCTGGTATGAATGTGCCGCAACATGGTACCGTATTGTTCACCGTAGCTGATAAGGACAAGGAAGAGGGCGGCGAACTGGCTAAGGGGCTTGCTGACCTTGGATATCGTCTGGTCGCTACTGGTGGCACAGCCCAGCATTTGCAATCATTGGGTCTGGATGTGGATGTTGTGCACAAAATGCATGAGCATAAGCCTGATATTATGCAGATGATTAAAAGTGGTAAGATTAATATGGTCATTAATACGCTGACCCATGGTAGAGCACCAGAACGTGATGGCTATAAAATACGTAGGGCAACAGTTGAGCATGCTATTCCATGTTTTACATCAATGGATACTGCTAAAGCTGTTTTTGATGTACTGACATTTATGCGGGAACGTCGTCTGTCATATGTACTCGCCATACAAGATTATGTGGGTGGAGGGGATAGCCTTGCCTAAAATAGTGGTAGAGGCTCAGGTTGTAGACAATGTAGATATTGGTACTCAGGTAAAAGAATTGGTGCTGTATGCTCCCGAAATTGCAGCACAAGCTGTACCTGGCCAATTTCTTCATGTCAGAGTGGCGAGTGCTACTTATCATCCGCTATTACGGCGCCCACTCAGTATCTCTAATGTAGATGCTGATGTAGGTACAGTAAGTACGATTTACCGAATTGTAGGGCAAGGTACGACTTGTCTGTCAACATTAAACAAGAATAATATTGTAGATTGCATGGGACCGCTGGGGAATGGGTTTACAATACAAGGTCAACGTCCCTTATTAATAGGGGGCGGGATGGGATTGGCGCCGCTAATATTTCTAGCAGGCGTCTTATGCCCGAGACCAATAGAAGTATTAATGGGTGGGCGTACTGAAAAAGAAATGTTCTGGGCATCTATATTTAAACATATGTGCCAGAACCTACATATTACCACTGATGATGGTACTTTGGGGAGCCGAGGTGTTACACTAGATCTATTGCCAGAGTTATTACAAACAGGAAAGTTTGATATGATCTACACCTGCGGACCTCATGTGATGATGGACGGCGTAGCGAGACTTGCTAAAGAGTACAACATTCCTTGCCAGGTATCCTTGGAAGAATATATGGCTTGTGGAGTAGGCGGTTGTTTATCCTGTACTTGTGCTACAAATGATGGCTCGCGGAAAAAAGTGTGTACCGATGGTCCGGTTTTCTGGGCCAAGGAGGTGGTTTCATGTTAGCGGTCAATATTGCTGGCATAAAAATGAAAACACCGGTGATGACAGCATCAGGGACCTTTGGTTTTGGCCTGGAGTATAGTGATTTTGTGGATTTGAACAAAATTGGCGCAGTGGTTGTCAAAGGCACGACTTTAAAACCTCGCTCAGGAAATAATGGGCGGCGAATCGCTGAAACTCCAGCAGGGATGCTGAACTCAATTGGACTAGAAAATCCAGGGGTTGAAGAGTTTTTGCATACCACACTGCCTAAGCTTGCTCAGTATGATGTGCCGATTATTGTGAATATTTCTGGCAATACGGTTGAAGAGTATGGGAAACTCGCGACACTTCTGACTGTGCCAGGTGTAGCCGGCCTGGAACTCAATATTTCTTGCCCGAATGTAAAAGAAGGCGGTATTGCTTTTGGCACTCAGTGCCATAGTGCCGCAGCTGTTGTTGAGATGGCAAAACGCAATACAAAATTACCTGTAATTGTTAAATTGTCCCCGAATGTAACCGATATCGTAGAAATGGCTCAGGCTGTAGAGCAGGCCGGTGCAGATGCTATATCCCTGATTAATACGTTGCTTGGTATGGCTATTGATATTCATAAGTGGAAGCCAGTCCTGGGCAATGTGGTGGGCGGTCTCTCTGGCCCTGCGGTCAGACCAGTAGCGGTGCGGATGGTGTGGCAGGTTGCACAAGCTGTCAAAGTGCCGATTATTGGCATGGGTGGTATTGTAACTGCGGATGATGCCATTGAATTTATGTTAGCAGGGGCAAGTGCTGTAGCAGTAGGAACAGGTAATTTTGTTAATCCTAAAGCTACTCAGTCAGTAGCAGAAGGTATTAAAGACTATCTGGGAAAAAGAGGCTTATCACATGTAAATCAACTTGTTGGTAAGGTGAATGTATAAAAATTTGGATGTGATACTTGATGAGTGCTGATCAACGTTTAATAGTCGCTATAGATGTTAATACAATGGAAAAAGTGCAGGAATTGGTAGAAGTTTTAGGAGATAGTGTTAGTTACTATAAAGTTGGCATGGAGCTGTTTTATAGTGTGGGCAGTCAGGTCATCAGTTACCTATGTGCACAAGGCAAGGATGTATTTTTAGATTTAAAGTTACATGATATACCTAATACTGTCGGGCAAAGTTTAGCTGCACTGACTGGTCTGGGCATATCGATGCTTAATGTACATGCTTCAGGTGGTCCTGCCATGATGGCGACTGCTGCTCAAGCTGTTAAAAATAAAGCGGAGGCTATGGGAATTGAACGTCCTAAGCTGATTGCTGTTACGGTTTTAACAAGTATTAACAGCGGTGAATGGAATACTCTTGGTTACAACTTAGATTTGTCAAAACAAGTGGTACACTTAGCACGGCTAGCACAATGTGCAGGTCTAGATGGTGTGGTGGCTTCTCCTCAGGAGGCAGAGCAAATCCGCGCTGCATGTGGTGATGAATTTATCATTGTTACACCTGGAATAAGACCTAGCGGCGCTGCCATTAATGATCAAAGTCGTATTGCGACACCTGCTGGCGCTCTGAAAAATGGAGCTCATCATTTAGTTATCGGGCGGCCTATTACGGCGGCACAAGATCCACGGCAAGCAGTGCAAGCTATTTTACAAGAAATGAGGGATAGGACATGACGGAAGCAGAAGTAAGAGAGTTATTTGTAAAGACAGGGGCAATTTTAGAAGGCCACTTTTTATTGACCTCAGGGCTTCATAGTCCTTTATATGTAGAAAAATTTCAAGTACTTCAGTATCCTGAGCATACAGCAGCCTTATGTAAGGCTTTGGCAGCGCGCTTTGTGCAGGATAATGTTGAGCTAGTGATTGGTCCGATTACTGGGGGCATATTACTCGCCCATGAAGTGGGTAAAAATCTGGGGACCCGGGCTATTTTTACTGAACGCGAAAATGGCCAAATGACTTTGCGGCGTGGTTTTGTTATAAAACCTGGTGAACGGGTGCTTATTGTTGAAGATATTATTACTACAGGTGGTTCGGTACAAGAGGTTGTCGATGTTGTACGCGCACATGGCGGTATACCAGTAGGGGTAGGAATATTAGTTGATCGTAGTGGTGGTACTGTGGATTTTGGCATACCACATCAAGCATTGCTTCATCTTACTGTAGAGACGTATAGTAATGACGCGTGCCCGCTCTGCGCAAAGGGGCAACCGATCACTAAACGTGGTAGCCGTAAATTATAGAAAAAGACGAAAATTCCTAAGAAAAAGTGGCTAGATCTTAGGTCATAAAAAAATATAGTTTCTATAAAAAAACTATTGATATAATAACAGAGTTATGTTATTATATAGAAGTCGGTGATCGCAAGGCACGACAATGTGGCCCAGTAGTTTAGCGGTTAGAATGCCGCCCTGTCACGGCGGAGGTCGTCGGTTCAAATCCGATCTGGGTCGCCATCTATATGCGGGAATAGCTCAGCGGTAGAGCATCGCCTTGCCAAGGCGAGGGTCGGGAGTTCGAATCTCCTTTCCCGCTCCACAGGGGTATAGCTCAATTGGT